>NZ_JAFGZB010000001.1:0-816476 GCF_017947305.1 Pseudomonas sp. MWU347
CGTCAAAAGAGCCAAACATCACCGCTCTTTCAACTCCTTCCAGGCCTCGATGAACTGAAGCAAGCCGCTGTCGAAAACTGCGTAACTCATTGAATCTCAAGTAGTTTTCCGTTTCGACTGCGCCGGAAGTGGGGCGAATTATAGACTTCTAAAATTCGCCGTCAACCCCTAAATCCAACTTTATTCAGATTTCAACGTGATGCGTGCAAATGCCTTCTTGCCCGCCTGGCAAACGTGGGTCGCGCCCAGCACATATATAAAGGAGCGATCAACCACCTCACCATCCACACGCACACCACCGGAAGCCAACAAATCACGCGCAGCCGCCGAGTTCTTCACCAGCCCTGCCTTATTAAGGACGGCCGCAATCGGCATATCTTCAGCAGAGACCAGTTCGATCTCCGGCAGATCATCCGGCAGCTCACCATCCTTCATACGGTTACCAGCAGCGCGATGCGCATTGGCGGCAGCCTCCTCACCGTGGAAGCGAGCGACAATCTCTTCTGCCAGCTTGATCTTGATATCGCGCGGGTTAGCCCCTGCCTCTACATCCGCACGGAAGGCATCGATCTCATCCATCGAACGGAAGCTGAGCAGCTCAAAGTAACGCCACATCAGCGCATCTGGAATCGAAACCAGCTTGCCGTACATCACACCTGGCGCTTCCTGGATACCAACGTAATTGCCCAACGACTTGGACATCTTCTTCACGCCATCCAGACCCTCCAGCAACGGCATGGTCAGAATGCACTGAGCTTCCTGGCCATACCCACGCTGCAGCTCACGCCCCATCAGCAGGTTGAACTTCTGATCGGTACCGCCCAGTTCGACATCCGCGCGCAGAGCAACCGAGTCATAACCCTGAACCAGCGGATAGAGGAACTCATGAATAGCGATCGGCTGATTGGTGGTGTAACGCTTATCGAAGTCATCACGCTCAAGCATACGCGCGACAGTGTATTGCGAAGTCAGACGAATAAAGTCCGCCGGCCCCATCTGATCCATCCAGGTGGAGTTGAACGCAACTTCGGTTTTCGCCGGATCCAGAATCTTGAACACCTGAGACTTGTAGGTCTCGGCGTTTTCCAAAACCTGCTCGCGAGTCAAAGGAGGACGCGTAGCGCTCTTGCCGCTTGGATCACCGATCATCCCGGTGAAGTCACCAATCAGGAAGATCACCTGATGCCCCAATTCCTGGAACTGGCGCAGCTTATTAATAAGCACGGTGTGACCCAAGTGCAGATCCGGGGCGGTTGGATCGAAACCAGCCTTGATACGCAGCGGCTGGCCGCGCTTGAGCTTCTCGATCAGCTCGGACTCGACCAATAGTTCTTCCGCACCACGTTTAATCAGCGCTAGCTGCTCTTCAACCGACTTCATAACAGACCCGCAAGGCTCAGATTCAAAGGGAACCAACCATACAAGATCGTGCACCAATTACAAGTTTTGCCCGGCGCACGGACACCAATCTGCAGACAGGGTGTCTGTAGACTTGCTTCGGGGATGATTTGGTTATATTTTATACAGTTATTTCATCTTCATCATGTCATTCATCTTTTCCAATTCATCTTTTTTCAAAGTCAAAATTACTTATGACCACTGAACCGTCTAAAGCGCCACCGCTTTACCCGAAGACCCACCTGCTTGCCGCAAGTGGAATCGCCGCCCTTCTCAGTCTGGCGCTCCTGGTATTTCCTTCCAGTGATGTTGAAGCCAAAAAGACGACCCTGAGCCTGGAACTGGAAAGTCCTGCTGAACAACTGACACAAGATCAAGACGCTGCTGACGCGATTCAAGCCACAAATGAGCCAGCAGCCTCACCTTTCGCCCAGATCGAAAACAGCACCGAAGAAACCCCGAAAACCGCTGAAGCCGCACCTGCCCCAACTCCGGCTGCAGAGAAACCAAAAGCCCCGGGGCACCGCGAAGTCGTCGTATCCAAAGGCGATACGCTCTCTACATTGTTCGAGAAAGTCGGTCTGCCAGCCGCTGCTGTGCACGAAGTGCTGGCCAGCGACAAACAAGCCAAACAGTTCAGCCAGCTCAAGCACGGCCAGAAGCTGGAGTTCGAACTGAACCCGGAAGGCCAACTGACCAGCCTGCACAGCAAGGTCAGCGATGTCGAAACCATTACCCTGACCAAGAATGACAAGGGCTACGCATTCAACCGCGTAACAGCCAAGCCGACCGTTCGCACGGCTTACGTGCACGGCGTGATCAATAGCTCCCTGTCACAATCCGCTGCCCGCGCAGGCCTGTCCCACAGCCTGACGATGGATATGGCCAGCGTCTTCGGCTACGACGTCGACTTCGCTCAGGACATCCGTCAAGGTGACGAATTCGACGTGATCTACGAGCAGAAAGTGGTCAACGGCAAGGCAGTGGGCACCGGCCCGATTCTGTCTGCACGCTTCACCAACCGCGGCAAGACCTACACCGCCGTGCGTTATACCAACAAACAAGGCAACAGCAGCTATTACACCGCTGATGGCAACAGCATGCGTAAGGCGTTCATCCGTACCCCGGTGGACTTCGCCCGCATCAGTTCGAAATTCTCCATGGGCCGCAAACACCCGATCCTCAACAAGATCCGCGCCCACAAAGGCGTCGATTACGCAGCGCCACGCGGTACGCCAATCAAGGCTGCCGGTGACGGTAAAGTGCTGTTGGCTGGTCGCCGCGGTGGCTACGGCAACACGGTGATCATCCAGCACGGCAACACCTACCGCACGCTGTATGGCCACATGCAAGGCTTCGCCAAAGGCGTGAAAACCGGCGGCAGCGTCAAGCAGGGCCAAGTGATCGGTTACATTGGTACCACCGGCCTGTCCACTGGACCGCACTTGCACTATGAGTTCCAGGTCAACGGTGTTCACGTCGACCCACTGGGCCAGAAGCTGCCGATGGCAGATCCGATCGCCAAGTCCGAGCGCGCACGTTTCCTTGCGCAGAGCCAGCCGCTGATGGCGCGCATGGATCAAGAGAAGGCCACCATGCTGGCTTCGAGCAAGCGCTAAGCCATGGCTCTTTATATCGGCGTGATGTCCGGCACCAGTCTCGATGGGCTGGACATCGCCCTGATCGAGCAGACCTCGGCGATCAAACTGATCGCCACGCTTTACATCCCCATGCCTGAAACCCTGCGCGCCGAGCTGCTTGGCTTGTGCGCCAGCGGCCCCGACGAGATTGCCCGCTCGGCGATCGCCCAGCAGCACTGGGTCAAACTCGCTGCACAGGGCATCCATACCCTCCTCGATCAGCAGCAACTGAAGCCTGAAGCCATTCGTGCAATCGGCAGCCATGGCCAGACCATTCGCCATGAGCCCGCTCGTGGCTTCACAGTGCAGATCGGCAATCCCGCACTACTGACCGAGCTGACCGGCATCACCGTGGTTAGCGACTTCCGCAGCCGCGACGTGGCTGCTGGCGGTCAGGGTGCCCCACTGGTGCCAGCCTTCCATGAGGCTTTGTTCGAAGAGCGTAACGGCAACCGTGCAGTCTTGAATGTCGGCGGTTTCAGCAATCTGAGTCTGATTGAGCCGACCAGGCCTGTAGCCGGTTTCGACTGTGGCCCTGGGAATGTGCTGATGGATGCCTGGATTCATCAGCAACGCGGCGAGAACTATGATCGCAACGGTCAGTGGGCAGCCACCGGCACTGTCGAGCCAGTCTTGCTCAAAGCGCTGCTCAGCGATCCGTTCTTCGTGACCAAAGGCCCAAAGAGTACTGGCCGGGAAGTGTTCAACCTGCCCTGGCTGGAACACCATCTCTCAGAGCTACCGAGCTTCGCTGCTGAAAACGTCCAGGCAACGCTGCTCGAACTGACGGCGCTGACCATTGTCGAGTCGCTGCAAACCGCTCAATCCGATACCCGGGAAATGCTGGTCTGCGGCGGCGGCGCTCACAACGCTACGCTGATGAAACGTCTTGCCGACCTGCTGCCTAACGCCACCGTCGCCAGCACCGCCACTCACGGCGTCGATCCGGACTGGGTCGAGGCAATGGCCTTCGCCTGGCTGGCCCATTGCTGCCTCGAAGGCATTGCCGCCAATCGCCCGAGCGTCACCGGCGCCAAAGGCCTGCGGGTACTCGGCGCCATCTATCCCAACTGAATAAAACGCCAGCAACAAAAAACGCCGCAGAACCGTAAGGCTCTGCGGCGTTTTGTTGTGCGCAGCGAGGTGCGATCAGATCGAGAACGAAGAGCCGCAACCACAGGTCGTGGTGGCGTTCGGGTTCTTGATCACGAAGCGCGAACCTTCCAGACCTTCCTGATAGTCCACTTCGGCACCCGCCAGGTACTGGAAACTCATCGGATCGACCACCAGACTCACGCCTTCGCGCTCGACGATGGTGTCGTCCTCGGCCACATCTTCATCGAAGGTGAAGCCGTACTGAAACCCCGAACAACCGCCGCCCGTAACGAATACGCGCAGCTTCAAGCGATCATTCCCCTCTTCATCGACCAGGCTCTTCACCTTGTGCGCAGCACCTTGGGTGAATTGCAAAGCCGTGGGGGTGAAGGATTCGACGCTCATGCTGACTATCTCCCGGCGTTACGCCGCCATAATGCGTGATGACGCGCATTATCCGCTTGTCCTAGAAAATCGGTCAACTATTGTTACGGTATATCAATAAACCCGACCAACTGCCCAGAATGCAAAAAGGCCCGTTTGACGGGCCTTTTTGCTGTGTTGCCGAACGTGTTACGGCAGCATACCGGCGTGGGACAGACCGAAGCGCTCATCCAGGCCGAACAGAATGTTCATGTTCTGCACCGCCTGACCCGACGCGCCTTTGACCAGGTTGTCGATTACCGACAGCACCACCACCAGATCACCATCCTGCGGACGATGCACAGCGATGCGGCAGACGTTGGCGCCACGCACGCTGCGGGTTTCCGGATGGCTGCCGGCCGGCATCACGTCGACGAACGGCTCGTTGGCATAACGCTTTTCGAACAGTGCCTGCAGATCCACCGAACGATCAACCACGGTCGCGTAGAGCGTGGAATGAATGCCACGAATCATCGGGGTCAGGTGCGGGACGAAGGTCAGACCGACATCCTTACCGGCAGCGCGACGCAGACCCTGGCGAATTTCCGGCAGATGACGGTGACCTTTCACCGCATAAGCCTTCATGCTTTCCGACGTCTCGGAATACAGCGAGCCTACAGAAGCACCGCGACCAGCACCGCTGACGCCGGATTTGCAGTCAGCGATCAGACGCGAAGTATCAGCCAGACCCGCTTCAAGCAGCGGCAGGAAACCCAACTGTGTGGCGGTTGGATAGCAACCCGGTACGGCGATCAGACGCGCCTTCTTGATCTGCTCGCGATTGACTTCCGGCAGGCCGTAGACCGCCTCGTCCAGCAACGCCGGCGCACCGTGTGGCTGTCCGTACCATTTGGCCCATTCTTCAGCGTCCTGCAACCGGAAGTCCGCTGACAGGTCGATGACCTTGGTGCCCACCGCCAACAGTTCACCGGCCAACGCATGGGCAACGCCGTGCGGCGTGGCGAAGAACACAACGTCGCACGCACCCAGGGTTTTGATGTCCGGCACGCTGAACGCCAGACCGTCGTAGTGGCCGCGCAGGTTCGGGTACATGTCAGCCACGGCCAGACCGGCCTCGGATCGGGAAGTGATTACCACCACTTCTGCCTGCGGATGCTGTGCCAACAGACGTAGCAGTTCGACACCGGTGTAACCCGTGCCGCCGACGATACCGACCTTGACCATAAACCTGCCCTCAACGAACCCACTGGAAAGCCGTCGATAATAGGGGCCGCGCGCCCCTGCGACAACCATCAAGGTGACGTGCGGACGCTCAAGCCTCTACTATCCCGGCTACCGTGAACCTGGGAATAACCAAAAATGTTCTATCTGTGGATCAAAGCGTTTCACATCGTCAGTGTCGTGTGCTGGTTTGCCGGGCTGTTCTACTTGCCGCGGCTGTTCGTTTATCACGCGCAAAGTGAAGACGCGATCAGCAAGGAACGCTTCAGCCTCATGGAGCGCAAGCTGTATCGCGGCATCATGGGCCCGGCGATGATCGCCACGCTGATCTTCGGCGGCTGGCTGATCTACCTCAATCCGGGCATCTTCAGCATGGGCGGCTGGATTCACGCCAAGCTGACCCTGGTGGTGCTGCTGATCGGCTACCACCACATGTGCGGCGCGCAGGTAAAACGCTTCGCCCGTGGCGAGAACACCCGCAGCCATGTCTTTTATCGCTGGTTCAATGAAGTGCCGGTTCTGATATTGCTGGCTATCGTAATTCTGGTCGTGGTCAAGCCGTTCTAACTTCATAACAGCATCACACCTCGGGGGATTTCCAATGTCGTTGCCCGCTCTGCTCGAACAACGTCTGCGCTTGCCGGTAGTGGCGGCGCCGATGTTCCTGATCTCCAACCCGGAGCTGGTGCTCGCCTGCTGCCGTAACGGCGTGGTTGGCAGCTTCCCGGCGCTGAACCAGCGTGAAAGCAGCGGCTTCAAGGCCTGGCTGGAGCAGATTGAAGCGGGCCTGGCGACACTGGACAACCCGGCGCCGTATGCAGTGAACCTGATCGTGCACAACAGCAATCCACGCCTGCAGGCGGATCTGAACATCTGCGTCGAGCACAAGGTGCCGATTGTCATCACCAGCCTCGGCGCAGTGAAGGAACTGGTCGATGCCGTGCACAGCTATGGTGGACTGGTGTTCCACGACGTGACCACGCGCCGGCATGCCGAGAAAGCCGCCGAAGCCGGAGTCGACGGCTTGATCGCCGTCGCGGCGGGCGCCGGCGGCCATGCCGGCACCTGGAGTCCGTTTGCACTGATCGCCGAGATCCGTGAATTCTTCGATAAAACCCTGTTGCTTGCCGGATGTCTTAACCACGGCCATGAGATTTTGGCCGCACAGCTGCTCGGCGCGGATTTGGCCTACTTCGGTACGCGATTTATCGGCACCACCGAAAGTCATGCGCCTGACGCCTATAAGGACATGCTGCTGACGGCCAAGGCGGCGGACATCATTCATACTCCTGCAGTCTCTGGCGTACCGGCCAGCTTCATGCGCCAGAGCCTGGAGGCGGCGGGTTTCGACATGGCCGCGCTGCAAGGCAAGGGCGAAGTCAATTTCGGTGACAAGCTCAAACCGATCAACGATGAAGCCAAGGCCTGGAAGACCGTGTGGTCGGCCGGCCAGGGCGTAGGCCAGATCGACGACCTGCCGAGCGTCGACCAGTTGATCGCCCGGCTCGACGCGGAATATCGTCAGGCGCTGGAACGCGCGGCGCAGTTGCCCAAACGCTGGCCGCGCTGAGAAAAATCAGGCCAGTGATCGACCGACTGGCCTTACACTTGCTGACTTTCAATTGATTCGCGACAAGGATGCCCCGACCATGAGCGAACCTCGTTACAAGATCGTTTTCGACGGTGCTCTGCAGCCCGGCGTCGATCTCACCACCGCCAAGCTCAATCTGGCGGCCCTGTTCAAAAGCGATGTTGCCGCCATCGAGCGCCTGTTCAACGGCAGCACCGTCGCCCTCAAACGCGACCTGACCCACAGCGATGCGCAGACTTATCTGCAAGCACTGAGCAAGACCGGGATCGATGCCCGGATCGAAAGCGAAACGGCGATCGAACTGAGTCTGTCGGACGTGCATGAACAACCGGCGACTTTCAACGAACCCGTATCACCCTATGCGCCACCTCGGGCCAATGTCGGCGAAAACCTGCCAGCATTCGCAGTGCTCAAGCCCTTCAGCGTCGAAGGCCGGATCGGTCGCCTGCGGTTTCTGGCCTGGACGATGGTACTGAGCCTGGTGACCCTGCCGATCGTGGGCATATTCGCCCTGCTCGCTCTCGGACTGGTCAGTGGCGACTCCACCACCGGCCTGATCATTGGCGGGATATTCGCGTTCTTCCTGTTCCTCGGCTTCATCATTGTCAGCATTCTGTTCAGCGTACAGCGCCTGCACGATATCGGCTGGTCCGGCTGGCTCTGGCTGCTGAACCTGGTGCCGTTCGTGGGCAGCTTCTTCCCGCTGGTGATCATGGTCGTACCGGGCAACACTGGCGCCAACCGCTACGGCCCGCCGCCGCCACCCAACAGTACCGCGGTCAAAGTGTTGTGCTCGTTGTGGATCGTGTTCTTCGCCCTGGTATTTGCCGGCGGCATGCTCGGCGGTATCTCGGCGATCCAGCAGGAATACGAAAGCAACCTTGAGAGCAGCTACGAAAGCGGCTCGGTCACCACCGATGAAGTCGAGGTCGAGACTGAACCGGCGAATTCCGTGGACGATGCAGCCGAAGCGGCTTCGGCCCCTGTAGACTCTGCGAAAGAATGAACAACGCTCCCCGCCGTGACACCTGCGTCGCTGGCGCGGAGCTGTTGCGATGGAGAATTGCATGACCCGTTACGCTCTGATCACCGGCGCCTCCAGCGGCATCGGCCTGGCCATGGCCGAAGCGCTGGCCCGGCGCGGTCGCAGCCTGATTCTGGTGGCCCGCCAGCGTGATCAGCTGGAAAGTATCGCGATCGAACTGACCCAGCGCTTTGGCGTGGAGGTGTTGTTCCGCGCCTGCGACCTGGGCGAGCCATTGCGCTTGTCCGGCTTCCTGCTGGAACTGGAAGAAGGCGACCGGCAGATCGATCTGCTGGTCAATTGCGCCGGCATCGGCACCTGCGGCCCGTTCCTCGCCCAGGACTGGATGACCGAGCAGGATCTGATCGAAGTCAATATCCTCGCCCTCACCCGCCTGTGCCACGCCATCGGCAACAGCATGGCGCTGCAGGGCGGCGGACAGATCCTCAACGTCGCCTCGGTAGCGGCGTTCAATCCCGGCCCGTGGATGAGCACTTACTACGCCAGCAAGGCTTACGTATTGCACTTCTCCGAAGCGCTGCGGGTTGAACTGAAACAGAGCGCGGTCAAAGTCTCGGTACTTTGCCCCGGCCCGACCCGCACCGCTTTCTTCCGCACCGCGCAGCTCAATA
Organism: Pseudomonas sp. MWU347; assembly: GCF_017947305.1. Taxonomy (NCBI): domain Bacteria; kingdom Pseudomonadati; phylum Pseudomonadota; class Gammaproteobacteria; order Pseudomonadales; family Pseudomonadaceae; genus Pseudomonas; species Pseudomonas sp. MWU347. The sequence goes on from NZ_JAFGZB010000001.1 coordinate 8,986, forward strand.
GCGACAAACTCAAGGACAGCAAACTGCTGATGAGCCCCGAGGAAGTCGCGCTGTACACCGTGCGTGCACTGGAGAAAAACCGCGCCATCATCATTCCGGGACGACGCAACCGGTGGCTGGCCTTCCTGCCACGCCTCGGCTCGCGCTGGCTCAATCGCACCATCGTCGGCATGGTCAACAAGGCTTACTGCCCGCGCTGAACTGTCCTACGGCAAAACACTGGGCGGGGTCATTTCCCATGAGTACACTCAGGCCAGCCCCCACAACGGAGAAAACAGCAGTGGATACTCTGTTCACCAAGATCATCAACCGGGAGATCCCGGCCAAGATCATTTACGAGGACGACCAGGTTCTGGCGTTCCACGACATCGCCCCTCAGGCACCGGTGCATTTTCTGGTGATCCCGAAGAAACCGGTGCGCACCCTCAACGACCTGACCGAAGACGACAAGGCACTGGCCGGGCACATTCTGTTCACTGCCCAGCGTCTGGCGCTGGAGCTGGGCTGCGAGGAAGGCTTCCGGGTGGTGATGAACTGCAATGAAAAAGGTGGCCAGACCGTCTATCACATTCATATGCACGTACTTGGTCAGCGCCAGATGAACTGGCCGCCGGGCTGATTCACTGCATCCGCCCCTGTAGGAGCGGGCTTGCTCGCGAAAGCGGAGTGTCTGACATTGATATTCTGAAGGTGCCGACGCCTTCGCGAGCAAGCCCGCTCCCACCAAAAGCATGACCGCGTGGCAAATGACCCAGCGCAAACCTTCCCCGGCCGATTCGGTTAAACTGGCGGTCGAGATTTTTCCCGGAGGTCAGCATGACTACCCAACGTCACTACTCGCCGATTGACCGTCTTCTGCTGCAAGCCGATGCCGCGATGCGTACCCTGCTGCCTTTCAGCGGCCAGCCGTACCGTCCGTCGCCTGCCATCGTGCAGCCGGATGTGCAGATGAGCGATGAAGACACCCGCCACGTCGCCGGCCTGATGCGCATCAACCACACCGGTGAAGTCTGCGCCCAGGCGCTGTATCAGGGGCAGGCGCTGACCGCCAAGTTGCCGCAGGTGCGTGCTGCCATGGAGCACGCCGCCGAAGAAGAAATCGATCACCTGGTGTGGTGCGAACAGCGCATCCATCAACTGGGCAGCCATACCAGCGTGCTCAATCCGCTGTTCTATGGAATGTCGTTCGGCATCGGCGCTGTAGCTGGTCTGATCAGTGACAAGGTCAGCCTTGGCTTCGTCGCGGCCACCGAGCATCAGGTGTGCAAACACTTGAACGAGCACCTGGAACAATTGCCGGCCGAGGACGAAAAGTCCCGGGCGATTCTGGAACAGATGTGCATTGATGAAGAGCATCATGCGGAGAGTGCACTGGATGCGGGTGGTTTCCGTTTTCCGGCGCCGGTGAAGTTCGGGATGAGTCTGTTGGCGAAGGTGATGACCAAGAGTACCTACAGGATCTGACTTCAGTGTTGTCTGGCAGGGCCCCTTCGCGAGCAAGCTCGCTCCCACAGGGTTCTGTTTCGGTAATAAAAAAGGCGACTACCGCACGGTAGTCGCCTTTTTTGTGCCCGGGAATCTTACGCCGGCATGTTGCGCGCGTAGAAGATTTCCAGCATTTCGTGTTTCACACGCTCGGTCACCTGAGCACGCTGCTCGGAGGACAGGTTGCTGGTGGCGTCGCCGAACAGGTAGTTATCCAGTTCGAAGTTCTTCAGCAGCATTTTGGTGTGGAACAGGTTTTCCTGGTACACGTTCACGTCGGTCATCTGGTACGCGTCGCGAGTGTCTTCGGAAAGGTAGTTCTGGATCGAGTTGATCTCGTGGTCGATGAAGTGCTTGTTGCCTTCAACGTCACGGGTGAAGCCGCGCACACGGTAATCCACAGTCACGATGTCCGAATCGAACTGGTGAATGAGGAAGTTGAGCGCTTTAAGCGGTGAAATGACACCACAGGTCGACACGTCGATGTCCACACGGAACGTCGCAATACCGGCGTCCGGATGGATTTCCGGATAGGTATGCACCGTGATGTGACTCTTGTCGAGGTGGGCAAGGATGATTTCGGGCAATGGACCCGGGGACTCTTCGATCTGGCTGTCAGTCGGGGTCACCGGCTCTTCCGAGATCAGAATCGTGACGCTGGCACCCTGAGGCTCATAGTTCTGACTCGCGATGTTCAGAATGTTGGCACCAATGATTTCGACAACTTCCGTGAGGATCTGCGTCAGGCGTTCGGCGTTGTACTCTTGATTGATGTACTCGACGTAAGCCTGCTGGTCTTGCGGGGTTTCCGCGTAGCAGATGTCATAGATGTTGAAGCTCAAGGTCTTTGTCAGGTTATTGAACCCGTGGAGCTTGAGTTTGCTTTTCACCGTTAAAAACTCTCTATGTATGCGGCGCAGCCGCGTGATCAAGCATGCCCGTCAAGTGCGAACAACGCACCTGCGTAGGACGGTTAACACCTCTTCGCGATGGCGATTTTGGTTATCTGTTCAGGCGGACGATCCGTCGGTTGACCGATCACTGCCCTGAAAAAAGTGGCGCATTATGCAGACGTCAGCGAGGGATCGCCAGAGTCTGCACTGCTTTTATGATAGTTGAATGTCGATTCAACCGAGCTCGACGATTTCATAATCGTGAGTGATCGCCACGCCGGCCGCGCCGAGCATGATCGAGGCCGAGCAATACTTCTCGGCAGACAGTTCGATGGCGCGCTTGACCTGGGCTTCTTTCAGGCCACGGCCCTTGACCACGAAGTGCATGTGGATCTTGGTGAACACCTTCGGATCTTCGGTCGCGCGCTCGGCTTCGAGGAACGCTTCGCAGCTTTCAACCGCCTGACGCGACTTCTTCAGGATGCTGACCACGTCGAAGTTGCTGCAACCGCCAACGCCCAGCAGGAGCATTTCCATCGGGCGAACACCCAGATTACGACCACCGGCGTCCGGCGGTCCGTCCATGACCACAACATGTCCGCTACCGGATTCGCCGAGGAACATGGCTTCGCCAGCCCATTGGATGCGTGCCTTCATCGCCAAGACTCCACTGTAGAAAAAAGGGTCGCCAGCTTAGCACAGGCCTTTGCTCTGGCAGCGCCCGGCGTTCCTAGGACGGATGCCTCAGCTGCGTAGGTAATTTCTCGAATTTTCGACGAAGTGTCTGGTAAGCTGGCGCCAATTCGCTGGCGCCAATTGTCAGCCTGTGTAGCGACCGCCTTCAACGCCTCATAAAAAAATCAAACATCACCGTGCAGTCTTTTCGGGATACAACCATGGTTGCTATTACCCCCACACCCAAAATCAAGAACCTCGACAAGCTGTTGATGCATTGCCAGCGCCGTCGCCATGCGGCCAAGAGCAACATCATCTGCGCCGGCGATCGCTCGGACACGCTGTACTTCATCATCAAAGGTTCGGTCACCATCTTGATCGAAGATGACGACGGCCGCGAAATGATCATCGCCTACCTCAACGCCGGGGACTTCTTCGGCGAGCTGGGTCTGTTCGAACAGGCAGGCCAGGAACAGCAACGCAGCGCATGGGTGCGGGCCAAGGTCGAATGCGAAATCGCCGAAATCAGCTACGTGAAGTTCCGCGAACTGTCGCAGCAGGATCCAGACATTCTTTACGTCCTCAGCGGACAAATCGCCCAACGTCTGCGCAATACCACGCGCAAGGTCGGCGACCTGGCGTTCTTCGACGTTACCGGTCGCGTGGCCCGCTGCCTGCTGGAGCTGTGTAAGCAGCCCGACGCGATGACCCACCCGGACGGCATGCAGATCAAGGTGACCCGTCAGGAAATCGGCCGGATTGTCGGTTGTTCGCGGGAGATGGTCGGTCGCGTGCTCAAGGATCTTGAAGAACGCAACCTGGTCGATGTGAAAGGCAAGACCATGGTGGTCTTCGGCACGCGCTAAGCGCACAAAATCAGGCGCTGTAGACCTGCGCCAGCATCAGACGAAACAGCTCATCCAGACGCGCCAAAGCCGTTGGCGCGACGAACTTCTCATGCAGGGCGATGTGGCTTTCGGCGCGCACCCGCTGCTCCAGACCGCAAGCCTCGTTGAAGCGATTGACCGCTGCAACCATCGACTCGCGCTCGTTATCCATCAGCATCGCCCCGTGCACCAGCCCCACCGGACGCTGCCCGCCCTGACTCTGGCGCCAGCGCTGAGCGGTGCCGACCATCTTGCGGCCGTCGAGATTGACGTTGAAACGACCGTCGCAGAACGCGCCGTCGATTTCGCCCAACGACGACACACCACCCAACTCATCGAGCAATTCACAGATCGGATCACACAGGCGCCGGTAACCGGTTTCGATGCGGTTCAGATCGCCCTCGCTGCGGGGCGGGGCGTAAACCAATGCGATGTTGATGGTTGAAGCGGATTGCGGGACCGGTTCACCGCCGGTTTCCCGCAGCAAGACTGGCCAGCCGGCAGCAGCGGAGACTTCACAGGCGTGGTCAAAACCGGGCAGACGATTGAGCCGGCGCGGCATGACCAGAGCGCAATCGCTCGGTTGCCAGAACAGCAGGCCGAATTCGGCGTCGCCGGCGCAGATCGAGGCCAACAGGTCTTGCTCGGCCTTGAGGCCGGCTTCGATGGTCAGGGGGGTTGGCAGCGACATGGAGAACTCCGGCAGATCGTAAATCTTCGGGAAATTTGAAGGCCCTTTCGCGAGCAAGCCCGCTCCCACAGGGGGAAATGCATTCCAAATGTGGGAGCGGGCTTGCTCGCGAAGGGGTCGACTCGGTCTAACGGCAATCAGTCGAGAGTCGAACCACTGACCGGAACGCCACGCTCCGGGAAGAACAGGCGCTGCAGTTCGGTGCCCGGGCTTTCCGCGCGCATGAACGCTTCGCCCACCAGGAACGCATAAACGTCGCTGATTTCCATCAACTCGACATCGGCACGGTTGAGGATGCCGCTCTCGGTAATCACCATACGGTCGCGCGGGATGCGCGGCAGCAGGTCGAGGGTGGTTTCCAGGCTGACGTCGAAGGTGTGCAGGTTGCGGTTGTTGACCCCGACCAGCGGCGTGTCGAGGGTTTTCAGTGCGCGTTCCAGCTCATCGCCATCGTGCACTTCCACCAGCACATCGAGACCCACGCCTTTGGCCACCGAGGCCAGCTCAGCCATTTTCACGTCGTCCAGTGCGGAGACGATCAACAGCACGCAGTCGGCGCCCAGCGCGCGGGCTTCGACGATCTGGTACGGATCGATCATGAAGTCCTTGCGGATCACCGGCAATTTGCACGCGGCGCGGGCCTGTTGCAGGTAGGCATCGGCGCCCTGGAAGTAGTCGATATCAGTCAGTACGGACAGACAGGTCGCACCGCCCTTCTCGTAGCTCTTGGCAATGTCGGCAGGCACGAAGTTCTCGCGGATCACGCCTTTGCTCGGCGAAGCCTTTTTGATTTCGGCGATCACCGCCGGTTGCTTCTTCTTGGCCTGCGCCAGCAATGCCTGGGCAAAACCACGGGGTGCATCGGCCGCCTTGGCCAGACTTTCCAGCTCGCTCAGGCTGACGCGAGCGCTACGCTCGGCGACTTCCTGGACTTTGCGCGCCAGAATGTTTTCCAGAACCGTCGGTACACTCATCCCTCATTCTCCACTTTGAATACCGCGGTAAAGGCACCCAACTCCTCGAGTTTTTCCCGAGCAAGACCGGTGTGCAGAGCATCGTGCGCAAGTGCCACGCCTTCTTTGAGACTGGTCGCCAGGTCAGCCGCGTACAGCGCCGCACCGGCATTGAGCACAATCATTTCGGCAGCTTTCTGGCCGTTCTCGGTCTTGCGCTTGCCCAGCGCATCGCGAATCAGCGCCAACGACGCTTCCGGGCCTTCGACCGAGAGGCCGTGCAGGCTCTGGCTCTTCATGCCCAGATCTTCCGGCTCGACCCAATATTCGGTGATTTCGTTGTTCTTCAGTTCAGCGACGAAGGTCGGCGCGGCGAGACTGAACTCGTCCAGACCGTCCTTCGAATGCACCACCAGTACGTGCTTGCTGCCCAGGCGCTGCAAGACTTCGGCCAATGGCCGGCACAGCGCGGGCGTAAACACGCCCACCACCTGATGTTTGACACCGGCCGGATTCGTAAGCGGGCCGAGCATGTTGAACAGCGTACGCAGGCCGAGATCGCGACGCGGGCCAGCGGCGTACTTCATGGCTTTGTGATGAGTCTGGGCAAACATGAAACCGATGCCGACGTTGTCGATGCAACGGGCGACCTGTACCGGCGTCAGGTTCAGGTAGATGCCGGCTGCTTCGAGCAAGTCGGCGCTGCCGCTCTTGCCCGATACCGCGCGGTTGCCGTGCTTGGCCACGGTACAACCGGCTGCCGCGACGACAAACGCGGACGCCGTCGACACGTTGAAAATGTTCGCACCGTCACCGCCAGTGCCGACCACATCGACCACGCCGTCGAGGGTCTTGAGTTCGACCTGATCGGCCAGCTCACGCATCACCGAAACGGCGCCGACGATTTCATCGATGCTCTCGCTCTTCATGCGCATGGCCATCATGAATGCGCCGATCTGCGCCTCGGTGCATTGACCGGTCATGATTTCGCGCATCACGTCGCGCATTTCTTCGGTGCTGAGGTCGAGGTGTTCGACGATACGGCTCAGGGCTGTCTTGATATTCATGGGAAGTCCTTAGCGCGTGCCGCCGGTTTGTTTGAGGAAGTTGGCAAACAGTTCATGGCCCTGCTCGGTCAGGATCGACTCAGGGTGGAACTGCACGCCCTCAATGTTCAGGGTCTTGTGCCGCAGGCCCATGATTTCGTCGACCGAGCCGTCGTCGTGCTGGGTCCACGCGGTCAGCTCCAGGCACTCGGGCAAAGTATCGTGCTTGACGATCAGCGAGTGGTAGCGGGTAACCGTCAGCGGATGATTCAGACCGGCGAAAACGCCCTTGTCCTCGTGGAATACCGGACTAGTCTTACCGTGCATCACCTGACGGGCACGCACGACATCGCCGCCGAACGCTTGGCCAATCGATTGATGGCCGAGGCAGACGCCGAGGATCGGCAATTTGCCGGCGAAATGCTTGATGGCTTCGATGGAAATGCCGGCTTCGGTCGGCGTGCACGGGCCTGGCGAGACCACGATGCGCTCGGGGTTGAGCGCTTCGATTTCGGCGACGGTCAGTTCGTCGTTGCGCACGACTTTGACCTCGGCACCCAGCTCGCCGAGGTACTGCACAACGTTGTAAGTAAAGGAGTCGTAGTTGTCGATCATCAGCAACATGGCGTTTCGAACCTCTTGAATTCTGACTTGAAGACAGCCTTCGAATGACTTGCCCGCAGGGCGCTGCACGATGTCGGACGCGCAGGTGGCGTCGGCACAGCGGCATTTCAAACGGGTAAGGAAGGCAAAGCGATACAGATCCGGCCGGGCCGGCAGAAAAGATTCAGGCGCGCCAACGCCAACGGGCGTGTGCCTTGATGACTTGATCCAGAAGTTTGCTGACGATCAACACGGGGAAGGTCTCGTTCATACGTTCCGGCACAGTAACTTAGCTGGACGGAGCGTGCAATATGGCGGGGCTGACGGGGGACAAAACTAAGGGAGGCTTCGCGACCGATGGCAAAACGCCGGGAGTTTTTGGTACTGTCGTTTCGTTCACCTACAACAATAAATAAACGGACTTGCTCATGATCAAACAGACGTTGTTTGTACCGCTCGCCGGTTGCCTGCTCGCCATGGCTTGCGCCCAGGCGTACGCAGCACCCGCGCCCTACTCCAACTTCATCGTCTTCGGCGACAGCCTGAACGATGCCGGGACCTTCAAGGACAGCGGCGGCCCGGCCGGCGCCACGCAACGCTACACCAACCGCACCGGCCCGCTGTACAAGGACGGCACCGGAGAAAACCGTGACCTCAACGCCACCCAGATCATCGGCGGCAAACTGGGTTTCAACCCCGACCAGACCGCCTCCTCGTCCTCGGCCGTGCGCGCCGGTGAAGGTCTGGCCGATGGCAACAACTGGGCGGTGGGCGGTTACCGTACCGACCAGATCCTCGACTCGATCACCACCCAGTCCGCCACCGGCGAACGCACCCGCAGCGGTTACCTGCCGTCGAACGGCTTCCGTGCCGACCCGAACGCGCTGTATTACCTGTCGGGGGGCGGCAACGATTTCCTTCAAGGCCGCGTACTCAGTCTCGATCAGGCCAGCGCCGCAGCCGATCGCCTGGCCGACAGCGCCCGCACGCTGCAAGGCGCCGGCGCCAAATACATCATGGTCTGGCTGCTGCCGGACATCGGCCTGACCCCGGCCATCAACGGCTCGCCGCTGCAGGGTTTCACCTCGCAGCTCAGCGCCCAGTTCAACACCGAGCTGGTCAAGCAGTTGCAGGGCATCAACGCCGAAATCATCCCGCTGAACATCCCGGTGCTGCTCAAAGAAGCGTTCGCCAACCCGGCGCAGTTCGGCCTCGCGACCGACCAGAACCTGACGGCCACCTGCTTCAGCGGCAACAGTTGCACCGAGAACGCCCGATACGGCATCAACAGCGCTACGCCGGATCCGACCAAGCTGATCTACAACGACGCAGTGCACCCGACCGAAGCCGGCCAGCGCTTGATTGCCGACTACGCCTACTCGCTGCTCGCCGCCCCTTGGGAGCTGACCCTGCTGCCGGAAATGGCCCAGGGTTCGTTGCGCGCGCATCAGGATGAACTGCGCAATCAATGGCTGGCCGATTGGGAAAACTGGCAAGCCGTGGGCCAATGGCGCGCCATCGTTGCCGGCGGCGGTCAACATCAGGACTTCGACGGCCAACACAGCGCCGCCAGTGCCGACGGCAACGGCTACAACCTGAACATCGGCGGCAGCTATCGCGTCAACGAAGCCTGGCGCGTCGGTTTGGCCGCAGGTTTCTATAACCAGAAACTCGAAGCCGGCGACGCCGACTCGGAATACAAACTCAACTCCTACATGGGCACCGCGTTCGCCCAGTATCAGCAAAACCGCTGGTGGGGCGATCTGGCGATGACCGCCGGCAAACTCGACTACGACAGCCTCAAGCGTAAATTCCAGCTTGGGGTCAACGAGCGCGGAGAGAAAGGCGATACCGACGGTTACGTGCTGGCGATCAGCGGCCGCCTCGGCTACGACATCGCGCAGCAGGCCAGCAGCCCGTGGCACCTGTCGCCGTTCGTCAGCGCCGACTTTGGCAAGACCGAAGTCGATGGCTACTCGGAAAAAGGCGCGGATTCCACAGCGCTGACCTTCGATGACCAGTCGCGCAACTCGCGGCGTCTGGGCGTGGGTATCCAAGGCAAGTACCAGATCACCGCGCAGACTGAAGTGTTCGGTGAGTTCGCTCACGAACGTGAGTACAACGACGACCGCCAGGATCTGACCATCAACCTCAACAGCCTGCCGGGCAACCGTTTCACGCTCGAAGGCTACGAGCCGCAGACCAACCTCAATCGCCTGAACCTGGGCGTGAGCCATAAGCTCACGCAGGATTTGGCGTTGCGCGCCAGCTACAACGTGCGCAAGGATGATGACTTTACCCAGCAGGGGGTGAACGTCGGGGTCAGTCTCGATTTCTGATCTGCTGGCATAAAAAACGCGGCGCCCTCACAGGCGCCGCGTTTTTTTATGGCTGATCACAACACAATGTGGGAGCGGGCTTGCTCGCGAAAGCGGTGTATCAGCCGACATCCATTTTGAATGCCAGCCCGTATTCGCGAGCAAGCCCGCTCCCACAGGGGGATTGTGTGGACTCAGCTTTCCGGGGTCTGCTCAGCCAGGGCCACGGCGCGGAACATCGCGCGGCGTTTGTTCAGGGTTTCTTCCCACTCCAGCGCCGGCACCGAGTCGGCAACGATGCCGCCACCGGCCTGCACGTGCAGTTCGCCGTTCTTGATCACCGCGGTACGAATCGCAATCGCTGTGTCCATGTTGCCGTTCCAGGCAAAGTAACCGACCGCACCGCCATACACGCCACGCTTGACTGGCTCCAGTTCGTCGATGATTTCCATCGCACGGATCTTCGGTGCGCCGGACAAGGTGCCCGCCGGCAGAATCGCCCGCAGCGCGTCCATCGCGGTCAGCCCGGCCTTCAACTGGCCGGTGACGTTGGAGACGATGTGCATCACGTTGGAATAGCGCTCGATGACCATTTTCTCGGTGAGTTTCACCGAGCCGATTTCCGAAACCCGGCCAGTGTCGTTACGACCAAGGTCGATCAGCATCAAGTGCTCGGCGATCTCCTTGTCGTCCGACAGCAGATCCTCTTCCAGCGCCAGATCCGCCTCTTCGGTGGCTCCGCGTGGACGAGTGCCGGCAATCGGGCGCACGGTGATCAGGTTGTCTTCGACCCGTACCAGCACTTCCGGCGAACTGCCGACGACGTGGAAGTCGCCGAAGTTGAAGAAGTACATGTACGGCGTCGGGTTGAAGCAACGCAGGGCACGATACAGATCGATCGGCGCCGCCTTGAAGTCGATCGACATGCGCTGCGACGGCACGACCTGCATGCAATCGCCCGCGAGGATGTATTCCTTGATGGTGTCGACGGCTTTTTCGTAGTCGCTCTGGGTGAAACTGGAGCGGAACAGCGGATCAGCCGCTTGTTGCTTGCTGAAATCCAGGCCACGGCGCGGGGTGATCGGCTGGCGCAGTTTCTCCAGCAGTGCCTGCAATTGCGCCTGACCCTGCTCGTAAGCATCGGCTTGCGCCGGATCGGCGAGGACAATCGCGTGCATCTTGCCGGCGAGGTTGTCGAACACCACCACTGCATCGGAAACCATCAGCAGAATGTCCGGCACGCCCAGTGGGTCCGGGTTCGGGCATTTGCCCAGACGCTTCTCGACATAACGCACACAGTCATAACCGAAGTAACCGACCAGGCCACCGTTGAAACGCGGCAGACCGGCGATGGTCGGCACGTTGTAGCGGGCCTTGAAGGTTTCGACGAAAGCCAGCGGGTCTTCGACGTCATGGCTTTCGGTCTCGACGCCATCGACGGTGATGCTCACGTGATGGTCGTGCACCCGCAGCACGGTGCGGCACGGCAGGCCGATGATCGAGTAACGGCCCCATTTCTCGCCACCCTGCACCGATTCGAGCAGGTAGGAGTTTGGCTGGTCGGCCAGTTTCAGGTAGATCGACAGCGGGGTGTCGAAGTCGGCCAGGGTTTCGCAGGCCAACGGAATGCGGTTGTAGCCGTCAGCGGCCAGGCGCAGGAATTCTTCGCGGATCATGGGGTGCCTCGTGGTGTGAGGGGCAAATCAGTCAGGTGTGCAAACGCGCCGGCAAGCCGGCCAGGCATCAGTCAGGCGCGCCAACGCCAGCGGGCCAGGGCCTTGATGACTTTCATCCAGAGTTTGCGGGTGACCACCACGATGGCGTTTCCAGAATGGGATTGAGCAGCGTCGGGCAACGTTATCTCAGCGGCTGTACCGAGGCAACCGGGAATTAGCTTGCGCAGATCGTCGATCACCAGTGCCGGGGATTCCTCGGCAATCGGTCGACCGTGGTTGTAGCCGTAGCTCAGCGCCACGCACTTGACCCCCGCCGCTTTCGCCGCCAGCACGTCGCTGCGCGAATCGCCGACGAACAGCGATTGCGAGGCCGGGATGTTGGCCATCTTCATCACGAAGAACAGTGCCGCCGGGTCGGGTTTCTTTTGCGGCAGGGTGTCGCCGCCGATGATCCACTTGAAGTAGCGGCCGATCTTCATCTGATCCAGCAGCGGCGCGACAAAACGCTCCGGCTTGTTGGTGATCAATGCCATGGCCACGCCCTGTTTGTGCAGCCATTTGAGAGTGTCGCGTACGCCGGGATAGACCACGGTCAACTCGTGGCTCGCGCCATAGGCTTCCATGAATACTTCCAGCGCGTGCTCGGCCTCGACGTCATCCACCGCCGAATGATCGATGCCACCGGCCAGCGCCCGGCGCACCAGCACCGGTGCGCCATTGCCGACCCACTCGCGTACCGCCTCGATACCGGCAGGCTTGCGGCCGAGGGAGAGCAGCATGGTGTCCACCGCCGCCGCCAGGTCGGGAACCGAGTCGATCAACGTGCCATCCAGATCGAACATCACCAACCGTGGCAGTTGCCCCGGGAACAGCTGCTCAAAACCGCTCATGGGCGCGCCAGCGCCAGTTCGGAACGCATCTTGTCGATGACTTCCTGATAGTTCGGCGCATTGAAGATTGCCGAGCCGGCCACAAAGGTGTCAGCGCCAGCGGCCGCGATTTCACGGATGTTGTTGACGTTGACGCCGCCGTCGATTTCCAGACGAATGTCACGGCCCGAGGCATCGATGATCGCCCGCGCTTCGCGCAGTTTGTCGAGGGTGCCAGGAATGAACTTCTGCCCGCCGAAGCCCGGGTTGACGCTCATCAGCAAGACCATGTCGACCTTGTCGATCACGTACTTGAGCACGTCCAGCGGGGTCGCCGGGTTGAACACCAGACCGGATTTGCAGCCGCCTTCACGGATCAGTTGCAGCGAACGATCGACGTGCAGCGTGGCTTCCGGGTGGAAGGTGATGTAAGTGGCGCCGGCCTCAATGAAGTCGCCGACAATGCGATCCACCGGGCTGACCATCAGGTGTGCGTCGATCGGCGCAGTGATGCCGTACTTGCGCAGGGCCGCGCAAACCATCGGGCCGATGGTCAGGTTCGGCACGTAGTGGTTGTCCATGACATCGAAGTGAACGAAGTCGGCACCGGCGGCCAGAACGTTGTCCACTTCCTCGCCGAGGCGGGCGAAGTCGGCGGAGAGAATCGACGGAGCAATTACGAAGGGCTGCATGACGCACCTTTTCTGAGCTAAATCACGATGGCGCGCATTGTATACCTCAAGTTTCCGTGCGCGCACCGTGACCGCGATGATCAGTACGCCGCCCGGTAGATCTTCTCGATATCCGCAGCGCTGAGCTTGCGCGGGTTGTTGCGCATCAAACGCTCGATTCCCGCGGCCTCCACGGCCATGGCCGGGATCGCCTCTTGCGGAACGCCAAAACTGCGCAGCCCGGCCGGAATTTCCACCGCCGCGCACAGTTCGGTCATTGCCTGCACGGCTTTGTCCGCCGCCTCGGTGGCGCTCAGATGAACGGTCTTCACACCCATGGCTTCGGCGATATCCTGCATGCGCTCGACGCAGGCCATCTTGTTCCAGGTCATGACATACGGCAGCAACAACGCGTTACTGACGCCATGGGCGATGTTGAAGCGCCCGCCCAACGGATAGGCCAACGCATGCACCGCGCCGACTCCGGCATTGCCGAACGCCATGCCGGCCATCAGGCTGGCGGTGGCCATGTCTTCCCGGGCTTGCAGATTGGCGCCATTGGCGTAGGCCTTGGGCAGCGACCGGGCAATCAACCTGATTGCGCCGAGCGCCAGCGAGTCGGTGATCGGCGAAGCGTTGACCGACAGATAGGATTCGATGGCATGCACCAGCGCATCGACGCCACTGGCGGCGGTGACGCTGCGCGGGCAGGTCAGGGTCATTTGCGGGCTGACCAGCGCCACGTCCGGCAACAGGTAGTCGCTGACGATGCCTTTCTTCAGTTGCGCGACCTTGTCGGAGAGGATGGCGACGTTAGTCACTTCCGAGCCGGTGCCGGCGGTGGTCGGGATGGCGATCAGCGGCGGGCCTTTGCGCGGCACCTGATCGACGCCGAACAGGTCTTCCAGCGCGCCGTGGTATCCGGCATACGCGGCGACACTCTTGGCGATGTCGATGGCACTGCCGCCACCGAGACCGATCAAGCCGTCATGCCCGCCCTCGCGATACACGCGCATGCAATCTTCGACGATGGCGATTTCCGGGTCCGGCAGCACCCGATCAAAAATCTCGTACTCGCGCCCGCCCAATTGGCACAGCGCCAGCTCCACGGTGCCGGACTTGACCAGCGCGGCGTCGGTGACGATCAGCGGGTTGTCGATATCCAGCCGCGTGAGCTCCGCCGCCAGTTGCTCGATGGCCCCGGCGCCGGTGATCAGTTTGTGAGCAATTTTGAACTGGGACAGACTCATCGTGCGCAGCCTCTTATAGATGTGGGAGCTGAGCACAAGCGTAGCTGAGGGTTTGGGGTTGTCTGGTATTCAGTTGGTGAATAATCAAGAGCAAAAGCCCCTCACCCTAACCCTCTCCCGGAGGAAGAGGGGACTGACCGAGCTGCACTCTCGAAGTCCATCGACGTGCAATACCGAGTCGAACTCATATTCTGAACAGCATGAAGATCTGCTCCCTTTCCCCCTCGCCCCCTTGGGGGAGAGGGCTGGGGTGAGGGGGTGGCTTTTGATCTGGGCGTCAGACCTGCGCGGTACGCAGTTTCTCGCTACGGCCACGCAGCCATTCCAGCGTCAGTAACAAAATCACCGAAAAAGCGATCAGCAAGGTGGCCGCCGCCGCAATCGTCGGGCTGAGGTTCTCGCGGATCCCGCTGAACATCTGCCGTGGCAAGGTCGCTTGCTCGGGGCCGGCGAGGAACAGCGTCACCACTACTTCATCGAACGAAGTGGCAAAGGCAAACAGCGCCCCGGAAATCACCCCCGGCGCAATTAACGGCAGGGTCACCCGACGGAACGTGGTCAATGGCGAAGCGCCAAGGCTGGCCGCCGCCCGCACCAGATTGTGGTTGAACCCCTGCAACGTCGCCGACACGGTGATGATCACGAACGGCACACCCAGCACTGCGTGCACCACGATCAGCGAGAAGAAGCTGTTGCCCAGACCCAGCGGCGCGAAGAACAGATAACTCGCCACACCAATGATCACCACCGGCACCACCATCGGCGAAATCACCAGCGCCATCACCAGCGCCTTACCGGGGAAATCGCCACGGGTCAGGCCAATGGCGGCCAGGGTGCCGAAGACCATCGCCAGCACGGTCGCCGCAGGAGCGACGATGATGCTGTTCTTCAGCGAGCGCATCCATTCCGCCGAGGCGAAGAAGTCCTGATACCAGTGCAGGGAGAAGCCCTGCAGTGGGTACACCAGAAAACTGCCGGAGTTGAACGACAGCGGCACGATCACCAGTACCGGCAGAATCAGGAACAGCAGGATCAGGCCACAGAGGATCCGCAAGCTGTAGAACCACACCCGTTCGATGGGCGACATGTAAGGACTCAGCATTTCAAATTCCCCTTAGCTCAGGCGCAGGCGACTGGCGCCCACCAGCCAGCTGTAGATCAGATAAAGCACCACGGTCGCCAGCAGCAACAGGCCGCCCAGTGCAGTGGCCATGCCCCAGTTGATGCTGGTGTTGGTGTAGAACGCGACGAAGTAACTGACCATCTGATCGTTCGGGCTGCCGAGCAGCGCCGGGGTGATGTAGTAGCCGATGGCGAGGATGAACACCAACAGGCAACCGGCACCGACGCCGGCATAAGTCTGCGGGAAATACACCCGCCAGAAACTGGCGAACGGATGGCAGCCCAACGAGATGGCGGCGCGCATGTAGGTTGGCGAGATGCCTTTCATCACGCTGTAGATCGGCAGAATCATGAACGGCAGCAGAATGTGCACCATCGAGATGTAGACCCCGGTGCGGTTGAACACCAGCTCCAGCGGCTTATCAATGATGCCCATCGCCATTAGTGCGCTGTTGATCAGCCCGCCCGATTGCAGCAACACGATCCACGCCGCGACCCGCACCAGAATCGAGGTCCAGAACGGCAGCAGCACCAGAATCATCAGCAGGTTGCTCTGCCGTGATGGCAGGTTCGCCAGCAGGTAGGCCAGTGGATAGGCGAGGAACAGACAGATCACGGTGATGATCAGGCCCATCCAGAACGTGCGGGCGAAGATGTCGAGGTAGATCGCCTGATCCGGGGTGGCCGGGGCCAGTTCGCCGAGATCATCGATACGGTGATCCACCGCCGCCAGCAGGTAGTAAGGCGTGATGCTGCTGGTGTTGCGTTTGACCGCTTGCCAGTAGGCCGGATCGCCCCAACGCTCATCGAGCGCTTCGAGGGCTTCTTTATAGGAGGCCGGTTCGCTGGCGAAGGGCAGCGCCCGGGCAGTTTTGGTCAGCAGGCTGCGATAGCCGGCCAACTCCATGTTCAAGCGCTTGGACAGATCGCCCAGCGTCTGGTTTTTGCGGGCTTCGGCGAGATCTTCGCCGGCCGCTTTGTACACCGGTTCAGCGGGCAGGCCACGGCCGTCCCAACTGGCGATGGCCGCCACGGTGCGCGGCATGCCGCCGACCACTTCCGGGTTGCCGACGCTTTTGTAGAGCAGCGCCACGATCGGCACCAGAAACACCAGCAACAGAAACAGCACCAGCGGCGCAATCAACGCCTGAGCCTTCCAGCGGTTGACCCGCTCGGCGCGCTTGAGCTTCTGCTTCAAGGTGGGGCTGGCGCCCTCGTTCAGGGGAACGGCGATGGCCATGACGTACTCCGCAAATCTTTGATCGTTACAGAGGTGGCGAACCACCTCTGTTGTGTTGAAACACCACAGGTCTCAGAGGAGTTTTTGTGGCGAGGGGATTTATCCCCGATCGGCTGCGCAGCAGTCGTAAAACCTGAGAATCCGGTTTATCTGACACACCGAGCGGGTATGGCTTCGGGGGCTGCTTCGCAACCCATCGGGGATAAATCCCCTCACCACACAAGCTCCTTCGCCACAAAGTCTTCCTTCAGACTGTGGTTATTTCGCAGCCCAGGAATTGAAGCGCTGCTCCAGTTGCTCGCCGTTGTCAGCCCAGAAGCTGACGTCGATCTGCACCTGGTTGGCGATGTTTTCCGGGGTGGTCGGCATGTCTTTCAGCACGTCCTTGCTCAGCAGCGGTACGGCTTGAGTGTTGGCCGGGCCGTAGGCGATGTTTTCCGAGTAGGTCTTCTGTTGCTGCGGCTGAACCGAGTAGGCGATGAATTTCTTCGCCGCTTCGGCGCGCTTGGCGTCCAGACCTTTCGGGATGGCCCACGCATCGAAGTCGTAGATGCCGCCATTCCACACCACTTTCAGGTTGGATTCTTTCTGCACGGCGGCGATTCGACCGTTGTAGGCCGAGCTCATGACCACGTCACCGGAAGCAAGGTATTGCGGTGGTTGCGCGCCGGCTTCCCACCACTGAATGCTCGGCTTGAGTTCATCGAGTTTCTTGAACGCGCGATCCTGCCCACCCTTGCTCGCCAGCTCTTTATAAACGTCCTTCGGTGCAACACCGTCGGCCATCAGCGCGAATTCCAGGGTGTACTTGGCGCCTTTGCGCAGGCCACGCTTGCCCGGGAATTTCTTGGTGTCCCAGAAATCGGCCCAACTGGTTGGCGCGGTTTTCAGCTTGTCGGCGTTGTACGCGAGCACGGTCGACCAGACGAAGAAGCCCACGCCGCATGGCTGAATCGCGCCTTTGACGTAGTCTTCAGTCTTGCCGAACAGCGCCGGGTCGAGCTGTTCGAACATGTCTTCATCGCAACCACGGGACAGCTCTGGCGATTCAACTTCCACCAGATCCCACGACACGCTCTTGGTGTCGACCATGGCTTTGACCTTGGCCATTTCGCCGTTGTACTCGCCGGCAACGATCTTGCCGTTGCCCGCCGCTTCCCACGGTGCGTAGAAGGCTTTGACTTGCGCCGCCTTGTTCGCCCCGCCAAACGACACCACAGTCAGATCGGGACCGGCGGCCATAGCGCTGGCCGCACCCATCAGGCCCAGGGTCAGGGCGGTGAACTTCAGGGATCTCAACATTTATTGTTCTCTCCACGTGCAGGGTTGGTGTTGGTATTGCCGGGGCGCTTAGTGCGCCTCTAGAAGAGGATCGAGTGCGCGAACGTGCTCGACCTGCCAGCCAAGCGGAACCACGTCGCCGACCGCGAGCGCTGGATCGAGCTCGGCAATCGGCTGTTTCACGAAGAAGTCGGTCTTGCCGCAGACTTCCAGGCGCACCCGGACGTGGTCGCCCAGATAGATGAATTCCGCCACCCTCCCTGAGAAGCGGTTGACGCATTGGTCGCTCGAACCGTTGAGGCTCACGCGCTCCGGGCGAATCGACAGAGTCACGGGTTCGCCGGTCTGGCCGACGTTGACCGCCAGCGCCTCGACCTTCTCGCCGCGACCCAACTCGACCACGCAACGCTCGCCGCTCTGGCTGAGCAGTCGGCCATTGAGGCGGTTGTTCTCGCCGATGAAGTTGGCGACGAAGGTGTTTTTCGGTTCTTCGTAAAGCGTGCGCGGCGGGGCGATCTGCTGGATCTCGCCCTGATGAAACACGGCGACGCGGTCGGACATGGTCAGCGCTTCACCCTGGTCGTGGGTCACGTAGACCACGGTCACGCCGAGGCGCTGGTGCAGGTGCTTGATCTCCATCTGCATGTGTTCGCGCAGTTGCTTGTCGAGGGCGCCCAGCGGTTCGTCCATCAGCACCAGTTGCGGTTCGAACACCAGCGCCCGCGCCAGCGCCACACGCTGCTGCTGACCGCCGGAGAGTTGTGCCGGATAGCGCGAAGCGAACGCGTCAAGCTGGACCATGCTCAGGACCTTCTTGACCTTGTCGCTGACGTCGCTCTTGTTCAGGCCACGTACGGTCAGCGGAAAGGCCAGGTTCTCGGCCACGGTCATGTGCGGGAACAGCGCGTAGTTCTGGAACACCATGCCGATGTCACGCTTGTGCGGCGGCACGTTGTTGATTGCACGGCCGGCCAGGAGGATTTCGCCAGCGGTCGGGGTTTCGAACCCGGCGAGCATCATCAGACTGGTGGTCTTGCCCGAGCCGGACGGCCCGAGCAGGGTCAGGAACTCGCCTTTGCGAATGTCCAGGTTGAGGTCTTTGACGATCAGGTTCTCGCCGTCGTAGCTCTTCTGCACTCCACGAAAGCTGACCAGCACGTCACTGGCCCCTGCGTTTGAATCGACCTGGCTCATACCCACACCTTTGTTATTGGTAACTGCTGTGGATTAAGCCTAGTGGCTGGCGCCAGCCACGCAAATCGGGGCGCAGGAGAGAATCGCCTCAGCCGGATGGAAGGTTGGGGGTAGGGATTGCCCTACAAGGATGGCGCGTTTTGGCAAACGCAGCGGCAAGCGATGAGCTGCAAGCTGCAAGAACAGGCAAAAGCGCCTGTCGCTAATGGATATGCCCACAATGGCAGGCCAGATGGAGATTCCCTGTGGGAGCGGGCTTGCTCGCGAATGCGGTATGTCAGTCAATGAATGATTGGATGACCCACCGCATTCGCGAGCAAGCCCGCTCCCACATTAGAAATACGGTGTTCTCAGAGGAGTTTGTGCTCCATCGCGTATTTGACCAGCTCGGCCAGCGAGGTGATGTTGAGCTTCTGCATCAGCCGCGCCTTGTGGGTGCTGATGGTCTTGCTGCTCAGCGCCAGTTGCTGGGCGATGTCGTTGACGTTGGCGCCCTGGGCCAGGCGCTCGAACACCGAGAACTCACGCTCGGACAGCAGCGAATGCAACGGACGCGTGTCGGTCAGGCCGACTTCGAAGACCATGCGGTCGGCCAGTTCCGGGTCGATGTAGCGCCCGCCGGCCGCCACCTTGCGAATCGCCGTCAGCAGCAATGCCGGATCGCTGTCCTTGGTCGCATAGCCGGCGGCGCCGACCTTCAGTGCACGGGCGGCCATTTGCGCCTCGTCGTGCATCGACAGCACCAGAATCGCCGGTGGATTGTTCAGCGCGCGAATCCGCGGAATCGCCTCCAACCCATTGACGCCAGGCATCGAGATGTCCAGCAACACCACTTCACACGGCACGCTGCGCAAGGTTTCGAGGAGCTGCTCGCCATTGCTCGCCTCCCCCACCACTTGCAGATCCTTGGCCAGGCCGATCAATTGCTTGATGCCTTCACGGACGATGGTGTGGTCTTCGGCTACCAATACACGGATCACGTTCTTCTCCATTATTCTTATTCAGCGCCAAGGTCATTCGCGAGCAGGCTCGCTCCCACAGGGAAGTGCATTCCAATGTGGGAGCGAGCCTGCTCGCGATAGCGTCAGCTCAAACACCACAACCTTCAAACCTCATCCACCGGCACCCACACATTCAGACTGGTGCCCTCCCCCGGCTCACTCTCAAGCAACAAGCGTCCGCCCATGATCAGCACCCGCTCGCGCATACCGACCAAACCAAAGGACGTTGGCCGATCCGCCGCAGCGACAAAGCCTACGCCATCGTCGCTGACCGTCAGACACAACTCGTCGCCTTCCAGCGCCAGTGTCAGCTCCACAGTATGCGCCTGAGCATGGCGCATGACGTTGGTCAGCGCCTCCTGCAGAATGCGGAACAGCCCGATCGCCTTGGCATCGCTGAGCGCCGGCAGATTGTCCGGCACCTGCACCAGACACGGAATCTGCGTCCGCGCCTCGAAGCGCCGCGCCTGCCACTCGATCGCTGAAGCAATCCCGGCATCGAGAATCGGCGGGCGCAACGCCGTCGCCACATCACGCACCAGCTGGAACAACTGGGCGATCAGGCGTTTCATGCTGTTCAAGCGCTCGTGCAGCCCCGGGTCGAGTTGTGCGTAGGCCAGTTCGCACATCGATGTTTCCAGCTTCAGCACCGTGAGCATCTGCCCCAGCTCATCGTGCACTTCTCGGGCGATGCGTGCCTTTTCTTCTTCGCGCACGCTTTCCAGGTGCGCCGACAATTCGCGCAGTTGCTCGCGGGAGGCGGCCAGCTCCAGCTCGATACGTTTGCTTTCGCTGATGTCCCAGACGATGCCGTCCCAGACATAGGCGCCATCCTCCAGCTGTCGGGTGATTGCCTTGATCTCGGCCCAGCGCTGCTCGCCCTGACGGGTGAGGATGCGACCCTGCCACGACCAGTCACTGTCGGTGTCCAGCGCCTGATCCTGAGTCTGGTGGTAACTGGCCCTGTCGTCCGGGTGCACCAGACTGCGCAAGCCCATGTCGCGATGGGCGATGGCGGCCGGCGCATAGCCGACCAGACTCTCGCTGCCCTCGCTGATGTAGGCGAAATCGATCTGCCCGGTCACCGCCGCCCGCTCCAGGCGGAACACCAGCCCCGGAACGTTGGCGGCGATGCCTTGCAGGCGCGCTTCACTTTCCTGCAACGCGGCCAGGGCGCGGCGGCGCTCGGTGACGTCGGTGAGATAAACCACCAGATACTCGCTGTCGCGAAAACGCAGAAAACTCAGCGAGACGTCCGCCGGCAGGATGCTGCCATCGGCGCGCACGCAACTGGTTTCAAAGCTCAGCGGCCCTTCTTCACTGGCCCGCGCGCGTTTCCACAGGTTGAGCCAGCGGTCCATGTGCAGACCGGGTTCGAAGTCGATCAGCGGCCGCTCGATCAGCGCGCCCTGTGGATAACCGAGCATGTGTTCCGCCGCGCGGTTGGCATAGCGCACATGGCTGTCCCAGTTGACCCAGAGAATGCCGACGGTGCTTTGATCGATGGAAAACTGGGTCAGGCGCAAGGCTTCTTCGCTGGCCGCGCGCAGGGCGATGTCTTCACGTGCAGCCAGCAGACGCTGTTCGAGGCTGTGTTGCTGGCGTCGTTGCCAGACCACGATGGCCAGGCAACTGAGCAGCAACACCGCGAACAGCAGACTGAGGTTCTGCCAGAACCCCGGTGATTCCGTCAGCCGTGGGTACTTGGGTTGCAGCCATTGGTTGTGCAGGCGCTCCAAATCCTTGGCCGGGATCGCTCGCAAGGCGCTTTCGATGATCCCGGCCAATTGCGGCCAGTCGCGCCGCGTGGCAACCCGCAACAGCTGCGGCAAGCCGATATCGCCGACCACCACCAACCCGGCGAACTCGGGTTCGGCGGACAACCGCCCAAGTTGTGCTTCATCTATCACGGCGTAGGACGCTTGTTGAGTCAACAACAGTTGCAGCGCCTGACGCTCCAGCGGCACGCCTTGCAGATTCAGGTGCGGGTAATTGCTGCGCAAATAATCGGCGGTGACGCTGGGCATGCGCACCGCGACGCGGGACAGGCTGTCGAGCTTTTCCAGCTCGACCACGCCGCCGCTCTTCTGGTCGCTGACCACCAGTTGCGGCACACGCATGTAAGGATCGGAAAACAGCCACAGGCGCAGCGCACCCGGGGTCTGAGTCAGGCCCGGGGCGATGTCGATTTCGCCTTCGCGGGCGGCGTCTTCCAGTTGCGCCAGGTCCTGAAAATTGCGCCAGCTCAGCTCGACGTTCAGGGTTTTGGCCAGTGACTTCATCAATTCGACATTGGCCCCGGACAAGCGCTGCAGACGCCGGTCGTACTGCGCGTACGGTGCCTGCAACACCAGACCGACGCGCAGCTCTCGGTGCTGCGCCAGCCATTGCTGCTCGCCGGGCGTCAACAGCGCCGCGTGCGCCGCCGGCGCAGACGCCGCCCAGCCCATCAAGGGAAAACACAACCAGCCGATAACCCACAGGCAGCAAAAATGCATCATTGAAGTCTCGTACACTGACAAATTCTGACCAACCCATTAGGCTGCCGGGATACTTTTCTGGCCTGGAATAACCGATGCCCTCTGTCTACCGCCTGGCAATGCCAGCATTGTGCCTGTCGCTGATCCTGCCTTGTGCGTTTTCCGTCGAAGCCGCCGATCCGGCGCCCGCCTCCACCGCCGAGCAACCGGCCGCCGAAAAACCGGCCGAACGCCAGCCACTGCTTGAGCGTAGTCAGGAAGAAGCCGCAGCACTCGAACGCAAAGTCCCGGCACAAGAACAGCAGCAATTGCAGGCCGGCGCCGATACTTTCCTCGCCCTGTGGAAACCGGCCAACACTGCCGACCCGAAAGGTGCGGTGATTATCGTCCCTGGCGCCGGTGAAACCGCTGACTGGCCGCAAGTGATCGGCCCATTGCGCAGCAAATTGCCCGATGTCGAGTGGAGCAGCCTGAGTATCACCCTGCCGGATCTGCAAAGCGATGTCATTGCACCGCGGGTGATTGCGCCCGCCGCCGCGCCGAAAGCCCCGGAAAGTGGCAGCAAGGATTCCACCACTGCGCAACCGATCGAACAGGCGGCGGGCGGTGAAGCGGAAGTGGCGGATCAGGTGGTCGCCGAAACGACTGAAGAACAATCCAAGGCTGATGCCGAACGGATCTTTGCGCGGATCGATGCGGCGATCGCCTACGCCGAGCAGCAAAGCGCACGCCGGGTCGTGGTCCTCGGTCACGGTACGGGCGCGTACTGGGCGGCGCGCTATCTCAGCGAGCGACAGAGTTCCCAGGTCGAGAAACTGGTGATGGTCGATGCGCAAACGCCGAGCAAGGCCAAGCCACAGCTGGCCGAGCTGACGCCGACCCTGAAGTTGCCGACCGCCGACATTTTCTACATGGACAAGGCGCTGGATCGCAACGCGGCACTGGAGCGCATGCAGGCCAGCAAGCGCTTGAAGACTTCGACCTTCAGCCAGGTGGCGCTCAAGGCGTTACCGGATAAAAAGGCTGAGCAGGAGCAGGTGTTCCGGCGGGTGCGTGGCTGGTTGAATCCGCAGAAGACTGACTGATAGACCGAGTCGCCCCATTCGCGAGCAAGCCCGCTCCCACATTTGAATGCATTCCATCTGTAGGAATGCGATCAATGTGGGAGCGGGCTTGCTCGCGAAGAGGCCCTCATCAACAACTCACCTCTAACGATCAGCGAAAATCCCGCCGCGCCCGAATCAGGGTAAACGCGTTGTGCAGCTCGCGGGTTTTCTCGGTCGCGTCACGCACCTGCTCCGGCGTCGCGCCGCTGCCGGCGATCTTGTCCGGGTGATGACGACTGAGCAGCCGGCGATAGGCGCGCTTGATCTGCGCCGGCTCGCTGGTCGCCGACACCCCGAGCAGGCGCATCGCTTCCTGATAACTCACCGCGGCACTGACAATCGGCCGTTTATTGGGCTCGTAATCATTGGCCAGCGCCTGAATCTGGTGGGTTGTCCAACCCAGCCACTTGCCCCACTGCGCCAATAATTCACGCTCACTCACGCCCGCGCGACCGTCGGCCCAGACCATCCGCCAGCAGGCGCGCAACACGCCTTCGGCGGCATGCGGCTGAGCACTCAGACGGCGCAGATAACCGCGCAGGCGGTCGCCGCCGGACTTGCCGCGATTGAACGCAGCAATCGCCCGCCGCCGTGCCGGCTCGCTCATTTCCAGGGCGTTCATTTCATGGCGCGCCTGCTGGATATGGCCGTCCGTCACTCGCCCGTCACTCTTGGCCAGACGCCCGAGCAACACGAACAGCAATTCGTCGTTGCGCAACATCGGCCGTCCGCCGAGTTTTTCCCGCAAGTGCCCCCAGCTTTGCAGGTGCAGGCGCCGATCCAGCGCCTGTCCCAACAATGCCCCAAGCATGGCCCCCGGAATGCTGGCGATCGCAAAACCCGCTCCGGCTCCAATCAGAGTCCCTGGCCACAACATATCAACGACTCGCTTCTATCAATGCTTCAGCTTCGGCCAGACGCTCATGCGTACCGACATCCACCCAGTGACCTTTCAGACGCTCACCGCTGACCTGTCCGTCAGCCATGGCTTTGCGCAGCAGTGGTGCGAGCTTGAATGCGCCGTCCGCGCAGCCATCGAACAACTGCGGATGGAGCACGGCGATGCCGCTGTAGGTCAGGGTTTGCGCGCCTTGCTGGCCATCCTGTATCCGGCCGTCAGTCAGGGTGAAATCGCCCGTCGGATGATGAGCCGGGTTGTCCGCCAGTAAGAGATGCGCCAGACCGTTGATCGGCTGATGCAGCACGCTGAAGTCGTAATCGGTCCAGATGTCACCGTTGACCACCAGAAACGCATCGTCACCGAGCAACGGCAAGGCGCGGAAAATCCCGCCGCCGGTTTCCAGCGGCTCACCTTCCGGCGAGTACTGGATGCTCACACCGAACTGCGAACCGTCGCCCAGGTAATCTTCGATCTGCTGACCGAGCCAGGCATGGTTGATCACGATCTCGCTGAAACCAGCCGCCGCCAGCGCGCGCAGGTGATATTCGATCAACGGCACGCCGCCGGCACGCACCAGCGGCTTGGGGGTGGTCAGGGTCAGCGGGCGCATGCGCTCGCCCTTGCCTGCCGCCAGAATCATCGCCTTCATGCAGTCGCTCCGCCACGCAGACTGGCGAGCAACGCCTGCAGATCCGCCAGTTCAGGACGACGCGCAAGCACCGCTTCTATATAGGCGAAGAAACGCGGCACGTCGGCCAGGTAGCGCGGCTTGCCATCGCGATGGCAGATGCGGGCGAAGATGCCGATGACTTTCAGGTGGCGTTGTACGCCCATCAGGTCGCTGGCACGCAGGAAGTCTTCGAAATCCGCTTGCACCGGGATGTCCAGCGCCGAGGCTTGCTGCCAGTAGCTTTCCAGCCAGCCACGCACGCGCTCTTCAGGCCAACTGAGGAAGGCGTCCTTGAACAGGCAGGTGACGTCGTAGGTGACCGGGCCGTAGACCGCATCCTGAAAGTCCAGTACGCCCGGATTCGGCTCGCTGAGCATCAGATTGCGCGGCATGTAGTCGCGGTGCACCAGCACTTTCGGCTGGGCCAGGGCGCTGTCGATCAGCAGATCGCTGACGGCTTGCCATTGTTGCTGCTGTGCCGCGTCGAACTCGATGCCGAGTTCGCGCTTTACGTACCACTCGGGGAACAGTTCCAGCTCGCGGCGCAGCAGTGCCACGTCGTAACTCGGCAGCGGTGCGACCATCGGCAATTGCTGAAAAGCCAACAGCGCCTGCAGGGCATCGCTGAGCAAAGCGTCGGCATTTTCGCTGTCGATTACGTCCAGATAGGTCTTGTTGCCCAGGTCATTGAGCAAAAGAAATCCGCGTTCGAGGTCTTCTGCATAAATTTTCGGCACGTTAATTCCGGATTTCGCCAGCAAAAAGGCGATATCCACGAACGGTTTGCAGTTTTCCTGGGGTGGCGGCGCGTCCATCACGACGAAGCTGCGCCCCGCGCCTTCCCAGCGGAAATAACGGCGGAAACTCGCGTCACTGCTGGCCGCGGTCAACGTGGCCGGGGGCACGGCGCCCCAGCCCTGATCTGCAAACAGGATTGCCAACTGCTCATCGAGCCAAACTTTCAGGTGTTGCAAGCGTACATCTTGGTCAGGCATTGCAAGGGTCTCCGACGGCGCTAGCCGTCAAGCGGGTCATGCTTTATTATCCAGCATCTTTTTCAGACCATCGAGAGGCGTGCGGCCCACACCGCGGGCAGATGGCACGCAGGAAGCCCGGACTAATAAGATGGCATTGAAATCCCCCGCGTTTCGTAAAAAATTTCCGTTGTTGGTAACCGGCAGTCTGCTGGCTATGCAACCTCTGGCCAGTCAATTCGTTGTTGCCGCCGAGCAGTATGACTGCGCCGTCTCGGCAACGGGTGGCTGGGCGTGTGCACCCAAGACGCCGGCAGCTGCATTGCCGCCGCGTCCGGTGCATGACGGCAGCGCTGTCAGCGCCGCCGGCGAAGCCCCGACCCAGAACGGTTCCACATCCGACACCGGCGCCAAGCCTGTGCTGGTCACCGAAGCCAAGGGCCGCGGTCTGAAATCCCGTAGCGAAGACTACAGTCACCTCGACTGGGTTCCGCGCGAGAAGCTCACCGCCGCCCAATTGGCCGAGACCGGTCCTTACTGCTCTGGTTCCTATATCGAACCGATTCGTCCTGGCATGAATGACAAGACGAATAAAAGTGACGCACCGACCTTTATCGGCGCCAAAGCCTCGCGCTACAACACCGAAGATCAGGTGGGTACGCTGGCCGGCGACGTGGTCCTGCGTCAGGGCAGCATGCAGGTCGAGTCCGACGAGGCCAGCCTGTATCAGGCCGAGAGCCGCGCCGAACTCAACGGCGACGTGCGCATCCGCGACAACGGCGCACTGATCGTCGGCGACCACGCCGATGTGCAGCTCGACACCGGTGAAGCCAAGGTCGACAACGCCGAATACGTGATGCACAAATCGCGCATCCGCGGTAACGCGCTGTACGCCAAGCGTGCCGAAAACGCGATCATTCGCTTGAAGGACGGCACGTACACCACGTGCGAACCGAACAGCAACGCCTGGCAGCTCAAGGGCAACAACATCACCCTGAACCCTGCCACCGGCTTCGGTACCGCGACCAACGTGACACTGCGGGTCAAGGACATCCCGATCCTGTACACGCCGTACATCTACTTCCCGATCGACGATCGTCGCCAATCGGGTTTCCTGCCGCCGACCATCGGCACCGGCAGCGATACCGGCTTCATGCTGGTGACCCCGTACTACTTCAACCTGGCGCCGAACTACGATGCCACGTTGTACCCGCGCTACATGAGCAAGCGGGGCATGCTGGTCGAAGGCGAGTTCCGTTACCTGACCAAGTCCAGCGAAGGCCAGTTTGGTGCGGCGTATCTGAACGACGAAGATACCGATCGCAGCAAGCAGTCCGATTACGAAAAAAATCGCTACATGTACAACTGGCAGCACAAGGGCGGTCTCGACTCCCGTGTGATGACTCAGGTCGACTACACCAAGATCAGCGATCCGTATTACTTCCAGGATCTGACCACCGATCAGATCGGTGTGAAGAGCGCTGACTACGTGAACCAGCAGGGTTCGGTGACTTACCGAGGCGACAGCTACACCGCACGCCTGAATGCTCAGCAGTATCAACTGGCTACCGTTTCGAACGTCACGCCGTACGGTCGCCTGCCGCAGATCACCTTCAATGGTCAGTTGCCGTACCATCCGGAAGGTTTGAATTTCGATTACGAGACCGAGCTGGTGCGCTTTGATCGTGACTTGAAAGACGGCAACTTCGTGAACGAAGACGGTACTATCGAGCCTCGCCTGGACAACAACATCCAGGGTCTGGCCCGTGCAAACGGCGATCGACTGAACCTGAAACCGGGTGTCAGCCTCCCGATGAACTGGACTTATGGCTTCCTCAAGCCATCGCTCAAGTACCAGTACACCCAGTATCAACTGGATCTGGACGGCACCGGCAAGTCGCAGATTGCTGCGCAAAGTCCCGAGTCGGACAAACTCAACGGCACCTTCGACAGCAACCAGAACCGCGGCGTACCGATCGCCAGCGTCGACAGCGGCCTGTACTTCGACCGCGACACGTCCTACTTCGGCAAGAACTATCGCCAGACTCTGGAACCGCGTCTGTTCTACCTGTATGTACCGAAGGTCGACCAGGAAGACATTCCGGTCTTCGACACCAGTGAGTACACCTTCAACTATGCCTCGCTGTTCCGTGACAACCGCTTCTCCGGCTCCGACCGTGTCGGCGACGAGAACAAGTTGTCGCTGGGCGTGACCAGCCGCTGGATCGAGGATAACGGCTTCGAACGTCAGCGCATCAGCGTCGGTCAGGCTTACTACTTCAAGGATCGTGAAGTTCAACTCCCGGGCATCGCATTCAAGGATCGTGACGACGCGAAATCCAGTGTTTCGCCGTACGCCCTCGAATACGAATATCGCTGGAACCGTGACTGGCGCACCACTGCCGATTACAACTGGGATCCGGACAGCCGCAGCCCGCGCTCCGGCAGTGCGATGTTCCACTACCAGCCGGAAGACAACCCGAACAAGGTGGTCAACGTCGGTTATCGCTATCGCAACGACCAGATCCGTTACGACCAGAACACCGGCAAGTGGGCTGTGGGCGGCGGCGACTACGGCACTCCGGGCCAACCTGGCTACGTGAAGGACTACTACAAGATCCAGCAGCATGACTTCTCGGTCATCTGGCCGATCGTTCCGCAGTGGAGCGCGATCAGCCGCTGGCAGTACGACTACAACCGCAACCGTACGCTGGAAGCCTTCGGTGGTTTCGAATACGACAACTGCTGCTGGAAACTGCGCCTGATCAACCGTTACTGGGTTTCCTACGACGAATTCAGTCAGGAAGCTCCGCAAAACGAAAAAGGCGACCACGGCGTCTTCCTCCAAATTGTTCTGAAGGGACTCGGCGGCCTGACTGGCGCCAAGGTAGAGAGCTTCCTCGACAAAGGCATCCAAGGTTATCGTCAACGTGAAGACCAAGCTTTCTGATTCTCTGCGCCCGCTGCTGCTGGGCGCGCTGTTCCTGGGTACTGCGGCCAACGCCGCAGTACAGTCCATCGATAAAGTGGTCGCGATCGTTGATAACGACGTGGTCATGCAGAGCCAACTGGACCAGCGCGTCCACGAAGTTCAGCAGACCATCGCCAAACGTGGCGGCGGCATGCCGCCTCCAGGCGTGCTGGATCAGCAGGTGCTCGAGCGCCTGATCGTCGAAAACCTGCAACTGCAGATCGGCGAGCGTTCCGGCATCCGCATTACCGATGAAGAGCTGAACCAGGCGGTCGGTACGATTGCCCAGCGCAACAACATGACCGTGGATCAATTCCGCGCCGCCCTGGCACACGACGGTTTGTCCTATGACGACGCCCGTGACCAGATCAAGCGCGAGATGATCATCAGCCGTGTGCGTCAGCGCCGCGTGGCAGAACGCATTCAGGTCTCCGAGCAGGAAGTGAAGAACTTCCTCGCCTCCGACCTGGGCAAGATGCAGCTGTCCGAAGAATTGCACCTGGCCAACATCCTGATCCCGACGCCGGAAAGCGCCAACTCTGATGCGATTCAGAGCGCTTACCGTCAGGCGATGGACGTTTACCAGAAGCTCAAGCAAGGCGATGACTTCGGTCAGATGGCCGTTGCCAAATCCGGCAGCGACAACGCCCTGGAAGGCGGCGACATGGGCTGGCGTAAAGCTGCGCAACTGCCACCGCCGTTCGATCGTGAGCTGAGCAGCATGGCCGTTGGCGACATCACTCAGCCTGCACGTACCCCGGGTGGTTTCATCATCCTCAAGTTGCTGGCCAAACGTGGTGGCGAAGCGCAGATGCGTGATGAGGTGCATGTGCGCCACATCCTGGTCAAACCAAGCCCGATCCGTGACGAAGCCAAGACCAAAGCCCTGGTGCAATCGCTGTACGAGCGCATCCTGGCCGGCGAAGACTTCGCAGAACTGGCGAAGAACTACTCCGAAGACCCGGGTTCGGCGCTCAACGGTGGCGACCTGAACTGGATCGACCCGAACGCACTGGTACCGGAATTCCGCGAAGTGATGGCCAAGACCCCACAAGGTCAGCTGTCCAAGCCGTTCCAGACCCAGTACGGCTGGCACGTACTGGAAGTCCTTGGCCGCCGCGCCACCGACAGCACCGCACAGGCCCGCGAGCAACAAGCGATGACCGTTCTGCGTAACAAAAAGTACGATGAAGAGCTGCAGAACTGGCTGCGTCAGATTCGTGAAGAAGCCTACGTAGAAATCAAACTCCCTGGTGCAGACCAGGCAGCGCAGTGAAACCCAAGCGTTTCGCGCTGACACCCGGCGAACCAGCCGGCATCGGTCCCGACCTGTGCCTGCTGCTCGCCTCGCAAGCCCAGCCACACCCCCTGATTGCCATCACCAGCCGCGACCTGCTCACCGAGCGGGCCGCGCAGCTGGGGCTGGCCGTCACTTTGCTGGAAGTGGCACCCGGTCAATGGCCGGATGCGCCAGCAGCGGCCGGCAGCCTGTACGTCTGGGACACCTCGCTCAGCGCCCCCGTGGTTGCCGGGCAACTGGACAAGGCCAACGCCGCGTTCGTCCTCGAAACCCTGACCCGTGCCGGCAACGGCTGCCTGAACGGCGACTTCGCCGGGATGATCACCGCCCCTGTACACAAGGGCGTGATCAACGAATCCGGCATCCCGTTCTCCGGACACACGGAATTTCTCGCCGACCTGACCCACACCGCCCAAGTGGTGATGATGCTCGCTACTCGCGGTTTGCGCGTAGCCCTGGTCACCACTCACCTGCCCCTGCGCGAGATTGCCGATGCAATTACGCCGGAACGGCTGGAGCGGGTCACGCGGATTCTGCACGCCGACCTGCAAGACAAATTCGGCATCGCCCGGCCACGCATCCTGGTCTGTGGGCTCAACCCGCACGCCGGTGAAGGCGGACACCTGGGCCATGAAGAAATCGACATCATCGAACCTACCTTAGAGCGCCTGCGCGGCGAGGGCATGGACCTTCGTGGCCCGCTGCCTGCCGACACTCTGTTTACCCCCAAATATCTGGAGCACTGCGACGCAGTGCTGGCGATGTACCACGACCAGGGCCTGCCCGTGCTGAAGTACAAAGGCTTCGGCGCCGCAGTCAACATTACCCTTGGCCTGCCGATCATCCGCACCTCGGTCGATCACGGCACCGCCCTGGATCTGGCCGGCAGCGGCAAGATCGACACCGGCAGCCTGCAGGTCGCCCTGGAAACCGCCTACCAGATGGCCGAGACCCGTTTATGACCGAGCAATACCAACACAAGGCGCGCAAACGCTTTGGCCAGAACTTCCTGCACGACGCCGGCGTCATCGACCGCATCCTGCGCTCCATCAGTGCCAAATCCGGCGACCGCATGCTGGAAATCGGCCCGGGCCAGGGCGCGCTGACCGCTGGCCTGCTCAACTCCGGTGCGCAGCTCGACGTGGTGGAACTGGACAAGGACCTGATCCCGATCCTCAACCAGCAGTTTGCCGGCAAGAGCAACTTCAACCTGCATCAGGGCGATGCGCTGAAGTTCGACTTCAACACCCTCAACGCCGCGCCGAACAGCCTGCGCGTGGTCGGCAACCTGCCGTACAACATCTCGACGCCGCTGATTTTCCACCTGCTGAACAACGCCGGCATCATTCGCGACATGCACTTCATGCTGCAGAAGGAAGTGGTCGAGCGCCTGGCCGCAGGCCCGGGTGGCGGGGACTGGGGTCGTCTGTCGATCATGGTTCAGTATCACTGCCGTGTGGAACACCTGTTCAACGTCGGCCCGGGCGCTTTCAACCCGCCGCCAAAGGTCGACTCGGCCATCGTCCGCCTGGTGCCGCATGCGGTACTGCCGCACCCGGCCAAGGATCATCGCCTGCTCGAGCGTGTCGTTCGCGAAGCCTTCAACCAGCGTCGCAAGACTCTGCGCAACACCCTCAAGCAATTGATGACCGCTGCCGAGATCGAAGCCGCCGGTGTCGATGGCAGCCTGCGCCCCGAGCAACTGGACCTGGCCGCATTCGTGCGCCTGGCCGACAAGCTCGCCGAGCAGGTTCCTGCCGCCCCCGCCGCCGACTGACCGGCGATGAACGCTATCGGGCAGGCCGCCACTCTGGTTTACTGCCCGATACTTGCCTAGACTGATTCCCCATCAGCTACGCCTCGCGTTCCGCTTTGCTTAAGGCCCTTTTGCATGTCCGATTCTCGTTATCAGGTCGACGTCAGTGTCGTTACCCGCTACCTGGCAGAACAATCGCAACCCGAGCACAACCGCTTCGCCTTCGCCTACACCATCACCGTGCAGAACAATGGCGAGCGCCCTGCCCAGCTGATGTCACGACATTGGGTGATTACCGACGGTGACGGGCATGTCGAAGAGGTTCGCGGCGCTGGCGTCGTCGGCCAGCAACCGCTGATCGAGGCTGGCAAAAGCCACACCTACAGCAGCGGCACGGTGATGACCACCAAGGTCGGCACCATGGAGGGCACTTACGAAATGGTCGCCGATGACGGCAAGCATTTCGACGCGATCATCAAACCTTTCCGCCTCGCCGTCCCCGGAGCCCTGCACTGATGACGACGTACGCCGTCGGCGACCTGCAAGGCTGCCTCGAACCGCTCAAATGTCTGCTCAAGCAAGTGGCTTTCGACCCGAAGCTCGATCGGCTGTGGCTGGTCGGCGACCTGGTCAACCGCGGCCCGCAATCGCTGGAGACCCTGCGTTTTCTCTACGGCATGCGCGATTCGCTGGTTTGCGTACTGGGTAACCATGACCTGCACCTGCTCGCTGCGGCCAACAACATTGAGCGCCTGAAGAAGTCCGATACCCTGCGCGAGATCATTGAAGCCCCCGACGCAGCCGATCTGCTCGAGTGGCTGCGCCAGCAGAAACTCATGCACTACGACGAACAACGCGAAGTAGCCATGGTGCACGCAGGCATCCCACCGCAGTGGTCCTTGCGCAAGGCCCTGAAGTACGCGGCCGAGGCCGAAGCGGCACTGCGTGACGACAACCTGTTTCCGCTGTATCTCGATGGCATGTACGGCAATGAGCCGGCGAAGTGGGACAGCGAGCTCACGGGCGTAACCCGCCTGCGCGTCATCACCAACTATTTCACCCGCATGCGCTTCTGCACCGCCGAGGGCAAGCTCGACCTCAAGAGCAAGGAAGGTCTCGACACTGCCCCGCCCGGCTATAAGCCATGGTTCCAGCACAAAGAGCGCAAGACCCGCGGTCTGCGCATCATTTTCGGCCACTGGGCCGCGCTGGAAGGCGATGTCCGTGAACCGGGCATCTCGGCACTGGACACCGGTTGTGTCTGGGGCGGCAGCCTGACCCTGATGAACGTCGACAGCGGCGAGCGCGTGTCATGCAAATGCGATGAACACGGCGGGCTTGCGCCATCAGTCGCACCACTTATCCCCGAAACTCCACCAGTCAGCGCCCCGCGTTAGACTGCGCACTCTGCCGAGCTACAGGAACCCGCCATGAGCGAATTCAAACGAATCCCCCCGGAACAGGCCCATGCCCTGCGTGAGCAAGGCGCAGTCGTGGTCGATGTCCGTGATCCTGCAACTTTTGCCGCCCTGCATATCAGCGGTTCGAAGCATCTGGACAACCACTCGCTGCACGCCTTCATTCAAGGCGCCGACCTCGATGCACCGACCGTTGTCGTCTGCTACCACGGCAATTCCAGCCAGGGCGCGGCCGCCTACCTGATCAGCCAGGGCTTCTCCGACGTCTACAGCATGGACGGCGGCTTCGAGCTGTGGCGTGCGACTTATCCGTCGGAAACCGCGCAAGGCACCGCCGAATAATTTTTTTGTCACGCGCAGGCCCCGGCTGCCGTGGGCCTGCGCGCGGCAGACGAACGGTCTGCCACAACTAATTACGTATCTCGCCTTTACCTCTCGAATTCCCAACTATCCTTAAGCCCAGGCCATCCAAAACAGGGGAGAGCCGGTACACCGGCGCACGGGTCATCGGGAGTGACTTTCAAGGTTGTCGACCGCGAAAGTGTTCTGGGGGGTAAACAAGCGGCCACCACGGCTGCTTGCCAGCATCGACTGAGTGATCCGGCGTCGGCTCCACGTATCGAGCGAGGTGACGTCATGAGTATCTTTAGCCACTTCCAACAACGCTTCGAGTCCACACGCCAGGAAGAACTCTCGCTGCAGGAGTACCTGGAGCTGTGCAAAAAGGACCGCAGCGCTTACGTTTCCGCCGCCGAGCGTCTATTGATGGCCATCGGCGAACCCGAGCTGCTCGACACGTCGACCAACTCGCGGCTGTCGCGGATCTTCTCCAACAAGGTGATTCGTCGCTATCCGGCCTTTGAAGACTTCCACGGGATGGAAGAATGCATCGACCAGATCGTCTCGTATTTCCGCCATGCCGCCCAAGGCCTGGAAGAGAAGAAACAGATCCTCTACCTGCTCGGCCCCGTCGGTGGCGGTAAATCGTCCCTGGCCGAGAAGCTGAAACAGCTGATGGAAAAAGTGCCCTTCTACGCGATCAAGGGCTCGCCGGTATTCGAATCCCCGCTGGGTCTGTTCAACGCCACCGAAGATGGCGCGATCCTCGAGGAAGACTTCGGCATCCCGCGGCGCTACCTGAACACCATCATGTCGCCGTGGGCGACCAAACGCCTGGCCGAATTCGGTGGCGACATCAGCCAGTTCCGTGTGGTCAAACTGTATCCGTCGATCCTCAACCAGATCGCCGTGGCCAAGACCGAACCGGGTGACGAGAACAACCAGGACATCTCGGCGCTGGTCGGTAAGGTCGACATCCGCAAACTCGAGGAATACCCACAGAACGACGCCGACGCCTACAGCTACTCCGGTGCGCTGTGCCGGGCCAACCAGGGCCTGATGGAATTCGTCGAAATGTTCAAGGCACCGATCAAGGTGCTGCACCCATTGCTGACCGCCACGCAGGAAGGCAACTACAACAGTACCGAAGGGCTGGGGGCGATTCCGTTCACCGGGATCCTGCTCGCGCACTCCAACGAATCGGAGTGGCACACCTTCCGCAACAACAAGAACAACGAAGCGTTCATCGACCGGATCTACATCGTCAAAGTGCCGTACTGCCTGCGGGTCAGTGACGAGGTGAAGATTTACGACAAATTGCTGTTCAACAGTTCGCTGGCCAAAGCACACTGCGCCCCCGACACCCTGAAGATGCTGGCGCAGTTCACCGTGCTGTCGCGCCTCAAGGAACCGGAAAACTCCAACATCTACTCGAAGATGCGCGTCTACGACGGGGAAAATCTCAAGGATACCGATCCGAAGGCCAAGTCGATCCAGGAATACCGCGATTCGGCGGGCGTCGACGAAGGCATGAACGGTCTCTCGACCCGCTTCGCGTTCAAGATTCTGTCCAAGGTGTTCAACTTCGATCCGCATGAAATCGCCGCCAACCCGGTGCACCTGTTGTATGTACTGGAACAACAGATCGAGCAGGAACAGTTCCAGGCCGAGACCCGCGAACGCTACCTGCGCTACCTCAAGGAATACCTGGCGCCGCGTTATATCGAATTCATCGGCAAGGAGATCCAGACCGCTTATCTGGAGTCTTACAGCGAGTACGGGCAGAACATCTTCGACCGCTATGTGCTGTATGCGGACTTCTGGATCCAGGATCAGGAATACCGCGATCCGGAAACCGGCGAGATTCTCAACCGTGTCGCCCTGAACGAAGAACTGGAGAAAATCGAGAAACCGGCGGGCATCAGCAATCCGAAGGATTTCCGCAACGAAATCGTCAACTTCGTGTTGCGCGCCCGAGCCAACAACAACGGCAAGAACCCGACCTGGCTCAGCTACGAGAAACTGCGGGTGGTCATCGAGAAGAAAATGTTCTCGAACACCGAAGACCTGCTGCCAGTCATCAGCTTCAATGCCAAGGCGAGCAAAGAGGATCAACAGAAACACAACGACTTCGTTACTCGAATGGTCGAACGCGGCTACACCGACAAACAGGTAAGACTTCTGTCCGAATGGTACCTACGGGTCCGGAAATCGCAGTAAAACAGCTACAAGCTTCAAGCTACGAGCTGCAAGAAAAAAGCATGTGAACGCTGTGCTTCTACTTGCGGCTCGCAGCTCACAACTTGAAGCTGCCCGGAGGGCCACGTATGAGCTATGTGATCGACCGACGTCTCAATGGCAAGAACAAGAGCACGGTGAACCGCCAGCGCTTCCTGCGGCGTTACCGTGATCACATCAAGAAGGCTGTCGAAGAGGCAGTCAGCCGCCGTTCCATCACTGACATGGAACACGGCGAACAGATCAGCATTCCCGGTCGCGATATCGACGAACCGGTGCTTCACCACGGTCGCGGCGGCAAGCAGACCGTGGTTCATCCCGGCAACAAGGAATTCACTGCCGGCGAACACATCGCCAGGCCTCCGGGGGGCGGCGGTGGACGCGGTCCCGGCAAGGCTGGCAATTCCGGCGAGGGCATGGACGAATTCGTTTTCCAGATCACCCAGGAAGAATTCCTCGAGTTCATGTTCGAGGACCTTGAACTGCCGAATCTGGTCAAGCGCAACCTCAGTGGTACCGACACCTTCAAGACCGTGCGCGCGGGGATCAGTAACGAAGGCAACCCGTCGCGGATCAATATCATCCGCACCCTGCGCTCGGCCCACGCCCGGCGCATTGCGCTGTCCGGCAGCAGCCGTGCCAAACTGCGCGAGGCCAAAGAGGAACTGGCGCGATTAAAGCGCGAAGAGCCGGACAACTTCGGCGATATTCAGGAACTCGAAGCGGAAATCGAGAAACTCAGCGCGCGCATTCACCGCGTGCCGTTCCTCGATACTTTCGACTTGAAATACAACCTGCTGATCAAGCAACCCAACCCCAGCTCGAAAGCGGTGATGTTCTGCCTGATGGACGTGTCCGGCTCGATGACCCAGGCGACCAAGGACATCGCCAAACGCTTTTTCATCCTGCTGTACCTGTTCCTCAAGCGGAACTACGACAAGATCGACGTAGTGTTCATCCGCCATCACACCAGCGCCCGGGAAGTGGACGAGGAAGAGTTCTTCTACTCGCGGGAAACCGGCGGCACCATCGTCTCCAGCGCCCTGAAGCTGATGCAGGAGATCATGGCCGAGCGCTACCCGAGCAACGAATGGAACATCTACGCCGCGCAGGCTTCCGACGGCGACAACTGGAACGATGACTCGCCGATCTGCCGCGACATCCTGATCAATCAGATCATGCCGTTTGTGCAGTACTACACTTATGTGGAGATCACCCCGCGCGAACACCAGGCCCTCTGGTACGAATACGAACGCATCGCCGAAGCCTTTTCCGACACGTTTGCCCAGCAGCAACTGGTCTCGGCCGGGGATATCTATCCGGTCTTCCGTGAACTCTTCCAGCGCAGGTTAGTGACATGACCGCCAAAGAGCAGAAACGCCAACCCATTTCCACCGGCTCCGAATGGACGTTCGAGCTGATCCAGGCCTACGACCGCGAAATCGCCCGGATTGCGGCCGGCTATGCCCTGGACACCTATCCCAACCAGATCGAAGTGATCACCGCCGAACAGATGATGGACGCCTATGCCTCGGTCGGCATGCCACTGGGCTATCACCACTGGTCCTACGGCAAACACTTCCTCAGCACCGAGAAATCCTACAGCCGCGGCCAGATGGGGCTGGCCTACGAGATCGTGATCAACTCGGATCCGTGCATTGCCTATCTGATGGAAGAAAACACCATCTGCATGCAGGCGCTGGTGGTGGCACACGCGTGCTATGGCCATAACAGTTTCTTCAAGGGCAATTACCTGTTCCGCACCTGGACCGATGCCAGTTCGATCATCGATTACCTGGTGTTCGCCAAGCAGTACATCATGCAATGCGAGGAGCGCCACGGTATCGATGCGGTGGAGGACCTGCTCGACTCCTGCCATGCGCTGATGAATTACGGGGTCGATCGCTACAAGCGTCCCTACCCGATTTCCGCCGAGGAAGAACGCCGGCGGCAGAAGGATCGCGAAGAGCACTTGCAGAAGCAGATCAACGATCTGTGGCGCACCATCCCCAAAGGCGCGGACAAGTACAGCGACAAGGACAACGCCCGGTTCCCGGCCGAGCCGCAGGAAAACATCCTGTATTTCATCGAGAAGCACGCGCCGTTGCTGGAGCCGTGGCAACGGGAGATCGTGCGGATCGTGCGCAAGATCGCCCAGTATTTTTATCCACAGCGTCAGACTCAGGTGATGAACGAGGGCTGGGCCACCTTCTGGCACTACACCCTGATGAACGACCTGTACGACGAGGGCCTGGTGACTGACGGGTTCATGATGGAATTCCTCACCTCGCACACCAGCGTGGTGTTCCAGCCAGGCTTCGACAGCCCTTACTACAACGGGATCAACCCCTACGCATTGGGTTTTGCGATGTATCGCGACATCCGCCGCATGTGCGAAAACCCCACCGAGGAAGACCGGCGCTGGTTTCCGGACATCGCCGGTTCCGACTGGCTGTCGAGCATCAAATTCGCCATGAGCAGTTTCAAGGATGAGAGCTTCATCCTCCAGTACCTGTCACCGAAAGTGATCCGCGACCTGAAGCTCTTCAGCATCCTCGATGACGACCAGAAGGACGATTTGCTGGTCCCGGCGATCCACGACGAAACCGGTTACCGGATCATCCGCGAAACCCTGGCCGCGCAGTACAACCTCGGCAACCGCGAACCGAACGTGCAGATCTACAGCATCGACCGCCGCGGCGACCGCTCGCTGACCCTGCGTCACCAGCAACATGACCGCAAACCCTTGGGCGATTCCACCGACGAGGTACTGAAACATCTGCACCGGTTGTGGGGCTTCGACATTCACCTGGAAACCCTTCAGGGCGACCAGATCATGAAAACTCACCACGTACCGCCGCGAAGTGAACACAGCGAGGGTGATTACGGTCGACTCGACCTGGCCGTGATTCATCTCTAGATGCGGTTCTGACCTCCGAAAGTCCGACACAAGGGTTATCCTGTCGGGCTAACGGAGGTTTTTTATGCAGATTTTCAAGGTTGGCGGTGCGGTACGCGATCGCTTGCTGGGTATACCGGTCACCGACGTTGATCGGGTGGTGGTGGGCGCGACCACTGAGGAAATGCTCGCCCAGGGCTTTCGCCCCGTGGGTGCGGATTTTCCGGTATTCCTTCACCCGAAAACCGGCGAGGAATACGCCCTTGCCCGCACCGAACGCAAAAGCGGTCGCGGTTATGGCGGGTTCACTTTTCACGCAAGCCCCGAAGTCACTCTGGAAGAAGACCTGATCCGTCGTGATCTGACCATCAATGCGATAGCTGAGGACGACCAGCAAAACCTCACCGATCCCTATCATGGGCAACGCGATCTCGAAGCGCGGATCCTGCGCCACGTTTCCCCCGCATTCGCCGAAGATCCGCTCCGCGTGCTGCGCGTTGCGCGCTTTGCTGCCCGTTATGCCAGTCTTGGCTTCACTGTCGCACCAGAAACACTGGAACTGATGCGCCAGCTCAGCGAGTCCGGCGAACTGCAGGCGCTGACCGCCGAACGCAGCTGGAAAGAAATCTCCCGCGCACTGATGGAAGATCAGCCGCAGGTATTCATCCAGGTGCTGCGCGATTGCGGCGCACTGAAAGAACTGATGCCGGAAGTCGACGCGCTGTTTGGCGTGCCACAACCGGAAGTGCATCACCCGGAAATCGACACCGGCCTGCACACTCTCAGCGTTCTGGAGCAATCAGCTCTGCACAAACAACCGCTGACGGTACGCTGGGCTTGCCTGCTGCATGACCTCGGCAAAGGCCTGACGCCGGAAGAAGAGTGGCCACGACATATCGCCCATGAACACACTGGGTTGAAGCTGATCAAAGCGGTCAACGAACGCTTCAAGGCACCGAAGGATTGTCAGGAGTTGGCCTTGCTTGTCGGCAAGTACCACACCCACTGTCATCGGGCGCTGGAATTGAAGGCCTCAACATTGCTGGAGCTGTTGCAGAGCTTTGATGTGTATCGACGACCGCAGCGGTTTGAAGAGTTTGTCGGCGCATGCGAAATGGACGCCCGAGGCCGTAAAGGGCTGGAGCAGAGAAGTTATCCACAGGCCGATTATTTACGCGGCGCTGCCCAGGCTGCGCGGGAAGTCGCGGTGCAGCCGTTACTGGAGAAGGGATTCAAAGGCCCGGAACTGGGCGAAGCGCTGAAGCGAGAACGACTGAAGGCGCTAAAAGCCTACAAAGACAAGGCGTCAGCCTGAAAAGCTTCGCGAGCAAGCCCGCTCCCACAAGGGGAATGCATTCCAAATGTGTGGGCTTGCTCGCGAAAGCGGCCGTTAATTCAACGTAAATCCGAAGACGTCAGTTGCTGCCCACGCCACTCAAAGGCCACCGGCGCCAACACCTGATCAATCTGCGCCTCGGCCCACAACGTCGCGAAGCTTTTCCCCACACCCGGATGCACCCGATCCGGCGCAATCAGCGACAGCGGCCACAGCACAAAGGCGTTTTTCAGAATCTCGGCACGCGGCAGAATCAAGCCGTCGAAGTTACCGGTCAGATCGCCGTATAACAGCACGTCGATATCCAGCGGCAGCCCCTTGCGATCCGGCGCATAGCGCCCGTTATCGGCTTCGATGAATTTCAGGCGCCGATCCAGCTCCATCAAGGGCAGATCGGTAAATGCCGAGACCACGAAGTTGAAGAAAGGCCCGCTCTTGATCCCCACCGGCTGACTCTTGAATACCGCCGAACAGCGGATATCCACCAGAAACGTCGCCAAAGCGTCGAGCCCGGCGCGCAAATGGGTTTCGCGCTCGATATTGCTACCGAGCCCGAGGTACACCTGAGTCAGCGACATCCGCGCTCGATCTCCACACCCACGCCACCCTTGGCGGCCGGCACGGCGCCCGGTTTGGTCAGCTTGAGGCGAACCCAGGTGATCTTGAACTCGGCCATCAATACTTCCACCAGACGCTCGGCAAAGGTCTCGACCAGTTGATATTGGGATTGCTCGGCAAACGCCTGGATACGCGTGGAAACGCTGGCGTAATCGAGCGCCAGGGTCAGGTCGTCACCGGCGGCGGCCGGGCGATTGTCCCAGGCGAAGCTCAGATCAAGACGCAGGCACTGTCGAATGCCCCGCTCCCAGTCGTAAGCACCGATCACGGTGTCGACTTCCAGGCCCTCGATAAACACTCTGTCCAAGCACTTTTCTCCGCTGCACGACAAGGGCGCAATGCGCCGTTAGAATCAGGGCGTCCTCGCCCGGAATAGTTAGCATGTTTTGGTTACTGGCGACTCTCGCCTACCTGCTCGGCTCTCTGTCCTTCGCCATTTTGCTCAGCCGCCTGACCGGAAACCCGGATCCGCGAATGAGTGGCTCGGGTAATGCCGGCGCCACCAACATGCTGCGCCTGGTCGGTCGCAAACTGGCGATCCTGACCCTGCTCGGTGATCTGTGCAAAGGCCTGGTACCGGTGCTGATCGCAGCGGCCGCTGGCCTTTCGTTGCAGGATCAGGCCTGGATCGGCGTGTGCGCCGTTATCGGTCACCTGTTCCCGCTGTATTTCCGTTTTCGCGGCGGCAAAGGCGTCGCCACGGCTGCCGGCATGCTGCTGGGCCTGTATCCACCCGCCGCGCTGCTGGCGGTGTGCGCCTGGCTGCTGACGTTCTACCTGACCCGTACCAGCTCGCTGGCGGCGCTGATCGCCACGCCCCTGACCTTGCCCTTACTCGCGTGGCAAGAACCGGAAGCGCTGCTGCCGATGAGCGCGTTGACATTGCTGATCGTCTGGCGCCACCGCGGCAATCTACGCGACCTGTTTGCCGGGCGCGAACGGCATTTTTAAATACCGCTCAGCCACACCGCCAATCGCACCGCCAATCACAGTGCCGACAACTGCTCCATCGGCCAGCGCGCCTGCACGCTGATCGCCAGACTTTCCTGCTGACCAGCCTGCAAACGCTGACAACCGGCAAACGCGATCATCGCGCCATTGTCTGTGCAGAACTCCGGGCGGGCGTAGAACACATCGCCCTGCATGTCGCCGAGCATCTTTTCCAGCGAAGCGCGCAAGGCCTTGTTGGCGCTGACGCCGCCAGCGATCACCAGACGCTTCATGCCCGCGTGTTTCAGGGCGCGCTTGCACTTGATGGTCAAAGTCTCCACCACGGCCTGCTGGAACGCCAGCGCGATGTCGCAACGGACTTGCTCGCTGTCGTCCCCGGCGCTGACGCATTGCTGCCAGGTATTGAGGGCAAAGGTTTTCAGACCGCTGAAGCTGAAATCCAGACCCGGGCGATCACACATCGGACGCGGGAAGGTGAAACGCCCTGCGACGCCCTTCTCGGCCAGCTTGGCGATTTCCGGCCCGCCCGGATAATTGAGGCCCATCATTTTCGCGGTTTTGTCGAACGCTTCGCCGGCGGCATCGTCGAGGGTCTCGCCGAGCAGGCTGTATTGGCCAATGCCATCGACCTGAACCAGCTGCGTATGCCCCCCGGAAACCAACAAAGCGACGAACGGGAATTCCGGCGGTTTTGGCTCCAGCATCGGCGCCAGCAAGTGGCCTTCCATATGGTGCACACCGAGTGCCGGAATGCCCCAGGCAAATGCCAGCGCCTGAGCGCACGAGGCACCGACCAGCAGCGCCCCGACCAGGCCCGGGCCCGCGGTGTAGGCGATCGCATCAATCTCGGTCGGCACGCAGTCAGCCTCGGCCAACACCTGACGAATCAAGGGCAGCATGCGTTTGACATGGTCACGCGAGGCCAGCTCCGGCACCACGCCGCCATAGACGCGGTGCAGGTCGATCTGACTGAACAGCGCGTCGGCCAGCAGGCCGCGTTCGCTGTCGTATAATGCGACGCCGGTTTCGTCGCAGGAAGTTTCTAATCCCAGTACTAGCATGGGTTTGCGCCTTGTTTAGGCTGAATTCGAAGGCGCGCATAATAGTCGCCATGCGATGCCCCGACTAGCGGTTTTCGATCAGAGGCTTTGCATTCCGAGCGATGAGGGGTTAACATCCGCAACCCTTAAAAACCGACGTCTTCAAGTGCTCTTTTGCCGCGAGGATGTTGACCCCGGTAATGAATGAAGGTAGCTCTGGATGCCAGCCGTCAAAGTTAAAGAGAACGAACCCTTCGACGTAGCTCTGCGTCGTTTCAAGCGCTCCTGCGAAAAAGCCGGTGTACTGGCTGAAGTTCGTAGCCGCGAATTTTACGAGAAGCCAACTTCTGAGCGTAAGCGCAAAGCAGCAGCCGCTGTTAAGCGTCACGCCAAGAAAGTTCAGCGCGAACAGCGCCGCGCCGTTCGTCTGTACTAATACACAGACGATCGTAGCAAGCTTCTTGCCTAAGCCCGGCCCTCAGCCGGGCTAATGGCATTTGCGTAAAACGCTTGATGCTTCACCGTCGAAGCCGCACACGCGACCGAGACAAATCTGCTTCACGCGTCAGACCTGGCTCTTTTGCCAGCGGTGCACGTCTTTTCTGACGAGCCTTTCAAGGCTACTGACGAGCACACCCACTGATTCCTCTTACGACGATCAGCCCAAGGCACCTGCATGCGTGCCCGTTTTATTGAGCTATCCGGGGCCATTTATCGGCCGTCAGCGGATTCAGCGCAACACTTTCAAATAGTCGAAAACTGATGAGTACTGACGTCAGTGGTTTTTCGGCAGATACACTTCCCGACAGCGATCACGCAACCGAACCCGGTCGAGCCGCCCATTTTGTGCGCCTCACTCAAGACCTGCGTCCGGCCGCCCTTCGCATCGGACTCATTACAGCGCAGACGAGAACGCCATGGCCGGGCTGATTCCCCAGAGCTTTATTGACGACCTCCTGAACCGCACCGACATCGTCGACGTGGTCAGCTCGCGTGTGCAACTGAAAAAGGCCGGCAAGAACTACACTGCCTGCTGCCCGTTCCATAAAGAGAAAACCCCATCGTTCAGCGTCAGCCCGGACAAGCAGTTCTATTACTGCTTCGGTTGCGGCGCCGGTGGCAACGCCCTCGGCTTTCTCATGGACCACGACAACCTGGATTTCCCCCAGGCGGTTGAGGACCTGGCCAAAGCCGCCGGCATGGAAATCCCCCGCGAAGAAAGTGGCCGCCCGCACAAACCGCGGCAGCCAACCGATTCGCCGCTGTACCCGCTGCTCACCGCCGCCGCCGATTTCTACCGCCAGGCGCTCAAGAGTCATCCGGCGCGCAAGGCTGCGGTGGATTATCTCAAGGGCCGCGGACTGACCGGCGAGATCGCCCGGGACTTCGGTCTCGGCTTCGCGCCGCCGGGCTGGGACAACTTGTTCAAGCATTTGAGCAGCGACACTTTGCAGCAGAAGGCCATGATCGACGCCGGACTGCTGATCGAGAACGCCGAAACCGGCAAACGCTATGACCGCTTCCGCGATCGCGTGATGTTCCCGATCCGCGATACCCGCGGCCGCATCATCGCTTTCGGTGGCCGGGTACTCGGCGACGACAAGCCGAAATACCTGAACTCGCCGGAAACCCCGGTCTTTCATAAAGGCCAGGAGCTCTACGGCCTCTATGAAGCACGCAAGAACAACCGCAACCTCGACGAAATCATCGTCGTCGAGGGTTACATGGACGTCATCGCCCTCGCCCAGCAAGGTTTGCGCAATGCCGTCGCGACCCTGGGCACTGCAACCAGCGAAGAACACCTCAAGCGTC
The DNA here is from genome assembly GCF_017947305.1 of Pseudomonas sp. MWU347. Taxonomy (NCBI): domain Bacteria; kingdom Pseudomonadati; phylum Pseudomonadota; class Gammaproteobacteria; order Pseudomonadales; family Pseudomonadaceae; genus Pseudomonas; species Pseudomonas sp. MWU347. The sequence goes on from NZ_JAFGZB010000001.1 coordinate 53,650, forward strand.
TGTTTCGGGTAGTGCCGAACGTTTTGTTCTGCTTCGACGGTGACCAGGCCGGCCGCAACGCCGCGTGGCGCGCACTGGAAGCAACATTGCCGTGCCTGCAGGACGGGCGCCGCGCGCGCTTTCTGTTTTTGCCCGAAGGCGAAGACCCGGACACCCTGGTTCGCGCCGAAGGCACTGATGCCTTCAAGGCCCGCATCAACCAACATGCGCAGCCGCTGGCCGATTATTTCTTCCAGCAACTGACCGAGGAAGCCGATCCGCGCTCGCTCGAAGGCAAGGCCCATATGGCCACCCTCGCCGCGCCGCTGATCGACAAAGTGCCGGGCGCCAACCTGCGCATCCTGATGCGCCAGCGCTTGAGCGAAATTACCGGTCTGAGCAGCGAAACCGTCAGCCAGCTGGCGCAAAGCGCGCCGCAGGAAGCGCCGCCCGCCTACGATCCGGGCATCGATTACGACGCAATGCCGGATTACAGCGACTACCATCAGCCGCAGGCACAAGACATGTATGTGCCGCAGCAGGAGTGGACGCCGAAGAAACCCGGCGCCGGCGGCAAGAAATGGGACAAGAAACCCTGGGACAAGAACGGCAAGCGTGGCGGCGATCGCGATCAACAACGCCCGCGCACGCCGATTGGCGTCGAATCACCGACCCTGACCGCGCTGCGAACATTGCTGCATCACCCGCAACTGGCCGAGCGCGTCGAGGACGCCGGGCACATTGCGGACGAAAATCAGACCAACGCACAGTTGCTTGTGGCGCTGCTCGAAGCCGTACAGAAGAATCCCAAGCTAAACTCATTTCAGTTGATCGCGCGATGGCACGGCACTGAACAGGGTCGCTTGTTGAAAGCGCTGGCGGAAAAGGAGTGGCTGATTGACGGAGAAAACCTTGAACAACAGTTTTTCGACACCATTACTAGCTTGTCAGCCCGCCAACGCGAGCGAAATCTGGAACAGTTGCTCAGGAAAGCGCGTCAAAGCGAACTGAGCGCCGAAGAGAAAAATCAACTGCGCGACCTTTTAAGTCGCAATGTTTCCGCATCAAACCCGACCTCAACTGGCGCGTGAGGTCATAGCTCAGGTATAATCCTCGGCTTGTTTTTTGCCCGCCAAGACCTTCAGTGGATAGGGTGTTATGTCCGGAAAAGCGCAACAGCAGTCTCGTATTATTGAGTTGATCAAACTGGGTCGTGAGCAGAAGTATCTGACTTACGCCGAGGTCAACGACCACCTGCCCGAGGATATTTCAGATCCGGAGCAGGTGGAAGACATCATCCGCATGATTAACGACATGGGGATCCCCGTACACGAGAGTGCTCCGGATGCGGACGCCCTTATGTTGGCCGACGCCGATACCGACGAGGCCGCTGCGGAAGAAGCAGCCGCTGCGTTGGCAGCGGTGGAGACCGATATCGGTCGCACCACTGACCCGGTGCGCATGTACATGCGTGAAATGGGTACGGTCGAGCTTCTGACTCGTGAAGGCGAAATCGAAATCGCCAAACGTATCGAAGAAGGCATCCGTGAAGTGATGAGCGCGATCGCGCACTTCCCTGGCACGGTTGACCACATTCTCTCCGAGTACACTCGCGTCACCACCGAGGGTGGTCGCCTGTCCGACGTGTTGAGCGGTTACATCGATCCGGACGACGGCATTGCGCCGCCGGCCGCCGAAGTGCCGCCGCCGATCGACGCGAAAGCCGCCAAGGCTGACGACGATACCGACGACGATGACGCCGAATCTTCGGATGACGAAGAAGAAGCCGAAAGCGGTCCGGATCCGGTCATCGCGGCCCAGCGTTTTGGCGCTGTGTCCGATCAGATGGAAATCACCCGCAAGGCCCTGAAAAAGCACGGTCGTCACAACAAGGCAGCGATTGCCGAGTTGCTGGCCCTGGCCGAGCTGTTCATGCCGATCAAACTGGTGCCGAAGCAATTCGAAGCCCTGGTCGAGCGTGTTCGCAGTGCCCTGGATCGTCTGCGTCAGCAAGAGCGCGCGATCATGCAGCTGTGTGTACGTGATGCACGTATGCCTCGCGCCGATTTCCTGCGTCAGTTCCCGGGCAATGAAGTCGACGAAAGCTGGTCCGACGCCCTGGCCAAAGGCAAGAGCAAATACGCCGAAGCCATTGGTCGCGTACAGCCGGACATCATCCGTTGCCAGCAGAAACTGATCGCGCTGGAAACCGAGACCGGCCTGACCATCGCCGAAATCAAGGACATCAACCGTCGCATGTCGATCGGTGAGGCCAAGGCCCGCCGCGCGAAGAAAGAGATGGTTGAAGCCAACTTGCGTCTGGTGATCTCGATCGCCAAGAAGTACACCAACCGCGGCCTGCAATTCCTCGATCTGATCCAGGAAGGCAACATCGGTCTGATGAAAGCGGTGGACAAGTTCGAATACCGTCGTGGTTACAAGTTCTCGACTTATGCCACCTGGTGGATCCGTCAGGCGATCACTCGCTCGATCGCCGACCAGGCCCGCACCATCCGTATTCCGGTGCACATGATCGAGACGATCAACAAGCTCAACCGCATTTCCCGCCAGATGCTGCAGGAAATGGGTCGCGAACCGACCCCGGAAGAGCTGGGCGAACGCATGGAAATGCCTGAGGACAAGATCCGCAAGGTATTGAAGATCGCTAAAGAGCCGATCTCCATGGAAACCCCGATCGGTGATGACGAAGACTCTCATCTGGGTGACTTCATCGAAGACTCGACCATGCAGTCGCCAATCGATGTTGCAACCGTTGAAAGCCTGAAAGAAGCGACCCGCGAAGTGCTGTCCGGCCTCACTGCCCGTGAAGCCAAGGTCCTGCGCATGCGCTTCGGTATCGACATGAACACCGACCACACACTCGAAGAAGTGGGCAAACAGTTTGACGTAACGCGTGAGCGGATCCGTCAGATCGAAGCCAAGGCGCTGCGCAAGCTGCGCCACCCGACGCGAAGCGAGCATCTGCGCTCCTTCCTCGACGAGTGATACCAGAACCCCCGGCCCAGGCCGGGGGTTTTGTTTATGCGGCAGATTAAATCCCTCGCACCGCCCCTCCCCGGCATACCCCGTCTACACTCGAAACAATGAATCCCGTGCCATAACGAGACGGTTATGCCCAGACTGGCGCCCGTGCTTTTCTTGCTGTCACTGATGATCTGGACCGCAACGGCTGACGCGCTGACTCTGACCGATGAAGAACGTAGCTGGCTGGCGGCTCACCCGGACTTGCGCCTGGGTGTAGATGCATCGTGGCCGCCGTTCGAGTTCCGCGATGAACAGAATCGCTATCAAGGCCTGGCCGCCGACTATATCGACGTGATCCGCCAGCGCCTGTCGATCAAACTCAATCCGGTCGAGCCATCGAGCTGGACCGAAGTGCTGGCGCAGGTGAAAACCGGCGAGATCGACCTGCTGCCAGGGATCATGTCCACGCCGGAGCGCCAGAGCTATCTGTCGTTTACCCGCCCCTACCTCGATTTCCCGATCGTGATCCTCGCCCACATCGGCGGCGCTCAGCCGCGCAAAATCGAGGACCTGTACGGTCTTAAGATCGCCGTGGTGGAGAACTACGCCCCCCACGAACTCCTGCGCACCCACCATCCCGACCTGAATCTGGTGGCCATGCCCAATGTCAGCTCGGCCTTGCAGGCTCTGGCTACCGATGAGGTAGACGCCGTGGTCGGCGACCTTGCCTCCAGCGTCTGGAGTCTGCGCCAGCTCAAGCTCGACGGTTTATACGTGAGCGGCGAAACCCCGTATCGCTATCAGCTGGCAATGGGCGTACCCCGCGACAACAAAATGCTGGTGGGTATTCTGGACAAAGTCCTGGCGGACATGAGCCCCGAGGAAATCAGCAGCATTCAGGAACATTGGGTCGGTAATGTTCTGGACCATCGGACATTCTGGTCGGACCTGCTGATCTATGGCCTTCCGGGCCTGTTGCTGCTGGTCAGCATTCTGGCGGTGGTCATTCGCATCAATCGCCGCTTGAGTTCGGAAATCGCCCGCCGCGTCGACCTAGAACAGGAATTGCGCAGCAGCGAATATCATTACCGCGGATTGGTCGAGAGCCTGTCGGCCATCGCCTGGGAAGCGCGCATGAGCGACTTCACCTATAGCTATGTGTCGCCGCACGCCGAAGATCTGCTCGGTTATCCACAGGCGCACTGGCTGATTCCGGGCTTCTGGCGCAACATCATTCACCCCGCCGACCTGACCCGCGCCCAGGCCATTTGCGATGAGGCGGTACGCGACGGACGCGATCACACCCTCGACTATCGGGTGATCACCGCTGACGGGCGCTGCCTATGGGTGCGTGACATTGTCAGTCTGATTGAACATGGCCATGAGCCTGTGATGCGCGGGCTGATGATCGACATCAGCGAAACCAAGCGCACTGAGGAGGCGCTGCGGCTTTCGGAGCAGAAGTTCGCGTCGGTGTTCCAGCAATGCCCGGATATCCTCGTGATCGCGCGGTTGTCCGACGGCTGTCTGCTGGAGGTCAACGAAGCCTTTGAAGAGCAGATTGGCCTGAAGGCGGAAGACGTGGTCGGCCAGACCGCCACTGAACTGAATATCTGGGGCATCCCCGGGGTCGGGCCCGGGCTGTTACAGCGCTTGCAGGCCGGCAGCATCCGCAACCTGGAGATGCCCTTTCGCCGCAACAACGGCCAGGTGTTCACCGGTCTGATCTCCGCCGAGCCCTTCGACCTCGACACCACTCCGGCGCTGGTGGTGGTCGTGCGCGACATCACTCAACTCAAGGAAACCCAGCAGCAACTGCAAACCTCCGAAGAGAAGTTCGCCAAGGCCTTTCACGCCTCGCCGGACGGCTTGCTGCTGTCGCGTCAGAGCGATGGCTTGCTGCTGGAAGTCAACGAGGGCTTCAGCCGCATCACCGGGTTCAACAGCGCGATGTCGGTGGATCGCTCGGCGCTGGATCTGGGGATCTGGGTCAATCTCAACGAGCGCAAGCAGATGCTCGACCTGCTGCACCGCGACGGCTTCGTACGCGATTTCACCTGCCATATCCGCCGCAGCGACGGGCAGATCCGACTGTGCGAAGTGTCCAGCCGTCCTCTGCCGATCGGCGAAGAAGATTGCATGTTGACCATTGCCCGGGACATCACCGAGCGCCATTTGATGCAGGAAAAACTGCAGCAGGCGGCCACCGTATTCGAGAGCACCGCCGAAGGCGTGTTGATCACCGACACCCAGCAGCACATCAGCGCGGTGAACCGTGCGTTCACCGAAATCACCGGCTACAGCGAAAGCGAAGCCCTCGGCCACACCCCGCGCCTGCTCGCCTCGGGACTGCATGACAGCGCGTTTTACGCGGCAATGTGGCACCAGTTGACTGCTGAGGGACACTGGCAGGGCGAGATTTCCAACCGGCGCAAGAACGGCGAGTTGTATCCGAGCTGGCTGACCATCAGCGCCGTACGCAACCGCGACAAGTTCATCACCCACTTTGTTGCGGTGTTCGCCGATATCTCCAGCCTCAAACACGCACAGGCCAAGCTCGATTATCAGGCGCACCATGACCCGCTCACCGGCCTGCCGAATCGCACCCTGTTTGAAAGTCGCCTGCTCACCGCGCTGAACAGTCAGCAGGAAAACGGTGGTCAGGGCGCGGTGCTGTTCCTCGATCTCGACCGCTTCAAACACATCAACGACAGCCTCGGCCACCCGGTTGGCGATCTGCTGCTCAAAGGCATTGCCGTGCGTTTGAAAGAACAACTGCGTGATATCGACACCGTCGCACGACTGGGCGGTGATGAATTCATCATTCTGCTGCCGGGTCTGCAACAAGCCAGCGATGCCGACAACATCGCATTCAAACTGCTCAACTGCTTTGGCGCACCGTTTCAGGCCGGTGAGCACGAGTTCTTCATCAGCGCCAGCATCGGCACCAGCCTCTATCCACGGGATGGCTGCGATGTCGCCACCTTGGTGAAAAACGCCGACGCGGCGATGTACCGCTCCAAGGCCAAGGGCCGCAACCGCGTCGAAAGCTACACTCGCGACCTCACTGCCCAGGCCAGCGAGCGCGTGGCACTGGAGCACGAACTGCGCCGGGCCATCGAGCGCGAAGAGTTGTTCCTCTACTACCAACCGAAAATCAGCCTCGACGACCATCGCCTGGTCGGCGCCGAAGCACTGATCCGCTGGCGCCACCCGACCTTCGGCGAAGTGCCGCCGGAGCACTTCATCCCGTTGGCCGAAGAGAACGGCATGATCCTGCAGATCGGCGATTGGGTGCTCGAGACCGCCTGCCGGCAGATGTTCGAGTGGAATCAGATCTACGACAGCCTTGGCCCGCTGTCGGTCAACCTGGCCGGCGCGCAACTGCGGCAACCGAATCTGCTCGGACGCATCGAACAACTGCTCAGGGACAACCGTCTGCAGCCGGATTTACTGCAACTGGAAATTACCGAAAACTTCATCATGAGCCAGGCTGAGGAGGCCTTGGCGGTGCTGCACCAGCTCAAACACTTGGGCGTACAACTGGCGATCGACGACTTCGGCACCGGTTATTCTTCGCTCAGTTACCTCAAACGCCTGCCGCTGGACATCCTCAAGATCGACCAGTCCTTTGTTCGCGGACTGCCCGATGACCCGCACGACGCGGCGATTGTTCGCGCGATCATCGCTCTGGGCCGGAGCATGCAATTCACCGTGATCGCCGAAGGCGTCGAGACCCAGGCCCAGCAACAATTCCTCGCAGCCGAAGGTTGCGAACAGATCCAGGGCTACATCGTCAGCCTGCCGCTGCCCCCGGAAGAATTCGCCGCAACGTTTCTTCGTGTAACCGTATCGGATTATTCGGATAGCACAGCCGCCAAACCGTCGCTATAATCCGCGGCCTACTGAGGGCCTATAGCTCAGTTGGTTAGAGCAGAGGACTCATAATCCTTTGGTCCACGGTTCAAGTCCGTGTGGGCCCACCAAACATACAAAGGCTTATGCTTGATGGCATAGGCCTTTTTTGTTTTTGTGTCTCGTCAGCCACTCAGTCGACCCCATCCACCTGGATGTGAGTGGTGCCTGCGGGTCATACGTAAAATCAAATCGCAACGGAGCATGCAATGAGCGTAATGGAAAAGGAACTTCCAGAAATACACATCGACGATACCATCAAAGTTCTTGAACACTTGAGTACATGCAGACCCCTGAAGGCATCTGCACGGCGTAGCAGACTCGAAGTGAATGCGGAGAAATTTGCCAATTGGTGTCTCATTCTCGGCGGTGCCGGGATGGCCGTCGCGGCCTGCATGGCCTACTGGCATACGTCGCAGACTCCGTTGCCGGAAGAGGCCAAATATCTGGCTCTCTATCTTGTGTTCTTCTCGACAATATCTACTTTGCTGTCACTGCTTACACCCATGGCGGCACTGGTCTACGCGCTTTTCCGATGGGAGACCATCACCTTGAAAAGCATGATTGCCGATTTCAGACACGAGAATGCGTTGGTAGATTCACTTGAACCTCATTCGGAAGTGGCACTTCTAGATGCAAAGTATTGGCTCGAACTCAGAATCAATCGAGCAGAAGCGCGTGTCGCCCTGTTTTTTGGAGAAAAAGCTGCAGCCCTTGCTCTGCTGGGAACGGCCTACGTCTGCGCGGAAAAATTCGGCGGTTTCCCCTGGATCAGTAAGACCTTGTTGGCCGGACCTGTGAGCGGAAACTGGGGTGATAGCGCCTTATTGATGATCATTGCCTTGGTACTCGGTCTTTCAATAGGAGCGGTATTGCTCAAACGCGTAAATCTCCGATACCGCTTCCAGATCGAACTTATCGATCAAGCCTTACGCAGAATGGCCAGATAACGGTCAATCCAACGCATAAAAATCCGCGCAATTACGCGGATTTTTCTGTCCACTCTTCGCGCCCCGTTGGCCAATCATTCGATTACCGCCCACAAGCGTCTCGTCGGTTGAGCCTGTAACATGCTCGCTCCAAGATCCGCGCCCTATGGAGCCTTCCTTGCCCGACATCCGCCCGCCCGTGCTCGATGAAATCGACCGGCAGCTAATCGCCGCCCTGCAAATCAACGCTCGCGAGAGCGTGGCCATGCTTGCCCGCCAATTGGGCATTGCGCGCACCACAGTGACGTCGCGACTGGCGCGTCTGGAAAAGGCCAAGGTGATCACCGGTTATGGCGTACGTTTGGGGCAGCGCGTGGTCGATGGCGGGTTGCAGGCGTATGTCGGGATCAAGGTGCAGCCGCGTTCCGGCAAAGAGGTATTGCGCCGGTTGAGCGCGATGGCGCAGGTGCAGCAGTTGTGCGCGGTGAGTGGCGAATTTGATTATGTGGCGTGGTTGCGCACCGACTCGCCGGAGCAACTGGATCAGTTGCTGGATCAGATTGGCGGGGTGGATGGGGTTGAGAAGACCACGACTTCGATCATTTTGAGCAGCAAGATTGATCGGGGGCAGCCGGTTTGAGCGCTGGTGAGCTTGATGGCCTCATCGCGAGCAGGCTCACTCCTACATTTGGTCGGAATGCAGTCATTAATCGTCATATTGATCAATTAACTGGCAAAACGACGACACTTTGCGTCTTATTAACGTGTTCTACGCTCCCTAGAATGGCTGGCATCTTTTCCTATACTCAGACGCGCATCCTGCGTCGGGTCGCCAGCAAGGTCAGCCATGAACAAGAACAATCGCCATCCTGCAGACGGTAAGAAACCCGTCACCATTTTCGGCCCGGACTTTCCGTTCGCCTTCGACGACTGGATCGAACACCCGGCCGGTCTCGGCAGCATTCCTGAACACCATCACGGCGCTGAAGTGGCGATTGTCGGCGCCGGTATCGCGGGTCTGGTGGCCGCCTACGAACTGATGAAGCTCGGCTTGAAACCGGTGGTGTACGAGGCCTCGAAACTGGGTGGCCGCCTGCGTTCGCAAGCGTTCAACGGCACCGACGGCATCGTCGCGGAACTGGGTGGCATGCGTTTCCCGGTGTCCTCAACTGCGTTTTATCACTACGTCGACAAGCTCGGTCTTGAGACCAAACCTTTCCCGAACCCGCTGACACCGGCCTCCGGCAGCACAGTGATCGATCTCGAAGGCAAAACCCATTACGCACAAAGCCTGAAGGATCTTCCTGCACTGTTCCAGGAAGTGGCTGACGCCTGGGCGGATGCACTGGAGGCTGGCTCGCAGTTCGCTGATATCCAGCAAGCGATCCGTGAGCGCGACGTACCACGCCTCAAAGAACTGTGGAATAAACTCGTTCCGCTGTGGGACGACCGCACGTTCTACGACTTCGTGGCCACTTCCAAAGCCTTCGCCAAACTGTCATTCCATCACCGCGAAGTGTTCGGTCAGGTCGGCTTCGGTACCGGCGGCTGGGACTCGGACTTCCCCAATTCGATGCTGGAAATCTTCCGCGTGGTGATGACCAACTGCGACGATCACCAGCATCTGGTGGTTGGCGGTGTGGAACAAGTGCCGCAAGGCATCTGGCGGCATGTGCCGGAGCGCTGCGTGCACTGGCCGGAAGGCACCAGCCTGAAATCCCTGCACCGTGGCGCGCCGCGTTCCGGGGTGAAGAAAATCGCTCACGCGCCGGACGGCCGTTTCGCCGTCACCGACAACAACGGCGACACCCGCGAGTACGCCGCCGTGCTGACCACCTGCCAGAGCTGGCTGCTGACCACGCAGATCGAATGCGACGAAACCCTGTTCTCGCAGAAGATGTGGATGGCGCTGGATCGCACGCGCTACATGCAGTCGTCGAAGACCTTCGTGATGGTCGACCGGCCATTCTGGAAGGACAAGGACCCGCAAACCGGCCGCGACCTGATGAGCATGACCCTCACCGATCGCCTGACCCGCGGCACCTATCTGTTCGACAACGGTGACGATAAGCCGGGGGTGATCTGCCTGTCCTACTCGTGGATGAGCGACGCGCTGAAGATGCTGCCGCACCCGGTGGAAAAACGCGTAGAGCTGGCGTTGAACGCGCTGAAGAAGATCTACCCGAAAGTCGATATCGCCGCGCGGATCATCGGCGATCCGATCACCGTGTCGTGGGAAGCCGACCCGTACTTCCTCGGCGCATTCAAAGGCGCCCTGCCCGGCCACTATCGCTACAACCAGCGCATGTACGCGCACTTCATGCAGGACGACATGCCGGCGGAGCAGCGGGGGATTTTCATCGCCGGTGACGACGTGTCGTGGACCCCGGCGTGGGTCGAAGGCGCGGTGCAAACTTCACTCAACGCGGTGTGGGGCATCATGAAACACTTCGGCGGTTCGACACATAAAGAGAACCCGGGCCCGGGTGATGTGTTCAAAGACATCGGCCCTATCGCCCTGCCCGAGTAAGAGGATTCCCCGATGCGTGTAGCCCTTTACCAATGTCCACCGCTGCCCCTGGAACCCGCCGCCAACCTGCATCGCCTGCAGCAACTGGCAATGGAGGCCAAGGGTGCGGACCTGCTGGTGCTGCCGGAGATGTTCCTGACCGGCTACAACATCGGCACCGAGGCAGTCAGTACGCTGGCCGAGGTCTACAACGGTGAATGGGCGCAACAGATCGGTCGAATCGCCAAAGCCGCCGGGCTGGCGATTGCTTACGGTTACCCCGAGCGCACGGCCGACGGGCAGATCTACAACGCCGTGCAGTTGATCGACGCGCACGGCGAGCGCCTGTGCAATTACCGCAAGACCCATCTGTTCGGCGATCTCGATCGATCGATGTTCAGCCCCGGCGAAGATGATTTTCCGGTGGTTGAACTCAACGGCTGGAAGCTCGGCTTTCTGATCTGCTACGACCTGGAGTTTCCGGAGAACGCGCGACGTCTGGCCTTGGCCGGTGCCGAGCTGATTCTGGTGCCGACGGCAAACATGATTCCGTTCGATTTCGTCGCTGACGTTACCGTGCGTTCCCGTGCCTTCGAAAACCAGTGTTACGTGGCGTACGCCAATTATTGCGGGCAGGAAGGCGAGATCCACTATTGCGGACAAAGCAGCATCGCCGCGCCGGACGGCAGCCGTATCGCCCAGGCCGGACTTGATGAAGCGTTGATCGTCGGTGAGCTGGATCGACAGTTGATGGCCGATTCCCGCGCCGCCAATCGCTACCTCAACGACCGTCGTCCCGAGCTTTACCATGCGTTGAACAAGCGCTGACCCCACCCAATCCGCTAGCATTGGCACTTCACTGTTCTGGAAGTGCCCATGCCTGCGCCGACTCACCCCCGCCCCCACACTGAAACCCTGCCAAACGGCTTGCGCGTGACCCTGCGTCAGGTGCCCGGCTTGAAGCGCAGCGCCGCTGCGTTGCGGGTGGCGGCCGGTAGCCATGATGTGCCACTGGAGTGGCCGGGGCTGGCGCATTTTCTTGAGCATTTGCTGTTTCTCGGCACTGAGCGTTTTCCTGCGAGTCAGGCGCTGATGGCCTACGTGCAAAGTCACGGTGGCCAAGTGAATGCCAGTACCCGTGAACGCACCACCGACTTTTTCTTCGAACTGCCGACCTCGGCCTTCAGTGCCGGGCTCGAGCGCCTGTCAGACATGCTCGCCCAGCCGCGTATGAATCCGCACGATCAGTTGCGCGAACGCGAAGTGCTGGACGCAGAATTTGTCGCGTGGTCGCAAGATCCCACGGCTCAGCAGGAACTGGCGCTGTACGAGGGATTGCCGGCCACACATCCGCTGCGCGGGTTTCATGCGGGAAATCGCGACAGCCTGAAAGTTGAGTTACCAGCGTTTCAACAGGCGCTGAAAGATTTCCACCGGCAGTTTTATCGCACCGGACAAATGACGCTGAGCCTGGTCGGGCCGCAGAGCATCGAGGAATTGCGCGTACTGGCGCAGCAGTTCGCCGCCGTGCTGCCTGTTGGGGATAAGGTCGAGCAAGCAGCGCCGCTGCCATTGGCGGTAAAAAGTTATCAACAGGTCGGCGAGCGAAGCGGCAATCTGTTGTTCGCTTTCGAAGCGCTGCCCGACTCGTCCGCCGAAGCGTTGGCATTTCTCTGCCATTGGCTGAACAGCGCCAAGCCCGGCGGGCTGCTCGCCCATCTGCAACAACAAAGCCTCGCGGACAGTTTGAAAGCCGTGCCGCTGTATCAGTTCGCCGGGCAAGCGCTGCTGCATCTGCAATTCACCGCCCCCGCCGAATCCCTCAGCGCCATTCGTGAACAGCTGCTGGACTGGTTGAGCTTCTTTGCCGCGCAACAGGACTGGGCAGCGTTGCGCGAGGAGTACATCAAGTTACTTGAGCGTCAGCAGCAAATCAGCGGTGCTCTGCCACTGGCGCGGCTCGACAGTGAACAACGCGAAAGCGGTCTGTCGGAAAACGGCGTCGTTGCGCTCAAACAGATCCTGCGCGACCTCGGTGTTGTGGATAACTTCAGCGACCATTGGCATCTGCCTGCCGCCAACCCTTTTCTGGGTTCCAACGAGCCGCTGGCCAACGCCGGACTGATTCGCGGCCAGACCAGCGCTCACCGTGGTTTGCGGACTTTCGCTCAGGATCGCTCGCGCGGGCGGCGTGAGCGTTCGCCGATGCAATTCAGCCAGGCGTTGCCGGATCATAGCGACCACGGCGCGATTTACTTGCGTTGGCAAACGCAGGCGGCGGCCGGCACAGATCTGCAAGGCAAGCTGCGACGCAGTCTGCGGGAAACGCAGGAAGATGCGCGGCAGGCCGGCGTCGAGTTGGCGTTCAGTGCCACCGGCACGCAGTGGCTGCTGAAACTGACGGGCCTGCAGGAGCCGATGCCCAGTGTCCTGGAGCACGCGCTGAAATGTCTGACGCAAATTGACGCCGATTCAGCGAGCGCAGAGGCAGAAACACCGTTGATACCGATCCGCCAGTTGCTCAAGGCGTTGCCTGAATATTGTCTGTCATCGGCCGTCGAGTCGCACGACGTCAAACAGCTGTGGACAACTTCGCGCTGGGACGGACTGGCCCTTGGCCTCAACACACAGACGCAATCGGCCATGGGCCTGGCCCTGAGCCGCATCCCCGGCACACCGGACAATCAATTGCCGGCAGCGCCGACGATCAATACGCAACATCTGTGGAGCCACATCGACACCGCGTCCAGCGAACATGCTTTGCTAATGTTCTGCCCGAGCGCCAGTCGCGAGATCGCCGACGAAGCCGCCTGGCGCTTGCTCGCGCAGCTGTGTCAGACACCGTTCTATCAACGCCTGCGAGTCGAATTGCAATTGGGCTACGCAGTGTTCAGCGCCTTGCGACAGATGCATGGCCAGAGTGGATTGCTGTTCGGTGTGCAGTCGCCGAATACTGCGCCAGTTGAGCTGCTCGGCCATATCCAGCAGTTCCTCGAGGGCATTCCTGCGCTGATCGAAAACCTCGATGAAGAGCGCTTCAACGAGCAGCGCCAGTCACTCGCAGATCAGTTCGCTGAGAATCATCTGTCCGACAAGGACGCCGCCGAGCTGCTGTGGCAGGCCAAGCTCGCCGGCCACTCGTCGGATTATCTGGCGCAACTGCACACAGCCATTGGTCAACTGAAACGCTCAACATTGCTGGAGGCAGCGCAGCGGTTGCTCAACGCCAAGGGCGGCTGGCGCTGCCTGGCCAGCGAATCGTCACCCGGCGCGCCGTGGCAAGCGACAAAATGATCATTACCCAGGCTGCAAGGAGCTTTCTCAAAGATTCACGGGCAATATCGTTGAAATTTTGAGTAACATAGCAGCCTAACTATTTGGAACATCCCGGCGCGGCCATGGACTATAACTATGGACAGCGCTATCCCACCCACCCAATGAGGAGTCACCCTATGTCCTGGACAAAACCAGCTTACACCGACCTGCGTATCGGCTTCGAAGTCACCATGTACTTCGCCAGCCGCTGAGTTCTGTCTACGCAGACTTGCAGTGCAACGCCTCGGCTCGCCGGGGCGTTTTATTTTCAGCGTTGAAAGATGGGAGCGTTCATGTTCGTCCAGATTCTGGGTTCGGCCGCCGGTGGCGGATTTCCGCAGTGGAACTGCAACTGCGTCAATTGCGCAGGCTTTCGCGACGGCAGCCTGAATGCCAAGGCCCGCACCCAATCGTCCATCGCGATTTCCGATGATGGCGTGAACTGGGTGCTGTGCAATGCTTCGCCGGACATCCGCGCGCAACTGCAGAGCTTCGCCCCGATGCAACCGGGCCGTGCACTGCGCGACACCGGCATCAGCGCGATCATCCTGATGGACAGCCAGATCGACCACACCACCGGCCTGCTCAGCCTGCGCGAAGGCTGCCCGCATCAGGTCTGGTGCACGGACATGGTTCACGAAGATTTGAGCACCGGTTTCCCGCTGTTCAAGATGCTTACCCACTGGAACGGCGGTTTGAGCTGGAATCGCATCGAGCTCGACCAGAGCTTCACTGTCGCTGCCTGCCCGAACCTGCGCTTCACCCCGCTGCCGTTGCGCAGCGCCGCGCCACCGTATTCGCCGCACCGTTTCGACCCGCACCCGGGCGACAACATCGGCCTGATCGTCGAAGACATGAACACCGGCGGCAAACTGTTCTATGCACCGGGGCTGGGCAAGGTCGACGCACCGCTGCAGGAAATCATGGCCGGAAGTGATTGCCTGCTGGTGGACGGAACGCTGTGGGATGACGATGAAATGCAGCGCCGTGGCGTCGGCACCCGCACCGGTCGCGAGATGGGCCACCTGGCGCAGAACGGCCCCGGCGGCATGCTCGAAGTGCTGGAGCAATTGCCTGAGCAGCGCAAGGTGCTTATCCACATCAACAACACCAACCCGATTCTCGATGAAGATTCGCCGGAGCGCGCGGAGCTGGCGCGGCGTAATGTTGAAGTGGCCTATGACGGCATGAGTATTGTGCTGTAGCGACCGGCCTCTTCGCGAGCAAGCTCGCTCCCACATTGGATCTGTGGCGTTCACAAACCCTGTGGGAGCGAGCTTGCTCGCGAAGACGTCCGAACAGACACCCAGTATTCCAACGGTTGTTCCCCGGAGAACCTCAATGACCGACACCCCGCTGTCCCCCAGCGAATTCGAAGCCGCCCTGCGCGCCAAAGGCGCCTACTACCACATCTACCACCCGTATCACGTGGCGATGTACGAAGGCCGGGCCACCCGCGAGCAGATTCAGGGCTGGGTCGCCAACCGCTTCTACTATCAGGTGAACATCCCCCTGAAAGACGCGGCGATCCTCGCTAATTGCCCGGATCGCGAGATCCGTCGCGAGTGGATTCAACGCCTGCTCGACCACGACGGCGCCCCCGGTGAAGACGGTGGCATTGAAGCCTGGCTGCGTCTCGGTCAGGCGGTCGGCCTCGACCCGGATCAACTGCGCTCCCAGGAACTGGTGCTGCCCGGCGTGCGTTTCGCCGTCGACGCCTACGTCAACTTCGCCCGCCGTGCCAGTTGGCAGGAAGCCGCCAGCAGCTCGCTGACCGAACTGTTCGCACCGCAGATCCACCAGTCGCGCCTCGACAGCTGGCCGCAGCATTACCCGTGGATCGACCCGGCCGGTTACGAATATTTCCGCACTCGCCTCGGTCAGGCGCGGCGCGATGTCGAGCATGGTCTGGCGATCACGCTCGAGCACTACAAGACCCGCGAGGGTCAGGAGCGCATGCTGGAAATTCTCCAGTTCAAACTGGACATTCTTTGGAGCATGCTCGATGCCATGAGCATGGCTTACGAACTGAACCGCCCGCCGTATCACAGTGTCACCGAGCAGCGGGTCTGGCACAAAGGAATCACCCTATGAGTTTTGATCGCAGCAAGATCCCGACCTGGCGTCCCGGCTACCGTTTTCAGTATGAACCGGCGCAAAAAGGCCACGTGCTGCTCTACCCCGAGGGCATGATCAAGCTCAACGACAGCGCCGCGCTGATCGGCGGTTTGATCGACGGTGAACGCGATGTCGCGGCGATCATCGCCAAACTCGACGAGCAGTTCCCCGGCGTGCCCGAGCTCGGTGAAGACATCGAGCAATTCATGGAGGTTGCCCGTGCGCAGCACTGGATCGAACTTGCCTGAGGCATCGGTGCAAGTACCGCCTAAACCTGAAGTCGGCCTGCCGCTGTGGCTGCTCGCCGAGCTGACTTACCGCTGCCCGCTGCAATGCCCGTACTGCTCCAATCCGCTGGATTTCGCCGAGCAGGGCAAAGAGCTGAGCACCGAGCAGTGGATCAAAGTCTTCCGCGAAGCGCGGGAGATGGGCGCGGCGCAACTGGGCTTTTCCGGTGGCGAACCGCTGGTGCGCCAGGACCTCGCCGAACTGATCCGTGAAGCGCGGCAGTTGGGTTTCTACACCAACCTGATCACTTCCGGCATCGGCCTGACCGAGCAGAAAATCAGCGACTTCAAAAAGGCTGGGCTTGATCACATCCAGATCAGTTTCCAGGCCAGTGACGAACAGGTAAACAACCTGCTCGCCGGCTCGAAAAAGGCCTTCGCGCAGAAGCTGGAAATGGCTCGGGCGGTGAAGGCCCACGGCTATCCGATGGTGCTGAACTTCGTCACCCATCGGCACAACATCGACAAGATCGACCGCATCATCGAGCTGTGTATTGCGCTCGAAGCGGACTTCGTCGAACTCGCCACCTGCCAGTTCTACGGCTGGGCACAGCTCAACCGTGTCGGCCTGTTGCCGACCAAAGAGCAACTGGTGCGCGCCGAACGCATCACCAACGAATACCGCGCCAAACTGGAAGCCGAAGGGCATCCGTGCAAGCTGATTTTCGTCACCCCGGACTACTACGAAGAACGCCCGAAAGCCTGCATGAACGGCTGGGGCAGCATCTTTCTGACGGTTACCCCGGACGGCACTGCCCTGCCCTGTCATGGCGCCCGACAGCTGCCGGTACAATTTCCCAACGTGCGCGACCACAGCATGCAGCATATCTGGTACGACTCGTTCGGCTTCAACCGCTTTCGCGGTTACGACTGGATGCCCGAGCCATGCCGCTCCTGCGACGAGAAGGAACAGGACTTCGGCGGCTGCCGCTGTCAGGCGTTCATGCTCACGGGGGACGCGAGCAATGCCGACCCGGTGTGCAGCAAGTCCGAACATCACGGCGTGATTCTCAAGGCCCGCGAAGAAGCCGAGACCGCCACCCAGACCATCGAACAACTGGCCTTCCGTAATGAACGAAACTCACGCCTCATCGCCAAGGGCTGAGCCTTTCAGCGCCGCCCAAGCCGTCGCCGCCGGAATGGATTTCGCCGAGCTGCAACTCGGCGCCCACGGTTTGTTCTGGAATGAATATCGCCCGCAAGACGCCGCGTGCCGAATCTGGCAGTGGCGAGACGGCGCGGCGAAATGTCTGACGCCGGATGGCTTCAGCGTGCGTAGCCGGGTGTACGAATATGGCGGTGGCGCGTTTTGTCTGACGCCGGACGGGGTGGTTTTCGTCAATGAGGCGGATCAGCAGTTGTATCGGCAGGCGCTGGATGGCGCGCCCGAGGTGCTGACTTCTGGCGAGTGTCGTTATGGCGATCTGCATTTTGCTTTCGGCCAAGTGCTGGCGGTCGAGGAACTGCGCGACCAGCATCGGCTGGTAGCTATTGATCTGGCCGACGGCACCCGGCATTTGCTGGCTGAAGGTGCGGATTTTTATGCAGCACCGGTGATCAGCCCGGACGGTTCGCGATTGGCCTGGATCGAGTGGAGTCGGCCGCATCAGCCTTGGACATCCACGCGATTGATGGTGGCCGAGCGTCTGGCTGAGGGTGGTTTTGGCGCACCGCGTTGCGTGGCGGGGGCTGACCTTGAAGAGTCGATCCAGCAACCGCGGTTCGACGCGAAAGGACGCTTGTTGTGCCTGACTGATCGCGGCGGTTTCTGGCAGCCGTGGGGCGAAACGTCCGACGGTTTGCAGCGACTGCCCTGCGCCGAGGCCGATCATGCGCCCGCCCCGTGGCAATTGGGTGGCAGCACCTGGTTGCCGGTGGGCGATTCGTTTCTGGCGAGCTGGAGCGAACGCGGTTTTGGTCGCCTGGCGCTCGACGGTGAAGATTTCACCGGCGACTACAGCCGCTTCCGCCATCTGGCGCTGGATCAGCAATTTATCTATTGCATCGCCGCTTCGCCGATCAGCCCTTCTGCGGTGATCGCCATTGATCGCGCTACCCGCGAAGTGAATGTGCTGGCTGGCGGTGTGGCGCCTTTGCCGGCGGAGTGCATCAGCCGTCCGCAGACCTTGCGCTACCCGAGCGGCAGCGGTGAGGCTCACGGCTTCTTTTATCCGGCGATGAACGATGAAGTGCGACCGCCACTGGTGGTGTTCATCCACGGCGGTCCGACCTCGGCCTGCTACCCGATGCTCGACCCGCGCATTCAGTACTGGACGCAGCGTGGTTTCGCCGTCGCCGACCTCAACTATCGCGGCAGCAGCGGTTATGGTCGCGAATACCGTCAGGCGTTGCATCTGAGTTGGGGTGAGGTGGATGTCGAGGACGCCTGCGCGGTGGTGGCGTATCTGGCCGAACAAGGTCTGATCGATGGCGAGCGGGCATTTATTCGCGGTGGCAGCGCCGGGGGTTACACCACGCTGTGCGCGCTGGCGTTTCAGCAAGTGTTCCGCGCGGGCGCCAGCCTCTATGGCGTCAGCGACCCGGTGGCACTGGCCCGGGCAACCCACAAATTCGAAGGTGATTATCTCGACTGGCTGATCGGCGATCCCGAACAGGATGCCGAGCGCTACGCCGCCCGCACGCCGCTACTGCACGCGAGCAACATCCGTGTGCCAGTGATTTTCTTTCAGGGTGAACTGGATGCGGTGGTGGTGCCGCAACAGACCCGCGACATGGTCGCGGCGCTGGAGCACAACGGCATCCCGGTCGAGGCGCATTACTACGCCGAGGAACGCCATGGCTTCCGCCGGGCGGTGAACCAGGCGCATGCGCTGGAACAGGAGTGGAAGTTTTATCGGCGGGTGATGGGGTTGGCGGACTAAGCACCGCATTTACATTTCAAAATAGCGGTGCCCCTATCGCGAGCAGGCTCACTCCTACAGTTGACCGTGTTCACAACACAAATCCCCTGTAGGAGTGAGCCTGCTCGCGATGGCTTTTTTATCTGACTCAGCAATACTCAGCGCTTGGCGATGATATACACCGCATGCACGATCCCCGGAATGTAACCGCACAGCGTCAGCAGAATGTTCAGCCAGAACGCCCCGCCGAACCCGACCTGCAGAAACACACCCAGTGGCGGCAACAGAATAGCGATGATGATACGAATGAAGTCCATGGGTCAGCTCCTGAATGGGGGTTGGCTCACATGAGCCATACAAGCTAATCGACCTGCGCCGTTCTTCAGGGTTCAGTGCAAACGCCATTTGATCGCCACCATCGGGCACAAAAAAACGCCCCACGCCAAAAGAATCAGGCGTGGGGCGTGCGTTATACCGCGAGACGGTTCTTCAAATCGGGTAGGAAACTTCAGCTCAGACGGCAATCCCTTTGCGGCATTGCAGTTGCGCAGTACGCACTCGCGAGAAGGCGCGGGCCAGGCGCAGGAGCATTTCGTCGATGTTGGCCTTGCTGACGGTGAGGGCCGGGGTGAAACGCAGGCAGTTGGCTTGCGGCGCGTTGAGCAGCAGGCCTTCGTGCAAGGCGGCATTGACTACGGCATCGGCGGAATCCTCTGACAGGCTCAGTCCCCAGAACAGGCCTTGACCACGCAGTTCGCCATGCCCGTAGCGGTGTGCCAATCGAGCTAGACCTTCGCGCAGGGGCTGGCCGAGGTCTTTGACCTGCTCGAGAAATACCCGATCCTGCACGCTATCAAGCACCACCAGACCGGCCGCTGTCATCAGCGCGTTGCCGTGATGAGTGCCGCCCAGTTCACCGGCGTCAAAACAGCAGGCCTTGCCACGGGCCAATAACGCCGCCAGAGGAACACCGCCGCCGAGGCCTTTGCCGAGCACAACGATATCGGCGCGCACGCCGTAGGACTGTTCGGCGAGCAATGTGCCGCAGCGCCCGATGCCGGTCTGCACTTCGTCGAGGATCAACAAAATGCCCAATTCTCGGCACAGACGCTCGACGCCTTTGAGGTAATGCTCGGTGGCCGGAATCACCCCGGCATCGCTCTGGATCGGTTCGAGCATGATCGCCACGGTTTGCGCATCGACAGCCGCATGCAGCGCCGGCAAATCGTTGAACGGCACCAGATCGAAACCCGGCAGCAACGGTGCGAAGCGGTTGTGCAGGTTGCAACTGTCCGACGCGGAAATCGTTGCCAGGCTGCGGCCATGGCACCCCTGCTTCGCAACAATGATCCGCGAGGCGCCGCCACGATGCAGTTGGCCCCATTTGCGCGCCAGTTTGATCGCTGCCTCACAGGCCTCGCTGCCGCTGTTGAGCAGGTAAGCCTGATCGCTGGAGGTGCTGGCGCACAGGCGTTCGGCAAGGCTGAGCATGCCGCGGTTGTGCAGATTGAAACCGGGATTGATCAGCGCCTGGGCCTGACTGGCGATGGCTTTGACCAGCGCCGAAGGGCTGTGGCCGAGGCTGTTGGCGCCGCCGGCCTGGGAGAAGTCGAGATAAGCGCGGTCGTTGCTGTCCCACAACCAGGATCCCTGGCCACGCACGAAGACCTGCGCCGGTCGCTCGACGCTGGGCATCAGTCGCTCGGCATTCAGGCTATCGCCTGCCTGGGGTGGACCGGCCTCGAAAGCGAGGTCATCGAGACTCGGCGCCTGACGCCGCAGACTGAACAGATTCATTGCAAAAAACCTCGCTTGAGGTTTTTTGAACCGCCTATGCAAACATTGTCGAAGCAAACGCTATTCATCGCGCTCTCTGGCCCTGTAAGCCTTGTGATTGCGGTTAGACTAGGCTCACTGACGGCTTCGGGCCATTTCGATTTACCAGCATTTTCGATAAGTATTACTTATGGATTTCAAACAACTGCGTTATTTCGTCGCGGTCTACGAAGAGGGCCATGTCGGTCGGGCCGCCGAACGCCTGTCGATTTCGCAACCGGCGCTGTCGCAGCAGATTCGCCAGCTCGAACAGAACCTCGACGTCACGCTGTTCGAACGCAGCAGCAAACGCCTGTTGCCGACCCTTGCCGCGCACACGCTGTACAACCACGCCGTGCCGCTGCTCGACGGTTTGCAGCGGGCGCGGGAAGCGCTGGGCAACTTCAAGGGGCAGGCCTTGCGCACGCTGGCGATCGGCGTACTGCAAACCGTGCACACCAGCCTTGTGCCGCAAATGCTCGAACGGGTGCGCAAGGCGCAGCCGCATCTTGTGGTGCAGATCTATGAACTGACGGGGCTGGAGATCGAGCGCCGTTTGCTCAACGGCTCACTGGACATCGGCATCAGCTACCTGCCGCCGCGCCAACCGGGGCTGCATGGCGTGATGCTGTACGAGGACGAACTGACGCTGGTCATCCCGGCGGATCATCCACTACGTGAATTCAAGAAGGTCTCGATGCGGCAGGCAGCGGAATTGCCGATGTTGCTGCTGGGCGAAGAGTTTCAGATCCGGCAGATCTGGCAGGCTCAGTTGACCAGCCTGGGTAGGCGCCCGCAAGTACAGGCCGAGCTGAACAATATGCTGGGGATTCTCGACAGTCTGCCGCACACCAAACTGGCGACGGTGCTGCCCGGGCGTTCACAGAAGGAATACGACGATGAGGATCTGTTGTGGAAGCCGTTGAGCGAACCACGGGTGCCGCTGAAGGTTGGGCTGGTGTGCCGCGATGTGCAACGCCAGCAGGCGTCTTTGGCGTTACTGCGCACATTGCTGGAAGAAGTGATTCAGCGTGAAGACAAACCGCTGAAAGCCGCGCCGCCACTGGATCCGCTGGCCTGATACTTTTCTTCAGGCAAAAGAAAACCCCGCCGAAGCGGGGCTTTGCAGACTGTTTCCCTGACATCCATTTCACTCCGCCACCCTGGCAGAATCCTACGTGTCCGTGTTGTTGCTTTGCGCTTCCTGCGCGACGTCCATGAGTTGTAGATTAGCTGTGGATCCAATCTTCGCCTATGGGAGAACAGCAGCACGTCATGTAAGAGAATGCTTACATGACGTTACATCATCAGAACTGCTCAGCATTCAGCAGGAACAGCGACTCGCTACCCGCCTTCACCGACGCGCTCAGCGAGTGGATACGCGGCAGCAGACGGGCGAAATAGAAGCGTGCGGTACCCAGCTTGCTGGCGTAGAAATCCTCCTGGGCTTCTTTGCCTAGCGCGGCTTTCGCCATCAGTGCCCACATGTAGGCATAAGCGGTGTAGCCAAACGCTTGCAGATATTCGACCGAGGCCGCGCCGATTTCGTTCGGATTGGTTTTCGCCCGATCCAGCAGCCACGCCGTCAGCTCGTCGAGGGTACTGACGGCATCGTTCAGCGGCTTGGTGAATTCGCCGAGGTCAGCGCTGGCGGTCGCGGTGAAGTGGCGGATCTCGTCAGCGAACAGCTTGTAGAACGCGCCGCCGCTGCCGACGATCTTGCGCCCGACCAGGTCCAGTGCCTGAATGCCGTTGGTACCTTCGTAGATCTGGGTGATGCGCACGTCACGCACCAGTTGCTCCTGGCCCCACTCGCGGATGTAGCCGTGGCCGCCGAAAATCTGCTGGCCGTGCACGGTGGTTTCCAGGCCCAGGTCGGTGAGGAATGCCTTGGCCACCGGAGTCAACAGTGCGACCAGGTCTTCTGCGCGCTTGCGAGTGGTCGAGTCTTCGCTGAACTTGGCGGTGTCGAGTTGCATCGCCACGTACGTGGAGAAGGCGCGACCGCCCTCGTTCGAGGCTTTCATGGTCAGCAGCATGCGACGCACGTCCGGGTGAACGATGATCGGGTCGGCAACCTTGTCCTTGTTCTGCGCGCCGGTCGGCGAACGGCTCTGCAGACGATCGCGCGCATATTCGACGGCGTTCTGATAGGAACGCTCACCGCTGGCCAGACCTTGAATACCGACGCCCAGACGCTCGTAGTTCATCATGGTGAACATCGCCGCCAGGCCCTTGTTCGGCTCGCCGACCAGATAGCCCACAGCTTCGTCGAAGTTCATCACGCAGGTCGCGGATGCCTGGATGCCCATCTTGTGTTCGATCGAACCGCAGTTCGCCGGGTTGCGCGCGCCCAAGCTGCCATCGGCATTGACCATAAACTTCGGCACCAGGAACAGCGAAATGCCTTTCGGGCCAGCAGGTGCGTCCGGCAGTTTCGCCAGCACCAGGTGGATGATGTTCTCGGTCAGGTCGTGCTCACCGCCGGTGATGAAGATCTTGGTGCCGCTGACCTTGTAGGAACCGTCGGCCTGCGGTTCGGCCTTGGTGCGGATGATGCCCAGGTCGGTGCCGGCGTGCGGCTCGGTCAGGCACATGGAACCGGCCCAGATCCCGGCGTACATGTTCGGCAGGTAAGCGGCCTTCAGCTCTTCGCTGGCGTGGGCGTTGATCGACAGGCAGGCGCCGGCGGTCAGCATCGGATACAGACCGAACGACAGGCTGGCGGAGTTGACCATCTCTTCTACTTGAGCCGAAACGGCCTTGGGCATGCCCATGCCGCCGTAGGCCGGATCGCCACCGACACCGACCCAGCCGCCTTCAGCGTAAGTCTGATAGGCCTGTGGGAAACCGGCCGGGGTGCTGACGGCACCGTCCTTCCAGTGGCAGCCTTCTTCGTCGGCCGCACGGCTCAGGGGGGCGATGCTTTTGCTGGTGACCTTGCCGGCTTCTTCGAGAATGGCTTCTACGGTTTCTGCATCGACAGTCTCGGCCAAGGCCGGCAGTTCGGCCCAGAGTTTGGCGACTTCGAATACTTCATTGAGGACGAAGCGCATATCGCGCAGCGGCGCTTTGTAGTCAGCCATGGCAAACCTCGCAAGATCTAAACAGGTGATTCGTGGAAGAGTGTTTTCGTTGAGGCCGAGTGTACCTCAACAACTTTTGCGACACATAGGGTCAACCGGTGACTGATTTGTTATTTTTGGTCACCAGCATTCAGAGATAAAACAAAGCCCGCAATCAGCGGGCTTTTGAGTGATGACGTGTGGCTTGAGTCAGCCAGCGGCGCTGTCCATTCGCACCGCGCCGCGACGATTCTGTCCGAACGCCATGACGCAGTTACGCCCGGCGCCCTTGGCGCTGTATAACGCCTGGTCGGCGGACTTGAGGACTTCTTCCGGCGTCCGTTGCTCGACACGCTCGGCGACACCGATACTGACCGTGACCGAGACACTGGAAGCACCGCTGCCGCTACGACGCTGACGACCTTGCTGATCGTCCTGCGGACGGCTCTCCTGATTTCGCAACTGGATGTTGTAGGAGGCAATCGACTCGCGGATGACTTCCAGGTGCGGCATGCACTCCTCGAGGGTTTTGCCCGCAAACACCAAGGCGAATTCCTCACCCCCATAGCGATATGCCCTACCGCCACCGCTGATTTTCGACAGCTTGCTGGCGACCAGCCGTAGCACTTGGTCACCGACGTCGTGACCGTGGGTGTCGTTGAATTTCTTGAAGTGATCGACGTCACTCATCGCCAGCACATAGTTGCGCCCCAGGCGCTGCATGCGTTCATTGAGCGCGCGGCGGCCCGGCAGACCGGTGAGTTCATCGCGAAAGGCCATTTGATAGGCCTCATGCGCCACGGCAGCGGCAATCATCAGCATCACCTGACTGCACATGATGTTCAGGGTGAACGGCAGGATGAAGGTTTTCGGCAGCATCCAGAACACCCCGAGCAGGCCGACCAATTGCGCCGCGTGCAGTGGACGCGGATTGCGCCAGTATTGCCAGGCCAGCAACAGGAATGCCGAGAGGAATACCGGATAGGACATCTGGATCAGGCTCATCCAGGCGCCGTGCAGCGCCGGCCAGCGGATTTCCGAGAGCCACATCAGCAGCGCCTGCGGATAACTTTGTTCAAGCCCCAAAGCAACACCGCCAAAGGCCAGCAACACGGCGAAGCGCGCGACCATGTCCTGGAACAAATGCGTACGTTCCTGCCACGCGGCGAACAGCCCGAACAGCAACGGCAACAGCAGACAGACCAGGTGAAACACCACGGCGGCGTCTTCGCGCACCTTGCCATTGTCGCGGTAATAGTCGGTCTGGGTGTCGAGCAAAAAGTAAGCGATGTACACCGTGAGCATCAGAAACAGCTCGCGCTGACGTCGGTAAACCGCACAGTAAGCCCCGCCCAACAGCAGCACCAGGGTCGGCAACACGTTGAACAGCGAAGTGAAGAATACGTTGAGGTCTTTGACGTACGCAGCCGCCAACCCCGCGAGCAACAACAGCAGTGAAGGTAGGAAATGGCTGAAACGTACAGCAGAAGAACGCGGCAAGGGTAAAGCTCCGACCCGTCATATCAAAGAGATGGCATTGTGCCTGCAATGTGGCCAGTTAAGCACACACAATGTGATCCAGATCACACGCAGTCTCTTTAACGGCAGAAAACCCCGGTTTCTGAGCGATTCAGCAACAAAAAAACCGCTGCCCCCCGAAGGAGCAGCGGTTTTCGTCAGACCGCGTTGAGGCTTAGTAGCCCAGGGCGAAGTCTTCTTCTTTCATGTCCATCAGGTTGTTGGCGCCTGACAGCATGGTGGCCACGTGGGTACGGGTACGTGGCAGGATGCGCTGGAAGTAGAAGCGCGCGGTTTGCAGCTTGGCGGTGTAGAACGCAGCGTCGCCGGTACCTTCTGCCAGCTTCTCGGCGGCCAGACGTGCCATGTCGGCCCAGAAGTAGGCCAGGCAGGCGTAACCGGAGTACATCAGGTAGTCCACGGAGGCCGCGCCGACTTCTTCGCGATCTTTCATGGCAGCCATACCGACCTTCATGGTCAGCTCGCCCCATTCCTTATTCAGTGCAGCCAGCGGCGCAACGAATTCTTTGACGGCTTCGTTGCCTTCGTTGTTCTGGCAGAACTTGTGGACGATCTTGGTGAAGCCTTTCAGGGCCTCGCCTTGAGTCATCAGCACTTTACGGCCCAGCAGGTCGAGTGCCTGGATACCGGTGGTGCCTTCGTACAGCATCGAAATGCGGCTGTCGCGAACGTTCTGCTCCATGCCCCACTCGGCGATGAAGCCGTGGCCACCGTAGATCTGCACGCCGTGGTTGGCGGCTTCGAAACCGACTTCGGTCATGAACGCCTTGGCGATCGGCGTCATGAACGCCAGCAGTGCGTCGGCTTTCTTCTTCTCTTCTTCGTCGACGCCGTATTTGACGATGTCGACCTGTTTAGCGGTGAAGTACACCATCGCGCGGTTGCCTTCGGCGAAGGCCTTCATGGTCAGCAGCATGCGACGTACGTCAGGGTGCACGATGATCGGGTCAGCGGCCTTGTCCGGCGCTTTCGGGCCAGTCAGGGAGCGCATTTGCAGACGATCGCGAGCGTATTTCAGGCCACCCTGGAAGCCGATTTCGGCGTGGGCCAGACCTTGCAGCGCGGTACCCAGACGTGCGGTGTTCATGAAGGTGAACATGCAGTTCAGGCCTTTGTTCGCCGGGCCGATCAGGAAACCGGTAGCACCGTCGAAGTTCATCACGCAGGTGGCGTTGCCGTGGATGCCCATCTTGTGTTCCAGCGAACCGCAGCTCACTGCGTTGCGCGCACCGAGGGTGCCATCGGCGTTCGGCAGGAATTTTGGAACGATGAAAAGGGAAATGCCTTTGGTGCCAGCCGGAGCGTCCGGCAGGCGGGCCAGTACGATGTGGACGATGTTGTCGGCCATGTCGTGTTCACCGGCCGAGATGAAGATCTTGGTCCCGGAAACCTTGTAGGAGCCATCAGCCTGAGGCTCGGCCTTGGTGCGCAGCATGCCCAGGTCGGTGCCGCAGTGCGGTTCGGTCAGGCACATGGTGCCGGTCCATTCGCCGGAAACCAGTTTGGTCAAATAGGCTTCTTGCTGCTCAGGGGTACCGTGCTCGGAGATGGTGTTCATCGCGCCGTGGGACAAGCCTGGGTACATGCCCCACGACCAGTTGGCTTCACCGACCATTTCGCTTACGGCCAGACCCAGCGACTCTGGAAGGCCTTGACCGCCGTGCTCGACGTCGTGCGCCAGACTTGGCCAGCCGCCTTCGACGAATTGCTTGTAGGCCTCTTTAAAGCCAGTCGGGGTTTTCACACCGGACTCGCTCCAGGTGCAGCCTTCGAGGTCGCCCACGCGGTTCAGCGGTGCCAGTACCTGCTCACAAAACTTGGCGCCTTCTTCAAGAATGGCGTCAACCATGTCCGGCGTTGCTTCGGAGCAAGCTGGAAGGTTCTGATAGTGCGCTTCGTAGCCGAGCAGTTCGTCACGAACGAAGCGAATATCACGCAAGGGGGCCTTGTAGTCAGGCATAGCGATAAACCTCTGCTGATGTAACCGGGAATGAACGACCGCGTTGATTTGTTGTGACGGTCAAACAGTTGTTTGAAACATACGTTTACGCCGAAATCTTGTCAAGCGTCGATCTTTTGCCGTTCGTCATGACTTTTTTCAAATGCCGGACACGGCAAACCGCCATGAACTGCAAAGCGTCACGGGCAATGAAAAAAGATTAGTTGAGGGAGAAGGACTTACAACGAAAAACGCCGCGACAAGACGCGGCGTTCGGCAGGCAGGAGGCGCGAAAAATCAGGCAAACGTATCGATGATCGTACCGAGCATTTCATCGGAAGCCTTGGCGACCTTGGTGCCCAGCTCTACCTGAAACTTGCCCTGGGCCATTTCGGCCATGGCGCTGCCCGGATCCATTTGCTGACTGCGGTCGATACCGCGCAGACGATCGACCTGCGCCTCGGAAGACTGGCTGGTGACCGAACGCTCGATGGTGTTGTTGGCGATCTGGCTGGCGGCCTGATCGACACGGTTCTGACCGGTCTGAATCGTGCTCAAACCCGCATAAAAAGCTGTGTTACCGGAGATTTCCATGGGAGTTCTCATCCTTGGGAAGGATCAATGGCTGTCATTGAAGCAGAGGCGCCAGAAAAACACCCGTCAAAAATACTGATAGCACAGTGCCTTGTCATAGCCAAAAACATTAATCCAGCAGATCGAGTTGCAGATGATCAGCCACCGCCTCGGCGCTAAGCGACTTCAGTTTCGGTACCCGCCCCAGACAAGGCGCGGGAATCCGCTCGGCCAGCGTCGCCAGATTCTCCTCCAGCCGCGAGGTTTTCGGATCAATGATATTCGCCACCCAACCCGCCAGTTGCAGGCCATCGCGAGCAATTGCCTCGGCCGTCAGCAACGCATGGCTGATGCAGCCCAGGCGCACACCCACCACCAGAATCACCGGCAGCTTCAACGCGATGGCCAGATCCGACAGATTGTCCTGATCGGCCAACGGCACCCGCCAGCCACCCGCCCCTTCGATCAACGTGAAATCGGCATTCAGCGCCAGAATTTCGCGCATCGGCGCCAGCAACGATTGCACGGTCAGCGCGACGCCGGCCTCACGCGCGGCCAGATGCGGCGCGATGGCCGGCTCGAATGCCACCGGATTGACCTGTTGATAAGTCAGCGGCACCGAACACTCGGCCAGCAGCGCCAGCGCATCGGCATTGCGCAAACCCTTGGGGGTGACCTCGCAGCCCGAGGCAACCGGTTTCCCCGCCGCCGTACTCAGCCCTGCCGAGCGCGCAGCATGCAGCAACCCGGCAGCCACGGTAGTCTTGCCGACATCGGTGTCAGTCCCGGTGATGAAATAGGCTGCGCTCATAAGGGTTTCTCCAACACGGCGTAGACCACCTGGTAAGTCGCCGGCAATCCCTGCGCCTGACGGAACTGCTCGTAAGCCTCGATCAACCCAAGAATCCGCGCGCGTCCGGTCAAGCCACCCGGCCGACCGGGGTTCAGATTGTGCGCGCCGAGTGCCTTGAGTTCGTGAGTCAGGCTGCGCACATCCGGGTAGTGCAACACATGCGCCTGATTCTGCAGACTCACCGTACGCAAGCCGCTGGCGGCACACAACTGCTCATAACGGGCGAATTCGCGGAAGCGGTTGACGTGCACCAGACCATCGACCTGCCGCCAGCTGTCGCGCAACTCGTACAACGTCCCTACACAAAGACTAGCAAACGCAAAAATCCCACCGGGTTTCAGTACGCGAAAAGCCTCACTGAGCACCGATTCGAAGTCCGCACACCACTGCACCGCAAGGCTGGAAAAGATCAGCTCACAGGTCGAATCCTGCAACGGCAGACGTTCCGCATCGCCAGCGATGAAATGCTGCGCACCACCCAAAGGACGGGCGTGATTGAGCATGCCCTCGGCGATATCCAGCGCCAGCCCCTGACCTTCGACATATCGCTCGGCCAATACGCGAGTGAAATACCCGGTGCCGCAGCCCAGATCCAGCCAGCGTGCCGGCACAAAACCCGCTGGCAAGCGCGCGAGCAACTGCGAACCGACATCACGCTGCAACTCGGCAACGCTGTCGTAGCTGGCCGCCGCACGGGAGAAAGAGGCCGCGACCTGGCGCTTGTCAGGCAAGCCGCCAGGCAGCGCAACAAGAGACAAATCAGTCATCACCGCACTCGTGTAGAAAAGCCTGGATCGCACCCGCCACGCCATGGGGGTCTTCCAGAAGAAATGCATGACAGGCCTGTTCGATCAGACCAATTTCGATATCCGGCAACAGGGCGAACAACGCCCCCGCCGCTTCCGCAGGCACCAGGCCGTCCTGCCCGGCGAACAGGTGCAACTGCGGGCCGCGAAACGCCTGCAACGCTTCGCGCGTGTCGATCTGCGCCAGCAGTTCAAGCCCGGCCATCAACGCTTGCGGCGAAGTGGCCGGCGCGCCACCCAGCAGCAGCCGCGACATGCCGCGCGGGTCCGGCGCGCCCTGAGCACACAACAACGAGAACCGTTTTAGGGTCATCCGCGGGTCGGTCTGGCAACTGGCGAGAAATGCATCGAACGTCTCGCCCGGCATCGCACTCGGCCTATGCTCATGGGCGACAAATGAAGGATTGCTCGCCAGCGTCAGCAGACCGCAGCAACGCTCGCCGCGCCGTGCTGCCAGTTCAGAGGCAAGCATGCCGCCCAGCGACCAACCGCCCAGCCACACGTCCTGAGGAATACGTTCATCGAGTTCGTCGAGCCAGTCCTGCAAGTCGCTGGAATCGAATTCCGGCAACGGCTCGATCTCGACATGCAGATGCTCGTCAAGCCCTTGCAAAGCGGCGGCCAGAGGCTCCAGCGGCGAAACACCGAGGCCCCAGCCGGGCAGCAGAATCAGGCGATCACGCATGGCTTGGCTCCGGCGGCAGTTGGGCAAAGCAATCGGCCAGTCCTTCTAACAATAGCTGCACCTGCGCCTCGCTGTGAGCGGCGGTCAGGGTCACGCGCAGGCGTGCACTTCCTGCCGGGACGGTAGGCGGACGGATTGCCGTGACCATCAAGCCGCGTTCGCGCAGCAGCTGCGACAGGCGCACGGCGCGACCGGCATCGCCGATCAGGATCGGCTGGATCGGGGTGAAGCTGTCCATCAGTTGCAGACCGATCTGCTCGGCCCCTCGACGAAATTGGCGGATCAGCAGGTTAAGGTGCTCACGCCGCCAATGCTCGGTGCGCAGTAATTCCAGACTTTTCAGCGTCGCACAGGCCAGCGCCGGTGGCTGGCTGGTGGTGTAGATGTAGGGCCGGGCGAACTGGATCAGGCTTTCGATCAGCTCTTCACTGCCGGCGACGAAAGCACCCGCCGTACCGAACGCCTTGCCGAGGGTGCCAACCAACACCGGCACATCGTCCTGACTCAAACCGAAATGCTCGACGATCCCGCCGCCATTGGCACCGAGCGGGCCGAAGCCATGGGCATCATCAACCATCAGCCACGCGCCCTTGGCCTTGGCCTCGCGGGCCAGCACCGGCAGATCGGCGAGATCGCCGTCCATGCTGAACACGCCGTCGGTGACCACCAGCGTGTTGCCGGTGGCTTTCTCCAGGCGCTTGGCCAGGCTGTCGGCGTCGTTGTGCAGATAACGATTGAAACGCGCGCCGGACAACAGACCGGCATCCAGCAACGAGGCGTGATTGAGGCGGTCTTCCAACACCGTATCGCCCTGCCCCACCAATGCCGTGACCGCACCGAGGTTGGCCATGTAGCCAGTGGTGAACAGCAAAGCACGTGGCCGGCCAGTGAGATCGGCGAGGGCTTCTTCCAGGGCGTGATGCGGGCCGCTGTGGCCGATCACCAGATGCGACGCTCCGCCACCGACGCCCCAGCGCTCGGCACCGGCGCGCCAGGCTTCGATCACCTGCGGGTGATTTGCCAGACCGAGGTAGTCATTGTTACAGAACGCCAGCAACGGCTGACCGTCGACCACCACTTCAGGCCCCTGCGGGGACTCGAGCAACGGACGCTGGCGATAGAGATTTTCGGCACGGCGGGCAGCAAGGCGTGCGGCGAGATCGAAAGACATGCAGGCCTCGACTTTCAAGTGACACAGATTCCCTGTGGGAGCGGGCTTGCTCGCGAAGGCGGTCTGACATTCAACGTTAATGTCGACTGCACTGACGCTTTCGCGAGCAAGCCCGCTCCCACAGGGGTTTTGCATTCCTTCAGAGAAATCCGCGCAGGTTTAGACCGCCGCGTTATAGAACTGCTCGCTGCTCTTCTGCTCCACCAGCGCCTGCTCGATCGCGGCCTGATGCACTTCATCGGCATGCTCTTCGCGCGCTTCCGGCTGAATGCCCAGGCGCGCGAACAGTTGCATGTCCTTGTCGGCCTGCGGGTTGGCGGTGGTCAGCAGTTTGTCGCCGTAGAAAATCGAGTTGGCACCGGCGAAGAACGCCAACGCCTGCATCTGCTCGTTCATCGCTTCGCGGCCGGCGGACAGGCGTACGTGGGATTGCGGCATGAGGATGCGCGCCACGGCGAGCATGCGGATGAAGTCGAACGGGTCGATGTCTTCGGCGTTTTCCAGCGGCGTGCCGGCGACTTTCACCAGCATGTTTATCGGCACCGATTCCGGATGCTCCGGCAGGTTGGCCAACTGGATCAACAGGTTGGCGCGGTCGTCCAGCGACTCGCCCATGCCAAGAATGCCGCCGGAGCAGATCTTCATTCCCGACTCACGCACGTAGGCCAGCGTCTGCAAGCGTTCGCTGTAGGTGCGGGTGGTGATGATGCTGCCGTAGAACTCCGGCGAGGTGTCGAGGTTGTGGTTGTAGTAATCGAGGCCAGCCTTGGCCAGCGCCTCGGTCTGTTCCTGATCGAGACGACCGAGAGTCATGCAGGTTTCCAGACCCATGGCTTTCACGCCTTCGACCATCTTCAGCACATACGGCATGTCTTTGGCCGACGGGTGCTTCCACGCGGCCCCCATGCAGAAACGGGTCGAGCCAATGGCCTTGGCGCGGGCAGCCTCTTCGAGGACTTTCTGCACTTCCATCAGCTTTTCTTTTTCCAGGCCGGTGTTGTAGTGACCGGACTGCGGGCAGTACTTGCAGTCTTCCGGGCAGGCGCCGGTCTTGATCGACAGCAGCGTGGAAACCTGCACCCGGTTGGCGTTGAAATGGGCACGGTGCACCGTCTGCGCCTGGAACAGCAAGTCGTTGAATGGCTGTACGAAGAGCGCTTTGACTTCGGCTAAAGACCAGTCGTGACGCAGGGTGGCAGAGGTGCTGGCGCTCATGGGCAGTTCCTTGGTTATGCTTGGCTGGCGGCTGTGGGAACGGAATACCCACAGGCGCGACACGGATGTTCGGCATATTTAAGGAAGAGTCATGCGCTGTCAACCACGAGACGAAGCACAGGTTTACATCTGTTTAAAAAACGTACAAATCTGTTTGTTGTGCGATGAACCCGCAGAAGCAGAAGTGCCAATCTGCGTCGCCTGCGAAACCGATCTGCCCTGGCTCGGCAACCATTGCCAGACCTGCGCCTTGCCGCTGCCCGGCGCTGGACTGACCTGCGGCGGATGCCTGCTAGAGCCGCCGGCGTTCGAACAGGTGGTGGTGCCGTGGCGCTATGACTTCCCGGTGGACAGTTTGATTACGCGTTTTAAACACAACGCGAAATGGCCGTTTGGTCACCTGCTCGCCGACGTTGCCGGACAATACCTGCAACATCGCTTCGATGAAGGTTTGCCAAGGCCTGATGCGTTGTTGCCGGTGCCGTTGGCGGGGAAACGCCTGCGTCAACGTGGGTTCAATCAAGCGGCAATGCTGGGGCGATGGTTAAGCCAACAGCTGGATCTGCCTTTTGAGGAACAGGCTCTACGACGAATTCACGATACCAGTGCCCAACAGGATCTCGACGCCAAGGCGCGCAAGCGCAACTTGCGTCACGCCTTCGCCCTGGCCCCTGACGCAAAGGTGAAAGGTCGGCACTTCGCGTTGATTGATGATGTGCTGACCACCGGCGCCACGGCCCAGGCACTGGCGCGACTGCTGCGGGATGCAGGGGCGGCGCGAGTTGACGCGTATTGCCTGGCGCGTACGCCAAAACCGGGGAACTGAAAGTCAGCACAATTCCATTGTGGGAGCGGGCTTGCTCGCGAAGAGGCCTGCACATTCAGCATCTTTGGCGACTGATCCACCCCTTCGCGAGCAAGCCCGCTCCCACAGGGGAGACAGCGTGTGGCTTGACTCTTGTGGTTCAAGCCGCCAACTTCACTCCCCACCGCCACCGTGAAAAAGCCCCCCTCCATGTCCCTGCCCACCCTGCTCTCCCAGCACATCGTCCGCCGTCCGCAGCGCATCGCCCTGCTGCAACACATTGCCGAACAGGGCTCGATCACCCGCGCCGCAAAAAGCGCCGGGCTGAGTTACAAAGCGGCATGGGATGCGATTGATGAGCTGAACAACCTGGCGCAGAAACCGCTGGTGGAGCGCGCGGTCGGCGGCAAGGGCGGCGGCGGCGCCAGGTTGTCCAGCGAAGGCGAACGGGTGTTGCGCCTTTATCAAAAACTGCAGGCCTTGCA
Organism: Pseudomonas sp. MWU347; assembly: GCF_017947305.1. Classification (NCBI taxonomy): domain Bacteria; kingdom Pseudomonadati; phylum Pseudomonadota; class Gammaproteobacteria; order Pseudomonadales; family Pseudomonadaceae; genus Pseudomonas; species Pseudomonas sp. MWU347. The sequence continues at coordinate 87,499 of NZ_JAFGZB010000001.1, forward strand.
GGCACAAGTGCTGGAGGCCGCTGAGGACGCCAGCGATCTGGATCTGCTCGGGCGATTGATGCTCAGAACCAGCGCGCGCAACCAGCTGCACGGCAAAGTCGTGGCCATCGAAGGTCAGGGCCGCAATGACCTGATCCGCCTCGAACTGGCCGAAGGCCTGTGGATCAACGCGCAGATCACCCACGACAGCACCGTGCACCTGGAACTGCATCCGGGTACCGAAGTGGTGGCACTGATCAAGGCTGGCTGGCTTGAACTGCTGGCCCCGGAGCAAGTTGCAACATCTGGACACAATCTTCTGCAAGGCACTATCGAAGCCATTCTCGATGCCGAGGACGGCCCCAGCGAAGTGCGCATCGCCCTGCCCAACGGCCAGACGCTCTGCGCTCTGGCGGAGCCGCTGCAGCTTCGCACCCGCGGGCTGAGTGTCGAGCAACCGGTGCAGGTGCAGTTCTCGCCGTCCAACGTACTGATCGGCACGCCGCTGTAATCAGGCGCTGCAACGAAAGCGTAATCGACGCTCATTAAGGTGGCTGCCAAAACCAAGCAGGGAGCCTGATGTGAGCCTATTAGAAGAAAACCAATCGACTGATCTGGAAAAAATGGTCGGCCTCAGCCGTCGCGGTTTCATCAGCGCCGGGGCACTGTGCGGCGCCGCCATGTTCCTCGGCGGTAACCTGCTGAGCCGCAGCGCGCTGGCCACCGGCATCAGCGCCGGCAACAGCCGCCTGCTCGGTTTCGAGAGCATTCCCGCCGCGACCACCGACGTCATCAGCCTGCCCAAGGGCTACAAGTCCTCGGTGCTGATCAGTTGGGGTCAGCCATTGCACAAGAACGGCCCGGCGTTCGACCCGAGCGGCAATGGCACCGCCGCCGCCCAGGAAGTGCAATTCGGCGACAACAACGACGGCATGAGCCTGTTCGAATTCCCCGACGACCGAAACCGTGCGTTGATGGCGATCAACAACGAATACACCAATTATCGCTACCTCTACCCGCACGGCGGCATGCCGCAATCGGCCGAAGACGTGCGCAAGGCGCTGGCCTGTGAAGGCGTGTCGGTGATCGAAGTGCAGCGCAGGAACGGCCAATGGCAGTTCGTCCAGGGCTCGCGCTACAACCGCCGCATCCACGGCAACTCGCCGCTGCGCATCAGTGGCCCGGCGGCCGGTCATGAGCTGATGAAGACGGCCGCCGACAAGCACGGCAAGAAAGTCCTCGGCACCTTCCAGAACTGCGCCAACGGCAAGACGCCGTGGGGCACCTACCTGACCTGCGAAGAGAACTTCACCGACTGCTTCGGCAGCAGCAACGCTCAGCAGCAGTTCGATCCGGCGCAAAAGCGCTACGGCGTGTCGGCCGCCAGCCGCGAGATCAACTGGCACCCGTTCGACCCGCGCTTCGACATGGCCAAGAACCCCAACGAACTCAACCGTCACGGCTGGGTGGTCGAGATCGATCCGTTCGATCCGCAATCGACCCCGGTCAAGCGCACCGCACTCGGTCGCTTCAAGCATGAAAACGCCGCACTGGCCGAGACCGATGACGGTCGCGCCGTGGTGTACATGGGCGACGACGAGCGTGGCGAGTTCATCTACAAGTTTATCAGCCGCGACCGCATCAACCACCGCAACGCCAAAGCCAACCGCGACATCCTCGACCACGGCACCCTGTACGTGGCGAAGTTCGACGCGGGCGACGGCAACCCCGATCACCCGAAAGGCCAGGGCCAGTGGATCGAACTGACCCACGGCAAGAACGGCATCGACGCCAGCAGCGGTTTCGCCGATCAGGCCGAAGTGCTGATCCACGCCCGCCTCGCCGCCAGTGTGGTCGGCGCCACGCGTATGGACCGCCCGGAATGGATCGTCGTCAGCCCGAAGGACGGCCAGGTTTATTGCACCCTGACCAACAACGCCAAGCGCGGCGAAGACGGGCAGCCGGTGGGCGGGCCGAACCCGCGCGCGAAGAACGTCTACGGGCAGATCCTGCGCTGGCGCACCGACCGCGACGATCACGCGTCGAAGACGTTTGCCTGGGATCTGTTTGTGGTCGCCGGCAATCCGGGCGTGCACGCCGGTACGCCGAAGAGCGGTTCGTCGAACATCACCCCGCAGAACATGTTCAACAGCCCGGACGGTTTGGGCTTCGACAAGGCCGGGCGCTTGTGGATTCTGACTGACGGCGACTCGAGCAACGCCGGGGACTTTGCCGGGATGGGCAACAACCAGATGCTCTGTGCCGATCCGAAGACCGGCGAAATTCGCCGGTTCATGGTCGGGCCGATTAGCTGTGAAGTGACCGGGATCAGCTTCTCGCCGGACCAGAAAACCCTGTTTGTCGGGATTCAGCATCCAGGCGAGAACGGCGGTTCGACCTTCCCCGAGCATCTGCCGAATGGCAAGCCGCGTTCATCGGTGATGGCGATTACCCGTGAGGATGGCGGGATCGTCGGCGCCTGATAAATCGCTTTCGCGAGCAAGCCCGCTCCCACACTGGATCGGCTGAGTGCATGAGATGGTCGGCACACCGGAGATCCACTGTGGGAGGGGGCTTGCTCCCGAAGAGGCCCTTCCAGGCAGCCCACTATTCAAGGCAAAACCCTCAACCTCCACAGTCTGCGCTACCATGCTGGGCCGGACGCGGCAGCCTGCTGCGCGCAGGAGTCAGCATGGCCCACCCGTTTGAAACCCTCACACCCGATCTCGTGCTCGATGCCGTCGAAAGCATCGGGTTTCTCAGTGACGCACGCATTCTGGCGCTCAACAGCTACGAAAACCGCGTCTATCAGGTCGGTATCGAAGACTCCGAACCGCTGATCGCCAAGTTCTACCGTCCGCAACGCTGGACCAACGAAGCCATCCTCGAAGAACACCAGTTCACCTTCGAACTGGCCGACGTCGAAATCCCGGTGGTGGCGCCGCTGATCCACAACGGCCAGACCCTGCACGAACACGCCGGTTTCCGTTTCACCCTGTTTCCGCGTCGCGGCGGCCGTGCGCCGGAGCCGGGCAATCTCGATCAGTTGTATCGTCTCGGCCAGTTGCTCGGGCGGATTCATGCGGTCGGCGCGACCAAGCCGTTCGAACACCGTGAAGCACTGGGCGTACAGAACTTCGGCCATGCCTCGCTGGCGACGTTGCTTGAAGGCAACTTCATCCCCAAGAGCCTGCTGCCGGCCTACGAGTCGGTGGCCCGCGACCTGCTCAAGCGGGTCGAAGACGTCTACGCCGCCACGCCGCACCAGAACATCCGCATGCATGGCGACTGTCACCCCGGCAACATGATGTGCCGCGATGAAATGTTCCACATTGTCGACCTCGACGACTGCCGCATGGGCCCGGCCGTGCAGGACATCTGGATGATGCTCGCCGGCGACCGTCAGGAATGCCTCGGGCAACTGTCGGAACTGATGGACGGCTACAACGAATTCCACGACTTCGATCCCCGTGAACTGGCGCTGATCGAACCGCTGCGCGCCCTGCGCCTGATGCACTACAGCGCCTGGCTGGCGCGGCGCTGGGACGACCCGGCATTCCCGCACAGTTTTCCGTGGTTTGGTACGGAGCGGTATTGGGGCGATCAGGTGCTGGCGTTGCGTGAACAACTGTCCGCGCTGAATGAAGAGCCACTGAAACTCTTCTGATTCACCACAAACCTTTGTGGGAGGGGGCTTGCTCGCGAAGGCGGTGTGTCAGGCAATTATTCTGCTGCTGATACACCGCATTCGCGAGCAAGCCCGCTCCCACATTTGGCCAGTATTCACAAATTCAAAACTCATTTGCCAACAAATCTCCTTACAATCCCTGCTTTGTCAGCTGCCTAAGCAAGGATTCTGCATGCAAGCCGCCAACCCGCGTCGCGGGTACATTCTGGGCCTGAGTGCCTACATCATCTGGGGCCTGTTCCCGATCTACTTCAAAGCCATCGCCGAAGTCCCCGCTGTCGAGATCATCATTCACCGCGTGTTGTGGTCGGCACTGTTCGGTGCGCTGTTGCTGATGGTGTGGAAGCATCCGGGCTGGTTGCGCGAGTTGCTCGACAACCCCAAGCGCCTGGCGATTCTGGCCCTGAGCGGCACCCTGATCGCGGCCAACTGGCTGACCTACGTGTGGTCGGTGAACAACGGGCGCATGCTCGAGGCGAGCCTCGGTTACTACATCAACCCGCTGGTGAACGTGCTGCTGGGGATGCTGATTCTCGGCGAACGCCTGCGGCGCATGCAGTGGATCGCGGTAGGGCTGGCGGCCATCGGCGTGGCGCAGCAGGTGTGGCAAGTCGGCAGTCTGCCGTGGGTGTCGCTGGTGCTGGCGCTGACCTTCGGTTTTTACGGTCTGATCCGCAAACAGGCGCCGGTCAAGGCCTTGCCGGGGCTGGTGGTGGAAACCTGGATGCTGGTGCCGATTGCCGTGGCCTGGCTGCTGTTCAACCAGACCGCGACCAGCGCTCAACCCGAGTTCTGGACCACCTCGCAAGCCTGGTGGCTGGTGGCGGCGGGTCCTGTGACGCTCATCCCGCTGGTGTGTTTCAACGCTGCCACCCGTCATCTGCCCTATACCACCATCGGTTTCCTCCAGTACACCGCGCCAACCTTGGTGCTGCTGCAAGCGGTGTTGCTGTTTGGTGAGCACTTGTCGTCGAGCACGCTGATCGCGTTCATCTTCATCTGGGCCGGTCTGGCCGTGTACAGCGTCGATGCGGTGATCAGTTTGCGTCGGCGCAGCTGATCAAAAAACGCACAAAGCTTCGCAGGCCACGGTTCTCGTGGCCTGCAACGTTCCTTCCCAAGGTTATCCACAGCGTGATCCCCGCCGTTTGTGCGCAAGTCACTGAATGCTGGCGGTTTTTTGATCAGCATGCTGCAAGCCACCGCTGGCGTGGCGTTGCGCCCGGTCTCTACAGGTTATCCACAGGCAGGTGCACGTTAAAACTGGATAACCCTGGCGGCGCTTAAACCTCTGTGCGTAACACCAGTTCGACCATCAGATCATCGGCCAGGGTTTCCAGGCGCGATTGCAGCACGTCCAGCGACAGGGTCAGCGGCACCGCGAGAATTGCTTCGGCGTGGAATAACGGCTCGCTGCTCATCGGTGCCGGGCGCACTTCGGTCACCAGCCGTTCGAGGTTCACCCCCTGCTCGCTGAGCAACCGGGTGATGTCGCGCACGATGCCCGGGCGGTCATTGCCCACCAACTCCATGCCGATCGGTTTCCAGGTGCAGGACTGCTCGATGCCACTCTCGGCGATCAGCACGCGAATGCCCTGTGCCGACAGCGCTTGTAGGGAATCGACTAATTCGTCGTAAGCCTCCGCCGGTACGCCCACTCGCAGAATCCCCGCGAACTGCCCAGCCATCCGTGACATGCGGCTTTCCAGCCAGTTGCCGCCGTGCTCAGCGATGCATTGGGCGATGCGCTCGACCTGCCCGGGCTTGTCCGGGGCAAACACAGTGAGTACGAGATGGTCCATGGCGCCGCCCTCTTGTCATGACTTTTGTTATAGAAAGGCAAGTATAGGCAAGGGGTTTGATTCAGCCCGGGCAGCAATTTGTGCGAGTGACCTGTGTCTTGGTTTTGGATGCAGCCTGTGGCGAGGGGATTTATCCCCGATCGGTTGCGCAGCAGCCGTAAACCCTGTCAGCTCGGTCTACCTGTCAGCGCGCAGGGGGCGGCTTCGCCACCCATCGGGGATAAATCCCCTCGCCACAGAATGTGCACCGCAGGGGGATGCCATAGCAGGCAGAAAGGATTTATGTGTACAACTTTTTATATTTAGCTGGAACAATCCGATGGTTTTTTGAGAACATCCCGTTCCGCGACGTGACCGCAATGCGTCATGAGGTCGCAGAACGACGTTATTAGTCTGATTTTCACAAGCGCAACGCATCATGTAGTATGCCTCGGCGCGCACTACATAACGCTGGATCGATGTCTGCCCAAGGCATGTTCGCAACCCTGAAAGCCCCGTCAGCAAGGCCCCCAAGCCGTTGATTGGTCCCAGCCCAGCCGCCAGCAATGGCATGTACTGGTCGGAAGGTTTGTGGTTTAAATGGCCAGAGGCTTCATTGTCAAAATTGAAGAGCTGAAAAGCGAAATAGCTGAGCAGAGTGAGGCAAGCAATGACTGAACACGTTCAAGTCGGTGGCCTGCAGGTCGCCAAAGTCCTGTTCGACTTCGTGAACAACGAAGCCATTCCCGGTACCGGCCTCACCGCCGAAAAATTCTGGGAAGGTGCCGACAAGGTCATTCATGACCTGGCGCCGAAGAACAAAGCCCTACTCGCCAAACGCGATGACTTCCAGGCTCGCCTTGATGCCTGGCACCAGGAACATGCCGGCCAGGCGCACGACGCCGTGGCTTACAAAGCCTTCCTGCAAGAAATCGGTTATCTGCTGCCAGAAGCGGCTGATTTCCAGGCAACGACGCAAAACGTCGATGATGAAATCGCCCGTACCGCCGGCCCGCAACTCGTGGTGCCGGTGATGAACGCCCGCTTCGCCCTCAACGCCTCGAACGCCCGCTGGGGTTCGCTGTACGACGCCCTCTACGGCACCGACGCGATCAGCGAAGACGGTGGCGCGGAAAAAGGCAAAGGCTACAACAAGGTGCGTGGCGATAAAGTCATCGCCTTCGCCCGTGCGTTCCTCGACGAAGCGGCGCCCCTGGCCGCCGGTTCCCACGTCGATTCGACGGCTTACAAGATCGTTGACGGCAAACTGCTGGTCACCCTCAAGGGCGGCAGCAACACTGGCCTGCGCAACGATGCACAGCTGATCGGCTTCCAGGGCGATGCCAATGCCCCGATCGCGATCCTGCTGAAGAACCACGGCCTGCATTTCGAAATCCAGATCGACGCCAGCACCCCGGTCGGCCAGACCGATGCCGCCGGCGTCAAAGACATCCTGATGGAAGCGGCACTGACCACCATCATGGACTGCGAAGACTCCGTGGCTGCCGTCGATGCCGACGACAAAGTGGTGATCTACCGCAACTGGCTCGGCCTGATGAAGGGCGACCTGTCCGAAGAAGTCGCCAAGGGCGGCCAGACCTTCACCCGCACCATGAACCCGGATCGCACCTACACCAAGGTCGATGGCAGTGAACTGACCCTGCACGGTCGCTCGCTGCTGTTCGTGCGTAACGTCGGTCACCTGATGACCATCGACGCGATCCTGGACAAGGACGGCAACGAAGTGCCGGAAGGCATTCTCGACGGTCTGGTGACGTGCCTCGCGGCGATGCACAACCTCAACGGCAACACCTCGCGCAAGAACACCCGCACCGGCTCGGTCTACATCGTCAAACCGAAGATGCACGGCCCGGAAGAAGCGGCGTTCACCAACGAGTTGTTCGGTCGCATCGAAGATGTGCTGGGCCTCAAGCGCAACACCCTGAAAGTCGGGATCATGGACGAGGAGCGCCGCACCACGGTCAACCTCAAAGCCTGCATCAAGGCTGCCAGCGAGCGCGTGGTGTTCATCAACACCGGTTTCCTCGACCGTACCGGCGACGAAATCCACACCTCCATGGAAGCCGGCCCGATGGTGCGCAAGGCCGACATGAAGGCCGAAAAGTGGATCGGCGCCTACGAGAACTGGAACGTCGATATCGGTCTGAGCACCGGCCTGCAAGGTCGTGCACAAATCGGTAAAGGCATGTGGGCGATGCCCGATCTGATGGCGGCGATGCTCGAACAGAAAATCGCTCACCCGCTGGCCGGTGCCAACACCGCCTGGGTGCCATCGCCGACCGCGGCTGCGCTGCACGCGCTGCATTACCACAAGGTCGACGTGTTCGCCCGTCAGGCCGAACTGGCCAAGCGTGCCCGTGCTTCGGTGGACGACATCCTGACCATTCCGCTGGCGGTCAACCCAAGCTGGACGCCTGAGCAGATCAAGAACGAACTGGACAACAACGCCCAGGGCATTCTCGGTTACGTGGTGCGCTGGATCGACCAGGGCGTGGGTTGCTCGAAAGTGCCGGACATCAATGACGTCGGCCTGATGGAAGACCGTGCAACGCTGCGCATCTCCAGCCAGCACATCGCCAACTGGCTGCGGCACGGTATCGTCACCGAAGCGCAAGTGATGGAAAGCCTCAAGCGCATGGCGCCAGTGGTCGATCGACAAAACGCCAACGACCCGCTGTACCGTCCGCTGGCACCGAACTTCGACAGCAACATCGCCTTCCAGGCAGCAGTCGAACTGGTGATCGAAGGCACCAAACAGCCGAACGGCTACACCGAGCCGGTACTGCACCGTCGTCGTCGCGAGTTCAAGAAAGCCAACGGCCTGTAAATTTGCGCTGATGTGAAAAAGCCCTGGTCGAGAGATCAGGGCTTTTTTGTTGGCCTATAAAAATCTCCGGACCACTGGAGATCCCTTGTGGGAGCGGGCTTGCTCGCGAAGACGGACTCACATTCAACATTAACTTCGACAGAAAGGACGCATTCGCGAGCAAGCCCGCTCCCACAGGGGGGGCGGTGTAGCTTGAGAGTCAGGGATCAATGCCCAATTCGTGTTTGACCAGGCCCAGCAACTTCACCGTATCAATCGGCTTGAGCAGAAAGTCCACCACGCTCAGGTGCATCGCGGCGATGGCGTCTTTCACATCGGCATCGCCCGAAACAATGATGATCGGTAACGCCGCCCGCTCCGACTCACGCACCTGCCGAATCAAATCCAGTCCACCGACATTGCCCATACGCAAATCAGTGATCACCAGCCCGATCGAAGGTTTTTCGTCGAGCATCTTCAGTGCGGTTTCGCCGCTGGCCGCGGTCATGCAACGAATGCCATCTAACGCGAGTATCTCCGACAACAGCTCCCGGGCGTCCTTGTCGTCATCGACGATCAGTACACGCTGCGGCGGCAAGTCGGGTTCGAGCATTACTGCGCTGAGCGCTTCACGCTCGGCGTCGCTCAAAATATCGTGGTCGGACATGGCATTCTCTACGTTTTCAATTCAGTCACCTGGCACAGTCGTCAGACATCGCTAAGCAGAGCTTCAATGTGCACTTCGTCGGATTTTTTTCCAAGTGGCTGGCGGGGGAATTTCCGACTGTTTTTGTAGGGCACTTCCCAAATGTGCCGAACGGCATGGCAAACCTAGACTTACGTCCAATGGGCACCCCGCGCGCAGGGGCCGACCATGGCCGCAACGATCCGACAACAACAATTCAAAAAAGACTGCGGTAATGGTTATGAGTAAAGCGGACGCCTTCACCCAGGCAGGGAAAACCGCGGTGTTGCAGAACATTCAGGGCACCCTGCAATTCCTCCAGCGCTTCCCGCCCTTCAATCAGATGGAACACGCCCACCTGGCTTTTCTGGTGGAACAATGTCAGCTGCGCTTCTATGGCCAGGGCGAAAGCATCATCAAGCCCGCCGACGGGCCGGTCGAATATTTCTACATCGTCAAACAGGGTCGCGTGGTCGGCGAACGCCAGCACATCACCCGGCCTGGCACCGAAACCACCTTCGAGATCACCACCGGCGAATGCTTCCCGCTGGCCGCGCTGATTGGCGAACGGGCGACCCGTACCGAACATCTGGCCAGCGAAGACACCTTCTGCCTGCAACTGAACAAACCGGCGTTCATCAAACTGTTCGCCCTGTCCAACAGCTTCCGCGATTTCGCTTTGCGCGGGGTCAGCAGCCTGCTCGATCAGGTCAACCAGCAAGTCCAGCAGAAAGCCGTGGAAACCCTCGGCACCCAGTATTCGCTGAACACCCGCCTCGGCGAATTGGCGATGCGCCATCCGGTGACTTGCAGCCCCGACACGCCGTTGCGTGAAGCGGTGAAGCTGATGCACGAGCAACAGGTCGGCAGCATCGTCGCGGTGGATGAGCACAAGGCGCCGCTGGGGATTTTCACCCTGCGTGATCTGCGCGAAGTGGTCGCCAATGGCAGCGGTGATTTCAGCGAAACCATTGAGCGGCACATGACCTGTTCGCCGTTCTTTCTGTCGCCCGATCACAGCGCCTTCGACGCGGCGATTGCCATGACCGAACGGCACATCGCCCACGTCTGTCTGGTCAAGGATCAGCGCCTGTGCGGCGTGGTTTCCGAGCGCGATCTGTTCTCGCTGCAACGGGTGGATCTGGTGCACTTGGCCCGAACCATCCGCAGTGCCCAGCGCATCGAACAACTGGTGAGCCTGCGCGGCGAGATCGGCCAACTGGTCGAACGCATGCTCGCTCACGGTGCGTCTTCGACGCAGATCACCCACATCATCACCCTGCTCAACGACCACACCGTGTGCCGGGTGATCGAACTGACCCTCGCCGAAAAAGGTGACCCCGGCGTGCCGTTCAGTTGGTTGTGCTTCGGCAGCGAAGGCCGGCGCGAACAGACGCTGCACACCGATCAGGACAACGGCATTCTGTTCGAAGCGCGGGACGCTGCACACGCGGCGGAGATTCGCGGCAAGCTGCTGCCGATCGCCCAGCAGATCAACCAGAGCCTGGCGCAGTGCGGCTTCAGCCTGTGCAAGGGCAACATCATGGCCGGCAACCCTGAGCTGTGCCTGTCCCGAGCAGAATGGGCGCGGCGCTTTGCAGCATTTATCCGCGAGGCGACGCCGGAGAACCTGCTCGGTTCGAGCATTTACTTCGACCTGCGGGTGGTCTGGGGCGACGAGAAAGGCTGCGCTCAACTGCGCCGGGGGATTCTCGATCAGGTCGGCGACAACCGTTTGTTCCAGCGCATGCTGGCCGAGAACGCCCTGCGCAATCGCCCGCCCGTAGGGCGTTTCCGCGAGTTTGTGCTGGCGCGCAAAAACGGCGAGAAAGCCACCCTTGATCTCAAGGTTCAGGGCCTGACGCCCTTCGTCGACGGCGCACGCCTGTTGGCACTGGTCAATGGCATCGAAACCAACAACACCCTCGAACGCTTGCGCCAACTGGTTGAAAAAGAGGTGATCGAACGTCTCGACGGCGCTGCGTATGAAGAGGCCTACCACTTCATTCAGCAGACACGCATGCAGCAGCATCAGATCCAGACGCGGGAAAATCTGCCGTGGTCGAACCGGGTCGATCCCGACAGCCTCAATCATCTGGACCGACGCATCCTGCGTGAATCCCTGCGCCAGGCCCAGCGCCTGCAAAGCAGCCTGGCCCTGCGGTATCAGCTATGAGCCTGTTTTCGTGGCTGCGGCCGGCCAGCCCACTGCTGTCGGCAGACCTGCAACAACGTCTGGCGACGTTGCCGGCGATCAGCGAACTGAAAGAATGCAGCCTGCGCGAGCAGCGTTGGGTGGTGCTCGATCTGGAAACCACCGGGTTGAACCTGAACAAGGATCGCGTGCTGTCGATCGGCGCGGTGGTGATCGAAGACGGCGCAATCGACTTCAGCCAGCAGTTCGAGCGTACCCTGCAATGTCGGGAGCTGAAACTCAGCCCGAGCGTGTTGATTCATGGCCTGGGGCCGAATGCGATTGCCGCCGGCAGCGACCCGGCCGAGGCGTTGCTGGAGTTGATGGCGTTCATCGGCGACAGCCCGGTGCTGGCGTTTCATGCGCCCTTCGATCAGCACATGCTCGGGCGCGCATTGAAAGAACACTTGGGTTACAAGCTGCAGAATGTGTTTCTGGATGTCGCGGACATGGCGCCGTTGTTGTGCCCGCAGGCGAATATCCGCGAGGCCGGCCTGGATAAATGGATCGACTGGTTCAAGCTTGAGGTGTTCGAGCGGCACAACGCGAGTGCCGATGCACTGGCGACGGCGGAGCTGGCGCTGATCCTGTTCAGCCGGGCGCGGCAGCAGCAGATTCATAGTCCGTTGAACCTGCAGCAGCGTTTGAGTCAGTGGAAACGTCGTCAGCAGGCGCCGTCCTTCTAAAAGCCCCCTCACCCCAACCCTCTCCCAAAGGGAGAGGGAGCTGACCTTATTGTCTTGCGTTATACATCGACCTGAAAAACCAGATCGATTATGGATTCAGCAAAGCACTTTCCGGTCGGTGCAGCTCCAGAATATTCCCTGATCGGTCCCCTCTCCCCCGGGAGAGGGTTAGGGTGAGGGGCAGCTCTTGTGCACCCACCCGACCAGTGGCCAATTGCTAACCATTCCCACCTCTGCGAGAATCGCGAACAATTCTCGTTGGTTAACATTTCCCAATCGGTGCGTCTGGTGTCGTCAGTCCCAAGCCCTCACAGTGAACTCGTCGGTGCGTTGTATCGCGACCATCGCGGTTGGCTGCTGAGCTGGTTGCGGCGCAATGTGGCTTGCCCGCAACGAGCCGAAGACCTGAGCCAGGACACCTTCGTGCGTTTGCTCGGTCGCGAGCAACTGCTGACGCCGCGCGAACCCCGGGCGTTTCTAGTGGCGATTGCCAAGGGCCTGCTGTTCGACTACTTCCGCCGCGCCGCACTGGAGCAGGCCTACCTCACTGAATTGATGCTGATCCCCGAAGGCGAACAACCGTCGGTCGAAGAGCAGCAACTGATCCTCGAAGACCTCAAGGCTATCGACCGCCTGCTCGGCAAGCTGTCGACCAAGGCCCGCGCCGCCTTCCTTTATAACCGCCTCGACGGCCTCGGCCATGCTGAAATCGCCGCGAAGCTTGGCGTCTCCGTGCCGCGTGTGCGGCAGTACCTCACGCAGGGCATCCGCCAGTGCTACATCGCCCTGTACGGTGAGCCGACATGAGTCCGGCCAGCTCCAAACCGGTCTCCGCGCAGGTGCTGGATGCGGCGATTGCCTGGCAGTTGTCGCTGGATTCCGGCAGTCCGCTGGAGCGCGAGGAGTTCGCCAAATGGCATGCAGCGAATGAAGAACACGCCCGCGCCTGGCGGCAGTTGGGCATGCTCGATCAGCGCTTCAGCGTCGCCAACGGCCCGGCCCGCGCAGCCTTGCTGCAATCGCGCGAAGGCATTCGGCGGCGCGTGCGCAAGCTCGGCAGCGGATTGGCCAGCGTGGTGGCGCTCGTCGGTCTGGCGTTGTTTGCCGGTGATCGCTACTTGCCGCTGGATTACTGGCTCGCCGATCAACGCACCGCCACCGGCGAGCAGCGTACCGTGCGGCTGGCCGATGGCACCGTGCTCAACCTCAACACCCACAGCGCGGTGGATGTGCGTTTCGATGCCAGGCAGCGGCTGATCGTGTTGCAGGAAGGCGAGATCATGGTCGAGACCGGCCATGGCGATGCGCGGCCGTTCATTGTCGAGACGCGCGAAGGCAGCATGCGCGCGTTGGGCACACGGTTTCTGGTCAAGCGTGAAGACCAAGGCACACGCTTGAGCGTGTTGCAGTCGGCGGTGGCGGCGCATCCGCAAAGCCATCCTGAAGAGCGGATCCTGCGTGAAGGCCAGCAAGTGCTGATCCGCAATGACGGCCTCGACACGGTCGCCGCGCTCACGCCCGGCGCCGATGCCTGGACCCGCGGCATGCTGGTGGTGGACAACGCGCGACTGGAAGACCTGGTGCATGAACTGGCGCGTTATCGCCGCGGATATCTGGGCGTGGCGCCGGAAATCGCTGACCTGCGCATCACCGGCAGCTTCCCGCTGCACGACACCGACAAGGCCTTGAGTGCGCTGCTGCCGACCCTGCCGGTGCAGATCGAGCAGCACACGCCGTATTGGGTCACGGTGGCGAAGGCTGATACCAAGCCTTAAAAAATTCGTTGTCAGGGAAATAGCTATCGCGAGCAGGAATGCGTTCCCCCTGTAGGATTGAGCCTGCTCGCGATAGGGCCACCCGCAGCACTCGAAAATTCCGAATCGGCCGCCCCACTCCCAGTTAATCGAAATTATTTTCATCCAGCCCTATCACTTTTCAATTCTCGTCCGGCACACAGGCAATTGAGAAATATTTCCATTCAGGAGCCTTCGCATGTCCCGTTCGCTAGACACCTTGCTGCGCCCCAGTCTGCTGGCCGTCGCCATCGCCCTCAGCGCGCCGCTGTTCAGCAGCCCGTTGCTCGCTGCTGAACAGGCCTCCAGCGTGCGTGCCTACAACCTGCCAGCGGCGCCGCTGTCGACCACGCTGAACCAGATCGCCAGCCAGGGCGGCCTCGCGTTGTCGCTGAATCCGTCGCTGGCCGCCGGCAAGACCTCTGCGCCGGTCAGCGGTCAGTACGACGCCGCCGGTGCTCTGCGCGCGGCGCTGCAAGGCACCGGTCTGCAACTGGAACAAAGCAGTACCGGCACCTACACTCTGGTTGCAGTGCCGGAAGGGACATTGGCGCTGCCGGAAACCGCAGTGATCGGCGTGGAAAATCTGGAAACGGCCTGGGGCCCGGTCGAAGGCTACACCGCCACCCGCACCGCCGCCGGCACCAAGACCGACACCGCGCTGGTCGAAGCACCGCGCTCGATCTCGGTCGCCACCCGTCAGCAAATGGACGACCGCAGCGTGCACAGCCTCGATGACGCCGTACGCTACATGCCGGGCATCACCGCCAGCAGCTACGGCAGCGACACCCGTATCGACTGGCTACGGGTGCGCGGTTTCGAGCCGACTCAGTTCCTCGACGGCCTGCCGCTGCCCAAGGGCGTATACGCCAACCCAAAGCCTGAAACCTGGAACCTCGACCGCCTCGCGCTGCTGCGCGGCCCGGCCTCTTCCGTCTACGGCCAGACGCCGCCGGGCGGTCTGCTGGACATGGTCAGCCGGCGCCCGAGCGCGGAAGCCAGCAGCGAAATCCAGTTGCAGTACGGCAGCGACAACCATCGCCAGATCAACTTCGCCAGCACCGGCAAGATCGACGACGCCGGCCAGTTTCTCTACGGCATCAGCGGTGTAGTGCGCGACAGCGACACGCAGATCGATCACATCGAGAACAAGCGCTACAACATCGCGCCGAGCCTGACCTGGAACATCGATGACGACACCAAATTCACCCTGCTGACCCAGTTCACCCGCGACGATACCGGTGTCACCAGCCAGTTCTACCCGATTCAGGGCACCAAGATCGACATGCCGTTCGGCAAGATTTCCCATCACAAGAACCTCGGTGATCCGGACTACGACTTCTACGACCGCACCTACTACGCGCTCGGTTATGCCTTCGAGCATCGCCTCAACGACGTCTGGCAGTTCAAGCAGAACCTGCGCTACACCAAGTCGGATCTGTCGTTCCAGACCGTGACCGTCAACAGTTACAACCCATCGTTCGCCGGCTTCACCGTGGATGCTCAGGGCAATGTCGGTCGCGGCACCACCAACGTTGATGAAGACATCAGCCAGTTCGCCGTGGACAACAACTTCCAGGCCGACTTCGCCACTGGCGACATCCGCCATACGCTGTTGCTCGGTCTGGATCACCAGCGCAGCAACACCAACTACACGTCGATCTTCGGCACCGCGCCGGACATTAACGTCAACAACCCGATCTACGGTCAGCCGATCACCCGTCCAGCACGCTCTTCGGCGTTCTATGACTATGACCAGAAGACCTACCAGACCGGCCTGTACGTACAGGACCAGATGGCCCTCGACCAGTGGCGCCTGACCCTCGGCGGGCGTGAAGACTGGGTGCACACCGGCACGCAGTTCATCAACAAGGGCGACGCCACCAACACCCAGCGCGACAAGGCGTTCAGTGGCAACGCGGCGCTCAGCTACGTGTTCGACTCGGGCTTCGTGCCGTACCTGTCGTACGCCGAATCCTTCCAGCCAACCAGCGGCGCCGATGCCACCTCCACCGGTTCGCTCAAGCCGACCGAAGGCAAGCAATGGGAACTGGGCATCAAGTACCAGCCGCCGGGCAGCAAGACTCTGCTGAGCGCTGCGGTGTATGACCTGACCCAGAAGAACGTCGCGGTCAACAGCATCGTCAACAACGTGACCATCACCAGCCAGACCGGTGAAGTGAAGGTCAAAGGCCTGGAGCTGGAAGCGGTTTCCGACGTCACCGATAACCTGAAAGTCATCGCCGCCTACACCCTGGCCAAGT
This sequence comes from Pseudomonas sp. MWU347, assembly GCF_017947305.1. Classification (NCBI taxonomy): domain Bacteria; kingdom Pseudomonadati; phylum Pseudomonadota; class Gammaproteobacteria; order Pseudomonadales; family Pseudomonadaceae; genus Pseudomonas; species Pseudomonas sp. MWU347. The sequence goes on from NZ_JAFGZB010000001.1 coordinate 103,396, forward strand.
CCGAAGTGCAGAAAGGCGTGGACAAGGGCAATCGCCTGCAACTGATGCCTAACCAGCAAGCTTCGCTGTGGACCGACTACACATGGCACAGCGGCGTACTCGACGGTTTCGGCATCGGCGGTGGCGTGCGTTACACCGGCAACACTTACGGCGACAAGGCCAACACCTGGCTGGGCAAAGCGGACGCCTACACCGTGTTCGACGCCTCGGTGCATTACGACCTCGGTCGCCTGGACAACAGCCTCAAAGGTGCATCGGTCGCGGTCAACGCCACCAACCTGTTCGACAAGGACTACATCTCCACCTGCGACGGCTACTACTGCTACTACGGTGACCAGCGCAGCGTCATCGCCAGCGCCACTTACAAGTGGTAAGCGCGTGAGCTGAACCAGGTTCTGTCACCAGGCCGTCCCCCGTGGACGGCTTCGGTGTTTTTGAAGGTCATGAAATGAAAAGTAAAACAATTCGCCGCTGGTCGTTCATCCACACCTGGACCAGCCTGATCTGCACCGTGTTTCTGCTGCTGTTGGCATTGACCGGTCTGCCGCTGATCTTCCATCACGAGATCGAGCATCTGCTCGGTGATGCCCCACAAGTGCGCGAGATGCCGGTCGACACGCCGCGCTTGAACCTGGCGCAACTGGTCGAGGCCGCAGAAAAACATCGCCCAGGTGAAGTGGTGCAATACTTCGGTTTCGAAGACGACGAACCCAACGCCGTACTGACGATCATGGCGAAGACCGCCGGCACCGAACCGAACTCGTCGCACACCTTCATGCTTGATGCGCGCACCGGTGAAGCGCTGGAAACCCCGTCGGCCAATGGCGGGCTGATGCTGTTCATCCTGCGCCTGCACGTCGACATGTTTGCCGGACTGCCGGGCAAGTTGCTGCTGGCGTTCATGGGTCTGCTGTTCGTGGTCGCGATCATCTCGGGTACGGTGCTCTACCTGCCGTTCATGCGCCGCTTGCAGTTCGGCACCGTGCGTCAGGACAAGTCCACCCGCCTGCGCTGGCTCGACCTGCACAACCTGATCGGCGTCGTTACCCTGACCTGGGCCTTGGTGGTCGGCGTCACCGGCGTGATCAGCGCCTGCGCCGATCTGCTCATTGCCGCGTGGCGCAATGACACGCTGAGCGCCATGGTCGCGCCCTACCGCGATGCCCCGCCGCTGACCCGACTGGCACCGGCCACCCGCCTGCTCGACATCGCCCGGGACGTGGCGCCGGGCATGAACCCGGATTTCATCGCTTTCCCCGGCACGCGGTTTTCCAGCGAGCATCATTATTCAGTCTTCATGAAGGGCGGCACGCACCTGACCTCGCACCTGCTGACGCCGGTGCTGATCGACGCCAGCACCCTACAGGTCACCGCTGTGGCCGAGCGCCCGTGGTACATGGACGCCATGGGCATGTCCCAGCCGCTGCACTTCGGCGACTACGGCGGCATGCCGATGAAGATCCTCTGGGCAACCCTCGACGTGCTGACCATCATCGTCCTCGGCAGCGGCGTGTATCTGTGGGTGGTGCGGCGTAAAGCGGCGAAACCGTTGCCGCGGGAGGCTGCTGCATGAAGCCGCGTCAGTCGAGTTTCTGGAAAGTGTTCAGCACGCCGCTGGTGATTGCGCTGCTGAGTGCGGCGGGGTTGTTTTCGGCGTTGCTGGGGGACGGGATCTGGGATGCGTTGAGTTGGGTCGGGCTGGGTGTTCCCGCATTTCTGGCCATTAGAGGTTTGCTGCCGCGCGAGTGATTTTTGTGCTGCCTGACAGGGCCTCTTCGCGAGCAAGCCCGCTCCCACAGGGGATTTTTGAACGAAACAGATCCAGTGTGGGAGCGGGCTTGCTCGCGAAGGCGGCCTGATGAACACCAGCAAATCCCTCGCCAGCCGTTCTGTATCTGACTAGGCTAATCTCCTGCTCTTCGATGACCACCGAGGTTTGCCAATGTCCGCCCCCAGCATGACCCTGTTTCACAACACGCTCTCCCCGTTCGTGCGCAAAGTGATGGTGCTGTTGCTCGAGACCGGCCAGCAGGATCGCGTCGCCCTGCAAGACTGCGTCCTCACCCCGGTCAGCCCGGACGCTGCGCTCAACGCCGACAACCCGCTGGGCAAGATTCCCGCCCTGCGTCTGGCCGACGGCAGCGTGATCCATGACAGCCGCGTGATCCTCGAATACCTCGACCAGCAACACGTCGGCAATCCGCTGATCCCTCGCGAAGGTTCGGCCCGCTGGCGGCGTCTGACCCTGGCCTCGCTGGCCGACGGGATCATGGACGCCTCGGTGATGGTGCGTTACGAACTGGTGCTGCGCGCCCCGGAAAAACACTGGGACGAGTGGCTCGACGCCCAGCGCGACAAGATTCGTCGCGCCCTGGCCTATCTGGAAAGTGACGCCATCGCCGAGCTGACCAGCCATTTCGACGTCGCCGCAATCAGCGTCGCCTGTGCACTGGGTTACATCGATCTGCGTCATCCGGATCTGGACTGGCGCAGCGCCAATCCGCAACTGGCCAACTGGTATTTCGACGTGAGCCAGCGACCGTCCATGGTTGCCACGATGCCCAAGCCTTAAGTCGGCCGCGCCTGATCCGGCCCCTTCGCGAGCAAGCTCGCTCCCACATTGGAATGCGTACTCCTGTGGGAGCGAGCTTGCTCGCGAAGGCACCAACTCGCATCCAAAGGCAGAAACCCGACAATTCGCGTCACCAACTCTTCCTTCCAGCGCTGATCCTCACGCAGCCCGCTCATTGCATCGCCCCCACATCAAATTCCAGCGGCTTGGCCGGTTTTTGCCCGATCCCGTACCAGTCGAGTTTGCGCGTCAGCACCATGAACACCCCGAGCAGGCCGAACAACAGCAGCGAACCCATCAGCAACGCGTAATCCTCGGCGCTCAGCAGGCCATACAGCAGGCCATACAACGCCGCCAATCCCGCAGAAAAACTCAGGCCGTGGCGCACGCTGTGCAGCACGTGGCAAACATAAAACCCGATCAACAGCACACAGCCACTAGCCGACAGCAGATACGCCAGGGCAAAGCCGATGTGCTCCGACAACGACAGCAGCAACAGATAGAAGAACGCCAGCGCCACCCCGACCAATGCGTATTGCACCGGGTGCACCGCTAGACTTTTGAGCACTTCGAACAGGAAGAAACCGGCGAACGTCAGGACGATGAACAACAGCGCATATTTGATCGCCCGATCACTCTTCAGGTACTGATCCACCGGATCGATGAAACTCACGCCGAAGCTGCGCCCGTTGAACGCCTCGCAGTCATTGCCCATCACGCAACGGCTCATGGCTTCTTGCAGGTTGGTGGAGAAAAACGTGGTCTGCCAATCAGCGCTGAAACCCTGGTCGCTGATCTCGCGTTTGCCCGGCAGGAAGTTGCCGACAAAACTGGGGTGCGGCCAGTTGGCAGCAAGACTGACGTGACTGCTTTTGCCCACCGGCAACACCTGCAACGAACCGGTACCTTGCAGACGCAGGTCGAAACCGAAGGCCAGCTCCGTGGCGTTGCGGGTATCCAGCGCCGGCAACGTCACCCGCACGCCTTCGCCGAGCCAGCCGACTTGGGTACCTGGTACGAAGTCCAAGCGCTGGCCATCGAGTTCCAGTTTCAGGGCGTTTTCGATGCCGCGAATATCGCTGATGCCCACCGCCAGAAACGGCGCATCGAACTGGTAATCGGCAAAGTCTTCCTTGATCCCCAATTGCGCCGGCAACGAGAAATGCCCGTTGATGCGATTGTCGGCATGGAACAGTCGCGCCTCGTAAATACCGCGATTGCGCAGCTCGGTCTGCACTTGGCCGTCGAGCTCGAAACGTTCCGGCAGAAAGTACAGCCGACCACGCTCTTCGCCCAGTTCTTCGTAGCGCTGACTGGTTTTCTCGTTGGTCTTCCAGGTGCGCACCACTTTGCGATACGGCACCACCATCACCGGCCCGCTCAGTTGCTGGCTGTAGCTGGAGCTGCGGGCGATGTCTTCGAGCACGCCGTCGCGCAGTTGCTGGCGATCATCGATGATGCCGTCAATCATCAGCAGCGGTATCAGCAACAGCAGGATCAGCAGGGCAATCGCCCCGAGCTTGATGGTCAGATTCTTGTTCATGGGACTCTCCCTGTTTGGATGGGCAGAGTCTGCTGTTGATGTATGAGGGGAATGTGGGGGGAATATGGAGATTGTGTGGAGACTGCACCGGCCCCTTCGCGAGCAAGCCCGCTCCCACAGTTGATCTTTGGTGTGACCGAGACCTGTGTTTCAACACCCCCCCCTGTGGGAGCGGGCTTGCTCGCGAAGGCAGCGACTCGGTTTCAGGACAAGCGCAATGTCACTTCCACACCGCTCTCGACGTTGCGGATATGCATCGACCCACCATGCAACTTCACCACTTCCTCAACAAAGTTTAGCCCCAGTCCAGTGCTCTTGCGCCCACTGTCCGGGCGCGGCAGCGAATAAAACCGCTCGCTCAGGCGTGGCAAGGCGTAATCGGGAATCGCCGCTGCTTCGTTGAACAAGCGCAACTCGACCTGCTCCCCTACGCGCTCGGCACTGAAGCGCAGCAGCCCGGCGACCGGGGTGAAATCCAGCGCATTCTCCAGCAAGTTGCCCAGGGCCTGACGCAACAGAAACGGCTCGCCGATCAGCAGCAGATCTGGTGCAATCGTCTGCTCGACCGTGAGCCGCCGCCCCTCGATCCGCGCCGCCTGCGCCTGCAACAATTCGTCAACCAGTCCTGCCAGCGGCACCGCCACCCGTTCCTCAAGCCCCTGACGCTGCTCGACTTGCGCCAGATTCAACAGCCGCTCGATCAACTGCTGCATCCGTGCGCTTTCGCTGTCGATGTTGCCGACAAAGCGCAGGCGCTGAATCGCTGGCATCTCATCCTGCAGCAATTCCGCAGCACCGCGAATCGCCGCCAGCGGACTCTTCAATTCATGGGTCAGGGTGTGCACGTAGCGTTCGACGTAAGCCTTGCCTTCGAGCTGGGTGCGCATCTGCTCCACCGCTGTGGCCAGTTGCCCCAGTTCGCCGCCACGGTAATGCGGCACTTCCACTCGCCGACCTTCGCTCACCGCCTGCGCATACCCGGTCAAACGGTGCAGCGCGCGGCTCAGCCACCACGACAGCAAAGCGCCGAACAGCAGACCGAGGCCGATCAGCCCGGCACCGTAAAACAGCAAGCGCCGCTCGGTACGATCAACATAAGGCTGCAATGAGCTGTTGGGTTTGGCCACGGTAACCACGCCGATGATCCGGCCGTTGTCGCGGATCGGCGCACCGACGTGCATCACCGAGGAGTTCGCATCATTCGGATCGCTGCGGCTCGAACGAGCGCCGTACTCACCACGCAAAGTCAGGTAGACGTCGTTCCAGCGCGAGTAATCCTGACCGACCGCCACGCCGCTGGAATCCAGCACCACGATGCCTTTGGCGTCGGTGACGTAGATGCGGTGGTTGACCTGATTTTTCGGCAAACCCCAAATGGTCGCCTGCGGCTGGCGTTCACCGTAGGCACGCAACAATTCGGGCCAGCGGTTTTCGCTGAGCGTGCCGGCCTTGAAATCATCACGGAGAATTTCCGCCATCAGGTTGGCGGTGTCGACCAGGGTTTCTTCGGTGGACTGGCGCACGCCCGGGCGGATTTCTTCCATCACCGTGTTGAGCACGAAGTAACCGGTCAGGCCGATAAACAGCACATACACCAGAAAAATCCGCAGCCCCAACGACATCAGCTGTGCCCCGGGCTGTAGCTGTAACCGAGGCCGCGATGGGTCTGGATCGGCTCGGCATCGGCCCGCACCAGGCGCAATTTGGCGCGCACGCTTTTGATGTGGCTGTCGATGCTGCGCTCGTAACCGGCGTCCGCCGCCACGCCCAGCGCATCGAGCAATTGCTCGCGGCTGAACACCCGCTGCGGTTGTTCGAGCAGGCATTGCAACAGGCGAAACTCATGACGGGTCAGGCTCAACGGCTGTCCCCGATAGACGATCTGCGCACGCTCGGCATCGATGCGAAACAGCGTCGAGGACGCTTCAACCGCAGGACGCGGCGCCATGCGCTTGAGAATTGCCCGTACCCGCGCGGCGACTTCCCGTGGGCTGAACGGCTTGACCACGTAATCGTCGGCGCCGATCTCCAGCCCCACCACCCGATCGATCTCGGCGTCCCGGGCACTGAGGAACAGCACCGGCACTTCACTGAAGCGCCGCAGCTGTTTGCAGGTTTCGAAACCGCTGATGTCCGGCAGGCCGATATCGAGAATGATCAAGTCAGCCGGGGTCTGCCGTTGAAACTCCAGCGCCGCCGCGCCGAGGCTCAGCCACGTGGTGGCGAACCCCTCGCCCTGCAGGGCAAAAATCAGCGTGTCGGCAATCGCCGCTTCGTCTTCGACAATCAGGATATGAGGCATGGCGTCCGAGCCCATGGGTTAAGTGCGCGAACGGTGCCCCAAGCCTGACGTTACGTCAATGAGACCACTTAGCAGTCCGGCTTGTCGGCGGTGAAACGCCGCGCCGGGTTCACTGCCGCGCCGAACTCGCGCAAGGCCTTGGCACCGATCAGCAGCGGGTAGTTGAAGTTGCTGCGGTCGGTCAGGTTGACCTCAACGGTGCGCTTGACGTTGCCCAGGCACAGTTCCAGATCGACCACAGGGCGCTTGGCGACTTCAGTGCTGTCACCCTCGTCCTCTTCATCCGAGCGGCTCTTGATCTTGCTGATCCGCGCGACCTTGTGTTCGTAGACCTTGTTGCTGGCATCCTTGGTGCCGAGGCGGAAACGCACCCAGTTCTCGCCGTCGCGGGTGAAAGTCTCGATGTCCTTGGCCGACAGCGAGGCGGTCAGCGCGCCGGTGTCCATCTTGGCCTTGAGCACCTCACCACCGATTTCCGGCAGCGCGATGTATTCGTAACGCCCGTACAGGGTCGGCTCGGCGGCCATGACCGGCAGGGCGACGAGGGCAAACAGTGCAAGGAGGGATTTCACGTAGAGGGCTTCCTTGGAAAATGAGGGCGTCAGACGCGAGATTTTAGACAGCCGGCGAGCAATTGGTTCGCTTGAGTCCGCCTTCGCGAGCAAGCCCGCTCCCACAGGGGATCCGGGATCTGTTGGAGATGGCATGCACACTGAAGATCCACTGTGGGAGCGGGCTTGCTCGCGAAGAGCCCAGCCCTGCCAACACAGTAATCAGCGCCAGCATAGCCAGCCAAAAGTGAAACATTCGTCACCATCGATTTGGCCTCTCACCCGAAGCCACTTATCATGGCGCGCCCATCCGCCTTCATAGAGTTGCTTATGCGCCGCCTGCTCACCGGCTGTTTCGTCACCCTGCTGCTGTTGCTCAACACCCTGATCCTGATCGGGCCGTTGTTGGTCTTTGCCCTGCTCAAACTGATTGCGCCGGGGCGCTGGCGCGACTACGCCTCGTGGGCGGTGATGTGGATTGCCGAGACCTGGGCGGAAATCGACAAGCTGATTTTTCGCCTGTGCATCCCCACCCAATGGGATATTCGCGGCGGCGCAGACCTGCGTGGTGACACCTCGTACCTGGTGGTCAGCAACCACCAGTCGTGGGTCGACATTCCGGCGCTGATCCAGACCCTCAACCGGCGCACGCCGTTCTTCAAGTTCTTCCTCAAGAAAGAACTGATCTGGGTACCGTTCCTCGGTCTGGCGTGGTGGGCGCTGGATTACCCGTTCATGAAGCGCTACACCAAGGCGTTCCTCGCTAGGCACCCGGAACTGGCGGGCAAGGATCTGGAAATCACCAAACAGGCCTGCGAGCTGTTCAAACGCCAGCCGGTGACGGTGGTGAATTATCTGGAAGGCACCCGCTACACCGCGGCGAAAAGCGCGCAGCAGCAGTCACCGTTCAAGCATCTGCTCAAACCCAAGGCGGGAGGTGTGGCGTTTGTTCTGGCGGCGATGGGGGAACAGCTGGATGCGCTGCTTGACGTGACCGTGGTTTATCCACAGCAGAAGATTCCGGGGTTCTGGGATCTGATCAGCGGCAGCGTGCCGCGGGTGATTGTCGACATCCAGACCCGCGAACTCGACCCGGCACTGTCGCAGGGCGATTACGAGAACGATCCGCAGTTTCGCCAGCAGGTCCAGAACTGGGTCAACCAGCTCTGGACCGAGAAGGATCAGCGCATCAGCGAACTGCGCGGCGAGCGCGGCTGAATCAGCTACCGGTGCCGGCGCCCCAGATGCTGCCCAGACTCTGCAGCAGCGGGCCGCCGACGCCCTGATCACCCAGGTACTTGAGCAACACCGGGGCAAACTGGCCGACCATGCCGCTGTCCATGCCCAACGCACCGAAGGCATTGTTCAGGTCGTTGGTGTCCTTGACGTTGCCCAGCGCGTTTTCCAGCCCGGCCGACTTGCCCGACGAACCCAGCAAACCACTCAACGCCGCCAGGTTGCCGCTGCCGCCCGACAGTTTGTCGATGCCCGGCACTTCTTTGGCCAGCTGCGAATAATCGGTGCTGCTCAACTGATTCTTGGCCAGGCCGAGCATGGCGCTGGTGCCACCGACGGCTTGCTGAGGCGTAACACCGAGACCGGTAACGGCTTGCAGCAAACCGGCGGTTTCCGAGGTCGGCGCGGCGGCGGTGGCAGCGTTGCCACCCTGCATGCTTGCAGCCGCTTTGGTCACGTCGTCCAGACTGAAGCCGGCAAACACCGGGCTCGCTGCAAGGGTCATCAGTGAAGCCAAGGCAATACCGCGTGAAATCTTCATTCAGACATCCTCTTGCGCTGTGGTAACCGCCCGTCTATGAGCGGCAAAACTGCCGGTTTGACCGGGTTTCAGCCAGCATGTTCCTCGCCGACGCATCCATTTTCAGCATAGCCACGTATATAAAACGTGAAACCGCGGATAACCCGAGATGAATGGCACAAGCGCCGTCGCTGAACTAGCCTGTGAACAGCCCGAGCAGCGCCCTCGTCGCCCGCCCATTGCCTGGAGAGCCGTCATTTCCATCGCCGACCCCGATCAGTTGCGCCAGCTGTTGGCCCAGTGCTCACTGGGCGACCGCGGTGCATTCGAAACGCTCTATCGCAGCGTTGGCCCACGCCTGCACGGCGTGGCCCTGCGCTTCATGGGCCGGGCGGATCTGGCCGAGGAAGTGCTGCAGGAAAGCTTCGTGCGCATCTGGAATAACGCCTCGCGCTACGAAGCCCACTTGTCGGCGCCGCTGACCTGGATGATCAACATCACCCGCCATCAGGCCATCGACCAATTACGCAAGCAGCGCGAACGGCCGCTGACCGACTTCGAACAGGACACCCTGCCGGACGATGGCCCTTCAGCCCACGACCTGTTGAACAGCAGCCGCGAAGCCAGCGCGCTGCACCGTTGCCTCGACACTCTCGACGGCATGCAGCGCCAGTCGATCAGCGTCGCCTACTTTCAGGGTTTGTCCTGCTCGGAACTGGCCGAACACCTGGCGGCACCGCTGGGCTCGGTGAAGTCGTGGATTCGTCGCGGCATGGAGCGTCTGCGCAGGTGCCTTGAATCATGAACTACCAGACCCCCGCCTTGCGCCGCGCCCTCGCTGCCGATTACGCCATTGGCCTGATGTCGGCAGCGGCGCGTCGGCGCTTTGAACAATTGCTGCTGGATGACGCAGCACTGCGAACCGAGTTGGCGCAGTGGCAGGAGAGCCTCGCCAGCCTTACCGAAACGCTGCCGGAGCACCCGGTGCCGGATCGGGTGTGGCAAGGCATCACCGCGCGGATCGAGCCGCAAGTACTGCACGTCCCGGAAAAACGTCCGTTCTGGAACTGGCTGCGCGTCAGCGTCGCTGCCTGTTCGATCGTGGTGCTGGTGTTCCTCGGCTCCCTGTACAACCGCGACGACGCCCGCTACCGCGCCACCTTGCTGAGCGCCGACACGCAGCCGGCACTGAAGGTCGAGGCGCATGCGGATTATCTGCAAGTCGAACCGCTGACATTGGCGGCAGTCGGGCCAGATCGCAGCCTGGAACTGTGGGCGATACCGGCGGACGGCAAGCCGATTTCGCTGGGGGTGATTCCTGCAGGCGGCAAAGGCAAGGTTGAACTGAGCGCGGCGCAGAAAGTCTTGATCGGCCAGCCGATTGCGCTGGCGGTGAGTCTGGAACCGAAAGGTGGTTCGCCGACCGGGCAACCGACGGGGCCAGTGCTTTACCAAGGCGCGTTAGCGGCTCTCTGACTCTGGCACCACAAACCTTTTGTGGCGAGGGAGCTTGCTCCCGCTGGGCTGCGAAGCGGCTCAAATCTTGTGTGGGTAATTTTCCTGAGACGCCGCATGTGTGGATTTTACGACGGCTTCGCCGCCGAGCGGGAGCAAGCTCCCTCGCCACAGGTTTCGTGCTCATCCCCATAAAAAACGGCGACCTTGAGGTCGCCGTTTTGCATTGCCTGAAACTTACGCCGCACTGAACAACCGATGCGGATCGATCACAAACTTCTTCGGCACACCGGCATCGAACTCGCCGTAACCTTCCGGCGCCTGATCGAGGCTGATGACCTGCACGCCGACCACTTCGGCGATGTTGATGCGGTCCCACATGATCGCCTGCATCAGTTGGCGGTTGTACTTCATCACCGGGGTCTGACCGGTGTGGAAGCTGTGGGATTTGGCCCAGCCCAAACCGAAGCGGATGCTCAGGCTGCCCATTTTCGCGGCGGCATCGACCGCGCCCGGATCTTCGGTCACGTACAGGCCCGGAATACCGATCTTGCCGGCGACGCGCACCACGCCCATCAACGAGTTGAGCACGGTGGCCGGGGCTTCGGCTTTCACCCCGTCATGCCCGTGGCCGCGTGCTTCGAAGCCCACGCAGTCCACCGCGCAATCGACTTCCGGCTCGCCCAGCAGTGCGGCGATCTGTTCGTGCAGCGGCGTGTCCTTGGACAGGTCGACCACTTCAAAACCCTGAGCCTTGGCGTGCGCCAGGCGGATGGTGTTGACGTCGCCGATGATCACCACCGCCGCCCCCAGCAGACGCGCCGAGGCTGCAGCGGCCAGACCGACCGGGCCGGCGCCGGCGATGTAAACGGTGCTGCCAGGGCCAACGCCCGCCGTCACTGCGCCGTGATAGCCGGTCGGGAGGATATCGGAGAGGCAGGTCAGGTCGCGGATTTTCTCCATGGCCTTGTCGCGATCCGGCAGTTTCAGCAGGTTGAAGTCAGCGTAAGGCACCAGCACGTATTCGGCCTGGCCGCCGGTCCAGTCGCCCATGTCGACATAACCGTAGGCACCGCCGGCACGGGCCGGGTTGACGGTCAGACAGACGCCGGTGTGTTGCTCCTTGCAGGAACGGCAGCGCCCGCAAGCCACGTTGAACGGTACGGAAACCAGGTCGCCGATCTTCAGGTTCTCGACGTCGGAACCCTTTTCGATCACTTCGCCGGTGATTTCGTGACCCAGCACCAGACCGGTCTGCGCCGTGGTCCGGCCGCGCACCATGTGCTGGTCGGAGCCACAGATGTTGGTGGACACCACACGCAGAATCACCCCGTGCTCGATCTTCCTGCCACGCGGGTCCTGCATTTTCGGATAGTCGATTTTCTGTACTTCGACCTTGCCAGCGCCGAGATACACCACACCACGATTGCCAGACATGCTTTCACCTCGCTGTTGTTTTTATGGAACTGCGTTGCCCAGGCAGGCAGCGCGTTAAGTGCTCGGGTACAGATGCTGATTGTTGTGTTGCCTGTTATGGCCTCTTCGCGAGCAAGCCCGCTCCCACAGTTGATCTTGGGTGTGACAGAGACCTGTGTTTCGACACAAATCCCTTGTGGGAGCGGGCTTGCTCGCGAAAGCGATCTAAAGAACGACCGTGCGATTGGCGTTCAAAAACACCCTTCTTTCGATGTGATAACCCACGGCCCGGGCCAGGGTCAGGCCCTCGATATCCCGCCCTTTGGCAATCAGATCCTCCGGGTAATGACTGTGATCCACCGCCTCGACGCCCTGGGCAATGATCGGCCCTTCATCGAGGTCGTTGTTGATGTAATGCGCCGTCGCGCCGACCAGCTTCACGCCCTTGTTGTAGGCCTGGTGATACGGCTTGGCACCCTTGAACCCCGGCAGCAGCGAGTGGTGAATGTTGATCGCCTTGCCATCGAGCTTGCGGCACAGCTCCGGTGACAGCACCTGCATGTAGCGGGCGAGGATCACCAGTTCGGCGCCGGACTCTTCGATCACCTGCCACACCTGACGCTCCTGCGCCGGTTTGTCGTTGGGGTCGAGGGGGAAATGGTAGTAGGGAATCTGGTGCCAGTCGGCCAGCGGCTTGAGGTCCGGATGGTTGGACACCACCGCCGCCACGTCCATCGACAACTGGCCGATGCGCTGGCGGTAAAGCAAATCGTTGAGGCAGTGATCGGCCTTGGAAACCATGATCACCACTTTTGGCCGGTAGTTCGGCGCGGTCAGCTCGAAGACCATGCCGAACGCCTGACCGCGCTCGGCAAGGCCGGCGCGGAAGGATTGTTCGTCGAAACCGTCAGGCTGACGGAATTCCACGCGAATGAAGAAACGGCCCGAGAGCCGGTCATCGAACGAATGGTGCTCGGTGACGTAGCAACCCTGCTCGAACAGAAAACGCGTCACCGCGTCCACCGTGCCTAGCACGCTGGGGCAGTCGGCGGTCAGAATCCATGTGTCTGGGGCGCGGCTCATGGTGCGGTGACTCCTGTTCTTTTGTGCGCGGTGTCTGGGGGATTTTTGCCCCTCACCCTAGCCCTCTCCCGGAGGTAGAGGGGACTGACCGAGGTGTTCTTTCGAGCTACGCCGACCTGAAATATCGCGGCGAACTCAGGCTCGAAAACCACACAAATCTGCTCCCTTTCCCCCTCTCCCCCCTGGGGGAGAGGGCTGGGGTGAGGGGGTAAGCTTTTAGGCTTGTACGCTCAACCCGTATTCAGCCGACGCATCCTGCAACCACAACCACCAGTAGTCCGAGAAGCTGCGGCGGATCAGCAGTTCCCAGGTGTCTTCGGCGGTGTGGCGAATCATCAGCTGCGACTTGGCGAACACCGTGCCCACCGCTTTGCCGACCGGGAAGTTGTTCGGGTGCACGTCGTAGCTGGTGGATTTCATCAGCACCTGACGCACGTTCGGCCCGCTCAGTTCGAGCACTTGCTGGCCGCCGCTGACGTTGACGATCGCGATGTGCAGGTCGCCCAGCGCTTCGCGCAGTTTCTGCTCGGCGGCGAATTCTTCACCGCTTGGCACGATCAGCAGCCACTCGTCCGGGCCCATCCATTGCAGGCTGGTTTCGCCTTTGACGATCACGCTCAGGGCGCCCGGCAACTCAATGCCGAGGGCCTTGTGCACGCCGGCTGCGAACGCTGCATCGTGGCCATCGCCACGAATGGTCAGGTGACCGAGGAGTTTCTTTTCACGCACGATGACGCCGGCGTTCTTGCGACCCTTGCCGACCAGGCTGGCGAGGTCGGCATGGTGCAGCGACGACTCGGCCTTGGCCCCGGTGGTCGGGCGTTGTTGGTATACGTTGGCTGTGGTCATAAAGCACCTTCCTTAATTCTGACTTGAACCCTTTGCAAGCAGATCTACCGCTATCGCGAGCAGGCTCACTCCTACAAGGGGTACGCGATCACCTGTAGGAGTGAGCCTGCTCGCGATGAAGTCACCGCGGTGCGACTGGCACTCCACAGGAGCCGAACCCTCAAATATTCTGCCGATCACCCTTCGGATCGAAGAACACCGAAGACACAATCTCCGCCTCGATCACGCTGCCATCGGCCAGCGGCGCGAACACCCGCTCGCCCATGCGCTTCAGACCGCCCTTGACCACGCCCATGGCAAACGAATAGCCGAGGGAGTTGTGCGCGTAGCTGGAGGTCACGTGGCCGACCATGGTCATCGGGATCGCCTGCTTGGTGTTCAACACCAGTTGCGCACCTTCCGGCAGCCAGACGTTCGGGTCGATCGGCTTCAGGCCCACCAGTTGTTTACGCTGATCCTTCACGCAGTCTTCTCGGTTCATGCCGCGCTGGCCGATCCACGAGAACGGTTTGGTGCGACCGACGCACCAGCCCATGTTCAGGTCGTCCGGGGTCATCGAGCCGTCAGTGTCCTGACCGACAATGATGAAACCCTTCTCGGCGCGCAGCACGTGCATGGTTTCAGTGCCGTACGGCGTCAGGTTGTACTGCTTGCCAGCCTCGACGATTTTCTCCAGCACGCCCATCGCGTAGTCGGCCTGCACGTTGACTTCGTACGACAGCTCACCGGTGAACGAGATACGGAACACCCGCGCCGGCACACCGCCGACCAGACCTTCTTTCCAGGTCATGAACGGGAAGGCTTCGTTGCTCAGATCGATGTCGGTCACGGCGCTGAGCAGCTTGCGGCTGTTCGGCCCGGACAGGGTCATGGTCGCCCAATGGTCGGTGACGGAAGTGAAGTACACCTTCATCTCCGGCCATTCGGTCTGGTGGTACAGCTCCAGCCATTGTAGGACGCGCGCGGCGCCGCCCGTGGTGGTGGTCATGACGAAATGGTTGTCGGCCAGACACGCCGTCACGCCGTCGTCGAAGACCATGCCGTCCTCTTTGCACATCAGGCCGTAACGGGCCTTGCCCACGTCGAGCTTGGTCCAGGCGTTGGTGTAAACGCGGTTGAGGAACTCGCGGGCATCCGGGCCTTGAATATCGATCTTGCCGAGGGTCGAGGCGTCGAGCAGGCCGACGCTGTCGCGCACGGCTTTGCATTCGCGCTTCACCGCGGCGTGCATGTCTTCACCGTTTTTTGGGAAGTACCACGGACGTTTCCACTGGCCGACGTCTTCAAACTCGGCGCCGTTTTTCAGGTGCCATTGATGCAGTGCGGTGTAGCGCACCGGTTCGAAAATGTGCCCACAGTGACGACCGGCTACCGCGCCGAACGTTACCGGCGTGTAGTTCGGGCGGAACATCGTGGTGCCCATCTGCGGGATGGTCACGTTCAGCGAGCGGGCGGCGATGGCCAGACCGTTGACGTTGCCGAGCTTGCCCTGATCGGTGCCGAAGCCCAGCGCGGTGTAGCGTTTGACGTGCTCGACCGACTCGAAACCTTCGCGGGTCGCCAGTTCGATGGCGGCGGCGGTGACGTCGTTCTGCAGGTCGACGAATTGTTTCGGCGCACGCGAGGTGCCCTTCTCGTGCGGCACCTGGAACAGCGCCAGGGTCGCCTCTTCGAGACGGCTCAGAGCCTTGGGCAGCGTGCCTTCGACCACCCCGAAACCGGCTTCACTGGCAGCGCGTGCGCCACCTTCGAAACCATCGGCCAGCGAATCTCCGAGGCCGTAAACGCCGTTGATGCCGCCGACGCACACACGCTTCTGCGGTGCTTCGCCCGGTACGAAACCGAGGATGTCTTCACGCCAGATCGGCTTGCCACCGAGGTGCGAAGCCAGGTGCACGACAGGGCTGTAACCGCCGGAACTGGCGATCACGTCGCAGTCGAGCCATTCGCCCGGGCTGGTCACGGTGTGCGCTTTGACGTCAATCGCGGCGATGCGGGCAGCGGTGACGCGCTTGCTGCCACGGGCCTCGATCACGGCGCTGCCGGTGAGGATGCGAATGCCTTTGGCGCGGGCTTCTTCCACCAGCGCACCACGCGGATTGCTCCGTGCATCGGCGATGGCCACCACTTGCAGGCTGGCGTCGAGCCAATCCAGCGCCACGCGATAGGCGTGATCGTTGTTGGTGGTCAGCACCAGCTTCTTGCCCGGTGCCACACCGTAACGGCGCACGTAAGTCGAGACCGCACCGGCGAGCATGTTGCCCGGCACGTCGTTGTTGCCGTAGACCAGCGGACGCTCGTGGGCGCCGGTCGCCAGTACTACACGCTTGGCGCGAACCCGGTGGATGCGCTGACGCACCTGACCGATTGGCGCACGGTCACCGAGGTGATCGGTGAGGCGTTCGTGAATGGTCAGGAAGTTGTGGTCGTGGTAGCCGTTGACCGTGGCGCGCGGCAACAGCAGCACGTCCGGGGTGTTTTTCAATTCAGCGATAACGCTGGCCACCCACTCGATCGCCGGTTTGCCATCGAGGCTTTCGCGGGAATCGAGCAGACTGCCGCCGAACTCTTCCTGCTCATCGGCGAGGATCACCCGCGCACCGCTGCGTGCAGCCGCCAGGGCCGCGGCGAGCCCGGCAGGGCCGGCGCCGACGATCAGCACGTCGCAGTGCTGGTTCATGTAGTCGTAGGTGTCCGGATCGACTTCGGTCGGCGAACGGCCAAGCCCTGCAG
This sequence comes from Pseudomonas sp. MWU347, assembly GCF_017947305.1. NCBI lineage: Bacteria > Pseudomonadati > Pseudomonadota > Gammaproteobacteria > Pseudomonadales > Pseudomonadaceae > Pseudomonas > Pseudomonas sp. MWU347. The sequence continues at coordinate 119,656 of NZ_JAFGZB010000001.1, forward strand.
CCTTGCGAATGTACTTCTCGTAGGTCATCCAGAACGATTGCGGGTACATGAAGGTTTTGTAGTAGAAACCCGGCGGCATCAGCTTGCCGCCGACCTTGCCGAGAATCCCCATCATGTCGTTGTTGACGCTCGGCCAGCCGTTGGTGCTGGTGGCGACCAGGCCTTGATACAGCGCCTGTTGCGTGGCGCGCACGTTGGGAATCTGCGTGGCTTCGGTGGCACCGATCTGCAGCACGGCGTTCGGCTCTTCGGCACCGGCGGCGAAGATCCCGCGTGGACGCGAATACTTGAAGCTGCGGCCGATGATGTCGACGCCGTTGGCGATCAGTGCCGAGGCCAACGAGTCGCCCTCGAAGCCTTTGTAGCTCTGACCGTTGAAGGTGAAGCTCAGCACTTTGTTGCGGTCGATCCGTCCACCGTTGGACAGGCGATTGGTCTGGCTCATACCTTCTCTCCCAGCGCCGTCGTGGCTGTTTTCGCCGTATCAGCCTTGTCGGTGAATTGCGGCTTGGTGCCGATCTTGTAGGTTTCGAGAATCTCGTAGGTCACGGTGTCGCGGGTGACGTTGAAGTACTGGCGGCAACCGGCGACGTGATCCCACAGTTCGTGGTGCAGACCACGCGGGTTGTCGCGGAAGAACATGTAATCGCCCCACTCTTCATCGGTGCAGGCGGCAGGATCCAGCGGACGCGGGATGTGCGCCTGACCGGATGCATGGAATTCCTCTTCGGAGCGCAGTTCGCCGCAGTGAGGACAGAAGATATGCAACATGGGGATTTCTCCTGTTAGTGGGCGACGGCAGCAGCGCCGTGTTCGTCGATGAGTGCGCCGTTGTGGAAACGGTCGATGGAAAACGGTGCAGCCAATGGGTGCATTTCACCCTTAGCCAGGCTGGCGGCAAACACGTTGCCCGAGCCAGGTGTGGCCTTGAAGCCACCGGTGCCCCAACCGCAGTTGAAGAACATGTTCGGCACCGGGGTTTTCGAAATGATCGGGCAGGCGTCCGGGGTGGTGTCGACGATGCCGCCCCACTGACGGTTCATGCGCACCCGCGACAGCACCGGGAACATCTCGACGATGGCCTGGATGGTGTGCTCGATCACCGGGTACGAACCGCGCTGACCATAGCCGTTGTAGCCGTCGATACCGGCGCCGATCACCAGGTCGCCCTTGTCGGACTGGCTGATGTAACCGTGCACGGCGTTGGACATGATCACGCTGTCGATAATCGGTTTGATCGGCTCGGACACCAGCGCTTGCAGCGGGTGGGATTCGATCGGCAGACGGAAACCGGCGAGCTTGGCCATGTGCCCGGAGTTACCGGCGGTGACCACACCGACACGCTTGGCGCCGATGAAACCCTTGTTGGTTTCAACGCCGATGCACACGCCGTTTTCCTTGCGGAAACCGATCACTTCGGTCTGCTGGATCAGATCCACGCCCAAGGCGTCGGCGGCACGGGCAAAGCCCCAGGCCACGGCGTCGTGACGAGCGACGCCACCACGACGCTGAACGGTCGCGCCCATCACCGGGTAGCGGGTGTTTTTCGAGCAGTCGAGGTACGGAATCTCGTCGGCCACTTGCTTGGCATTGAGCAGTTCGCCATCGACGCCGTTGAGGCGGTTGGCACTGACCCGACGCTCGGAATCACGGATGTCCTGCAGGGTGTGGCAAAGGTTGTAGACACCGCGCTGGGAGAACATCACGTTGTAGTTCAGATCCTGCGACAGACCTTCCCACAGTTTCATCGCGTGTTCGTACAGGTGCGCCGACTCGTCCCACAGGTAGTTCGAGCGAACGATGGTGGTGTTGCGCGCGGTGTTACCGCCGCCCAGCCAGCCCTTCTCGACCACGGCGACGTTGGTGATGCCGTGCTCTTTCGCCAGGTAGTAGGCGGTCGCCAGACCGTGCCCGCCGCCGCCGACGATGACCACGTCGTAGACCTTCTTCGGCGTCGGCGTGCGCCACATGCGCTGCCAGTTCTCGTGGTGGCTGAGGGAGTGTTTGAAGAGGCCGAAGCCCGAATAGCGTTGCATAGTCATTTACTCCAAACCGCTCAGCGATAAACCGGGTAGTCGGCGCACAGTGCCGCGACGTTCTTGGCCACATTCGCTTCAACGTCGGCGTCACCGAGGTTGTCGAGGATGTCGCAGATCCAGCCGGCCAGCACTTCGCACTGGGCGACCTTGAAGCCGCGGGTGGTGACGGCCGGGGTGCCGATACGCAGGCCCGAGGTCACGAATGGCGACTGCGGGTCGTTCGGCACGGCGTTCTTGTTGACGGTGATGTGCGCACGGCCGAGGGCAGCGTCAGCATCTTTGCCGGTCAGGCCCTGACGGATCAGGCTGACCAGGAACAGGTGGTTGTCGGTGCCGCCGGACACTACATCGTAGCCACGTTTGATAAACACGCTGGCCATCGCCTTGGCGTTGTCGATCACTTGCTGCTGATAGGCCTTGAAGCCGGGCTCCAGCGCTTCCTTGAAACACACGGCTTTACCGGCGATGACGTGCATCAGCGGGCCGCCCTGGGCCCCGGGGAATACTGCGGCGTTGAGCTTCTTCTCGATCTCTTCGTTGGACTTGGCCAGGATCAGCCCGCCACGCGGACCGCGCAGGGTTTTGTGGGTGGTGGTGGTGACCACGTCGGCGTACGGCAGCGGGTTCGGGTACAGGCCAGCAGCGACCAGACCGGCAACGTGGGCCATGTCGACGAACAGCAGCGCACCGACCTTGTCGGCGATCTGACGGAAGCGCGGGAAGTCCAGGGTCTTGGAGTAGGCGGAGAACCCGGCAACGATCATCTTCGGCTTGCACTCGACGGCCAGACGCTCGACTTCGTCGTAATCGATCAGCCCGGTATCGGTGTTGATGCCGTACTGCACCGCGTTGTACAGCTTGCCCGAGGACGACACTTTGGCGCCGTGGGTCAGGTGACCGCCGTGGGCCAGGCTCATGCCGAGAATGGTGTCGCCCGGCTGGATCAGCGCCAGGTACACGGCGCTGTTGGCGGAGGAGCCGGAGTGCGGCTGGACGTTGGCGTAATCGGCGCCGAACAGCTGCTTGGCGCGTTCGATGGCCAGCGCTTCGACTTTATCCACATGCTCGCAGCCGCCGTAGTAGCGCTTGCCCGGATAACCTTCGGCGTATTTGTTGGTCAGGCCGCTGCCCTGCGCTTGCATGACGCGTTTGCTGGTGTAGTTCTCCGACGCGATCAGCTCAATGTGATCTTCCTGACGTTGCTCCTCGGCATTCATCGCCGCCAGCAGTGCATCGTCGTAACCCTGGATCTGGTCTTGCTTGCTGAACATCGCGTCTCTCCCAGCGGCGGCAGTGCGCCATTCGTCTCGGTAAGGCACTGGCAATCAAGGCAGTGCCCTTTGATGCGATGGTATGACCGGTGCAGACAGCTCAAATGCCTGCGGACGCCACGCAAAGGTGCGTTTACGACATGGCCGGAAATGGTTGGTCGGACACATCATCCAAAACTGCGGAGATCCCCTGTGGGAGCGGGCTTGCTCGCGAAGAGGTCGTGTCAGTCGACATCAATACCGCCTGACACACCGCTTTCGCGAGCAAGCCCGCTCCCACAGGGGTCAGGTGTATGCCGTGCGGATGGCGAGCAACAGGAGGAAATGCAGGGGGTAGAGTGCGTACGCCCAGCGGCGCATGGGCAGGGGATGGGTAGACCCGAAGTGTCGCAACAGGAACATGCCGAGCAATGGCGCACCCAGACACGCCGCGATGCCGATTACCGCGACGGCGTTACCGAATACGGCAGCCTCATACAGCACCTGCCACTGATTCCCCGCCAGACACACCAGCCCCGGCAGCAGGCCGAAATACCAGGGACGACGGATCACCCACAGCAGCGTCAGCGGCAACAACACGCCAAATAGACCAAACATCAGCCATTGCGAAAACAGCGCCGCCAGCAGCAAGGCGCTCACGCCCAAAAGCCGCGACAACAACGTGCGATCCTGCCAGCCCCGCGCCACCAGCAACCCCAGCGCCAGCGTAGGCATCACGTTCAAGGTGTCGGGATCAGGAATGTACAAGCGGTAGGGAATTTCGCTGACCGCACTGAACAGCAGCAGCCAGCCCAGATAGCGCCACTCGGCCTTCTGCGCACCGGCCCTGGCAAGATTCGCCGCCATCGCCAGGCAGAACCACGGGAACGCCAGACGTCCCGGCACATACAGCCAATCGGCGCTGATCCCGACATATCGCAGGTGATCGAGCAGCATGCTCAGCAGCGCCAGCCACTTGAGCAGATCCAGCGCGCCGTCGCGTTTAGTCACGTGCATAATCGGGTAACAAACTGGTAATTTTCTGACAGCGACATCCCGTGTGCTCCCCGGAAGATCTTCGGTAAAGTGCGCACCCTCATTGACCACGAGCCTTCACAAGAGTCTCGACCACGGAAGCCGGCCATGACCGACAAGAGCCAACAATTCGCCAGCGACAACTACTCCGGTATCTGCCCTGAAGCCTGGGCCGCCATGGAACAGGCCAACCACGGCCACCAGCGCGCTTATGGCGACGATGAATGGACCGCACGTGCGGCCGACCATTTCCGCAAGCTGTTCGAAACCGACTGCGAAGTGTTTTTCGCCTTCAACGGCACCGCCGCCAACTCGCTGGCGCTGTCGTCACTGTGCCAGAGTTACCACAGCGTGATCTGCTCGGAAACCGCCCACGTCGAAACCGACGAATGCGGCGCGCCGGAATTCTTCTCCAACGGCTCGAAACTGCTGATCGCTGGCACCGAAAACGGCAAGATCACCCCGCAGTCGATCCGCGAAGTCGCGCTCAAGCGCCAGGACATCCACTACCCCAAACCGCGCGTCGTGACCCTGACCCAGGCCACTGAAGTCGGCAGCGTCTACACCCCGGAAGAAGTCCGCGCCATCAGCGCCACCTGCAAAGAGCTGGGCCTGCACCTGCACATGGACGGCGCGCGTTTCTCCAACGCCTGCGCGTTCCTTGGCTGCTCGCCGGCCGACCTGACCTGGAAGGCTGGCGTCGATGTGCTGTGCTTCGGCGGTACGAAAAACGGCATGGCAGTGGGTGAAGCGATCCTGTTCTTCAACCACAAACTGGCCGAAGACTTCGATTACCGCTGCAAGCAGGCCGGGCAACTGGCGTCGAAAATGCGCTTCCTTTCGGCACCGTGGGTCGGCATCCTCGAAAACGACGCCTGGCTCAAATACGCTCGCCACGCCAACCACTGCGCGCAACTGCTGGCCGAGCTGGTCAGCGACATTCCGGGCGTGGAACTGATGTTCCCGGTACAGGCCAACGGCGTGTTCCTGCAACTCTCGGAACCGGCCATCGCCGCGCTGACCGCGAAAAACTGGCGCTTCTACACCTTCATCGGCAAGGGCGGCGCACGCTTCATGTGCTCGTGGGACACCGAAGAAGAACGCGTACGCGAACTGGCTCGTGACATCCGCGAAGTGATGTCCGCCTGATTCCCCTGTAGGAGCTGCCGCAGGCTGCGATCTTTTGATCTTGATCTTAAAAAACAAAATCAAAAGATCGCAGCCTGCGGCAGCTCCTACAGGGATGGCGATGACTCTTGGTCTACATTGTCTGTCGAGCCCTCCGCTCACATAACAATAAGCAGGAGCATCGGCATGTCGCTACAAGGCAAAACCCTGTTCATCACCGGCGCCAGCCGTGGCATCGGGCGTGAGATTGCTCTGCGGGCCGCGAAGGACGGGGCCAATATCGTGATTGCGGCCAAAAGCGCCGAAGCCCACCCCAAACTGCCTGGCACCATCCACAGCGTAGCCAAGGAAGTCGAAGCCGCTGGCGGCAAGGCATTGGCCCTGCAAGTCGATGTGCGTGATGAAGACGCGGTGCGCACTGCGCTGGCCCAGGCCAACGAGCATTTCGGCGGCATCGATGCGCTGGTCAATAACGCCGGGGCGATCAAGTTGACTGGCGTGCAGCACATCGAACTCAAGCGTTTCGACCTGATGCACCAGATCAACACCCGCGCGGTACTGCTGTGCAGCCAGGCCGCCCTGCCCTATCTGAAGAAATCCGCCGGACACATCCTCAACTTGTCGCCACCGCTGAACATGGCGAACAAGTGGTTCGCCCAGTTCAGCCCCTACACCGTGACCAAGTACGGCATGAGCATGCTGACGATCGGGATGAGCGAGGAGTTCGCCAGTTACGGCATCAGCGTCAATTCACTGTGGCCGCAGACCATGATTGCCACCGCCGCCATCGAATTCCAGTTGGGCAACCGCGAGTCGTTCAAGCATGCGCGCACGCCGGCGATCATGGCGGATGCGGCGCATGTGATCCTGAGCAGCAGCGGGCGGAAGATCAGCGGGCGGTTGTTGATTGATGAGGAGATTTTGCGGGAGAGCGGCGTTAGCGAGTTTGAGCATTACCGGTTCGAACCGGGGAGTGATGCGGCGTTGATGACGGATTTGTTTATCGACTGAAAAGCCCCTCACCCTAACCCTCTCCCGGAGGGAGAGGGGACTGATTGGGGGATATTTGAGAATTACCCCGACCTGAATCTGCTTTACCGAATCCATAATCGATAAGGTCTTTCAGGGTCGATGTATAGCGCCAGACACCTCGGTCGGCCCCCTCTCCCTCTGGGAGAGGGCTGGGGTGAGGGGCAAGCCGTACGCAAAATTCGCCCCAGCTCAGAATTCGATTCTGACGTCGCCCTTCGGCACGCTGCAGCACGACAAGATAAACCCTTCCGCCTCGTCGTCCTCGGTAATCCCGCCGTTGTGCTCCATCTCTACTTCGCCCCCAAGCTTCATCACCTTGCACGTGCCGCAGATACCCATGCCGCAAGCTTTCGGGATCATCAGGCCAAGCTTGGCCGCCGCCGCGTGCACGGTTTCGCCCGGGGCCACGCGGATGCTCTTGCCGGAGGCGGTGAATTCGACCTGATGTAGATCCGCCGCATCGATTTCCGGCGCATCGGCGGCCTGCTCGGCTTGCTCCACCGCATCGGCACGAGCTTCCGGTGGCGTGGCGCCGAAGGACTCCTCGTGATAACGCGACATGTCGTAACCGGCCACTTCCAGCAGGCGCTTGACCGCGTTCATGTACGGCGTCGGGCCGCAGCAGAACACTTCGCGCTCGAGGAAGTCGGGCACCATCAGTTCGAGCATCTTGTGATTCAGATAGCCACGATAACCGGCCCACGGCTCGCCCAATCCATGTTTCTCGCAGATCAGGTGCAGGCTGAAGTTGTCGATCCGCGACGCCATGTGTTCCAGCTCGCGGTGATAAATGATGTCTTTCGGCGAGCGCGCGCTGTGGATAAAGGTCATGTCGACGTTGGCGTTGGTGTCGTAGAACCAGCGCGCCATCGACATGCACGGGGTGATCCCCACGCCACCGCTGAGATACAGCACTTTCGGGCTCGGGAAGTCGATGGCGTTGAACAGTCCGACCGGGCCGTGCACCGCCAGCTCCTGGCCTTCATGCAGGGTGTCGTGCAGCCAGTTGGATACCTTGCCCCCCGGCACACGCTTGATGGTCACCGAGAAGCTGTACGGCACCGACGGCGAACTGGAAATGGTGTACGAGCGCATGATCGGCTGGCCGTCGATTTCCAGCTCCAGGGTCACGAACTGCCCGGGCTTGAAGAAGAACAGGATCGGCTGGTCGGCCATGAAACAGAAGGTGCGCACGTCCCAGGTTTCCTGGATGACTTTGACGCAACGGACGATGTGTCGGCCATTGGCCCAGGTCTGGGTGGTGACCGGATTCAGGAAGCTGTTGGACATGCTGTTCTCCACGGCCGACTGTCGGCCTTCATGTGGCGATTCTGCGTATAGCGTGAACCGTCCGTTTACCTATCCGCGACATCGGCATACTTATCGCGACCAGCCCCCAACCGCCGGGGGTTGCGCGTCGGGAACAGATTGCACCATGTCGCCCATGGATAAGGTTCCGGCCAGCGCCGGCCCCACACTCGCCCCACACCAAGACGAATTCTTTACACCTTGCGTAGCAACCCTGATCAGCCACTTTCGCGGCCACGCAGATGGCCTTGAGGAATACATCGATGGACGTCACCGCAAAAATCAGCCTGGGCGATCCGCTGGAACCCGCACGCAAGGCCACCGCACAGATGCTGCAGGAGCGCGAGCGCACTTTCTCGCTGCCGCAGCCGTTCTACAGCGACGAACGCCTGTTCGATATCGACATGCAGGAGATCTTCCAGAAAGAGTGGTTGATCGCCGGCATGACCTGCGAGATCCCGGCCAAGGGCAACTACCTGACCCTGCAGGTCGGCAAGAACCCGATCATCGTCATTCGTGGCGCCGACGGTGTGGTGCATGCCTTTCATAACGTCTGCCGCCACCGTGGCTCGCGTCTGTGCACCAGCGAAAAGGGCAAGGTCGCCAAACTGGTCTGCCACTACCACCAGTGGACCTACGAACTGGACGGGCGCCTGCTGTTCGCCGGCACCGAGATGGGCGCCGACTTCGACATGAAGCAGTACGGCCTCAAACCGGTGAACGTGAAGACTGCCGGCGGCTACATTTTCATCAGCCTGGCGGAGAATCCGCCGGCCATCGATGACTTCCTGTCGACGCTGAACCACTACATGGAACCGTACGACATGGAGAACACCAAGGTGGCGATCACCACCACCTTGATGGAAAAGGCCAATTGGAAACTGGTGCTGGAAAACAACCGCGAGTGCTACCACTGCAACGCGTCGCACCCGGAACTGCTGAAAACCCTGCTGGAATGGGACGACGTCACCGACCCGCGTGCCGATCAGGCGTTCAAGGATCACGTCGCCGCCTCCGCCGCGGCGTGGGAAGCCGAGAAAATTCCTTATGCACACGCCAGTTTCGGCCTGCGCAACCGTATCGTGCGCATGCCGCTGCTCAAGGGCACCGTGTCGATGACCCTGGACGGCAAACAGGGCTGCGCCAAACTGATGGGCCGGATCAAGAACCCGGATCTCGGTTCGATGCGCATCCTGCACCTGCCGCATTCGTGGAACCACTGCATGGGCGACCACATCATCGTCTTCACCGTATGGCCGATCAGCGCCCAGGAAACCATGGTCACCACCAAATGGCTGGTGCACAAGGATGCGGTCGAAGGCGTGGATTACGACGTCGAGCGCATGCGCCAGGTGTGGGACGCGACCAACGATCAAGACCGGCGTCTGGCCGAAGAGAACCAGCGCGGGATCAACTCCACCGCCTATCAGCCTGGGCCGTACTCGAAGACCTATGAGTTTGGCGTGGTCAACTTCGTGGATTGGTACAGCGAGCGGATGCTCAACAACCTTGGGGCCGAGCCTGCGCCGTACCTCAAGGGCGTCCCGGTTCAGGGCTAAAAGCAAAAGCATCGCGAGCAGGCTCACTCCTACAGGGGAATGCATTCCAATTGTAGGAGTGAGCCTGCTCGCGATGACGTCATCACATTCACCGCCTCACTTGGATGACCACCTCACACTGCCATCCTCACCAATAAACTCCTCAAAAATATCCTCCCCCACCAGCCTGATTTTCGCGTAGCCATTCAACACCCGCAGCGGATACGCCGGGTCGTTGGCATCCTGCGTCTCCGACCACAATACCCGCGAATGCCCGTCCAGCTCGCTGGCGTTGCCGTATGGAATCGCCCCATGCCCGGCGCAGCGCGCATGCAAACCGCCCTGTTGTGCGTAGACGATGCCGTTGTGCAGATGTCCCCAGTACCAATAATCCGGCTCGCGCCCCAGTGCATCGCACACCGGTTGATACAGCGCGGTCTTGTTGTGCCCGGAAATGTCGAAGCCCTGGTGATGGCTGAGCACCATGATTTTTTTGCGTTTCGGCAGGCCTTTCATCCAGACGATCTGCGGCTCATTCAGCGTGCCATCCATGTACAAGTTCATCGCATCCGAGGCGTAGGCCGAATCGAGGCCGACCACCAGCCAGTCGTCATTGATCAAGGCGAAATAACTGGTGCCCTGCTGCCCCGGAAAGCGCTTGGCCAGTTCCTTGAAATAGCCGTGGGCGCCGCTGTACATCTCGTGGTTGGAGTTGAGGGTGAACGAGCCGTGGCTGCCCATCGGCCAACCGGCCATGTCGACGTCTTCCTGCGAATGGCTGCCGGCGTAGTAAACATCGCCCAGATGGATGGTGAAATCCGCTTGCGCCAGTTGCATCTGGTTGGCGACTGAAACTGCCGGCGCATGACTGTCGAAGGGGCCGGTGCCCCAGTCGCCGGCAATCGCCAAAGTCACGTCGCGCTCCATCTGCACCACCGCCGGGTCAGTGCCGAAGGTCGCGTGATGGCGCAGGTTTTCAATCCACTTGAGCAATGCCTCGCTCCACAGCAGATCAAGCAATTCCCACTTGCGACAGCCGAGCAGGCTGCCGTCCTGCAACACCCGGGTTGCCAGTTGATCCGGCGATTGCGGCAACGGTGTGGCATTGCCGATACGCAGGATCGACAACCCGTGGGACAACTCCCACGGCACCGCCGGCTCGTCGCCCGGCAACTCACCGTTTTTCAGCACGTACTGCGCCTGATCGTGACCGCGCTGCAGCAGCTTGATGATCGCCTGAAACTCCTGCGGTTCCAGCTCGCTGATGAGCTTCATCCAGGCCATTTCCATGCGCGTGAACAAGCCGTGAATGCGCAGTTTGACCTTGTCGTACTCGTGTTCCCAATGACTGACCAGTGACATGGCGTAATCCTCTATCCGTAAGGGTTCACAGGGTTTTCATGAATTCGATCAACGCACGTTTGTCGTCGTCCGACAGCGTGGTGCCATACAGGTGACCGCTGTTGTGGTTGCCCTCCAGTCGGGTGTCGTATTTGAAATCCGCCGAGGCTTTGGCCTGAGCGCCCGTGGTGACGAAACCGACGTTGACCGGGTCGTAGACGTCGGAGCCGGTGATGAACACCACCGGACGTTTTTCCGGCGGTTGCAGCAGATCCCACAGGGTCGGCACCGAACCGTTGTGCAGGTACGGCGCGCGCAGCCAGATGCCGTCAGTCGGCGTGTTGCTGTAGCTCTGGGTCTTGCGATACGCGCCGAAGTCGAACGGCGGTTTCTTGAAGGTGTGGAACGCCGTCACCAGACCGGTGGTGAACGAGTCGAGCCGATGCGGATCGGTGCCCAGTTGATCGATGTTGGTGGTCACTTGCCCGGTGTCGGCGCGCCCGAAGTCGTGGCAAGCGGCGCAATTGGCATCCCAGATCGGCTTGCCTTGCGCGACTTTCGCCTGATCCAGCGCCCACGGCCATGCCGGCGCCTTGTGCCCGAGCAGCCAGTTGGTCACCCGGTTGAAGCTCGGTGGCAGCACCGATTCCGGGGTCGCGCCCACGGCCATGGCGGCGGCGTAGTTGCGCTCATGGATCTTGTTGTTATTGCCGTCCCAGTGCAGGTACATCGACTCCCGCGGCTTCTGGTTCCACACTTGCGGCAGGTCGACGGTGCCGATGGTCGAGTCATCCGGGAAGCCGAACACCACCATTTTCGTCGGGTTGAAGGTGTCGGTGCGGCCCGGCCCCTGAGCGGGCCGCAACTTCTGCCAGGCATAGGCCTGCTTCTGTTTGAGCAGCGCGCTCTTGGCCATCGGGATGATCAGGTAGCGGTTGTAGAGCTTCTCGAAAAAGCCCAATTGGAACTTGCTGTTGATCGCCGCCATCACCGCGCCGGTGGTGAATTTCGGATCGCTGGCGCAATCGTAGGCGAACCACTGGAAGGCTTGCAGTTGCAGGGTGTTGGCCGGTGCGCTCGGCACGTTGACCGCGACGTCGCTGGCATTGGCCCGGTAGGAGCCGGTGTGGCACAGCGCGCAGTTCGGCTCTACGGTCGGGTAACCGATCTGCCGCTTGGCCATGCCGATCGGCAGGTCCTTGCCGTTCTCATAGAGAAAGCCGAAGACTTCCCAGCCGCCGGGTTTGGGCAGTTTTTCCGGGCACATCTGCGGCAGCACGGCGAACAGGTAATACGGGATCCGCGCCTCGATACCGAGGCCGATGGCGGCGTATTTGTAGTGGTCTTCGTCGGAGGCGTATTCCTGCTCCGGCACCACCCGCAGCATCTGGTACCAGGTCTGGTAACCGATGAAACCGAGCAGCGCCAGCACGACCAAGGTACCGACCTTGAAGGCATGACTCTGCCATTGCCGCGCCCAGGCCGCGCGCCACTCGCGCCAGCCGTCGCACAGCAGCGCCCATGGCCGGTTCGCGGGCGTGGTGCCGAGGTACAGCAGAATGCCGAGGATCAGGAAGAAGCTCAGATCGCCCATCAGCATCGGCACGAACACCGAACCCTGAATGCTCGTATTGATCAGGTAAATCCAGAACACCACGGCGATCAGCCGCGTCAGCACGCACAGCCAGGAATGCACCACATAGCGCGGCGCGTTGAAGCCCGACGGCATGTAAAACACGCTGATGCCCACCAGCAGCATCCCGGCGTTTTCCAGCCACGGGTCGGAGAGTTGCGGCGGCAGACCGACCACCGATGTCAGCAACCCCGGCGCGAACAGCGCCGGGATCGCGAACACCATGTTCATCGCAATGCCGATCCAGATGAAGCGTTGAAACCAGCGGATGTAGCTGTCCATATCATCCATTTCCTTCTGACCACCAACCAGCGATGTCCCCTGTGGTGAGGGGATTTATCCCCGATGGGTCGCGAAGCGGCCCCAAACCCTGCCGGCGCGGTCTGTCAGGATGATCGCGCACTCAGGTTTTACGACTGCTGCGCAGCCGATCGGGGATAAATCCCCTCGCCACAGAGAATCTCCTCAACACAGAAATCAGTAATCGATCTCAGCCGAGGGCCGTTTTCTCCAGGTGCTCAAGGATGAGCGGATACACATCCACCACCGCGTTCTTGCCGAACATGCAGTCGATGTGGCCGTAACCCGGCACTACGTGCCGGCTGTAGCGCTCCGGCCCGTGGACTTCGCAGACTCGCTGGTAGGTCTTGAGCGTGCTTTCCGGCAGATAGCACTGGTTCTCCGCGCCGCTGATAAAGCAGATCGGCATCGTCAGCCGCTGGAAGTGCGGCATGTACACATCGTTGCCTTTGAAATCCACCAGATGCCCTTTGCGCACGATCAGCGCCAGGTGCTCGAAGGTCTCGATGTTCGATTCGCCGAACAGTTCGTGCAGGTTGTCGTGCAGGGTTTCGTTGAGCGTGTCGTGGCGATACAGCGAGGCGTACATGAAGGTGATGCGGTGGCACACCGGGTTGGTGCAATAGCCCTGCGCCTCGATCCGCGCGTAGCCGTTGAGGGCCTTGTCGTAGAGGCGGTTGAACCAGTTCTCCTTGCTGTCGGCGTAAGCCGTCATCGATTTGATGCCGATCGCATCGAGCATTCCCGGCAAGTGCAGACCAGCCTTCAATCCGGTGGCTGTGGCGACCACGGTGTCAGCGGCAATCTGCGAGCAGACCACCGAACGCACACCCTGCAGCCCTGCCAGCAACGACATGAAGAACGTCGTCGCGCCGTAGCAATGCACCACGCACTGCACGTCCTTGGCCTTGGTCGCTTGTTGAATCTGCGCGATGGCAGCCTTGAAGTCGTACTGGGCGATCTGGTCGCCATTCCACTCTTTCTTGCTCGCCGGCAGCAGAATGCTCACCCGGAAATCCAGCAGCCACACGTCGTAGTCGTGCTTGCACAGGTACTCCAGCAGGTTGGTCTGGATGGTGTCGGTGGAAAAGATATTCGAGCCGACGCCCAGGCCATGCACCAGCATCACCGGGCCTTTGCTACCGGCCTGATAACGGGTCAGGCGCAGCTCGACGCCGTCCTCGGTGGGGAAGAAATGCACTGCCGGGGTCGGCGCATCCAGTGGCCGTTTCAGCCGTGGCGGCGCGTCGGGGTTGAAGTAGATATCGCCAGCGAAGACCCCGCCGTAACTCTCCCAGAGAATCCCGGCGAAGAACTTGCCGAAACGCGCCAGGCCTTCGATGCGCTCGCGCTCGTTACGCGCGTTGAGCACTTTCATGGTGGTCATCTGCTTGGCGAAATCGGTCGGATGAATGTGCATCACCCCGGAGCCGATCACCTCGCCCGACTTGTCCGGCCCGCGGTACAGCGTCACGTACAGGGTGCTGGTGTCGTGCCAGATGTTCAGCACGCCGTTGTCTTCCGGCACGGTTTTGAAGGCGCTGAAGAAATAGTCGTTGCCGTCCTCGGCGGTCAGTTTCATGTCGTATTTCATGTGCCGTGTGTCGACCTGCTGCTCGAATTGTTCGAACAGATTGAACACGCCGTTGCTGGCGGTCAGCGGTTGCGGCGACAGCGCCGGGGCATTGACCGTACCGACAATGGTCGCGGCGTGCTCCGGTTCCTTGATCATCCGGTTGAGGTCGTTAGCGGTGATGGTCAGGGTAAAGTCGATCGGCGAATTATCTGCCTCACCGCGTTTGGCCGCCGCTTCGTAGACTTTCAGATCGGTGCTTTGCGCGGCGGTGAAGGCGCGGGAGAAATAGCCTTTCATGGTTTCGGTGAACTGCACGCCGAGAGTCGGTGGTGCCACCTGTTTGCGCGGTGCCGACGGCAGCGTGTAGTCGATCTGCCAACCACGGTCGGCGGCCAGCAGGCCCATGTTGCGTTCACTCACAGCGGAGATGGTCAGCAGCGGATTGACCGCCAGCGAAGTCGGAATCACCGCGCCATCGGTCACGTAGAGGCTGGCGTAGACATCAGTGCCGTTGGCGCCGCTGAACACCTGGCCCTTGTGATTGACCACGCCTTGCGCGGCGTCCTCGCCCATCACGCAACCGCCCAGCGGATGCACCGAGACGATGCTGTGCTTGAGCAGTTGGGTCCAGATCGGATTCTCGACCCAGACCCCGCCCAGTGCCTTGGTACTCTGGTACAAACGTTCGTTGCCAAGCTTGAAGTTTTCCTGCTCGCCGACACCCGGCCAGTCGATGCGCAACTGGTCCTTGTTGTCGAGAATCATCCGGCCCTGGCCGCTGTCGTGGCTCATAATCAGGTAGGTCTGCATATTGTGCAGCGCGCCGTAATACGGCCCGCGCAGGAAACTCTCGGCCTCGCGCTCCTTGTAGCCGAGCTTGCCGCTGAAACTGTCGTCGGTGGCCACGCCGATCATTTCGGCGAACCCGGCCATCGCCGGCACCATCGGCCGGCCGAGGGCGCCGGGGATCGAGCCTTCCTCGATGACCATGCGGCTGCGCCAGTCACCTTCGGTGCGCATGTCGATGATCGAGGTGATGCACGGGCCGACCGGGTGCAGTTCCTTGGCCGAATGCGCACCGAAACCGATGCCGTTGATGGTCTGCTCGCAGTTGTGGCCGAAACCGAGGATGTCGCCGTTACCGCTCATGTTCTCGCCGAGCTGACCGGACATCACCAGACCCTTGTCCCGCGAACGCAGCAGAATTTCGGTAGAGCCGAGGGTGCCGGCGGAGACCACGACGATATCGGCCTTCACGAACAGCGTCGGCGCGTCGAATTTCTCGCGCCCGCTGTCGAGGTACTGGAAGTGCACGATCCAGCCATCGCCGTCGCGCTCCAGATGCCGCACCTCAGCCTGGCAGAAAATCTCCGCGCCATGGTTCCAGGCATCCGGCAGATAGTTCATCAGCGTGGTGTTCTTGGCCTTGTTGTTACAGCCCGAGACGCAGTCGCCGCACTGGTTGCACGGCAGTTGCTCGACGCCGACGTGGTTGAGGTTGTTCGGCAGTTTGTCGAAGGTCACGTTGATCGGTGGCTTGTAGAAATGCGCGCCTTGCTTGAGGTAGTCCGCAGACTTTTTGTTGGCGTCGAGCTTGGGCAGGTTCGGCGCGTTGTTCGGGTACGGATTGGGCTTGAGCATTTCCCGGGCGCGGGCGTAACCGTCCTTGAGCAGCGTATCGCGATGATCGCGTACCGCCTGCGGCCAGCGTGGATCCTCGAACACCCCGGGTTCCGGCTCCAGGGCAACGTTGGCGTTGATCAGCGATGTACCGCCGAGGCCGCAGCCGACCACCACGTTCTGCTGGGCGTTGACGTGCAGATCGAACAGCCCGGTGCGCGAGCCGATGTGGCCGTCCGGGTCATGCACCTGCAACTCTTCGGTCGCGGCGATCATGGTGTTGGGGTATTCACCGGGCTGGATTTCCCGCCCGCGTTCGAGCAGGCACACCTGCTTACCGGCCCGGGACAGGCGCGACGCAGCAATGCCGCCGCCATAACCGGAGCCGATGACGATCACGTCGTAGTGTTCCTTGATCTCGCTGATGGGCGTTGCGATGCGTGTCATGAGGGTGTTCCTCTCTCAGGCAGATGGGGCAACTCTGCGGTTGCCTGCAATCAATGGGCGAACGGGCACCTGGCCTCCGGGTCGAGCCCGGCGACAGCACAGCGGTTAAAGCAGGAGGTCGCTACAGACGAGCGCGTTGATTGGCCGCACGACGTAACGTGCGCTTGCGTGGCGAGGGGGGATGGCGGTGTGGGCGGCTATCCATCATGCGTTCTCCCAGAACCTGATGTGGATAAGTGACGGCTGTCCTTGTGCCATTGCAGTGAAGACAGCGCAGGAATCGAAGTCAAGGCAACGCTTTAGAACTGTATGAAATCTGATCAATTGCGGTTTGGACTATGCCCGGCGGGGCCTGCAGGGTTTGGCGAACAAGTTATCCACATAGCCATGCACAGCAAATGGGGGTAACTGTGGATGAATGGAAAAATAACTGCCTGATTTGTGAAGAAAAATCGTGACTTATCCAGAAGGATGGTTTGCAGGAGTGATTGGCTGTTTTTTGATCAAATATCTACACGTCACGTTTCACATGGCCTGTAGAGGATGGCGAACACGTTATCCACAGAAGCACCAACAGAGTTCGGGGGTAAATTTGTGGCTGCTGTGGAAAAGTGCTGAGGACTGTGGGAAATCGGGCGTAGCGCAGGGATTATCAGCCTGAAACGCTTCATCGATCATTTATTGATCAAATCCCTGCAAGCCACGGTTTATATACCTTGCAGCGAACAGCGAACATCTTGTCCACAGAAGCGCCAACAGAGATTGGGGGCAACTCTTGAAGTTATTCAGGAGAAAAAGCCCGGTAAAACCGTGACTTAGGCTGGTTGTTTTTTGAGCTGGGGCCTGGAGGGCTTGATTGGCGTGGGGTACAGGGATGGGCGAACACGTTATCCACAGATCCGCCAACAGGGATTGTGGGTAAACACTACCCCTCACCCCAGCCCTCTCCCAAAGGGAGAGGGAGCCGACCGCATCGCCTGTTCAAACTCCACCGACCTGAACGAACATTGTGATCTCAGGCTTGGCCAGACCAAGGTCACTGCGCAATCGCAGGTCGATGTAATTAGCCAATACCACTCGGTCGGTCCCCTCTCCCTCCGGGAGAGGGCTAGGGTGAGGGGCTTTTCAGCGAACAACCCCTTCTTCGATCAGTAGTTTGAGGATCGCTTCAGCGCCGGCCTGCGCGGTGACACCCTTGAGCACTTGTCCACCGCCGCCACTGGCTTTGGCGGTGGCAGCTTTCATGCGGTCCGCACCGCTCTTGGCCTTGATCACCTTCAAACGTTTCGGCCGTGGCTTGGCCGGCTGCAACGTGGCAACCGCCAGCAGTTCATCGTCGAGCACCTCCACGTCTTCGGCATTCAACACCCCGCGTCGCGCCGGGCCGTAGGCACTCTGTCGAGGTTTGGGCGCGGCGTTATCCACAGTCGCCAGAAACGGCAGCTTCACCTTCAACCGCCGTCGCTGCCCACGCGGCAAGGCTTGCAGCACCAGCGCCGAACCATCATTGATCGACTCGACCTGCGCCAGCCCCACCACCAGCGGCCAGCCCAGCCCCTCGGCCAGCAGGAACGGCAACATGCCCGAACCTTCGCCGGTTTCCGCCTGACTGCCGGTCAGCACCACTTGGGCGCCGGCCTCGCGCAGATACGCGGTCAGCCCCGGCAAGGCGTCGGCGCCAGCGGGTTGTTCCAGCACATGCAGCTGTCCCAGGCCCATGCCCAGATAGGCGCGCAGCGCCGGTTCCGCAACGTCCCCGGCATGCAGCACTTGCAGGTTATCCCCAGCCAGTTGCAGGCCCAGTTCCACGGCGCGGGCGTCCTGTTCGGCGCGGCGTGGCCGGCCCGACGTCGGGTGGGCACCGATGGAAACCAGACTGATGATCTTTGTGCTCATAACCCGTTCCTTAAGCCGCATCGCGCTTGGCTTCGTTGCGGTAAGCCGCTACCGCCGCGATCAACGCCTGAAGAATTTCCGCGCTCTCGCCAATCACCGAAAGATCGGCGCGTTTGATCATGTCGCAACCGGGGTCGAGGTTGATCGCCACCACCTTGTCGCAGGCACCGATGCCTTGCAGGTGCTGGATCGCCCCGGAGATACCCACAGCCACATAAACCCGTGCGGTGACCCAAGTGCCGGACGCACCGACCTGCCGATCACGCGCCATGAAGCCATCGTCCACCGCGACCCGCGAGGCGCCTTCGGTGGCACCGAGGGCGGCAGCGGTTTCGTGGAACAGCGCCCAGTCCTTGACCCCGTTGCCGCCGGAGAAAATGAACTCGGCTTCGGCCATCGGAATCGCCGCCGGGTCCACCGCGACCGCGCCAAGATCCTCGATCCGCGACAGGCTGCGCGCCACCGTTGTGGATAACTCCACCGGCAGTGCCTCATGACGGGTTTCGCTGACCGGTTCGGCGCATTCGGCTGCGGCCAGAATCAAGCGTGCAACCGGACGCGCCAGGTCTTGCAGGCCTGCGCCAGCGCGACCGATGCATTCCTGATCCTTGACCTGCCAGACCCGCGTTGCCGGGCGTTCGCCCAGTGCCGCGGCAAAACGCCGACCGAGTTCACCACCACCGCTGCGGCTGTCCGGCAGCAGCCAGTGGCGCGGATTGAACTGGTTATCCACAGCCCGCAGGCCTTGCACCCGTTGCTCCGGTGCATAACCGCTGAATTGGTCGCCCTCCAGTACCAGCAAGCGATCCACGCCGGCCGTGGCGAAGGCGCTCTCTTTGTGTTCGCCAAACACCACCGCCAGCACCGCACCGTCGTTGCCGGCCAGTTGATGAGCCAGGCCCAACAGGTCACGGTCGTGGCTGCTCAGGCGGCCGCCGACCATGTCCGGCACCACGCTGATATAGAACGCCGGGGCTGGCACCTGATGCAGCGGCAACTGCACTTCAACCGTGGCCGAGCGTTTGACCGCCCCGCCCTGTTGCGCGCCGCTGCGATCGATACGCTTGATGCCGTTGGGGCCGATGAATCCGATGCCGTGCAGGTTCTTGCGGATGACGCCATTGGGGCCCATCCAGCTGTGTTGCGCCGGTTGCATCGCCGCGTGCAGCGGATGCAGACGGTTACGCGCAATCCATTCGGCGCGCGGGTCGCGGCGGATAATGTCGCTCATCAGTGGGCCTCCGCAGGTTCACGTTTGGCCGGTGCAGTCGGCTTGTTCGGCGCGGCGTCTTCGAGCAGCGCGTCGGCCACCAGTTCGGCGATGTCCTTGATCAGCGGACGCGGTTCGACCACGCCCTCGAGCATCGCAGTGCACTGTGGACAACCTACTGCCACCAGCTCGGCGCCGGTCTCGCGGATGTCATCCATGCGCATGTCGGGGATCCGCTGCTTGCCGGGAATGTCGGTGATCGGCGCGCCGCCACCGCCGCCGCAGCAGCGCGAGCGGAAGCCGGAACGTTGCATCTCTTTGACCTCGATGCCGAGGGCGCGCAGCACTTCGCGCGGTGCCTCGTACTCGCCGTTGTAGCGACCGAGGTAGCACGGGTCGTGGTAGGTCACGCTGTTGCCTTTGTGCTGACCGAGGTTCAGCGCACCGGCCTGGATGATTTCCGCCATGTAGGTGCTGTGGTGCTGCACCAGGTAGTTGCCGTCGAACGCGCCGTACTCGTTTTTCAGCACATGGAAGCTATGCGGATCGCAGGTGACGATGCGGTTGAAGCTGTATTTGGCCAGGGTCTGGATATTGCGTTTGGCGAGCAGCTGGAAGGTTGCTTCGTCGCCTAAACGCCGGGCCACGTCACCGCTGTCACGTTCTTCGAGGCCGAGTACGGCGAAGTCGACCTTCGCGGCTTTCAGCACTTTGACGAACGCACGCAAGGTGCGCTGGTTACGCATGTCGAAGGCACCGTCGCCGACCCAGAACAGCACGTCGGTGGATTTCTTCTCGCTGAGCAGATTGAGGTTCAGATCCGCCGCCCAGTTCATCCGCCCGCCCGGAGCGAAACCGCCGGGGTTGTCAGTGGCGATCAGGTTTTCCAGGACCTCGGCACCCTTGTTCGGGGTCGCGCCTTTTTCCAGCGTCAGATGGCGGCGCATGTCGACGATGGCGTCGACGTGCTCGATCATCATCGGGCATTCCTCGACGCAGGCGCGGCAGGTGGTGCACGACCACAGGGTTTCGGCATCGACCAGACCATTGACGATAGGTTGATGCGGATTGCCGCTGTGCTCACCGATTGGCTTGCCCGGATAAGGGCTACCGGCAAACTTCGCGTCAGTGCCGCCAGCCAGGCCGACGACCATGTCCTGAATCAGCTTTTTCGGGTTCAGCGGCTGGCCGGCAGCGAAGGCCGGGCACGCCGCTTCGCACTTGCCGCACTGCACGCAGGCGTCAAAACCGAGCAACTGGTTCCAGGTGAAATCCTTGGGTTTTTCCACGCCGAGCGGCGCGCTTGGATCATTCAGATCCAGCGGTTTCAAACCGGTGGAACGACCGCCGCCAAAGCGCTCGGCGCGGCGGTGCCAGGCCAGGTGCAGGGCGCCGGCGAAGGCGTGCTTCATCGGCCCGCCCCAAGTCATGCCGAAGAACAGCTCCGACACGCCCCACAAAACGCCGAGCCCGAGAATGGCCGCGAGCAGCCAGCCGCCGAAGTTTTCCGGGAGGATCCCGGCCACCGGCAGGGTCACCAGGAAGAACGAGGCGGAGAAAGCCAGCAGGCTTTTCGGCAGGCGCATCCACGGGCCTTTCGACAACCGTGCCGGCGGGTTGAGCCGGCGCCGGTAAACGAAGAGCGCACCGACGAACATCACCGCCGTCATCAGCAGCAGCGCATAGCCGAGGATACGGTTATGCAGGCCGAAACCGTGCACCAGAATCGCCAGCACGATCGACGCCACCGCACCGCCCGCCGTGGCGACGTGGGTGTTGGCGATGTATTTGTCCCGCGCCACCACGTGGTGCAAGTCGACCATATAACGCTTGGGCATGGCGAACAGGCCGCCGATCAGATCGACCTTCGAGGCCCGGCCCCGACGCCACATAGCCACCCGCCGCAACGCCCCCAGCACCGCAAGGGCCAGAGCTGCGAACAACAGGATTGGAAGAAGGGTGTTCAACATGGTGAAGCTCCCACCAGTACAGCCTGGAGAAACACGGTCTGCATTACTGTGGGAGCGGGCTTGCTCGCGAAAGCGCTGGATCAGTCAACTCATGCAGAACTGACAGAATGCATTCGCGAGCAAGCCCGCTCCCACAGGGGTCATGTGCAAGTCCTTAGAAGTCTTTGCACAACCGCAGGGCGTCGTAGATGGCGGCGTGGGTATTACGCTGCGCCACGCAGTCGCCGATGCGGAACAGCAAGTAGCCGTCACCGGTGCTGCTCAACGATGGCTGCGGCTGGATCGCGAACAGCGCTTCCACGTCGATCTGGCCCTTGTTGCGCGAACCCTCTTTGAGCGCGTAGTAGATTTCCTCATCCGGACGCACGCCGTTTTCCACCACCACCTGATCGACCACCCGCTCCTCTTTGGCGCCGGTGTATTCGTTCTCAAGCACCGCCACCAGCTTATCGCCTTCGCGGTAGACCTTTTCCAGCATCATGTCGCCGGTCATGATCACTTCTTTCGGGTACATGCTGCGGTAGTAGGTCGGGAACGATGTACCGCCGATGGCCACACCCGGCTTGATGTCGTCGGTAACGATCTCGACCTGGCTGCCCTTGTCGGCGAGGAAGTCGGCAACCGACATCCCGGTGAATTCGCAAATGGTGTCGTAGACCAGCACGTTCTTGCCCGGCGCGACCTTGCCGTCGAGCACGTCCCAGCTGCTGACCACCAACCCTTCGGCGGCGCCCCAGTGTTCGTTCTGCTCAAGGAACGGATGCCCACCGACTGCCAGCACCACCACGTCCGGACGCAAGTCCATGATGGTGTCGGCATCTGCAGCAGTGCCAAGACGCAGGTCGACTTTCAGCCGCGCCAGCTCCAGCTGGAACCAGCGGGTGATGCCAGCGATCTGGTCACGTTGCGGCGCTTTCGACGCGGTAGTGATCTGCCCGCCGATGAATTCTTTCTTCTCGAACAGGGTCACGTCGTGGCCACGCTCGGCAGAGACGCGTGCTGCTTCCATCCCGGCCGGACCGGCACCAACGATCACCACTTTGCGTTTGACGCCTGTGGACTTTTCGATGATGTGCGGCACGCCCATGTATTCACGGGAGGTCGCGGCGTTCTGGATGCACAGCACGTCCAGACCTTGATACTGACGGTCGATGCAGTAGTTGGCGCCGACGCACTGTTTGATCTGGTCGATCTGGCCCATCTTGATCTTGGCAATCAGGTGCGGGTCGGCGATGTGCGCACGGGTCATGCCGACCATGTCGACGTAACCGCCTTCAAGGATGCGCGTGGCCTGGTTCGGGTCCTTGATGTTCTGCGCGTGCAGCACCGGCACCTTGACCACTTCCTTGATCCCGGCCGCCAGATGCAGGAACGGCTCCGGCGGATAGCTCATGTTCGGAATCACGTTGGCCAGGGTGTTGTGGGTGTCGCAACCCGAGCCGACGACGCCGATGAAATCGAGCATCCCGGTGTCGTCGTAATACTTGGCGATCTGCTTCATGTCCTCGTGGGACAAACCGTCCGGGTGGAACTCGTCACCGCAGATACGCATGCCCACGCAGAAGTCGTCACCGACCTCGGCGCGCACGGCTTTCAGCACTTCCAGACCGAACTTCATCCGGCCTTCGAAGCTGCCACCCCATTCATCGGTACGCTTGTTGACGCGCGGGCTCCAGAACTGGTCGATCATGTGCTGGTGCACGGCCGACAGCTCGACGCCGTCCAGACCACCGGCTTTGGCGCGGCGCGCCGCCTGGGCGTAATTGCCGATCACCCGCCAGATCTCTTCCGGCTCGATAGTCTTGCAGGTCGCACGGTGCACCGGTTCACGGATACCCGACGGCGACATCAGGGTCGGCCAGTGGAAACCGTCCCAACGTGAGCGTCGGCCCATGTGGGTAATCTGGATCATGATCTTGGCGCCGTGCTTGTGCATGGCGTCGGCCAGGTTCTGGAAGTGCGGAATGATCCGGTCGGTGGACAGATTGACCGAACTCCACCATTGCTGCGGACTGTCGATGGCGACCACCGACGAACCGCCGCAGATCGCCAGGCCAATGCCGCCCTTGGCTTTCTCTTCGTAGTATTTGACGTAGCGCTCGGTGGTCATGCCACCGTCAGTCGCGTAGACCTCGGCGTGCGCGGTGCTGAGCACGCGGTTGCGGATGGTCAGTTTGCCGATCTGGATCGGCTGGAACATTGCTTCGAAAGCCATGGCGGGTTCCTCGACTTACAACGGCTTGACGGTGAACAGGCCGTCGTCGTGGCCTTCTTCGGAGCCACCGTAGACTTGCTCGGCAACCGTACGAATCTTGCTGCCACGAGCCTCAAGAATCTGATCCATGGCCCCGGCAAACCAGCCAGTGAACATGTAATCGACCTTGCGCCCGACCTTGCCGTACACATAGACGAACGCCGAGTGTTCGAGCTTGACGCTGGCGGTGCCTTTGTCGAGGTCGATGTCCTGGATCTTGAACAGGCCCCAGCCGCGTTGCGACAGGCGCTTCATGTAGTGTTCGAACACCGCGACGCCTTCCAGGCCGTGGCATTCGGCTTCTTTTTCGCACCAGTGCCAGGCGGACTTGTAGCCGGCCTTGTAGAGGATCTCGGCATAGGCTTCGGCGCCCAGCACTTCCTCGATACCCATGTGGTTGTTGACGAAGAAATGACGCGGCACGTAGAGCATCGGCAGGGCGTCGGAGGTCCAGACACCGGTCTCGCTGTCGACTTCGATTGGCAATTGCGGGGCGATCTTGGCCATGGAAACTTAACTCCAGAAAAATTTAGATTCAGTGTTGGCCGCAGCCCTCACCCCAGCCCTCTCCCCGAGGGAGAGGGGGCAGCTCGGCGGCGGTCTTGAGTAAGCGTTACTCGCCCCAGACGTCTTTGAGGACGTTGACCCAGTTCTCGCCCATGATCTTGCGCACCACACGCTCGGAGTGGCCGCGCTTGAGCAGGGTTTCGGTCAGGTTCGGGAACTCGCCGACGGTGCGGATGCCCAGCGGGTTGATGATCTTGCCGAAGCTGGTCAGACGACGGGCGTAGCCCTTGTCGTGGGTCAGGTATTCGAAGAAGTCCTGGCCGTGACCCTGGGTGAAGTCGGTGCCGATGCCGATGGCGTCTTCGCCGACAATGTTCATGGTGTATTCGATGGCTTCGGCGTAATCGTCGATGGTTGAATCGATGCCCTTGGCGAGGAACGGCGCGAACATGGTCACGCCGACAAAACCGCCGTGGTCAGCAATGAACTTCAGTTCAGCATCGGACTTGTTGCGTGGGTGCTCTTTCAGACCCGACGGCAGGCAGTGGGAATAGCAGACCGGTTTTTTCGATTCGAGGATGACTTCTTCGGACGTCTTGGAGCCGACGTGGGACAGGTCGCACATGACGCCGACGCGGTTCATCTCGGCGACGATTTCGCGACCGAAGCCCGACAGGCCGCCGTCACGCTCGTAGCAACCGGTGCCGACCAGGTTCTGGGTGTTGTAGCACATCTGCACGATGCCGACGCCGAGCTGCTTGAACACCTCGACATAGCCGATCTGGTCTTCGAACGCGTGGGCGTTCTGGAAGCCGAAAAGGATGCCGGTCTTGCCCTGCTCCTTGGCGCGGCGGATGTCGGCGGTGGTGCGCACCGGCATCACCAGGTCACTGTTTTCGCGGATCAGCTTCTGGCTGGCGGCAATATTGTTCACGGTCGCCTGAAAGCCTTCCCACACCGACACAGTGCAGTTGGCCGCCGTCAGACCGCCCTTGCGCATGTCTTCGAACAGCTCGCGGTTCCATTTGGCAATGATCAGACCGTCGATAACGATGCTGTCGGCGTGTAATTCGGCTGGGCTCATCAGGCGTCCCCTTATTGGCGATTCATGCGCCGAATCGTCTGCCGGCGCTTTGGGGCCAGCATATGCCTCGGTGCCGGGGCGACCGGGTGCAAAAACGACAGGGGAATTGCCGAAAGCGTCAATCCGCGACAAAGGGTCGCCAGGCGTCCCGATCAGCTACCTGTTCAAGCCCGCCAGCTTGAGCCAGAATCTGGCGCATCTTGGATACACCACTGGATTAGAGCGGCGACAACCATGAAATCGATCTTCCTGGCTTTGGCACTGATGGCGACCGGCGTACACGCCGCCGAAGAGACCGACAACAACCCGTGCGACGCGGTGGAAAACGACGTCCAGACCCTGGAATGCTCGACCTACAGCCGCAGCACCGCCGAAGACCTGCTCAAGGACAATTACGCCAGCCTCAACGAGCGCATGCAGGCCACATACGGCAAAAACGCCGCGCAACTGGCCGACATCACCGCCAAACTGAAAACCGCCCAGCAACAATGGCTGAAAACCCGCGACGCCGATTGCGCCGTGGAAGCCTTCCCGGCCACCGAAGGCAGCAAAGCGTTCAAGATTGCGCAGAATGACTGTGTGGCGCGGATGAGTGACGAACGGTCGGAGTTTTTGGAGTCGATTGGGCAGGAATGATCCTGAATGTTCCGCTGAAAGCTGGAACTGCCTCCAGCTTTCAGCCGCACTATCCCCTCTTCCTACAAAGTACTCCGACCTCGCCTACACAAATTTCTTGAACGCCCGAAGCTGCGGGCCTTTCACGCAACATGCTGTCAACGATTGTTGATTGGCCTCCGAAGAAACATAAGCAAAGATTCGCGAATCTTATAAAAGACTTATATTCTTCCATGAACAGCATCCACTGGACACGAAAGGCCGTTAAGCAACTCTTGAAATTGCACTCTGTGCATCAGGTAAAGGTTCGAGATGCCGTTACGTCGCTCGCCGACATGCCTGATGTGGGCAATGTCAAAGCACTGATTGGCCATGACTACGCCTACCGCCTGCGCGTCGGCAATTATCGAGTCGTGTTTGACTGGGATGGCGCAATCAAAGTGATCAGTATTCAAGAGGTCAAGAAACGCGATGAACGCACCTACTGACATCCAAATCATCAACGACGCTGAAGGCAACCCAGCCTTCGTCGTCATCCCTTACGCGCAGTACATTGCGCAGAAAAAGCAGCCCGACCTGATTCCCCATGAAGTCGTCAGTCGGATGGTCGACGGGGCGACACCGATCCGTGCCTGGCGTGAATATCTCAACTTGACTCAGGAAGAAGTCGCCAAACGCATGGGTATTTCACAACCGGCGTTTGCTCAGCAGGAAACAGTCGCCAAGCCTCGCAAGGCCACACGCGAGAAAATTGCCGCAGCGTTCGGCATCACCGCCAATCAGCTTGAGTTGTAGGCTGCCCTCTTTATTCAAAGGAATTCCCATGAACATCTGCGGCATCGAAATCAAAGGCAGCGAAGCGATCATCGCCGTGGCCTCCCTCGACGGTTCGGCCTTGAGCCACGTGGCACTGAGCACCAAGAAAATCGCCCTCGACGATGATGACGAGCCTGCCAACGTCAAACGCTTCGCGGCGCAGGTCGCTTCGTTTGTGCGCGAGCATTCGATTGACCGGATTGCGATCAAGAAGCGCAGCAAGAAGGGCGAGTTTGCCGGTGGGCCGACCACGTTCAAGATCGAGGGTGTGTTTCAGTTGCTGGATGGGTGCGAGGTGACGCTATTGTCGCCGCAGACGATCAATGCGCAGGCCAAGAAGCACAATTTCGAGCTGCCGGTGACGTTGAACAAGTATCAGCATGAGGCTTATAAAGCGGCGTGTTCGGCGTTGGTGAAGAAGTAACCTTTTCTTCAGACACTGAAGATCAAACATGTGGGAGCGGGCTTGCTCGCGAATGCGGTGGATCAGTCAACTCATGTTTCGACTGACACTCCGCTTTCGCGAGCAAGCCCGCTCCCACATTGGTTTTGTGTGCATCCATTCAAGCTTGGGCGGTACGGCGGTCTTCGCGGGGACAGCGAGCGAACCTCGCTCGATAACTGCGGGTGAAATACGACGGCGATTCAAACCCGCAGGCGATACTGACTTCGAGCACGCTCATATCGGTCTGGCGCAACAGCTGCCGGGCTTTTTCCAATCGCAGGCGCAGATAAAAATTGCTCGGTGTGTCGTTCAGATGCAGCCGAAACAGGCGCTCCAGCTGTCGCCGCGTCACCTTGATCGATTCTGCCAGTTGCAGTGTGGTCAGCGGTGGTTCGCTGTGCTGCTCCATCTCGCCAATCACTTGCACCAGTTTCTTGTTGCTGATGCCGTAACGCGTGGCGACTTCCATGCGCTGGTGGTCTTTGCGCGGACGAATCCGCCCCAATACAAACTGCTCGCTGACCTGAATCGCCAGTTGCGGGCCGTGGGCCTGGGCGATCAGGTCGAGCATCAAATCGATCGACGCCGTGCCACCCGCCGAGGTGATGCGCCGCCGGTCGATCTCGAACAGTTCCTGGGTGACGCTGAGCTGTGGATAAGATTCCTTGAACGCATCGATGGCTTCCCAGTGCAGGGTCAGGCGATGGCCGTCGAGCAGGCCGGCTTCGGCGAGGACGAAACTGCCGGTGTCGATGGCACCGAGGGTCACGCCTTCGTTGTCCAGGCGACGCAGCCAGTGTTCAAGGGTTGGCGTGGCGAACTTCAGCGGTTCGAATCCGGCCACCACTAACAGCGTCGCACCTTTCTTCAGCGGCTCCAGCGCCGCGTCGGCGTTGACCGACATGCCATTGCTCGCCAGCACTGCCCCGCCATCGGCGCTGAGCACGTGCCAGCGGTACAGCTCGCCACGAAAACGGTTGGCTACCCGCAGCGGTTCGATCGCGGAGATAAAGCCGATGGCGGAAAACCCCGGCATCAGCAGAAAGTAAAAATCCTGGGACATGTGCGCACTCGGTTAGCGGGTAGCGTGGATCGTTGATACGCCGATTGTCGTCAGCGTTCAAGCGCACAGGTCGCTACAGTGCAAATGCCAGTCGCCGCAGTGCGCTTTCACGGGGCCGTTGCTGCGTAACTTGGCATCACCGGCACGCCAGATGCCGGAACTCACAATAAACGACCTGCCGAGGAACCCGACATGAAACGACTGATCAGCAGCTGTGTTCTTGCACTCAGCGGTACCGCTTTCTTGAGCGCCAGCGTCATGGCGGCCGAACCCGCCTCGTGCCAGAACGTGCGCATGGGCGTGGTCAACTGGACCGACGTGATCGCCACCAGTGCCATGACCCAGGTCCTGCTCGACGGCCTCGGCTACAGCACCAAACAAACCAGCGCCTCCCAGCAAATCATCTTCGCCGGGATCCGCGATCAGCGTCTGGACCTGTTCCTCGGCTACTGGAACCCGCTGATGACCCAGACCATCACCCCGTTCGTCGATGCCAACCAGGTCAAAGTCCTGCCGGCACCAAGCCTGAAGGACGCCCGCGCCACCCTCGCGGTGCCGACCTATCTGGCGGACAAGGGCCTGAAAACCTTCGCCGACATCGCCAAGTTCGAGAAGGAACTGGGCGGCAAGATCTACGGCATCGAACCGGGCTCGGGCGCCAACACGCAGATCAAGGCGATGATCACCAAGAACCAGTTCGGTCTCGGCAAATTCCAGCTGGTCGAGTCCAGCGAAGCCGGGATGCTCGCCGCCGTTGACCGCGCCGTACGCCGCAAGGAGGCCGTGGTGTTCTTCGGCTGGGCGCCGCACCCGATGAACGTCAACGTCAAGATGACTTACCTCACTGGCAGCGAAGACGCCCTCGGCCCGAACGAAGGCATGGCCACAGTGTGGACTGTCACCGCGCCGAAATACGCCGAACAGTGCCCGAACGTCGGTCGCCTGCTGAGCAACCTGACGTTCACCGCCGAAGACGAGAGCCGGATGATGCAACCGCTGCTCGATCACAAGGACGCCTTCGAGTCGGCCAAGCAATGGCTCAAGGATCACCCCGAAGACAAGCAGCGCTGGCTGGAAGGTGTAACCACGTTCGACGGCAAACCGGCCGCTGAAAACCTGCAACTGACCAGTAAATAACCCCCGTTTGAAAAGCCCCTCACCCTAACCCTCTCCCCGGGGAGAGGGGACTGACCGACGCTTCGCAGCCCCGAAAAGGGCTGCGAACAGACCCATCACGCCTGAAGGAAACCGCACCATGAACCACGACGTCATCATCACCTGCGCACTCACCGGTGCTGGCGACACGACCGCCAAGAGCCCCCACGTGCCGGTCACTCCGAAACAGATTGCAGCGGCGGCCGTAGAAGCGGCCAAGGCCGGCGCCACCGTTGTGCATTGCCATGTGCGCGACCCGCAGACCGGCAAGTTCAGCCGTGACGTGGCGCTGTACCGCGAAGTGATGGAGCGCATCCGTGAGGCCGACGTCGACATCATCGTCAACCTCACCGCCGGCATGGGCGGCGACCTCGAAATCGGCGCTGGCGAGCACCCGATGGAGTTCGGCCCGAACACCGACTTGGTCGGCCCGCTGACCCGTCTGGCCCACGTTGAAGAGTTGCTGCCGGAAATCTGCACCCTCGATTGCGGCACGCTGAACTTCGGCGACGGCGACACCATTTACGTCTCGACCCCGGCGCAACTGCGCGCCGGCGCCAGGCGCATCACCGAGCTGGGAGTGAAGGCCGAACTGGAAATTTTCGACACCGGCCACCTGTGGTTCGCCAAGCAGATGATCAAGGAAGGCTTGCTCGACAACCCGCTGTTCCAGCTGTGCCTGGGCATCCCGTGGGGTGCGCCGGCCGACACCACCACCATGAAAGCCATGGTCGACAACCTGCCGGCCGATGCGGTGTGGGCCGGGTTCGGCATCGGCCGCATGCAGATGCCGATGGCCGCGCAAGCGGTGCTGCTCGGCGGCAACGTGCGGGTTGGTCTGGAAGACAACCTGTGGCTGGACAAGGGGGTGCTGGCGACCAACGGTCAACTGGTCGAACGCGCCAGCGAGATACTCAGCCGCCTCGGCGCTCGCGTGCTGACCCCGGCTGAGGGCCGCAAAAAGATGGGCCTGACCCAGCGCGGCTAAATCATCACTCATTTCCCCCCTGTGGGAGCGGGCTTGCTCGCGAAGGCGGTGGCTCTGCCCATAAAGATGCGTGGGATGTACCGGCCTCTTCGCGAGCAAGCCCGCTCCCACAGGGTTCTGCGAATTCTTTCAGGAAATCACCATGAGCTTTATCACCGACATCAAAACCTTCGCCGCCCTCGGCAGCGGTGTCATCGGCAGCGGCTGGGTCGCGCGTGCCCTCGCCCATGGCCTCGACGTGGTGGCCTGGGATCCGGCGCCTGGCGCTGAAGCCGCGCTGCGCAAACGCGTGGCCAATGCCTGGGGCGCGTTGGAGAAAAACGGTCTGGCGCCCGGTGCTTCGCAGGATCGTCTGCGTTTTGTCGCGACCATCGAAGAATGCGTGCGCGATGCCGATTTCATTCAGGAAAGCGCCCCGGAACGCCTCAAGCTGAAACTCGATCTGCACAGCAAAATCAGCGCAGCGGCCAAGCCTAATGCCTTGATCGGATCGAGCACTTCCGGCCTGTTGCCGAGCGAGTTCTACGAGAGCTCGACCCACCCGGAACGCTGCGTGGTCGGCCATCCGTTCAATCCGGTTTACCTGTTGCCGCTGGTGGAAGTGGTCGGTGGCAAGAACACCGCACCGGAAGCTATACAAGCGGCAATGAAAGTCTACGAATCACTCGGCATGCGTCCGCTGCATGTGCGCAAGGAAGTACCGGGATTCATCGCTGACCGTCTGCTCGAAGCGCTGTGGCGTGAGGCGCTGCACCTGGTCAACGACGGCGTGGCGACGACTGGCGAGATCGACGACGCGATCCGCTTTGGCGCCGGTCTGCGCTGGTCATTCATGGGTACCTTCCTGACCTACACCCTCGCGGGTGGCGATGCCGGAATGCGTCACTTCATGTCGCAGTTCGGCCCGGCGTTGCAGTTGCCGTGGACCTATCTGCCGGCACCGGAACTGACCGACAAGCTGATCGACGATGTGGTCGATGGCACCAGCGACCAGCTCGGCCGCCACAGCATTTCAGCACTGGAGCGCTATCGTGATGACTGCCTGCTGGCGGTGCTGGAGGCGGTGAAGACCACCAAAGAAAAGCATGGAATGAGTTTCAGCGAGTGATCCCCTCACCCTAACCCTCTCCCGGGGGGAGAGGGGACTGACCGAGGTGAATAGGCGAGCTACACCGACTTGAAATACCGAGCCGAACACAGGCTTTGAAAAGCCCCCGATCTGCTCCCTTTCCCCCTCTCCCCTATGGGGAGAGGGCTGGGGTGAGGGGTGGCTTTTGATCTTGATGACCCTTCAACTGCCGGAACCAACATCATGCCCACTCTCACCACCTACCAAACCACCATCATCCCCGACTGGGTCGACTACAACGGCCATCTGCGCGACGCCTTCTACCTGCTGATTTTCAGCTACGCCACCGACGCGCTGATGGACCGTCTCGGCATGGACAGCAACAACCGCGAAGCCAGCGGCCACTCGCTGTTTACCCTTGAACTGCACCTGAATTACCTGCACGAAGTGAAGCTCGACGCCGAGGTCGAGGTGCGCACGCAGATCATCGGTCACGACAGCAAACGCCTGCACCTCTATCACAGCCTGCACCTGGCCGGCGACGACAAGGAACTGGCCGGTAACGAGCAGATGCTGTTGCACGTCGATCTCGCCGGCCCACGTTCCGCGCCGTTCACCCCGGACACCTTGAGCCGCCTGCAAGCCATCGCCGCCGAGCAAGTCGATCTGCCCGTCCCGGCTTACATCGGCCGCGTCATCGCTCTGCCACCCGCCCGTTAATCCCTCCCACGCAAGGAGCCGCCATGCACACCGCTGCTGCTGTTGCCGATTTCCGTACTTATCCGTTGACCAGCGCGCTGAGCAGCGTGCAGAACCTGGCGGATCGCGTGTCGATTGCCTGGGCCGACGGCCGCGTCAGCCCGTTCCATCACGTCTGGTTGCGAGATAACTGCCCGTGCGAGCAGTGCGTCTACAACGTCACCCGTGAGCAGGTATTCGAGATCGTCGATGCCGCGCCGGATCTGGCCCCAGCCAACGCGCACATCGACAGCGACGGCTGTCTGCAGATCGACTGGCAGGATGGCCATCGCAGTCGCTTCGATCCGGGCTGGCTGCGTGCGCACGCCTATGACGACGAGTCCCGCGCCGAACGTCTGGCCGCCAAACCCAAGGCTTACCTGTGGCGCAGCGATTTGCAGCTACCGGTATTCGACTATTCAGCGCTGATGAACGACAACGGCGCGCTGCTGCAATGGCTGATCGCGGTGCGCGACATCGGCCTGACGCAAGTACGCGGCGTGCCCACCGAACCCGGTTCGCTGAAGCTGATCGCGCAGCGCATTTCGTTCATCCGCGAGAGCAACTTCGGCGTGCTGTTCAACGTGCAGTCCAAGACCGATGCCGACAGCAACGCCTACACCGCTTTCAACCTGCCGTTGCACACCGACTTGCCGACTCGCGAACTGCAACCGGGTCTGCAATTTCTGCATTGCCTGGTGAATGATGCCGAGGGTGGCGAGAGTATTTTTGTCGACGGTTTTGCGATTGCCGACGCGTTGCGTCAGGAAGCACCGGAGCTGTTTCAGGCGCTGTGCGAGATCCCCGTGGAATTCCGCAACAAGGATCGCCACAGCGACTATCGCTGCCTGGCGCCGATCATTGCGCTGGACGCGTTGGGCCGGGTCGCGGAGGTTCGCATGGCGAACTTTCTGCGCGGAGCGTTCGATACATCGGTGGAGCAAATGCCGCTGCTGTACCGGGCCTATCGGCGCTTGATTGCGATGACCCGCGAGCCACGATTTCGGCTGATGCAGCGACTCAATCCGGGGGAGCTGTGGTGCTTCGATAACCGCCGCACGCTGCATGCGCGCAATGCGTTTGATCCAGCGACCGGGGCGCGGCATTTCCAGGGTTGCTACATCGATCGGGATGAGTTGTTGTCGCGGATTCTGGTGTTGCAAAGGTAAACCGCGTCATCGTTCTTCGCGAGCAAGCCCGCTCCCACACTGGAATGCATTTCAAATGTGGGAGCGGGCTTGCTCGCGAAGGCGTCAGCGCCAACCACACCCCTCTCCCGGATTCACAGGCAAAAAAAGCCCCGATACAAGCCGTGACAGGATCGGGGCAGAGGGTACTGTTGAGGAGCTGCCAGTCGAGGGTGACCAAACCGTCTGTAGCGAGCTGAGGTCAGTGTGCCGACTCCCCTTGGCACTGAGTTAGCCGAAAACGACCTGTTCATAGCCGTCGCGGCCACTGCGACAAATCGCCCTTGCCGTGCCTCCACATGCCCACCAGAATCGAGTCACGACCTCCGTTGCCGAAGAAGGAAGCGCGCCATGATGTATGCCGATTTGATCGATCAGGAAGACTTGTTGGGCCAGCTCAAGGCATTGGGTTTCGAAGTGCCGTCGGGCGCTACCGCTGAGCAAGCCTGCGAATACGCCGTGCGGGGTCTGGACGACGTTCGGGCGAACACGTTGCGTACGATGGTCAAGCAGATGTACACCAGCAGCGCGACTATTTTGCCGGCAGTGCGTGAGGCTTTTGATAAACAGTTACTGCCGGCACTGGCGCAGTACCAGCAGACCCGCAGCGCCTGACAGGCCGCCATCGCTGGCAAGCCAGCTCCCACAGGAATTTTCGGTGTGACCAGAATATCTGTATCACCACACAATCTGTGGGAGCTGGCTTGCCAGCGATAGGGGCGACTCGGTCTACAGCCTTACGCTGGCAAACGTCGACTCATTACGCGCCTGACTCAACGCCGACATCGGTCCCGATAGCGGCGACATCACGATCGCCTGCGGCAGCGGCAGCATCGCCACTTGCTGGGTGGTGTTGGAGCCTACGCGTTCGTCACGCGGCGGAATGCCGAAGTATTCGCGGTAGCACTTGGAGAAGTGCGGCGTCGAGACGAAACCACACACCGACGCGACTTCGATGATCGACATCGGCGTTTGCTTGAGCAATTGCCGCGCGCGGATCAGGCGCAGCTTCAAGTAGTAGCGCGACGGCGAGCAGTGCAGGTATTTCTGGAACAGCCGCTCCAGCTGTCGACGCGACACGGCGACGTACACCGCCAGTTCGTCGAGGTCGATCGGCTCTTCCAGATTGGCTTCCATCAGCGCGACGATTTCCTGCAGCTTCGGCTGGTTGGTGCCGAGCATATGCTTGAGCGGCACACGCTGATGATCCTGCTCGTTGCGGATGCGTTCGTAGACGAACATTTCCGAGATCGCGGCGGACAGTTCGCGACCGTGATCGCGGCTGATCAGGTGCAACATCATGTCCAGTGGCGCGGTGCCGCCGGAACTGGTGAAACGGTTACGGTCGAGGGTGAACAGACGGGTGCTCATCGCCACGCGCGGGAATGCTTCCTGCATCGCCGCCAGACATTCCCAGTGCACACTGCAATCGAAACCGTCGAGCAGACCGGCGCAAGCCAAAGCCCAACTGCCGGTGCACACTGCGCCCAGACGCTTGGACTGACGCGCCTGGCTCTGCAGCCATGACACGTGTTCACGGGTCACGGTGCGTTGAATGCCGATCCCGCCGCAGACGATCACGGTGTCCAGGGGCGGAGCTTTGTGCATGGAGGCATCGGGGGTGATTTGCAGACCGTCACTGGCCCACACCTGACCGCCATCGACGGTCAGTGTGCTCCAGCGATACAGCTCACGACCGGACAATTGGTTGGCCATGCGCAGGGGCTCGACTGCGGAGGCCAGAGAAATCAGCGTGAAATTGTCCAGCAGCAGAAAGCCGATGGATTGAGGCGCACGGTTCTGGGGTTGGGCCCCGGAGTTGAACGACGTCATCGCGGTATCTCCTCACACAAAGCGGGTGATGGCCTCAGGCGGAGGCTCTTGTTATTGCCGGCGTTCTCGCGTGGGAGACGGGCTTTGTTATGACAGAGCAATTGCCATGCCTAAAATTGAATGGCTGTTCAATAACTCCTGAAAACGACGTCGCGACGTGTCTATTCAAGACGTCGGACACACGGTGTTTCGAAGTGCCATCAGCGGCGCCGAGAGCCCTGCCCCGCTGCCTGTGAGCAGATCGGTAGCACTTGTGGGAACGGGCTTGCGCGCAGTTGTTTCAGAGTGTCACCGCAAGCACGGGTGACGGACGGCAGGGAGTGCGAATGGCGCACTGCGAGTGGGAAAAGCTCTTATCTGATTGCGACGCGCTAAAAGGTGGCGCCTGCGGTTATGTGTGTTCCGTTAGCGAGCAGTTTTGACTGGTCTGGCCTCTTCGCGAGCAAGCCCGCTCCCACAATGGATCTACAGTGAACACAGAATTTGTGAACACCCGGCTCCAATGTGGGAGCGAGCTTGCTCGCGAAGAATTCAACTCGGTCTTGCTGACTCAGCACTCAACCGCGCTAACGGCCAAACCACCCCGCGAGGTCTCTTTATATTTGTCATGCATATCGGCGCCGGTATCGCGCATGGTGCGGATCACCCGGTCCAGCGAGATAAAGTGCTGACCATCGCCGCGCAAGGCCATCTGCGCTGCGTTGATCGCCTTCACAGCGGCAATTGCGTTGCGCTCGATGCACGGCACCTGCACCAGGCCGCCGACCGGATCGCAGGTCAGGCCGAGGTTATGTTCCAGGCCGATTTCCGCCGCGTTGCACAGTTGCTCCGGAGTGGCACCGAGGATCTCCGCCAGCCCCGCCGCCGCCATCGCGCAGGCCGAGCCGACCTCGCCCTGGCAGCCGACTTCGGCACCGGAGATCGAGGCGTTCTTCTTGCACAGAATCCCCACCGCCGCCGCGCCCAGGAAGTAGTCGACCACGTTGGCGTCGGTGACCGCTTCGCTGAACTTCATAAAGTAGTGCAACACTGCCGGAATGATCCCCGCCGCGCCATTGGTCGGCGCCGTGACCATGCGCCCACCCGCCGCGTTTTCTTCATTGACCGCGAGGGCAAACAGGTTGACCCACTCCATGGCACTGAGGGTCGAGCCGATCACGTTGGGCTTGTTCAATTCCTGCAGGCTGCGATGCAACTTGGCTGCACGGCGACGCACATTGAGACCGCCGGGAAGGATGCCTTCGTGCTTGAGGCCCTGCTCGACGCAATCCTGCATCGCCCGCCACAGCTTCATCAACCCGGCACGGATTTCTTCTTCGCTGCGCCAGACCTTTTCGTTGGCCATCATCAGCTCGGCGACGCGCAGGTTGTTCTTTTGGCACAGCTGCAGCAGTTCTACTGCGCTGGAAAAGTCATAAGGCAATTCGGTGCGATCCAGATCGACCACACCGCTGGATGCCTGCGCCTGATCCACGACAAAACCGCCACCGACCGAATAGTAAGTGTCGCGATGAATCTCCCCATGATCGCCTTCGGCAACCAGGGTCATGGCGTTGGGATGGAACGGCAGGTTCTCGTCGATCAGGCGCATGTCGCGAGCCCAGACAAACGGCACCGACAGACGACCATCCAATAACAGCGTGTGAGTTTCGCGCAGCGCCTGAATGCGCGGGCCGATCTGCGACGGGTCGATTGCGTCCGGCCACTCGCCCATCAAGCCCATGATCACTGCATTGTCGCTGCCGTGGCCGATACCGGTGGCCGACAGCGAGCCGAACAGTTGCACTTCTATACGCCGTACCTGCTCCAGCAGGTGCCGGTCGCGTAGCGCTTCGACAAACAGGGCGGCGGCGCGCATCGGGCCGACGGTGTGGGAACTGGACGGGCCGATGCCGATTTTGAACAGGTCGAAAACGCTGATAGCCATTGCTGCAGAGCTCCTGAGGATGCCGTTCCCGGGCGTTAAGCGCCCGCTGGCGGAGCTGCTACGCTCAAGCTGCGATCCGCCGGAATGCCCGCATCATCAGGCTTTTGTCAGGTCGCTCGGCGTCTGACACCGACGCACTCATGCCCACCAACGCCGTGCCGGTTTCCTCCCGTGTTTTCGCCGTTTTTATGCGGTTCAGATGGCCAAACGGGGCGGAAAAAAGCTGTAAACGACGTCACTGACACTGGATGCGACCATCCCTGTACTGGATACGACCCACCCTGTAGGCGTCAGATTTTCACTGGTACATGATCGTTATGACTCGATTGCAAGGCGCCGTGGTAGAGCTGTCTCCAGAACGCCATCCAACCGCAACCTATAAGTGCGGTGGTCCACAGTCGGAACACTGCCAAAAAAAACACCAAGGAGTCCATCCATGAAAGGTTCCCCGTCGTTGTTGTTGGCCGCCATGCTGAGTCTGCCGTTACTGGCTCAAGCCGCAGAACCGGCGCAGTGCAGTACCGTTAACTTCTCCGATGTCGGCTGGACCGACATCACCGCCACCACCGCCACCACTTCGGTGGTGCTCGACGCCCTCGGCTACAAGACCAAGACCACCATGATCTCCGTGCCCGTGACCTACAAGTCGCTGGCCGACGGCAAGAATATGGACGTGTTCCTCGGTAACTGGATGCCGACCATGGAAAACGACATCAAGGCCTACCGCGATGCCGGCACCGTCGAAGTGGTGCGCACCAATCTCAAAGGTGCCAAGTACACCCTCGCCGTACCGCAAGCCCTGTACGACAAGGGACTGCATGACTTCGCCGACATCGCCAAATTCAAGAAAGAGCTCGATGGCAAGATCTACGGCATCGAGCCTGGCAACGACGGCAACCGCCTGATCCAGAGCATGATCGACAAGGACGCTTTCGGTTTGAAAACCGCCGGCTTCAAGGTCGTCGAATCGTCCGAAGCGGGCATGCTCTCGCAGGTCGACCGCGCGCAGAAACGCGACACCGCCGTGGTCTTCCTCGGCTGGGCGCCGCACCCGATGAACAAGCGCTTCAAGATTCAATACCTGACCGGCGGCGATGACTTCTTCGGCCCCGATTTCGGTGCTGCCACCGTGGCGACCAACACCCGCAAGGGCTACACCACCGAATGCAGCAACGTCGGTCAGTTGCTGAAGAACCTGGAGTTCACCGTCGACATGGAAAGTACCCTGATGGGCAACATCCTCGACGACAAGATGAAGCCTGAAGCGGCCGCCAAGGCCTGGCTGAAAAAGAACCCTCAGGTGCTCGATACCTGGCTCGCTGGCGTGACCACCATTGACGGTAAACCAGGCCTGGAGGCCGTGAAAGCCAAGCTCGCACAGTAATTGCCTTACGCCGGGCGAGTTCGCTCGCCCGGGCTGTTTATTCCTTGCATGCGGACGTTCACTACCATGCTGATTGATCAGAAAATCCCTTTAGGCCAGTACATCGCGGGCTTCGTTGAATGGTTGACGCAACACGGCGCCAGCACCTTCGACGCAATCGCCGTGACACTGGAAACGATGATCCACGGCGTGACGTTTGCGCTGACCTGGTTCAATCCCTTTGTCTTGATCGGCCTCATCGCCCTGCTCGCGCATTTCATCCAGCGCAAATGGGGGCTGACTGTTTTTGTGATTGCCTCGTTCCTGCTGATCCTCAACCTGGGGTACTGGCAGGAAACCATGGAAACCCTCGCCCAGGTCATGTTCGCGACCCTGGTCTGCGTGGTCATCGGCGTGCCGTTGGGCATCGTCGCCGCCCACAAGCCGATGTTCTACACTTTAATGCGTCCGGTACTCGATCTGATGCAGACCGTACCGACCTTCGTTTACCTCATTCCTACCCTGACCCTCTTCGGGTTGGGTGTGGTGCCGGGCCTGATCTCCACGGTGGTGTTCGCCATCGCTGCGCCGATCCGCCTGACCTACCTGGGCATCCGCGATGTCCCGCAAGAACTGATGGACGCCGGCAAGGCCTTCGGCTGCTCGCGTCGCCAATTGCTCTCACGGATCGAACTGCCTCACGCCATGCCGAGCATCGCTGCCGGCATCACCCAGTGCATCATGCTGTCGCTGTCGATGGTGGTGATCGCGGCACTGGTAGGCGCCGACGGACTCGGCAAACCGGTGGTCAACGCACTGAACACTGCTGATATCGCCCTGGGCTTCGAAGCGGGCCTGGCGATCGTACTGCTGGCGATCATGCTCGACCGTATCTGCAAACAACCCGACGCCAAAGTAGGGGGTGACGCATGAGCATAATTCGCTTCGATAACGTTGACGTGATCTTCACCAAGGATCCGCGCGAAGCACTGAAACTTCTCGATCAAGGTTTGACCCGCAGCGAGATCCTGAAAAAGACCGGGCAGATCGTCGGCGTGGAAAAGGCCAGTCTGGACATCAACAAGGGCGAGATCTGCGTACTGATGGGCCTGTCCGGCTCCGGCAAGTCAAGCCTGCTGCGCTGCATCAACGGCCTCAACACCGTGAGTCGCGGCAAGCTGTTCGTCGAGCACGAAGGCAAGCAGATCGACATCGCTTCCTGCACCCCGGCCGAACTGAAAATGATGCGCACCAAACGCATCGCCATGGTGTTCCAGAAGTTCGCCCTGATGCCGTGGCTGACGGTGCGCGAGAACATCAGCTTCGGTCTGGAAATGCAGGGCCGACCGGAAAAGGAACGGCGCAAGCTGGTCGACGACAAGCTCGAACTGGTCGGCCTGACTCAATGGCGCAACAAGAAGCCCGATGAACTCTCCGGCGGCATGCAGCAGCGTGTGGGCCTGGCCCGGGCGCTGGCGATGGATGCCGATATTCTGCTGATGGACGAACCGTTCTCGGCACTCGACCCGCTGATCCGTCAGGGCCTGCAGGATGAACTGCTGGAATTGCAACGCAAGCTGAGCAAGACCATCGTTTTTGTGAGTCACGATCTCGACGAGGCACTCAAACTGGGTAGCCGCATCGCGATCATGAAGGACGGCCGGATCATCCAGTACAGCGTGCCGGAAGAGATCGTACTGAACCCCGCGGACGACTATGTGCGCACCTTCGTGGCCCACACCAATCCGCTCAACGTCCTGTGTGGCCGCAGCCTGATGCGCACGCTGGACAACTGCAAACGCATCAACGGTTCGGTATGCCTCGACCCGGGTGGCGATTCGTGGCTGGACCTGGCCGAAGGCAACACGATCAAGGGTGCGCGGCAGAACGGTTCGGTACTGAACCTGCAGAACTGGGCACCGGGGCAAGCAGTGGAAGCGCTGGAGCGCAAGCCGACACTGGTGGACTCGAACATCGGCATGCGCGATGCGCTGCAGATTCGCTACCAGACCGGCAACAAACTGGTGCTGCACGACAACAACCATGTGGTGGGGATTCTGGGCGACAGCGAGCTGTATCACGCGTTGCTGGGCAAGAACCTGGGGTAAGAACCACAGACACAAAAACGCCGCGAGAGGATCGCGGCGTTTTTGTTTATCGGAATACAGGGCGTTCAGCGTTGGAGCTGATGGCCCCTTCGCGAGCAAGCCCGCTCCCACAGTTAAAATGCATTCCAATGTGGGAGCGGGCTTGCTCGCGAAGAATGCGGCACGGTGCTTCAGACAGAAACACCGCACCACCTACAACTTAGCTATACACCCGGCCAAGGAGCTGCCGATGGCTTTCAAACTGATCGAGCACATCGCGTGTGATCTGATCCTGCGTGAAGCCCATCAGGTCGTAGTCCTGGCTGCCGT
Organism: Pseudomonas sp. MWU347; assembly: GCF_017947305.1. Lineage (NCBI taxonomy): Bacteria > Pseudomonadati > Pseudomonadota > Gammaproteobacteria > Pseudomonadales > Pseudomonadaceae > Pseudomonas > Pseudomonas sp. MWU347. The sequence goes on from NZ_JAFGZB010000001.1 coordinate 160,440, forward strand.
TGTGCAAATACACCTCGGCGCGGTAGTAACGCTGGCGAGCTTCATCGGACTGGGCCGATTCGGTCGGGGTCGCCAGATAGCCGTCCAGGCTCACTTCGTAGACGAAAGGGTTACCCTCTTCCATCTCGACGCGCACGCCCATGCAGCGCTTGGATTTGCCCAGCAGCGTCTGCACTTCCAGACCCTGCGCACGCATTTGTGCGGCAGCGTCTTCCAGCGCCGGGCTGACCTGCTTGTCCATGAAACGCTGCACCACCGATTGGCTCGGTTGCAGATCCAGCTGCGTCAGACGCTCGCTGAAACCACGACGACCGCGCTCAGCCAGTTGCGCCTGCTCCTGTTCGATCTGCACGTCCTGACGCATCGCCTTGTGCAAGCCGAACATGAAGAACACCAGCACCACCGAGAACGGCAGACCGGCCAGCACCACCATGGTTTGCATGGCTTCGAAGTTACCGGCGAACAGCAGACCGATGGTCACCAGCGTGATCACCACCGACCAGAAGATCCGCAGCCAGTGCGGCGCATCTTCATCAACGTTGCCGCCCTTGCAGGACAGATTCGCCATCATCACCGCGCCGGAGTCGGCCGGGGTCAGGAACAGCACGAAACCGACGAAGATCGACACACCGATGACGACTTTCGACGCCGGGTAGTGTTCCAGCAACTGGTAGATCGCCATCGACGGTTGTTCCAGCGCCGTCTTGCCGAGTTCGACCGCCCCCTGGTTCATCACCAGATCCAGTGCCGAGTTACCGAAGATCGACAGCCACGCCAGGGTGAAGCCCAACGGGATCAGCAGTACGCCAGCGACCAGCTCACGCACGGTACGACCACGGGAAATACGCGCGATGAACATGCCGACGAATGGCGCCCAGGAAATCCACCAGGCCCAGTAGAACAGGGTCCACAGGCCCAGCCAGCGGTCGGACTTGGCGCTGTCGCCTTCATAGACGTACAGGTCGAAGGTCTTCAGTACCACGCCGTTGAGGTAGTCACCGATGTTCTGCACGAAGCCGTTGAGCAGGTGCAGGGTCGGGCCGAACAGCAGGACAAAAATCAGCAGACCGCTGAACAGCACGATGTTCAGGTTGGACAGACGACGGATGCCGTTTTCCACACCGGACACGGCAGCGATGGTCGCCACGGTGCTCATCACGATGATCACGATCAAAAGGTTGGTGTTGCTGTGTTCCATGCCGAACAGGTTTTCCAGGCCGGAGGACACTTGCAGCGAACCGATCCCCAGATTGGTCACCAGACCCAGCAGGGTCACGAACATGCCGAAGCCGTCCACTGCATGACCGGCCGCGCCTTTGACCCAACGCTCGCCGACCAGCGGATACAGCGCCGAACGCAGGGCCAATGGCTGGTTATGACGGTAAGCGAAGTACGCCACGGCCAGACCGACCAGCGCATAAATCGCCCAGCCGTGCAGGCCCCAGTGCAGGAACGTCAGTTGCACCGCCTGACGCGCGGCCAGGTTGGTGGCCGCTGCGCCTTCCGGCGGATTGAAGTAATGGTCCAGCGGCTCGGAGGCACCGAAGTACAGCAGCGAAATACCGATACCCGACGAGAACAGCATCCCCGCCCAGGCGCCGTAGCTGAAATCCGGAGTGTCGTCCTTGCTGCCCAGTTTGAGTTTGCCGTAGGAGGAAAACGCCAGGCCCACCACAAACACCAGGTAGGCGGCGATCACCACCATGTAGTACCAGCCGAAGCTGCGCGACAACCAGGCCTGAGCGATACCCAACAATCTGCCGGCCTCTTGCGGGGCGATGATCAGAATGGCGGTCAACAACAGAATCAACGCGGTAGAGGTGTAAAACACCCAACCGTTGACCGTCACCTTCTCGGGCGGGGTCTTTATAAGAGAGGCAGAACTCATGGCACAAATGCTCCAGGCAGTGCGAGAGAAGAACACAAGGCAACACGGAACCCGACCAATCGGTTAGTTGGCAGCCGACCGGCGGGTGATATAAAGACACCCCGAAAAAAGCCCGAACCTGCCGAAATGGCGTTGCGAATCGCTTTCGTGGCCAAAGCTGTGCGGACGTTCATCCGAAACCTGGCCCCGAGCGTCTTGCCCATTCAACACGTCCATCGAATAGCGAACCGCGCCATGCCCCACGCAGGTTTCAAGCATTTTCGGATGTCGTTTTATCGCCATTTACAAGCAGAAAAAATCTGTAGGCAGCGACGATTTGTCGCAGATCTTATTCTTTGTTGATTGAACGTTCAATCAAAACAAAATAGACTGGCCCTCAATCCGATAGGCGTTTATCGCCCTTCGGAAGGCCTAAGGAGATGTGCAAGATGCCCAAGGTCGGTATGCAACCCATCCGCCGCCAACAACTGATCGAAGCCACGTTGCAGGCGGTCGATCAGGTCGGTATGGGGGACGCCAGCATTGCGCTGATCGCCCGTTTGGCCGGTGTCTCGAATGGCATCATCAGTCACTATTTTCAGGACAAGAACGGCCTGATTGCCGCCACGATGCGGTATCTGATGAATGTCCTCAGCGAGAACGTCACCGCGCGCCGTCAGGCGCTGGCAGACAGCAGCCCACGGGCGCATCTGCAGGTGATCATCGAAGGCAACTTCGACGCCAGCCAGGTCAATGGCCCGGCAATGAAAACCTGGCTGGCCTTCTGGGCCACCAGCATGCACCAGCCGTCTTTGCACAGGTTGCAGCGGATCAACGATCACCGTCTGTATTCCAACCTGTGCTGCGAGTTCCGCCGTGTGTTGCCGCTCGAAGATGCGCGCAGCGCCGCGCGTGGACTGGCAGCGTTGATCGACGGCTTGTGGTTGCGCGGCGCGCTGTCGGGAGACGCTTTCGACACGGCGCAGGCGCAACAGATCGCGTACGAATACATGGATTTCCAATTGGCCAAGCAGGTGAGTTAGAGCACACAGAAAACGCTCGGCCCCTGAACCGCCATCGCAGCACCACCGCGATGGTCAACGCCAACCACTAATGCACTTGCGAGGACACTATGGCCCGTTTCGAACTGCAAAAACTCTACATCGATGGCGCGTACTCCGACGCTGGCAGCGATGCCACTTTCGAAGCCATCAACCCGGCGAACGGTGAAGTCCTCGCCCAAGTGCAACGTGCGACCAAGGAAGACGTCGAGCGTGCTGTGGTCAGCGCTGAAAAGGGCCAGAAAATCTGGGCCGCGATGACCGCCATGGAGCGTTCGCGCATCCTGCGTCGCGCCGTCGACATCCTGCGCGAGCGCAACGATGAGCTGGCTGCTCTGGAAACCCTGGACACCGGTAAAGCCTTCTCCGAAACCAAATACGTCGACATCGTCACCGGCGCCGACGTGCTGGAATACTACGCAGGCCTGGTGCCGGCGATCGAAGGCGAGCAGATTCCGCTGCGCGACACTTCCTTCGTCTACACCCGTCGCGAGCCACTGGGCGTTGTCGCCGGTATCGGCGCGTGGAACTACCCGATCCAGATCGCTTTGTGGAAATCCGCACCGGCCCTGGCCGCCGGTAACGCAATGATCTTCAAGCCAAGCGAAGTCACCTCGCTGACCACCCTGAAACTGGCCGAGATCTACACCGAAGCCGGCCTGCCAAACGGCGTGTTCAACGTACTGACCGGCAGCGGCCGTGAAGTCGGCACCTGGCTGACCGAGCACCCGCGCATCGAGAAAGTCTCCTTCACCGGCGGCACCGACACCGGCAAGAAAGTCATGGCCAGCGCTTCGGCTTCGTCGCTGAAAGACGTGACCATGGAACTGGGCGGCAAGTCGCCGCTGATCATCTGCGACGACGCCGACCTCGATCGCGCCGCTGACACCGCGATGATGGCCAACTTCTACAGCTCCGGTCAGGTTTGCACCAACGGTACTCGCGTATTCGTACCGAGCCACCTGAAAGCCGCTTTCGAAGCCAAGATCGTCGAGCGCGTCGCGCGCATCCGCATCGGCAACCCGGAAGACGAAAACACCAACTTCGGCCCACTGGTCAGCTTCGCCCACATGGAAAGCGTGCTCGGTTACATCGCCAAGGGTAAAGAAGAAGGTGCCCGCGTGCTGTGCGGCGGCGAGCGTCTGACCGACGGTGAATTCGCCAAAGGCGCCTTCGTCGCGCCGACCGTGTTCACCGACTGCACCGACGAAATGACCATCGTTCGTGAAGAAATCTTTGGCCCGGTGATGGCGATCCTCTCCTACGAGACCGAAGAAGAAGTGATCCGCCGCGCCAACGACACCGACTTCGGCCTGGCCGCCGGTATCGTCACCAAAGACCTGAACCGCGCGCACCGCGTGATCCATCAACTGGAAGCCGGTATCTGCTGGATCAACGCCTGGGGCGAGTCCGACGCGAAGATGCCGGTTGGCGGTTACAAGCAGTCGGGCGTGGGCCGTGAAAACGGCATCAGCTCGCTGACCAACTACACACGCATCAAATCGGTACAGGTCGAGCTGGGCGATTACGTCTCGGTGTTCTGATCTGACGCAGAGTCTAGATGGGGCCTTTGTGGTGAGGGGATTTATCCCCGACGGGCTGCGAAGCAGCCCCCATCCAGACCCTGCAACTCTCCAGACAGAACTCATTCGCTGGCTTTACGACTGCTGCGCAGCCGGTCGGGGATAAATCCCCTCACCACAGGGGATTTTCTCCTCAGCACAGGTTTTGCAGTGTTCCGGCGATCTTGACCTGACCACATCTAAAGAGGGTGCATTCAATGTCCCAAGAATTCGATTACATCATCATCGGTGCCGGCTCGGCCGGTAACACCCTGGCGACCCGTCTGACTGAAGACGAAGGCGTCACCGTGCTGCTGCTCGAAGCAGGCGGCCCGGACTACCGTTTCGACTTCCGCACGCAAATGCCGGCTGCACTGGCATTCCCGCTGCAAGGTCGTCGCTACAACTGGGCGTACGAAACCGATCCGGAGCCACACATGGACGGCCGCCGGATGGAGTGCGGTCGCGGCAAAGGCCTTGGCGGCTCCTCGCTGATCAACGGCATGTGCTACATCCGTGGCAACGCGATGGACTACGACGGCTGGGCGAAGCTGCCAGGTCTGGAAGACTGGTCGTACCTCGACTGCCTGCCGTACTTCCGTAAAGCGGAAACCCGCGATATCGGCCCGAACGACTACCACGGTGGCGACGGCCCGGTCAGCGTGACCACGCCGAAGGCGGGCAACAACCCGCTGTTCCACGCCATGGTTGAAGCCGGCGTGCAGGCCGGTTACCCGCGCACCGAAGACTTGAACGGCTACCAGCAGGAAGGCTTCGGCCCGATGGACCGCACCGTGACGCCGAACGGCCGTCGTGCTTCCACCGCCCGTGGCTACCTCGACGTCGCCAAAAAGCGCTCGACCCTGACCATCGTCACCCACGCCCTGACCGACAAGATTCTGTTCGAAGGCAAGCGTGCGGTCGGCGTGCGGTACCTGGTCGGTTCGGCAGAAGAGCGTGTTGAAGCCAAAGCGCGCAAGGAAGTCCTGCTGTGCTCCGGCGCCATCGCTTCGCCGCAGATTCTGCAGCGCTCCGGTGTCGGCCCGGCAAAACTGCTGGAAAGCCTCGACATCCCGGTGGTGCATGACCTGCCGGGCGTCGGTGAAAACCTGCAGGATCACCTTGAGTTGTACCTGCAATACGCTTGCACCCAACCGGTCTCCCTGTACCCGTCGCTGCTCTGGTACAACCAGCCGGCCATCGGTGCCGAGTGGCTGTTCAACGGCACCGGCATCGGCGCCAGCAACCAGTTCGAAGCTGGCGGTTTCATCCGTTCGCGTCCGGAATTCGAGTGGCCGAACATCCAGTACCACTTCCTGCCGGTAGCGATTAACTACAACGGCAGCAACGGTGTGAAAGAGCACGGCTTCCAGGCACACATGGGTTCCATGCGTTCGCCGAGCCGTGGTCGCATCCAGTTGAAGTCCAAGGATCCGCGTCAGCACCCGAGCATCCTGTTCAACTACATGGCCACCGAGCAGGACTGGCAGGAGTTCCGTGACGGCATCCGCCTGACCCGCGAAATCATGCAACAGCCTGCGCTGGACGCTTTCCGTGGCCGCGAAATCAGCCCGGGCATCGACGTGCAAACCGATGAGCAGCTGGACAAGTTCATCCGCGAGCACGCCGAAACCGCGTTCCACCCGTCCTGCTCGTGCAAGATGGGCACCGACGAGATGGCCGTAGTGGATGGCGAAGGTCGCGTGCACGGCATGCAGAGCCTGCGTGTGGTCGATGCCTCGATCATGCCGATCATCACCACAGGTAACCTCAACGCGCCGACGATCATGATCGCCGAGAAAATCGCCGACAAGATCCGTGGCCGCAAGCCTCTGCCGCGTAGCAATGCTGCCTACTACGTGGCTGGCGGTGCGCCAGTGAAGGGCAAGCCGGTGCGTGATATCACGCCTGTTGCTCAGTAATTCCATTACACCGCGTCACGGCTAATCGCGAGCAGGCTCACTCCTACAAGGATCTCCAGTGAACACGCATTATGTGAACACTGGAGATTAACTTGTAGGAGTGAGCCTGCTCGCGAAGGGGCCCTCACATTCAGCACAAATTCCCCTGCTGCACAGTAAATCCTCCTACATCCCCTCTTCACTTGATCCTACCCCCACGCAGGCCTACTCTAGACCTCGCGCAATCGTTTCACCCCTCCCCGCCGAATCGCTTCACCCCGCAACTCCATAACAAGGAGGTTCCCGAATGTTCGATTTTCACCCCCAGCTCAAGCAGCGCTTCGCTGCCTTGCGCACGGGCGCCGAGTTTTTTTCCCTGCGGTATGTACGCGAGTCCGGCCAGTACCTGTCGGTGCGCAAGAACGTCGCCGAGCCGCCAAGCCTGAGCCGCGACGAAGGCGCGATGCTCACTGTGCGCGTCAACGGCGTCGAGGCTTACGCGGCGACCAACGACCTGTCGCAGCAAGGCCTGCAAGCCGCCCTTGAGCGCGCCGAACAGCAGGCCCGGCGACTGAAGCCGCACGCCTTGCTCGACCTGCGCAACCAGCCGGTGTCGAGCGATCGCGCTGATTACTTTTCGCCCAATCTTGAGCAACCCTTCCCGTCCCTGAGCGAATGCTTCGAGCTGCTCGGCGCGGAATCCGCCTCGGTGCCAAAGGATGAGCGCCTGGTGAACTGGGAAGCGAGCATCGGCATCACCCACGTCGAGCAGATCTACCTGAGCAGCGCCGGTGCCGAATTGCGCCAGGCCCAGCGCTTCGTCTATCCGAGCCTGGATGTCACCGCCTACGACGGCCACGACAGCCAGACCCGCTCCCTCGGCCGCGAGAACTTCGGCCAGCAGGGCGGCGCGGACGTGATCAGCCGTTGCGGCCTGGTCGGCGCCGGCCCGAAAGTGGCCGATCAGGCCCTGCAACTGCTGCTCGCGCCGAACACCCCGCAAGGGCCGCGCGATCTGTTGCTGATGCCTGACCAGATGATGCTGCAGATCCACGAGTCGATCGGGCACCCGCTGGAGCTCGACCGCATCCTCGGTGACGAGCGCAATTACGCCGGCACCAGCTTCGTCAAAACCAGCGACTTCGGCAGCCTGCAATACGGCTCGAAGCTGCTCAACGTGACCTTCGACCCGGACATTCCCGAAGAGCTGGCCAGCTACGGCCACGATGACGACGGGACCAAGGCCAGCAAACAATTCCTGATTCGCGAAGGCTTGCTGCTGCGGCCACTGGGGGGCGCGCTGTCGCAGTTCCGCGCCGGTCTCGACGGCGTTGCCAACAGCCGCGCCTGCGGCTGGAACCGGCCGCCGATCGACCGCATGGCCAACCTCAACATCGAGCCGGGCGATCAGTCGCTGACGCAACTGATCAGCGGCATCGAGCATGGCATTCTGATGAGCACCAACCGTTCGTGGTCGATTGACGACGCGCGCAACAAATTCCAGTTCGGTTGCGAGTGGGGTCAGTTGATCGAGAACGGTGAACTTAAAGGTGTGGTGAAAAATCCGAACTACCGGGGCATATCCGCGCACTTCTGGAAGAGTCTGCGCGCGGTCGGCGATGCCGGCACCCGTAGGGTGCTGGGCACGCCAAACTGCGGCAAGGGCGAGCCGAACCAGGTGATCCGCGTCGGCCACGCTTCACCGGCCTGCGTATTCAGCAACGTTGATGTGTTTGGGGGAGACGCCTGATGAGCATTTCGAAGAGTCAGTCCGACGCCTTCAAGGTCATGGTCAATTGGCTGCGCGACAGCGTGCGCGAGCCGGAACAATTCACCCTCAGCTATGCCGCCGAATCCTCGGCGTTCGTGCGTTTCAATCACGCCAAGGTGCGTCAGGCCGGCCAGGTGCAGCAAGCCGACGTCGGGCTGAAGCTGATCAACGACGGGCGTCACGCCGATCTGCACATCACCCTGTCCGGTGATCAGGAAGCCGATCTGCAACGCCTCGCCGAAGGCCTGCAACAACTGCGCGAAACCCTGCCGCTGCTGCCACAGGATCCGTACCTGCTGCTCAACCACAACGGCTGGCAGAGCAACAACGTGCAGGAACATCCGCTGCCGGACACCGAGCAGGTAGTCGAGGAAATCTGCACCGCTGCTGAAGGTCTGGATCTGGTCGGATTCTATGCTGCCGGCCCGATCAGCCGCGGTTTCGCCAGTTCCTCGGGGGCGTTCGGCTGGCATCAGGCCAACAGCTTCAACTTCGACTTCAGCCTGTTCCACGACAACGGCGAAGCAGTGAAAGCCAGCTACGCCGGGCACGAGTGGAGCAGCGAAGGCTTCACCCGACGCTTCCAGCAGGCCCGCGAGCAACTGGCGTTCCTTGGTCGACCGTTACGCACCCTCGCACCGGGGCAATACCGCGCGTACCTGGCGCCGGCCGCGCTGGAAGAAATCATGGGCATGCTCAGCTGGGGCGGCTTCTCGGCGCAGTCGATTGCCAGCAAAAGCAGCCCGCTGCAGAAGCTGTATGTCGGCGATCAGACGTTCAGTCCGCTGGTCTCGCTGGATGAGCAAGTCAGCGGTTCGTTGAGCCCGGCATTCTCCGGCGAGGGTTATCCGCGCAGCGATCTGCGGCTGATTGTCGAAGGCAAGGCCGGCGATCAACTGGTCGGTTCGCGCAGTGCCGCCGAGTACGGCCTGACCGCCAACGGCGCCAGCGGCGGTGAAATGCCAAGTGCGCTGAACATGGCCGCCGGTGATCTGTCACAGGCAGAGATCCTCAAGCAGTTGGGCACCGGGCTGTACATCAGCAATCTGTGGTACCTGAACTACTCGGATCAACCGGCGGCGCGCCTGACCGGCATGACCCGCTTCGCAACTTTCTGGGTCGAGAACGGCGAGATTCAGGCGCCGGTCAGCACCATGCGCTTCGACGACAGCGCCTACAGTCTGCTGGGTTCGCAGCTGGAAGCATTGACCGCCGAGCGTGAGTTGCTGCTGTCGGCGAGCACGTATAGCCAGCGCAATACCTCGTCGGCGTTGTTGCCGGGGGCGCTGGTGAGCCGACTGACCTTGACCCTGTAAACGCAAACCTCCAGCACACCTTGGGATCAAGTACTGGAGTGAACCCTGTGGCGAGGGGATTTATCCCCGATGGGTCGCGTAGCGGCCCCGCTTTTAAAATCAAATGCAGGGGACTGCTGCGCAGTCCATCGGGGATAAATCCCCTCACCACAGAGTTTCATGCACAACAAGCCATTTGGATTAACCACCCACAAGAGGTTCCATGCCCACACGCCCGCCTCTCGACGCCATCACCGCCCGCTGGTTGCCGTGGGTCGTCGCCATTGCGTTCTTCATGCAGTCCCTCGACGGGACCATCCTCAACACCGCCCTGCCGGCCATGGCCCGGGATCTGGCCGAAGACCCGTTGCGCATGCAAGGTGTGGTCATCGCCTACATGCTCACCGTGGCCTTGCTGATTCCGGCCTCGGGCTGGATCGCCGACCGCTTCGGCACCAAGAAAATTTTCTTCGGCGCGATCCTGCTGTTCAGTTTCGGCTCGCTGCTCTGCGCCTTGTCCAGCAGCCTGAGCATGCTGGTCGGCGCGCGGGTGATCCAGGGTCTGGGCGGCGCGTTGATGCTGCCGGTCGGACGGCTGGTGGTGCTGCGCGCCTACCCGCGTTCGGAACTGGTGCGGATCATGGGCTTCATCACCATTCCCGGCCTGCTCGGCCCGCTGATCGGCCCGACCATGGGCGGCTGGATGGTGCAATACCTGACGTGGCACTGGATTTTCCTGATCAACCTGCCGGTCGGTATTCTCGGCTGCTACGCGGTGTGGAAATTCATCCCCGACCTGCGCGGTACTGAACGCACGCGCTTCGATAGCCTCGGTTTCCTGCTGTTTGGCGCGGCGATGATCCTGATCACCATCGCCATGGAAGGTCTGGGCGAATTGCACTTGCCGCACCTGCGGGTGATGCTGCTGCTGTTCGGCGGTCTGGCCTGTCTGGCGGCGTACTGGCTGCGCGCCGGGCGTGTCGAGAATCCGCTGTTCGCCCCTTCGCTGTTCAAGACCAGGACTTTCGCGGTCGGAATTATCGGCAACCTGTTCGCCCGTCTGGGCAGCGGCGCCCTGCCGTTTCTGGTGCCGTTGCTGCTGCAGGTGGCGCTGGGTTATTCGCCATCGCAAGCCGGGATGAGCATGCTGCCGCTGGCTGCAGCGGCGATGTTTGCCAAGTGGATGGCGCGGCCGCTGATCGAACGCCTCGGCTATCGCATTGTGCTCACCGGCAACACTCTGGCGCTGGGGATCATGCTGGCGAGCATGGGCCTGGTCAGCGAGCAGACACCTTACTGGCTGCTGCTGTGCCTGCTGGCGGTTCTCGGCGCGATCAACTCGCTGCAATTCACCGCGATGAACACCGTGACCCTGATCGACCTCGACGACGCCAGCGCCAGCAGCGGCAACAGCTTGCTGTCGGTGGTGGCGCAATTGTCGCTGAGTCTGGGCGTGGCCTGTGCCGGTGCGTTGCTCGGCGGGTTTACGGCGGAGATCGGCAACGACGGCGTCGAGACCGTGCTGGGTGCGTTCCAGCTGACGTTTGTCACAGTCGGAGTGATGGCGATGCTGGCGGCAACGATCTTCTCGCAACTGTCGAAAGAGGACGGCCGCCGGGTCAAACGCCCGGATGAACATCCGGATGAGCACATCGAACACTAGACAGTGTCATGTTTTGTGAATGCTTTTGTGGTGAGGGGATTTATCCCCGATGGGCTGCGCAGCAGCCCCATAATCTGCCGCCTCAGTACATCAGGCTGATCGCATTCAACCTTTTCAGGGGGTGCTGCGCACCCCATCGGGGATAAATCCCCTCGCCACAAAGGCTCCCTCGCCACAGGTTTATCTTCATTCAAGGAAAGCCTGGGGGAATGAAATCAGGCACTGTTCGTCCAGAACTTTCGAGGAAAGTGGCACGGGGCTGCTACACTGCGCGACATTTTGTTTTGCAGGCCAGTCCCGTGACCACCATCGCCACCGCTTTTAATACTCTGCCGCTGTCCGCCGCCATGCTGGCTAACCTCGAATCCCTCGGTTATGCCCAGATGACGCCGATCCAGGCGCAGAGCTTGCCGGTGATCCTCAAGGGGATGGACCTGATCGCCCAGGCCAAGACCGGCAGCGGCAAGACCGCCGCGTTCGGCATCGGCCTGCTCAACCCGATCAATCCGCGTTACTTCGGTTGCCAGGCGCTGGTGATCTGCCCGACCCGTGAGCTGGCCGACCAGGTCGCCAAGGAAGTCCGGCGTCTGGCCCGTGCCGAAGACAACATCAAGGTCCTGACCCTGTGCGGCGGCGTGTCGTTCGGCCCGCAGATCGCTTCGCTGGAGCACGGCGCGCACATCATCGTCGGCACCCCGGGGCGTATCCAGCAACACCTGCGCAAGGGTTCGCTGGTGCTCGACGGCCTGAACACGCTGATCCTCGACGAAGCCGACCGCATGCTCGACATGGGCTTCTACGACGCCATCGAAGACATCATCGAAAAGACCCCGGCACGCCGCCAGACCCTGCTGTTCTCCGCCACGTACCCGGTGGGCATCAAGCAACTGGCGTCGAAATTCATGCGCGATCCGCAAACGGTGAAAGCCGAGGCGTTCCACGACGACACGCAGATCGAGCAGCGTTTCTACGAGATTTCCCCGGAAGAGCGCATGAGCGCAGTGACCAAAGTCCTGCACCACTTCCGCCCGGCTTCCTGCGTGGCGTTCTGCTTCACCAAGCAGCAAGTGCAGGAAACCGTTGACCACCTGACCTCCAAAGGCATTTCCGCCGTCGGCCTGCACGGCGATCTGGAACAGCGTGACCGCGATCAGGTGCTGGCGATGTTCGCCAACCGCAGTACTTCGGTTCTGGTCGCCACCGATGTCGCCGCTCGTGGTCTGGACATCGACGCGTTGGACATGGTGATCAACGTCGAGCTGGCCCGCGACTCGGAAATCCACATTCACCGCGTCGGCCGTACCGGTCGTGCCGGCGAGAAAGGTATTGCGGTCAGCCTCGTCGCGCCGTCCGAAGCGCATCGCGCGCAAGCCATCGAACAGCTGCAGAAAGCTCCGCTGAACTGGGATCAGGTGGACAACCTCAAGTCCCAGGGCGGCGCCCCGCTGCAGCCACCGATGAGCACGCTGTGCATCGCTGGCGGGCGCAAGGACAAGGTGCGTCCGGGCGACATTCTCGGCGCACTGACTGGCGACGCCGGCATCCCCGGCGCGCAGGTCGGCAAGATCGCGATCTTCGACTTCCAGTCGTATGTCGCCGTTGAACGCACCGTGGTCATGCAGGCGCTGCAGCGCTTGAACAACGGCAAGATCAAGGGCCGTTCGCTGCGCGTGCGGGTTTTGTAAACGATCTTCGCCCCAAAGAAGATCTCCTGTGGGAGCGGGCTTGCTCGCGAATGCAATCTGTCAGTCGACATCATGTTGAATGACACACCGCTTTCGCGAGCAAGCCCGCTCCCACAGTTTGTTTTGTAGCGACCCACCAAGAGGACACCGTTTTGCGCTCTACCGAAGTCGTGATCATTGGCGCTGGCGCCGCAGGGTTGATGTGTGCACTGACCGCCGCCGGGCGTGGGCGTCAGGTGCTGCTGCTCGACCACGCGAACAAGGCCGGCAAGAAAATCCTGATGTCCGGTGGTGGCCGCTGCAATTTCACCAACATGTACACCGAACCCGCCAATTTCCTCTCGGGTAATCCGCATTTCTGCAAATCGGCACTGGCGCGCTACACCCAGTGGGATTTCATCGGCATGGTCGCCAAGCACGGCGTGCCCTACCACGAGAAGAAACTCGGTCAGCTGTTCTGCGATAACAAATCCAGCGACATCCTCGGCATGCTGCTCGACGAGTGCGATCAGGTCGGCGTCGAGCTGCACCTGGACACCTCGATCCAGACCATCGAGAAAGTCGAAAACGGCTACCTGCTCGACACCACCCTCGGCCAGCTCCAGTGCCAGTCGCTGGTGATCGCCACCGGCGGGCTGTCGATCCCGACGCTGGGCGCTACCGGTTTCGGTTATCAGGTCGCCAAACAGTTCGGCCATGAACTGCTGCCGACCCGCGCCGGACTGGTGCCGTTCACCATCACTGATCAGCTCAAGGAACTGTGCACCGAGCTGTCCGGTACTTCGGTGGATTGTCTGGTCAGCTGCAACGACCAGAGCTTTCGCGAGAACATTCTGTTCACTCACCGTGGTCTCAGTGGCCCGGCGATTCTGCAGATCTCGTCGTTCTGGGAGCCGGGCGACACCGTGGAGATCAACCTGTTGCCGGATCACGACACCGCGGCATGGCTGCAGCAGCAAGTGGCCGAACGCCCGAACAGCGAGCTGAAAACTTTGCTTGGTGAGATCTTCACCAAGAAGATGGCCAATCTGCTGGCGGACAACTGGTTCGTGTCCAAACCGATGAAGCAGTACACCCACGCCGAACTGGCGCAGATCGCCGACAAGCTCGGCAGCTGGAAAGTCGTCCCGGCCGGCACCGAAGGCTATCGCACCGCCGAGGTCACGCTGGGCGGCGTCGATACCCGCGAAGTGTCGTCCAAGACCATGGAGTCGCTGAAAAGCCCGGGGCTGTATTTTGTCGGCGAAGTGCTCGACGTCACCGGGCATCTGGGCGGTTTCAACTTCCAGTGGGCCTGGGCCTCCGGCTACGCGGCTGCGCAGTACGTCTGATCCAACACAAATCAAAAAACTGTGGGAGCGGGCTTGCTCGCGAATGCGCTGGATCAGTCGACATACATGTTGAATGACACACCGCTTTCGGGAGCAAGCCCCCTCCCACAGTTGTTATGTGTGATGCAGTAAGGAACACTTTTTGCTGTCAGATGTGATCGGCGCCATTGCGTCGGCGTCATTACTGGCTCAATTTAGCGGCATCGCCTCGGAAGGCCTTCGCACTTCATGTCCTCGACCTCGTTTCGTCAGTCTTTGCGGCGCCTGTGGGCGCTGGATAAATTCAGCTACAGCGTGCGGGTGTTCATCGCCCTGACCGGCAGCATGGCGCTGTGTTGGTATCAGGATGAAATGGGCCTGTTGATCCCGTTGTTCCTCGGGATCATCGCCAGCGCCCTGGCCGAGACCGACGACAGTTGGCAGGGGCGCCTCAACGCCCTCGCCGTGACGCTGGTGTGTTTCAGTATCGCCGCGCTGTCGGTGGAACTGCTCTTCCCCTACCCCATCGTGTTCGCCATCGCCTTGGCCTTGGCCAGCTTCGGCCTGACCATGCTCGGCGCACTCGGCGAGCGTTATGGCGCGATTGCCTCGGCGACGTTGATCCTGTCGGTCTACACCATGATCGGCGTGGATCAGCGCGGCGGCGCGGTCACCGATTTCTGGCACGAACCGATGCTGCTGGTGGCGGGTGCCGCGTGGTACGGCCTGCTGTCGGTGCTGTGGCAGGCGATGTTTTCCAACCAGCCGGTGCAGCAGAGTCTGGCGCGGCTGTTCCGTGAACTGGGTTTCTACCTGAAGCTGAAAGCCTCGCTGTTCGAGCCGATCCGCCAACTGGACGTCGAAGGCCGACGGCTGGAACTGGCGCAGCAAAACGGTCGCGTGGTCGCCGCGCTGAACAGTGCCAAGGAAATCATTCTGCACCGGGTCGGCAACGGTCGCCCGGGGTCGAAAGTCAGCCGCTATCTGAAGCTGTATTTCCTCGCCCAGGACATTCACGAACGCGCCAGCTCCTCGCACTATCCGTACAACGCGCTGGCCGATGCGTTCTTCCACAGCGACGTGCTGTTCCGCTGCCAGCGTTTATTGCGCCAGCAGGGCAAGGCCTGCCGCGCGCTGGCCGAATCGATCCAGATGCGCCAGCCGTTCGTCTACGACGCCAGTTTTGCCGAAGCCCTGACTGACCTCGATGCCTCCCTTGAACACCTGCGCATCCAGAGCAATCCGGCGTGGCGCGGCCTCCTGCGCTCGCTGCGTGCCCTGGCCGCCAACCTCGGCACCCTCGACCGTTTGCTCAGCGATGCGAGCAACCCCGACGCCTTGGCGGACGCCACCGACAGCAGCCTGCTCGACCGCTCGCCGCGCAACCTCAAGGACGTGTGGGTTCGCCTGCGTACGCAACTGACACCGACGTCCTTGCTGTTCCGTCACGCCCTGCGCCTGCCGCTGGCGTTGAGTATCGGCTACGGCATGGTGCATCTGATTCACCCGTCGCAGGGTTACTGGATCATCCTCACCACGCTGTTCGTCTGCCAGCCGAACTACGGCGCGACCCGGCGCAAGCTCGGTCAGCGGATTCTCGGCACCGCCATCGGCCTGACCGTGGCGTGGGCGCTGTTCGATCTGTTCCCCAGCCCGCTGGTGCAGTCGTGCTTCGCGATCGCCGCCGGGGTGGTGTTCTTTACCAACCGCACCACGCGCTACACGGTGGCGACCGCCGCGATCACCATCATGGTGCTGTTCTGCTTCAACCAGATCGGCGATGGCTACGGGCTGTTCCTGCCGCGCCTGTTCGATACCCTACTCGGCAGCCTGATCGCCGGCCTGACGGTGTTCCTGTTCCTGCCGGACTGGCAGGGTCGGCGCCTGAATAAAGTGCTGGCCAACACCCTGACCTGCAACAGCATCTATCTGCGCCAGATCATGCAGCAATACGCCGCCGGCAAGAGCGACGACCTCGCCTATCGCCTGGCCCGACGCAACGCGCACAACGCTGATGCGGCGCTGTCGACAACGCTGGCGAACATGCTCATGGAGCCGGGGCATTTCCGTAAGGAAGCGGACGTCGGTTTCCGTTTTCTGGTGCTGTCGCACACCCTGCTCAGCTACCTCTCCGGGTTGGGCGCGCATCGCGAAACGCAGCTACCGGCAGACGTGCGTGAACAACTGATAGACGGCGCCGGAGTGAAACTGGCCGCGAGCATCGACGACATTGCCCAGGGCCTGGCGAACAAGCAACCGGTGGCGATTCAGAGTGACGAAGAAGAAGCGCTGGCCAATGAGCTGGAGCAGATGCCGGACGAGATCGATGAAGGACAGCGACTGGTGCAGACGCAACTGGCGTTGATCTGCCGGCAGCTGGGGCCGTTGCGCACGTTGGCGGCGCATTTGATCAAAGACACCAGTGAGGTCAGCGGCGGCTGATCAGACGCCATCGCGAGCAGGCTCACTCCTACAAGGGAACGCATTTCAAACTGTAGGAGTGAGCCTGCTCGCGATAGGGCCATCAGCCACTTAACAAATTCTGGATCAGCTCTCACATCCCATGCTGGCGCAGCAACTTGTCATAACTGCCATCTGCCTTCATCGCCGCAATCGCCTTGTCAAACCCGGCCACAATCTGCTCATGCTGCGGATTCTTCAGGCTTACCAGAATATGCAGGCTGTTCTCGCTCAGCGGCTTGGGCAGAAACTCCACGGCGTTGCGCACTTTGGCTGATTCGCGGGCCAGGTAATAGCGCGCGACGTATTCATCTTCCAGGGTCAGCTTGACCCGGTCCGCCGCCAGCATGCGCACGGCCATGGCGAAGTTATGCACAGGGACTTTCTCCAGTGCGGTATCGGCATCGAAGGCCTGCGAGTAGGCATAACCGCGCACCACCGCCACCGGGTAGGTGTGCAGTTGTTCCAGGCTGCCGTACTCCAGCGGCGTGTCCTTGCGCTTGAGAAAGCGGATGCGGTTGAGCAGGTATTCGCCAGAGAACTGGCCGATTTTGGTCCGTTCGTCGTTGTACCAGGCGTTGACCAGCACGTCGTATCGTCCTTCGCCCACCCCCAGCAGTGCCCGCGCCCACGGCACCTGCTCGTAGTCGCTGGCATAACCGGCCCGCGCCAGCGCGGTGCTGACGATGTCGGTGGCCAGACCACCGTTGACCAGCGTGTCGTCGGTAAAGGGCGGCCAGATATCAAACACCAGTCGCAACTTCTCCGCTGAGGCGGTTTGGGCCAGCAAGAGCAATCCGATCAAAGCAAAGGCTCGATGCAGTCGCGGCATGCTTGAAAATCCTTAGCGGGCGGGCTGCCCAGCGTGTTTTCAGTCAAAACCCCAAGGCCCCTTACCGGCGAAACCCAGGCCCTAACAGTAGCTCATTGAAGCCAGTGCACAGCGCTTTCCAGCAGATTACACAAAGCAGCCGCTATCGCGAGAAAGGAATGATGGCATTTTGACCTTTGTCACAGACTGTTCCGCCATACAGACATCCGGCGCCAGTGCCCTTAGTATCGGGCGACGGAGTTCAAGGAGTCGGAAGATGACAATCGAGTGGGTCTGCAAGCATCACAGTGATCTGGGCAAAGAAGAGTTGTACGCACTGCTGAAGCTACGCTCGGAAGTGTTCGTGGTCGAACAGAAATGCGCCTACCCGGACCTCGACGGCCATGATCTGGGCGGCGACACCCATCACCTCATGGGTTGGGAAGGTGATCAGTTGATGGCCTATCTGCGCCTGCTTGATCCCGAGTCCCAGAGCGGTGACGTGGTGATTGGCCGCGTGATCATCGCGCCGCAGGGCCGCGGCAAAGGGCTGGGGCATGTGATGATGGAACACGCGCTGAAACAGGCCGGGAAGCATTGGCCGCATGTGCCGATCTATCTATCGGCGCAGGCGCATTTGCAGGGGTATTACGGCAGGTACGGGTTTGTGGTGGCGGGTGAGGAGTATCTGGAGGATGACATTCCGCACATAGGCATGCGTCGTCCTTGAGGGCCCCTTCGCGAGCAAGCCCGCTCCCACATTTGATTGCATTCCATCTGAAGGAACTCGATCGACTGTGGGAGCGGGCTTGCTCGCGAAGGCGTCAGCTCAAACACTGCAAAACTCAGGGATACTCCAGCACAGTCTTGATCTGCCGCAGATTACGCTCGATCCACCCGCGATCGATCGCTCCCCACTCGCGAATCCGATAGCGCCCGGCATGATTGCGCGCGCCCTCTTCCTGCTCAAATTCACAGACGATGTCCAGATCCGCCAGCGCGGCGATCGTGTCCTGCGCCGTGCGCCGGGGCATGCCGGTCACTTCGGTCAGCGCCGGGACGCTTGGGGCCAGGCCGCTGTCGATCAGGTAGGCCACGTACAGGCGCCGGTAAAAGCTGCTTTTGGTCTTGCTGACGTCCATGCATGGGCTCCGTTAATTAAAAGATCAAAAGATCGCAGCCTTCGGCAGCTCCTACAAATCGCGCCACGTCAGGTATACCCGCAGATCGAACTCGATCTGGTGATACCCCGGCAGCATGTGTTCGCACAATTTATAGAAGGCCTTGTTGTGATCCGATTCCTTGAAGTGCGCCAGTTCGTGCACGACGATCATCTTCAGGAACTCGGGGGCTGCCTCCTTGAACAACGAGGCGATGCGAATCTCTTTCTTGGCCTTGAGCTTGCCACCCTGCACCCTTGAGACTGTGGTGTGCAGGCCCAGCGCACGGTGCGTCAGGTCGAGGCGATTGTCGAACAGCACCTTGTCGATGGCCGGTGCGTTGCGCAGATATTCCTGCTTCAGGTCCAGCGCGAAGCTGTACAGTGCCTTGTCGCTCTGCACATCGTGACGCCCCGGATAGCGTTGGCTCAGGTAGTCACCCAGACGCTGTTCGGCGATCAGTTGGCGCACCTGATCCTGCAATTGCGCGGGATAGGCCTGGAGGTATTTCAACGCAGTCATGGGCACGGCAATACGGTTCGAAAAGAGCGCCAGTGTAACGAATTCAAACCGGCAGCGCGCCCCAGTCAAAGGGCTCGGCGAAGCTGGCGGCGTCTTCGGAGGTCAGCGGACGCGCCACCAGGAAACCCTGCACGTATTCGCAGCCATGCGCTTGCAGCCATTGATACTGTTCGATGGTTTCCACGCCTTCGGCGATCACCAGCAAGCCGTACTGTTTACACAGATTGATCACGTTGCTGACCAGCGCCGCGTCGCGCGTCGAATCCGGCAGCCGCGCAATCAGGTGTCGATCAAGCTTGAGCGTGTCCAGCTCCAGATCACGCAGATGCGCCAGCGAGCACGGCCCTGAACCGAAATCATCCAGCGCCACCCGCACCCCGAGATTGCGTAGCAGGCGCAGCTGTTTGCGGGTCTCGTCGGGGTTGTGCATCAGTGCGTCTTCGGTGATTTCCACCTCCAGTTGCCGTGGCTGCAACGAATGCCGCTCCAGCACCTGACGCAACTCGGTAACCAGGTTCGGCAGACCGAACTGGGTGTTGCTCAAACTCACACCGAGCACCAGGTCTTCGGCAAACAGGGTTTCCCAGGCTTTGCGCTGGCCGGCGCCGCGATGATAGATCCAGCTGCCGAGCCGACTGATCAGCCGTGCCTCTTCCAGCAACGGCAGGAACAGCCCCGGCGGCACATCGCCGACGCTCGGATGCTGCCAGCGCAGCAGCGCCTCGAAACCGCGGATCTGCCCGCTGTCGATCGCCACTTGCGGCTGATACACCAGATTGAAATCACGGTTCTCGATGGCGTTGCGC
This sequence comes from Pseudomonas sp. MWU347, assembly GCF_017947305.1. Classification (NCBI taxonomy): domain Bacteria; kingdom Pseudomonadati; phylum Pseudomonadota; class Gammaproteobacteria; order Pseudomonadales; family Pseudomonadaceae; genus Pseudomonas; species Pseudomonas sp. MWU347. The sequence goes on from NZ_JAFGZB010000001.1 coordinate 180,314, forward strand.
ACGCTCTCTTCAAGCATCAGCCGAGAGCGGGCGCGGCCGTTCATTTCGTGATCATAAAAACGATACTGCTGACGCCCGGCGCGCTTGGCTTCGTACATGGCGATGTCGGAGGCGCGCAGCAAGCCGTCGAGGTTCGAGCCGCAGTCCGGGTAAGTGGCGATGCCGATACTCGCGCCGAGGGCGATGTCCAGCCCTTCGATCTGCTGACAGATCGACACCCGCTCGATGAGTTTCTCGGCAATCTTCGCCGCTTGCTCGGGGAACTCCAGATCGAGCAACGCCGTGAACTCGTCACCGCCCATGCGCGCGAGAATATCGAACGGCCTTAAGCACGCCTTCAACTGCTCGGAGACCCAGCGCAGCACCCGGTCGCCGGCATCGTGGCCAAGGGAATCGTTGACCCGTTTAAAGCCATCGAGATCCAGATACAGCAGCACCCAACTGCTGTCGCTGCGTTCACCGCGCAGCAGCAGGTTTTCCACTGTCTGATAAAAGCCCCGGCGATTGAGCAGACCGGTCAACGGATCGGTGACCGCCTGAAATTCCAGCTGCTGATGCAGGTGACGCACCACTGACATGTCCAGCACCGTCACCACCATCGCCCGCTGCTCGGCTGGCAACGGCGCACAGGACAACGCCACCGGCACTTGCTGCCCCGGCGCCGTGCGCAACAGCGCGTCGTGCAGACGCAAAGTCTCACCGCGTTTATAACCGGCCAACAATTCGGAATTGGCCCACAGCGGGATGTGCGGTTTCTGCAGGAAATCGAGAAACTCCTTGCCCTCCAGCTCCTTCACCGGCGCATTCAGCAGCCGCGAAATCGCCGGGTTAGCGAAGCGGATCAAACCGTCCTCGCCGAGCACCAGAATCCCTTCCGCCGCATTATCCAGCACCGAGGCATTGAAGGCCCGCGCGACCTCCAGATCATGACTCAGGCGCTGCAAGGCGCGGCGGTTGCGCTGGTGTTCGAGCAATGCCTGGACTTTGGGCTTGAGGATCTGCGGATCGAACGGTTTGAACAGGTAATCCACCGCGCCACTGGCGTAGCCCTTGATCACCGCGTCCTGGGACTGTTCGTTGGCGGTAAGGAAAATGATCGGCGTGAGACGTGTGCGCTGGCTGCCGCGCATCAGCCGCGCGACTTCAAAACCGTCCATTCCTGGCATCTGCACGTCCAGCAGCACCAGATCGACGTCGTGTTCGAGCAGCAGATTGAGTGCCTCGAAGCCGGAGGCGGCGGTCATGACGTGCCAATCCTGACGCTGCAGCAACGCGCGCATGCTGATCAGGTTTTCAGGGTAATCATCAACGATCAAAAGGACAGAGCTGCCTTCACCTGGCTGGGGTTGCGCGCATTCCATGCTGCTTCTCTTGTCGGGACATCTCTTGTCGGACTATCGGCCGGTTCTTGGGAAAACCGTACAGTTACTGAGCCATCACTCTAGTCGCGGATCTGTGAAAGCAGAAGCTGTCACGCCGCCATCATTTAGCCAAAGCGGCGACTTACCGACTAACGGTCACCCCTGCAGCCCCCGAAAACCGGCACAGATGGCATTTCGACAGGATGTTGACGCCAATCATCTGCCAAACGGGCGTTAACAAAAAACTCCTCTACGCTTATAACTGCCGCCCGAAAAGGCGCGGGCTAGAGCTTCTGGCACTCGCGTTCAGGATGAATTGAGTGGAAGAACCGACATGATCGATCTCGCAACCTGGAACCTCAGCGTTCCCGTCGGCAGTCCGCCGTACACCGTCGAAACCTCCAAACTGGTGAATGGCTTCAAGGATCAATACTTCCATTCCGACACCGGCACGCTGTTTTTCTGGTCACCGGTAACCGGGTCAAAAACCGAAAACGCCATCTACCCGCGCACCGAACTGCGCGAAACCTTCAGCAACGGCACCCTGCGCAACTGGTACTACCCGGACGCCGACAACACCCTGCGCGCAACCCTCGCGGTGAACAAGGTGCCCAGCTCCGGCAAGATCGTCATCGGCCAGATCCACGCGTATGAAAGCCAGAAACCGATGGTCAAGCTCGAATACCAGTACAAGACCAAGACCAAGACCGAAACCGGCAACCTCGTCATCAAGGTGCGCATGCACCCCGATGACGACGAAAGCCGCGTCATCACCCTCGCCACCGGCATCAAACTCGACCGCGAATTCAACTACCTGATCCACCTCAGCCCCGGCGGCGCACTGGGCGTGAGCGCGGCGGGTTACCAGTGGGATTCACAGATCAGCGCGACGTGGCGCAACAAGCCGCTGTACTTCAAGGCCGGGGTGTATGTGCAGGACAACACCGGGTATACCAGTGAGGGTGGGCAGGTGACGTTTACCAAGCTGGATATTGATCACGACAAGTGACATCGGCGGCCCCGATACTTACACAAAACCCTGTGGGAGCGGGCTTGCTCGCGAATACGGTGGGTCAGCAACAATAATGTTGAATGACGTTCCGCATTCGCGAGCAAGCCCGCTCCCACAGGGCACCAACTGCGTGATGAGAGCAAAGGGGTGTCTAGTCTTGAAACGGTTTAAACCTATTTCAGGACTAGACACCTGGTTCTCTTTTCCCGCCCTTTCCTACGAAGCAGAAGTAGGGAAATTTACAAAAAACTCACCATCCGAAACTGCGAACCCCTTATTCCCTGGTTCCTTATGAAACCTAAATTTTCCTTTAATAACTCCAGAGCTATTTTTTTCCAGTACGAATAATCCAGATTGAGGCCTCCATGCAGGGGCATATCGCGCGTCGCATACAAAATCAATTACATTGGGGAAGTCTGGAAAATAGTGATATGTACCTGGAATAAGATCCTTGGAGAATAAAAATAAAATATTTTCTGAATGATGTTCAGTATGGCTACTTGTATGCACATAAATGTTGTCAGAGTAATCTCCATAAAGATGGGTAGATTTATACTCAGTTTTCTCTTCGCCACTTTCGCCATCCTTGCCGTACAAGATACAGCTGACCTCGCCACTGAGCTCATGCTTTTTAAATTTCTCACGGACATCAATGCTTGACATATCAATCTCTCCATTACATAGAAGGAACAAAATCAGTAAAGGGAGGGATAAATATATTTATCGTTACTTCCTTTCTGATTGCATTGAGACGATAGGCTGCAATGAATTTTAAATCACCTGTCAGAAATGACAGTTCTTTATGCGATTTCGAAATAAGCAAAATAATTTACGCAGTCGTTAACGAAATTTATTTTTCTCTCAAAAATAACTATGCATTCGCCCACATCTCGTGCGGGGAAAATGTCACACATATCGGGCTTATCGAGAGAAAATTTAAAAATCTTTTTTAACGACATTTTTAGCCGCCAGCCGTTAACTTGTTCACAATGAAAAACTCACACAAAAAAACCCGCCACTCGGCGGGTTTTTCATTTACGCGATCAAACGCCCAGGCTTAGTTCACCTTGGCGTTCAACTCACCCTTCAGATAACGCTGGAACATCGCTTCCAGCGAGATCGGCTTGATCTTCGAAGCGTTACCGGCAGTACCGAACGCTTCATAACGTGCGATACACACATCACGCATTGCCGTCACAGTCGCGCCGAAGAATTTACGTGGGTCGAACTCGCTCGGGTTGGTGGCCATCAGGCGACGCATGGCGCCGGTGGATGCCAGTCGCAGGTCGGTGTCGATGTTGACCTTGCGCACGCCATACTTGATGCCTTCGACGATTTCTTCAACCGGTACGCCGTAGGTTTCTTTGATGTCGCCGCCGTACTGGTTGATGATCGCCAGCCACTCTTGTGGCACGGACGAGGAACCGTGCATCACCAGGTGGGTGTTCGGGATGCGCTTGTGGATTTCCTTGATGCGGTCGATCGCCAGCACGTCGCCGGTAGGTGGCTTGGTGAACTTGTAGGCGCCGTGGCTGGTGCCGATGGCGATGGCCAGGGCATCGACCTGGGTCTTCTTGACGAAGTCAGCGGCTTCTTCCGGGTCGGTCAGCATCTGGCTGTGATCCAGAACGCCTTCAGCGCCGATGCCGTCTTCTTCACCGGCCATACCGGTTTCCAGCGAACCCAGGCAGCCCAGTTCGCCTTCTACCGAAACGCCGCAGGCGTGAGCCATGGCGACGGTTTGTTGGGTAACGCGGACGTTGTATTCGTAGTCGGTCGGGGTCTTGCCGTCTTCGCCCAGGGAGCCGTCCATCATCACCGAGCTGAAGCCCAGTTGAATGGAGCGCTGGCAGACGTCAGGGCTGGTGCCGTGGTCCTGGTGCATGCACACCGGGATGTGCGGGAATTCTTCGATCGCGGCCAGGATCAGGTGACGCAGGAATGGCGCGCCGGCGTATTTGCGAGCGCCGGCCGAAGCCTGAACGATCACCGGGGAGTCAGTCTTGTCAGCGGCTTCCATGATGGCGCGCATCTGCTCAAGGTTGTTGACGTTGAAGGCTGGAACGCCGTAGCCGAACTCGGCTGCGTGGTCCAGCATCTGGCGCATGCTGATAAGTGCCATTGTGTGTGTCTCTCCCGGTTGAGGGTCGTTAATCGTGCCAGCCTGCCGGAGCGGCGGCGGCTATTCAAGTGATTGCAGATCGGGGGTCGAAGCCCGGCCTGGTGATTCGGTGTTACCAAAATCTTGTGAACAACAGAGAACCCCTGTGGGAGCGAGCTTGCTCGCGAATGCGGATTAACATTCAACATTGATGCAAGCTGATCCACCGCCTTCGCGAGCAAGCCCGCTCCCACATTTTGGATCTATGTAAATCAATTCAATCGTCTTACTCGGCCTTGCAGCCGCGGCCGATCAGGTCATTGGTGGCTACCCAGTACACCAGGCCTTCGTCACCCTTGACGTGAAACGCCAGCATGCCGTCGCTGTACAGCACGCCCGAGGCGCCCGGCTCTTCTTTCAGGCGATAGACCTGATCACCGCCGCCCAGTCGAACATCGACTTCCTTCTGGCTGGCATCGGCGTAACGCCACAGCACTTTGGCCTGGCTGTCGCAGGTCCAGGTGGTCCAGCTGTCCGCAGGTGCGGACGACTGAAACAGGTTCATCTGCGCGCAACCGCCCAACAATGCCAACGCCGCAATGGCGATCAAGACTTTCATCCGTGTTCCTCGACTGACAGCCAACGCCGCCAGCCCTGAGTTAAAGAGTCAGACCGGTCAAGGACAACCATGTTCCTTGGCCGGGGTTTGCGTCTCGTATTTGTCCAGACCGTCCGGCCCCGAGCGCTTGTTCAGCACCGGGTTGGTTTCGGCCTGCCAGTCGGCCTGATAGCAGCCTTTCTGTGCCGCATCCGGCGCAGGTGTCGCCTCGGCCTTCGGGTTACTCCCGCAGGCCGCCAGCGTACCGGTCAGCAACAACAGCGCTAACGACTTGACCATCTGAACACTCCTTTGCCTGGCCAAACGGGCGGCCTCAGGCCTTGGCCCGACTTTCCAGGACTTCAACGGCTGGCAGCACCTTGCCTTCGACGAATTCGAGGAACGCGCCACCACCGGTGGAAATGTAGGAGATTTGCTCGGCCACGCCATATTTATCGATGGCCGCCAGGGTGTCGCCACCGCCGGCGATGGAGAACGCGGCGCTGTCGGCGATGGCTTGGGCCAGCACTTTGGTGCCGTTGCCGAACTGGTCGAATTCGAACACGCCGACCGGGCCGTTCCACAGAATGGTTTTCGACGATTTCAGCAGTTCGGCGAAGTTGGCTGCGGTTTGCGGGCCGATGTCCAGAATCATGTCGTCAGCGGCAACGTCAGCAATCAGCTTGACGGTGGCTTCGGCGCTTTCAGCGAATTCCTTGGCAACCACCACGTCCACCGGCAGCGGCACACTGACCTTGGCGGCGATGGCACGCGCGGTGTCCAGCAGGTCCGGCTCGTACAGCGACTTGCCGACCGGGTGACCGGCGGCAGCCAGGAAAGTGTTGGCGATGCCGCCACCGACGATCAGCTGATCGCAGATCTGGCTCAGGCTGTTGAGTACGTCGAGTTTGGTCGACACCTTGGAGCCGGCAACGATCGCAGCCATTGGCTTGGCCGGTGCGCCCAGCGCCTTGCCCAGTGCGTCCAGCTCAGCGGCCAGCAACGGGCCGGCAGCGGCGACTTTGGCGAACTTGGCCACGCCGTGGGTCGAACCCTCTGCGCGGTGCGCGGTGCCGAAGGCGTCCATCACGAACACGTCGCACAGGGCGGCGTATTGCTGGGCCAGCTCGTCAGCGTTCTTTTTCTCGCCCTTGTTGAAGCGCACGTTTTCGAACAGCACGATGTCGCCGGCCTTGACGTCAACGCCGCCCAGGTAATCGGCCACCAGCGGCACGTCGCGGCCCAGGGCCTTGCTCAGGTAGTCAGCGACTGGCTTGAGGCTGTTCTCGGCGGAGAACTCGCCTTCGGTCGGACGGCCCAGGTGTGAGCACACCATCACCGCCGCACCTTTTTCCAGGGCCAGCTTGATGGTCGGCAGCGAAGCCAGGATACGCGCATCGCTGGTGACAACACCGTCCTTGACTGGGACGTTGAGGTCTTCGCGAATCAATACGCGCTTACCTTGCAGATCGAGGTCGGACATCTTCAACACGGTCATGGGTCGCACTTCCTGAGTAGCTGTTCTTAGAGAGCAGGTTTTTTTGAAATCGCTGTTTGCAGATAGTGGTCTGCAACGTCCAGCATTCGGTTGGCAAAACCCCATTCGTTGTCGAACCAGGCCAGGATGTTCACCAGTTTGGGGCCGGAAACACGGGTCTGACTGGCATCGACGATGGCCGAATGTGGGTCATGGTTGAAATCACAACTGGCGTGCGGCAACTCGGTGTAGGCCAGCAGCCCCTTGAGCGGGCCGTTGGTGGCGGCTTCGCGCAGGATCCGGTTGACCTCGTTGGCATCGGTCGCGGTGGCGGTCTGCATCGTGATGTCGAGGCAGGACACGTTGACCGTCGGCACGCGTACGGCTTTGGCCTGAATTCGCCCGGCAAGTTCCGGCAGCAGGCGCTCGATGCCACGCGCCAGACCAGTGGACACCGGGATCACCGACTGGAACGCCGAACGGGTGCGGCGCAGGTCTTCGTGGTGATAGGCGTCGATCACCGGTTGGTCGTTCATCGCCGAGTGAATCGTGGTGATCGACACGTAATCCAGGCCGATCGCCTTGTCCAGCAGACGCAACAGCGGCACGCCGCAGTTGGTGGTACAGGAGGCGTTGGACACCAGCAGTTCATCGCCGGTCAGGCAATCCTGATTGACGCCGAAGACGATGGTGGCGTCGACATCCGCCTCGCTGGCCATCGGTTGCGAGAACAGCACGCGTGGCGCGCCGGCATTGAGGAAACGCTGGCCGTCTTCACGGGTGTGGTAAGCGCCGGAGCACTCCAGCACCAGGTCGACGCCCAGCGCCGCCCAGTCAATGCCTTCGGGGGTGGCACTGCGCAGGACCTTCACGCAGTCGCCATTAATATGCAGACAATCGCCTTCTACTCGCACTTCGCCGGGAAAGCGGCCGTGGGTGGAGTCGAAACGTGTCAGGTATTCGATGCTGGCCATGTCCGCCAGATCGTTGATCGCGACAATTTCAAACCCGGCCTTCTCGCCACGCTCAAACAACGCACGCAAGACGCAACGACCAATCCGGCCGTAGCCGTTGAGTGCAACTTTGTAGGGACGCGGTTGAGGCATGGGGTTCTCGATTACCGTTTGATTCCGTTATTGCAGTGGTGTCTGAACCACCGATTTCGCGAGCAAGCCCGCTCCCACATTGGATCAGGGTTGTGAACACTGTGTGTGTCACACAACAAATCCCCCTGTGGGAGCGGGCTTGCTCGCGAAGGCGTCAGTCCAGACGACGCAACTTCTGGATCAGTCTTCCAGCAGTTCTTCAGCCTGACCCAGGATGTTTTCCAGGGTGAAGCCGAACTCTTCGAACAGTGCCGAAGCCGGAGCCGATTCGCCGTAGGTGGTCATGCCGATCACGCGACCTTCCAGACCCACGTACTTGAACCAGAAGTCGGCGTGAGCCGCTTCGATCGCGATACGTGCGCTGACCTGCAACGGCAGAACCGATTGCTTGTAGCCGGCGTCCTGCGCATCGAACACGCTGGTGCACGGCATGGAAACCACGCGCACCTTGCGGCCTTGCTCGGTCAGTTTTTCGTAGGCCTGAACGGCCAGACCGACTTCCGAACCGGTGGAAATCAGGATCAGCTCAGGCTCGCCTGCGCAGTCCTTCAACACGTAGCCACCGCGGCTGATGTCGGCGATCTGGCCGGCATCGCGTTCCTGGTGCTGCAGGTTCTGACGCGAGAAGATCAGCGCCGATGGGCCGTCCTTACGCTCCAGCGCGTTTTTCCAGGCCACTGCCGATTCAACGGCATCGGCTGGACGCCAGGTGTCGAGGTTCGGTGTGGTCCGCAGGCTGGTCAGTTGCTCGATCGGCTGGTGCGTCGGGCCGTCTTCGCCCAGACCGATGGAGTCGTGGGTGTAGACGTGGATCACACGCTTCTTCATCAGCGCCGACATGCGTACCGCGTTGCGCGCATATTCCATGAACATCAGGAAGGTCGCGCCGTAAGGCACCAGGCCACCGTGCAGGGACACGCCGTTCATGATCGCGGTCATGCCGAATTCGCGCACGCCGTAGTACATGTAGTTGCCGCTGGCGTCTTCAGCGCTGACGCCTTTGCAACCTTTCCACAGGGTCAGGTTGGAACCGGCCAGGTCAGCCGAACCGCCGAGCAGTTCCGGCAGCAGCGGGCCGAACGCGTTCAGGGTGTTCTGGCTGGCTTTACGGCTGGCGATGGTTTCGCCTTTGGCCGCCACTTCAGCAATGTAGGCCGAGGCTTTTTCCGCGAAGTCAGCCGGCAGTTCGCCGCTCAGACGACGGATCAGCTCGTTGGCTTCGGTCGGGAACGCCGCGGAGTAGGCAGCGAAACGCTGATCCCACTCGGCTTCGGCAGCGCGACCTTTTTCCTTGGCATCCCACTCGGCATAAATGTCTGCAGGGATTTCGAACGGGCCGTAGTTCCAGTTCAGCGCCTGACGGGTCAGAGCGATTTCCGCGTCACCCAGTGGGGCGCCGTGGCAGTCTTCCTTGCCCTGCTTGTTCGGCGAACCGAAACCGATGGTGGTCTTGCAGCAGATCAGGGTCGGCAGCGGGCTCTTGCGCGCGGTTTCGATGGCGGTCTTGATCTCTTCCGGATCGTGACCGTCGACGTTGCGGATCACCTGCCAATTGTAGGATTCGAAACGCTTCGGGGTGTCATCGGTGAACCAGCCTTCGACTTCACCGTCGATGGAGATGCCGTTGTCATCGTAGAAGGCGATCAGCTTGCCCAGGCCCAGCGTACCGGCCAGGGAAGCGACTTCGTGGGAAATGCCTTCCATCATGCAGCCATCACCGAGGAACACGTAGGTGTGGTGATCAACGATGTTGTGGCCAGGACGGTTGAACTGCGCGCCCAGGACTTTTTCTGCCAGGGCGAAGCCGACGGCGTTGGCCAGACCCTGACCCAGCGGGCCGGTGGTGGTCTCGACGCCCGGGGTGTAACCGAATTCCGGGTGACCCGGGGTGCGGCTGTGCAGTTGACGGAACTGCTTGAGATCGTCGATCGACAGGTCGTAACCGGTCAGGTGCAGCAGCGAGTAGATCAACATCGAGCCGTGGCCGTTGGACAGCACGAAGCGGTCACGGTCGGCGAACGACGGGTTGCTCGGGTTGTGCTTGAGGTAGTCGCGCCAAAGTACTTCGGCGATATCTGCCATACCCATAGGGGCACCGGGATGGCCGCTGTTGGCTTTTTGCACGGCATCCATGCTGAGGGCACGAATGGCGTTGGCACGCTCACGACGGCTAGGCATCGCTGATCTCCTGGGTGTGAATAGATTGAAACGGAAAAAAGGAGGGCATTTTCCCTCACCGGAGCGCCTCGGGGCAATGACAGATAGTCATCCGAGGGCGTTTTTCCCGTGCTGGACGGCGGTTTCGTCTGGTGAAACCTTTCCGCTGTTCGTTTGTAGAGTTAACCAGCCAGTGAGAAGTGCCATCTATCGAGCAATATCAAAACTTTTTGATATTGCCCTTGCAGCGATTTCCCACCGTCACTAGACTGCTGCCCCATGAACTTACGCGTGCCTTCCATTCGCCATGACGATTGCGACGAGCTGGCGGCCCTGTGCAAGGCCGGTGGCGATCCGCTGCGTCTGAATGTATTGCGCGCGCTGGCCAACGACTCGTTCGGCGTACTGGAGCTGGCGCAGATTTTCGGTATCGGTCAGTCCGGCATGAGCCACCACCTAAAAGTGCTGGCCCAGGCCGATCTGGTGGCGACACGCCGTGAAGGTAACGCGATTTTCTATCGCCGCGCCCTGCCCCACACCGAATTGCTGGGCGGCAAGTTGCACGCCGCATTGTTAGAAGAAGTCGACAATCTGGCGCTGCCGGACGATGTGCAGGCACGCATCACGCAAGTCCATGGCCAACGTGAAGCGGCCAGCCAGGACTTTTTCGCCCGGGTCGCGGAGAAATTCCGCGCCCAGCAAGACTTGATCGCAGGCCTGCCGCAGTACCGTGACAGTGTGCTGGCCCTGCTCGACAAACTGAACTTCAATGGTGCTGCCACGGCCATTGAAGTCGGCCCCGGCGATGGTGCTTTCCTGCCGGAACTGGCCCGCCGCTTTGGCACTGTAACCGCGCTGGACAACAGCCCGGCGATGCTCGAACTGGCGCGTCAGGTATGTGAACGTGAACGGCTGGCTAACGTCAGCCTGCAATTGGCCGATGCATTGAATGGCACCAGCCTTCAGGCCGATTGCGTGGTACTGAACATGGTGTTGCACCATTTCGCCGCGCCGGCCGAAGCGCTCAAGCACATGGCCGGCCTGCTGCAACCGGGCGGTAGCCTGCTCGTGACAGAGTTATGTAGCCACAACCAGAGTTGGGCCAGGGAGGCCTGCGGTGATCTGTGGTTGGGGTTTGAACAGGACGATTTGGCCCGTTGGGCCACCGCTGCGGGACTCGTTCCCGGGGACAGCCTCTATGTAGGCTTACGTAATGGTTTCCAGATCCAGGTTCGCCACTTTCAGCGACCGGCTGGCGACACTCACCATCGGTAAATTCAGGAAAACATCGAGATGAGCGAATACTCCCTCTTCACCTCCGAGTCCGTGTCTGAAGGACATCCGGACAAAATCGCCGACCAGATTTCCGATGCGGTGCTGGACGCCATTATCGCCCAGGACAAACACGCACGCGTTGCCGTGGAAACCCTGGTCAAGACTGGCGTTGCCATCGTGGCCGGTGAAGTGACCACCAGCGCCTGGGTTGACCTGGAGCAGATCGTTCGTGACGTGATCTGCGACATCGGCTACACCAGTTCCGAAGTCGGCTTCGACGGCGCGACCTGCGGCGTGATGAACATCATCGGCAAGCAGTCCCCTGACATCAACCAGGGTGTTGACCGTGCCAAGCCTGAAGATCAGGGCGCCGGCGACCAGGGCCTGATGTTCGGCTACGCCAGCAACGAAACCGACGTGCTGATGCCAGCGCCGATCACCTTCTCGCACCAGCTGGTGCAGCGCCAGGCCGAAGCCCGCAAATCGGGTCTGCTGCCGTGGCTGCGTCCGGACGCCAAGTCGCAAGTGACGTGCCGTTACGAAGGCGGCAAGGTTGTCGGTATCGACGCCGTTGTTCTGTCGACCCAGCACAACCCTGAAGTGTCGTACAAAGACCTGCGCGAAGGCGTGATGGAGCTGATCGTCAAGCACGTGCTGCCTGCCGAACTGCTGAGCAAAGACACCCAGTTCCACATCAACCCGACCGGCCAGTTCATCATTGGCGGCCCGGTAGGTGACTGCGGTCTGACCGGTCGCAAGATCATCGTCGACAGCTACGGCGGCATGGCCCGTCACGGCGGTGGCGCGTTCTCCGGTAAAGATCCATCGAAGGTTGACCGTTCGGCGGCCTACGCTGGCCGTTATGTTGCCAAGAACATCGTCGCTGCCGGCCTGGCCGAGCGTTGCGAGATTCAGGTGTCCTACGCCATCGGTGTCGCTCAGCCGACTTCGATCTCGCTGAACACCTTCGGTACCGGCAAGATCAGCGATGACAAGATCATCAAACTGGTGCGTGAAGTGTTCGACCTGCGTCCATACGCAATCACCACCATGCTGGATCTGCTGCACCCGATGTACCAGGAAACTGCAGCCTACGGCCACTTCGGTCGTGCTCCGCAGACCAAGACGGTTGGCGAAGACACCTTCTCCACCTTCACCTGGGAAAAAACCGACCGCGCCGACGCTCTGCGTTCTGCCGCTGGTCTGTAAGCCCTCCCGGCTGCACAAAAAGCCTCGCACGGTTCGCGCCGTGCGGGGCTTTTTCATGCCTGGAATCCCCTTCCAACATCTATAAAGAACCCTGTGGGAGCGGGCTTGCCCGCGAAGAGGCCGGCCCATGCGCCCCCTGCATGGGCACGGAAACACGATGCAAAACACCCACCCGGTGCCTCTCTGAATCCTCGCCTAGCCTTAAAGCATTCCCCCTGAGCAAGGACGCTCAAAATGCTTGCCACGCGGCGCCTGTTTTCAGTTCTTTTGCTGAGTTTCACCCCTCTGATCGCCCATGCAGCCTGCCCCGACTGGCCATTCGGCAAAGCGCAAGTTGAAATCTCGGCTCTGCAACAGCAGATCGACCAATGGGACGACGCCTATCACCGCGAAGGCCGCTCGCTGATTGCCGACGAACTCTACGATCAATCGCGCGTGCGGCTCATCGAATGGCGCCAGTGCTTCCAGCAGCCCGCAGCGCCCGAACCGTTGCGCAGCGCGTCTGGTTCCATCGCGCATCCGATCGCCCACACCGGTCTGGACAAGCTCCACCAAGCGGCTGCCGTTCAAGCATGGTTAAAGGATCGTCAGGATGTCTGGGTGCAACCCAAGGTAGATGGCGTGGCGGTCACGCTGATTTACCGTCGCGGCCTGTTGCAGCAAGCGATCAGTCGCGGCGACGGTATCAGCGGCCAGGACTGGACGGCATCGGCGCAGAGGATCGCCGCCATTCCGCAACAATTGACCCAACCGCGGGACCTGTTGGTGCAGGGCGAACTCTACTGGCGCCTGAATCAACATGTGCAGGCCAGCGCCGGCAGCGCCAACGCCCGCGCCACCGTTGCCGGACTGATGAGCCGTAAATCCTTGAGCACAGAACAGGCGTCCGGGATCGGCCTGTTTGCCTGGGACTGGCCGCAGGGGCCGGCGAATCTGCCCGAAAGAACAGCGGCACTGGCGACATTGGGTTTCGCCACGACGGCGCCATTCAGTCAGGCCATCGCCAACCTTGAAGAGGCGCAGCAGTGGCGTGAGCACTGGTATCGATCGCCCCTGCCCTTCGCCACCGACGGCATTGTCTTGCGCCAGAGCCAGCGCCCACCGGCTGAGCGCTGGCAGGCGAGCGCGCCCTACTGGGCTATCGCCTGGAAATACCCGTTTGCCCGAGCGCTGGCCGAGGTGCGCAAAGTGAATTTCAAAGTCGGCCGCAGCGGACGCATCACGCCAGTATTGGAGTTGTCGCCGGTGATGCTCGATGACCGCGAGATCAGACGCGTCAGTGCCGGTTCACTCAAGCGCTGGCAGGCGCTGGATATCCGCCCCGGCGATCAAGTGGCAATCAGCCTGGCCGGGTTGACGATTCCACGACTCGACAGTGTGGTGTTGCGTACCTCCGAACGGGCCGCCCTCGACATTCCCGACACGCGCGACTTCCACGCCTTGAGCTGCTGGCAACCGACACCCGGTTGCGAAAGCCAGTTTCTCGCGCGCCTGACCTGGCTCAGTGGCAAGCAGGGGCTGGCGCTGCAGAATGTCGGGCGCGGCACCTGGGAGAAACTTCTGGAAACAGGCCGCCTGAACAACCTGCTGGATTGGTTGACCCTCGACGAGCCAGAGCTTGCTAACATTGCCGGCTTCGGCGAACGCAGCAGCACACGTCTGATCAACAGTTTTCACAGCGCCCGCCAACGGCCGTTCACCCAGTGGCTCAAAGCATTGGGTTTACCGCCGACGGGGCAGGCACAACTGGCCGACTCGTGGCAGGCGCTGGCACAACGCGACACCGAACAATGGCAGGCAGAAGCCGGAATCGGCCCGGGCCGCGCGGCGCAATTGAGCGCATTCTTCCGCGACCCGCAGGTGCTGGCCTTGAGTGACACATTACGCGCCGCCGGAATCGACGGTTTCTGATCACGCAATCCCCGGCAGCCGGGAACCCAAGGGCCGTCAGACGCTCAAACAGCGCAGTGCCCCCGACCCGACTGCCTTTGCACATGGAGCTTTTATGAAATTTCTTGCACCGCTTGCCTTGCTGACTCTCTGTGGCGCTCTGGCCGCGCCAGTGATGGCTGACGAAGATGCACCGGGCCTGACCGGTTGCGCCGCGAAGAAGCAGGGCATCATCAATCAGCTCGAGCAGGCGAAATCCCGGGGCAACACCGATCAGCAGGCCGGTCTGCAAACCGCTCTGGATGAAGTGACGAAGAACTGCACCGATGCCGGCCTGAAGAAAGAACGCGAAAACAAGGTGCTGGAAGCCAAGCACGAAGTGAGCAAGCGTCAGGCGGATCTCGACAAGGCGATGAAGAAAGGCGATCCGGAGAAGATCAACAAGCGCAAGGACAAGCTCGCCGAGTCGCGCAAAGAGCTGCAGGATGCGCTGGACCAGATCGACAAGTAACCGTTAATGCGGGGAATTTGATGCCCTCTTCGCGAGCAAGCCCGCTCCCACATTTGATTTGTGAACGACACAGATCCAGTGTGGGAGCGGGCTTGCTCGCGAAGGCGTCAGCTCAAACAACAGAAATCAATGATCGCGAAACTCTTTATGGCAAGCGCTGCAGGCATCTTCAACTTTCTGCACCGCAGGCCCGAGGTTACTGGCCTTGTACGGCTGAACCTTGCTGGCGATCACCAGTTCACCGGTGGCCGCCTCAAGGTTACGGGCCAAATCCTGAAAGCGGGCCTGACGCAGCCAGACATCATCCTTGGCGCTGGTGTGATCTTCTTCACGAACCTGCGGGAAATGCTTCCACGGTTCATGCGACAACGCATCAAGCTTCACCGCGCCTTCGGCGAATTTCGGCCCGTCGAACGGAATACGTCCACGCAACATGCCGCCCAGGTCTTCGCCGGTCTTGAGCATCTGCTTGAAGATCGCCTTGCGTTGCCCCAGCGGAGAATTCGGATCGACGCCGCCACAGGCGGACAAGGTCAGACAGGCCAGCAATACAACAGAAATTCTTTTAAGAGTCATGGTGGCTTCAGGTCACGGAATTCGGCGGCCAGTATCCTCGCGTCGCCGACAAACACCAATAGCCCTATTAAAAATACGGGTTGCCGGAGCGCATGGAGCACTTGGGCAACCGGCACAGGAATCACTCCATGAACAGCCGTTTCAAGGCCTGGCGTCACCCACTGATCGCAACCCTGCCACTGCTGGCAATCCTTGCCGGCTGCACCGGTGGCGACACTGCCAAACCGAAAACCCATGCCTTGGCCACTTATTCCAGCGCCACTTGGGAAGCCTTGCCGGCGGTGTCCGACAGCGATCTGGTCGCCGGTTTCGGTTCATGGCGCAGCGCCTGCACCCGACTCAAGGCTGATCCGATCTGGGGCGGCACCTGCGCGGCAGCCGCCAACGTGCCGCAAAGCGCCAACGAGATTCGCGCCTTCCTCAAGCAGAACCTCGACGTGTTCGGACTGCGCGCCGAGCATGACAACCCCAACGGTCTGATCACCGGTTACTACGAACCGGTCTACCCCGGCAGCCTGACGCCCACCGAGGTGGCGAACGTGCCGGTGTACGGCGTGCCGGAAGACATGATCATCGTCTCGCTGGACAGCATTTACCCGGAACTCAAGGGCAAGCGCCTGCGTGGCCGTCTCGAAGGCCGA
Organism: Pseudomonas sp. MWU347; assembly: GCF_017947305.1. Classification (NCBI taxonomy): domain Bacteria; kingdom Pseudomonadati; phylum Pseudomonadota; class Gammaproteobacteria; order Pseudomonadales; family Pseudomonadaceae; genus Pseudomonas; species Pseudomonas sp. MWU347. The sequence continues at coordinate 196,228 of NZ_JAFGZB010000001.1, forward strand.
GTGCTCAAGCCGTATGACGACGCGGCGACCATCGAGTCCAAAGGCGTCAAAGCGCCGGTAGTGGCATATCTGACCGATCCAATGAACCTGCAGTTTTTGCAGATCCAGGGTTCCGGGCGGATTCAGACGCCGGATGGCAAACAACTGCGCATCGCCTACGCCGACCAGAACGGCCATCCGTACCGGCCGATCGGGCGCTGGCTGGTGGAACAGGGCGAGTTGAAGAAAGAAGACGTGACCATGGGCGCGATCAGCAACTGGGCCAAGGCCAATCCGTCGCGCATCCCGGAACTGCTGGGCAGCAACCCGAGCTACGTGTTCTTCACCCGCAACCCGGACAGCAACGAAGGCCCACGCGGCTCGCTCAATGTGCCGCTGACCGCCGGCTACAGCGCAGCGGTGGATCGCAAGGTGATTCCGTTGGGCAGCCTGCTGTGGCTGTCGACCACCCGCCCGGACGGCAGCGCTTTGGTTCGCCCGGTCGCGGCGCAGGACACCGGTGGCGCGATTGCCGGCGAGGTGCGTGCGGATCTGTTCTGGGGCACCGGCGATGCTGCCGGGCAACTGGCCGGCGACATGAAGCAGCAGGGGCAGATCTGGATGCTCTGGCCTAAAGGCGCGGCGTTGCCGCAAGTGCCCCAGGTCGCCGATACGGTTAAGGACAAACCTTAAGCGCCTCGGCGCCAGAGCTACCGCCTTCGCGGGCAAGCCCGCTCCCACAGGGTTCTTTGGTGTACACAGGATTTGTGCTCGCCATTGATACCTGTGGGAGCGGGCTTGCTCGCGAAGAGGGCGGCAGCAGCACCCGAGAATCAGACCGACACAAAGAAGAACGCAGCAATCAGCCCCATCCCGACAAACCACACCAGCGACCGCAAGATCGCCCAATCCGCCAGGTAGCAGATGATGTACAGCAGGCGACTGGTGATAAACAGCACCGCCAGCACATTCACTGTCACCAGCTGCGCCGTGCCCACCAGATGCGCAACAATCACTGCGGCAGCAAATGCCGGCATCACCTCGAAGCTGTTCAACTGCGCCGCATGCGCCCGTCGGGCGACGCCGCCCACGCTATCGAGAAAATCCCGAGGATCATGATTGTCACTGAGCCTGAAACCGCCCGAGACCTTGGCCACAATCGTGCACACATACGGCAGGAAAATCGCGATCAATACACACCACAGAGCCACCGTCATAACGCCGTCCTTCTTCGAGTGATAGAGAGTTGCGGGCAGTCAGAACTTCATCACCAGCATGCCGATCAATACCAGCCCACAGGCTAAGAGCCGCGGCCTGCCGAAAGGTTCTTTCAGGTAGCGCATGCCGAACAGCACCACCAGGATCACGCTGATCTCACGCAAGGCCGCCGCCTCGGCAATCGAGCCCAACTGCATCGCCCACAGCACCAGAGCGTAGCTGAACAACACGCAGAACCCGACCGCCAGGCCCAGCTTCCACTGCTCGCGCCAGAACACCAGAAATGCCGGGCGTTTCGCCACCCACGCCAGCAACGGAAACGGCCAGGCGCTGAACAGCGTGACCCAGACCAGGTAATCCAGTGGATGCGACCAGCGCCGCAAGGCCTGACCATCGATGTAGGTGTAGCAACCGATGCACAAGCCGATCAGCGCCACCACCGGTAGCATCGACCAAGGGAGATGTTTGCCACCACCGCCCTGCCAGAGCAGGCAGGCCATGCCCAGCGGAATCAGCATGATCCCGAGGATCTGCTGCGTGGTGAGCACTTCGCCGGCGAAGATCAGGGTCAGCGCCAGCACCACCAACGGCGACAAGCCACGCATCAGCGGGTAGACCAACCCGAGGTCGCCGACCCGATAAGCTTGAATCAGCAGATAGCGATACAACAGCTCGAACGCCGCCGAAGCCAGAATCCACGGCCAGATTTCCACCGGCGGCAGGCTGATGAATGGAAATGCCAGCGCCACGAACAGCAGCGCCACCGTGTCCATGCACGCCACCACCAGCAACCGTTCGGCACTGAACTTGATCAGGGTATTCCACGTCGCATGCAACAGCGCCGCCATTAACACCAGAACTGTCGCCGCCACGTTCCACTCCTTGATTTTTTTGTTGACCCTACACCAATGTCTGCGGCTGACCAACCGAGGGGGGCATGATTGTGTCCCCACCCCGAAACAGCCCATCCAACCTTTGCACCGAAGAATCGGGGCGCTGTCTTTCCACCCCCATCCAATGGAGCCCGGATGCTAGAACTTGTCGCCGCTTTTATCTGCCTCACCACCCTTCTCACCTTCGTCAATTACCGCTTCATCGGCCTGCCGCCGACCATCGGCGTGATGGTCACCGCGCTGATGTTCTCCCTATTGCTGCAAGGCCTGAGCGTGCTCGGCTATCCCGGCCTCGAAGAGCGCGTGCAGCAACTGATCGGCCAGATCGACTTCGGCGATCTGCTGATGAACTGGATGCTGTCGTTCCTGCTGTTCGCCGGCGCCCTGCACGTCAACCTCAACGACCTGCGCAGCTACCGCTGGCCGATCGGCCTGTTGGCCACTTTCGGTGTGCTGATTGCCACCGCCGTGATCGGCAGCCTCGCCTATTACATTTTTGCCCTGTTCGGCTGGCACGTGAGCTTCCTCTACTGCCTGCTGTTCGGCGCGCTGATTTCGCCGACCGACCCGATCGCAGTGCTCGGCGTACTGCGTACCGCCAATGCCTCGAAGCCGCTGAAAACCACCATCGTCGGCGAGTCGCTGTTCAATGACGGCACTGCGGTGGTGGTGTTCACCGTGCTGCTGGGCATCGCCCAACTGGGTGAGACGCCGACCCTCAGCGCCACGGCCATGCTGTTCGTGCACGAAGCCATTGGCGGTGTGCTGTTCGGCGGGCTGATCGGTTATGGGGTGTACCGGATGATCAAGAGCGTCCAGCAGCATCAGATCACGGTGATGCTGACCCTGGCGCTGGTGATCGGCGGTTCGGCGATGGCCACCGAGCTGCACGTCTCGGCGCCGATCGCGATGGTGGTGGCCGGTCTGATCATCGGTAACCTGGGGCGCAACCTGGCGATGAACGACATGACCCGCAAGTACCTCGACGGCTTCTGGGAGTTGCTCGATGACATGCTTAACGCCCTGCTGTTCGCACTGATCGGCATGGAGCTGTTGTTGCTGCCGTTCAACTGGGCGCACGTGGCGGCGGCCAGTTTGCTGGCGCTGGCGATCCTGCTGTCGCGCCTGCTCACCGTGGCCCCGGCCATCGTTCTGCTGCGGCGTTGGCGCACGGTGCCGCGCGGCACCATCCGCATTCTGACCTGGGGCGGTTTGCGCGGCGGGGTGTCGGTAGCACTGGCGCTGGCCCTGCCGCTGGGCCCGGAGCGCGATCTGCTGCTGAGCATCACCTACATCGTGGTGCTGTCGTCGATCCTGTTGCAGGGCCTGACCATCGGCAAGCTGGTCAAGCACGCCACCCGTGACGAGCCGGCCACAGCGGCCGAACCCGCACACTGACGTATCACCGCAGCGCCGTCGTGAAGCCCTTCACGACGGACCGCACAGCAAGTCAAGCAGATGTCGCATCGCCAATGGGCGGTGCGGCATCGAGCCATGCATCACCACCAATTCGCGCGCATGACGCTGCCCGTCCTCGACCGGTAACACGTACATCCCTTCCAGCCTCATCCCGGCCCACTGCGGCACCAGCGATACCCCCATCCCCTGCGCGACCAGCATGACGATCGTTTCCAGCGCATCCAGTTCGCACAGCACGTTGGGCTCGATGGCCTGTTCATCGAGGTAGCGCTGAGCAATCTGCCCACCCCACGAGCGTGCGTCATAACGAATGAACGGATGAACGCGCAACAGCGTTTCCAGCGACTGCCCGGCGTACGCGGCTGGAGCCACCAGAATCAGCGGCTCTACCTTGAGCACGACCAGGGCCAATGCCTTGGGCGGCTGGAATGGAGGCCTGACCAGAATCGCTGCGTCCAACTCCCCTGCAAGCACCTTCTCGTAAAGACTTTTCGAGTCACCCGGGGTGATCTTCAGCTTCAAATCAGGTGCTGTAAGCGCCAATCGCTCGATCAAGGTGGGTAACACGCCGGTCAGCGCTGTGGAAATTGCACCGATTGTCAGTTCACCGGCCACCCCATCGGGATGCAGATCGCTCTGTAGATCCTGGGCCAATTCGATGATCGCCCTGATCTTCGGCAGAATCAGCAGGCACTGGTCCGAGGGCCGGGCAGCGTGCGCGGTACGCAGCAGTAACGTGCAACCCAGCAATCTCTCGAGCGCCTGGACGCGCTGACTGATAGCCGCCGCAGTGCGACTCTCGCGCCGTGCCGCTGCCGCAATCGAACCGGTCTCGACCACCGCCACCAGACTTTTCAGAAACCGTACATCCATAAGTTTTCCTTTCGCTCAGAACAAGGCGAAGTCGTTATGCCCCGCCGCACGGTCTGTTTACCCTGAGCGCTCCTTCACTTGGGGACATCGCATGAACAGACCTTTTCACGCTGCATACCATGTTTGCGACCTGGAACAGGCGCGGACTTTTTATCGAGATGTGTTGGGCTGCACCGAAGGCCGCAGTACCGAGACATGGGTCGACTTCGACTTTTTCGGCAATCAGCTCTCGCTTCATGTGGGCACGCCCTTCACCACGACCCGTACCGGCCAGGTTGGCGATCACAAAGTATTGATGCCGCACATTGGCGTCGTCCTGCCGCTGGAGGAGTGGCTGGAGCTGGCCGATCGTTTGAGCCGCCTCGGCACAACGTTTGAAATCGCTCCGGTGATCCGCTTCGCCGGCGAACCCGGCGAGCAGCGCACGATGTTCTTTCTCGATCCCAGCGGCAATCCGATCGAAGTCAAGGGTTTCAAGGACTTCGACGGCCTCTTCGCACACTGAGCTTCACCCCAACAAACACAACAACAAAAGGGGCACATCATGACTACCAGGAAACCCACCAGTCTGGTCACCCGCATCATGCTCGGGCTGGCAGCCGGAATAATCGTCGGCATCCTTCTCAACCAGTTTCCCGAACACAAGATCTGGTTCATCGACAATCTGCTGCAACCGGCCGGTGACCTGTTCATCAGGCTGATGAAAATGATCGTCGTACCGTTGGTCTTTGCGTGCATGGTCGTCGGCATCGCCGGGGCAGGCAGCACCAAGGCGCTGGGGCGGGTCGGGATAAAGACGCTGGTTTATTTCTTTACCATCACCAGCATTGCCATCGTCTTCGGACTGATCGTCGGCAATGTTTTTCAGCCCGGCGCCGGCGCAGACTTCAGCAGCACCCTGCAATCACCGGCCATTGGTCTGGCGAATACGGGGGACACACAGAACCTGGGCCGAACTCTGGTGAACATCGTGCCGGACAACATCGTCCTGGCCATGTCTCAGGGCAAGCTGCTCTCCGTGCTGTTTTTCGCGATCCTGTTCGGCTGTGCCCTGTCGATGCTGCCCGAGCCGCAGAAGGCGCCATTGATCGCCGTGATTCAGGCGGTATCGGACACCATGTTCAAGGTCACGCATCTGGTCATGCACTATTCACCCATCGGCATCTTCGGCCTGATCGGGGTCACCGTGGCCAGCTTCGGCCTTAGTGCATTACTGCCGCTGGCGAAGCTGATCGGCATCACTTACGTCGCGGTGTTGCTCTTCGCGTTGGGCGTGCTGGGGCTGGTGGCGCGGATGGCCGGCATTCGCTTTTTCCACCTGATTCGGGAAATACGCAGTGAATTGATACTGGCTTACAGCAGTGCTGCGTCGGCCACGGTGATGCCACAACTGATCGAGAAAATGGAGAAGTATGGCGCTCCGCGCCCGATCACCAGCATGGTCATTCCACTGGGGTACTCGTTCAACCTTGATGGCGCCTCGCTGTTCGCGGGACTGGGCACGCTGTTTATCGCCCAGGCGTACGGGATTGATCTGAGTCTGGCGGATCAGGCCATGCTGGTGCTGATCATGGTGTTGACGTCAAAGGGCGCGGCGGGAGTGCCGGGTTTCATGTTCATCATCCTCACAGCGACCCTGACCACCGCCGGTTTGCCAGTGGAAGGCGTGGCAATCATCGCCGGCGTCTACCGCTTGATGGACATGCCGGTCACCGCGCTCAACGTGTTGGGCAATGCACTGGCACCGCTGGTCATAGCGCGCTGGGAGGGACAGCTCAAGGCACCTGAAAGCGAACCGACGACAGAACCGGTCAGCCCGCCGTTCAAGGCCTGAAACTATCGGGGCTTGCTGTCGGATTCATCTTCGCGGGGTTTGCCGGAGTTCGGTTTATCCGTCTTGGGCGCCCCGCTTTCGCTGCGGATCTGCGCATGGCTGATCAGGGCGAAGATGAAACTGCCGCCGATGATATTCCCCGCCAGCGTGGGCCCGGCAAACACCATCCAGAAATCACTCCACGGCAGCTCGCCGGCAAACACCAGATACGACACTTCCGCCGAACCGACCACGATGTGGGTGAAGTCGCCCAGCGCCATCAGGTAGGTGATAAGGATGATGATCCACATCTTCGCGCTCTCCATGGACGGGATCATCCAGACCATGGTGGCGATCATCCAGCCGGAAACGATGCCCTTGGCAAACATCTGACTGGCGTGGTTTTCCATGACCTTGCGGCCGATTTCAAGGAAGGCGTGATCAGTCTTGGTGTCGAAGATCGGCAGCTCGAGCATCACGTACGCCACCAGAATCGTCCCGCACAAATTGCCGAACAGGACCACGCCCCACAGGCGGATCAGCCGGCCGAAGTTTTTCAGGGTCGGTTTGGTCATCACCGGTAGAACGGCGGTCAGGGTGTTTTCGGTGAACAATTGCTGGCGGGCGAGAATCACCGCGAGGAAACCGGCGCAGTAGCCGAAACTGGCGATGACCTTGAACTCGTCACCTTCGGGCAGTCGCGAATTGAGCAGGCCCATACCCATCAGCGACAGGCCCATGGTCAACCCGGCGGCCAGCGCCGACCACCACAATGCAGCGATGCTGCGCTCCAGTTCCTGATCGCCCTGAGTGCGGATGATTTCATGCAGAACCGCCGCGCGGGGCGGCTGGTTTTTCTCGACTTCGTGTTGTTCGTCGGTCGAGAGGTTGGGGGTCTTGCCGTCTGTTGGTGTGGTCATGGCGTGGGAACCGTGGGGGCTGGTGTTTACCTACGACCCCGGCGGTTCATGGCTGTTCAGTGGCCAGATGATTCTTCGCTGACTGAACAACCGCCTTCGCGAGCAAGCCCGCTCCCACAGGTACAACGCAATCCATGTGGGAACGGGCTTGCTCGCGAAGGGCGCGCCGCCGATGTTAGTTGCTGACCAGTTCATCTTCCTTGAACTGGTCTTTGACGTACTTGATCTCGGTCCGCCCGTGCGGCGCCGGCAGGCCGTCTTCGCCGAGGTTGACGAAGACCATCTTCTCGACCGTGAGGATACTCTTGCGGGTGATCTTGTTGCGCACTTCACAGGTCAGGGTGATCGAGGTACGACCGAACTCGGTGGCGGTGATGCCCAGCTCGATGATGTCGCCCTGGCGCGAGGCGCTGACGAAGTTGATTTCGGAAATGTACTTGGTCACCACGCGCTGATTGCCCAACTGGACGATCGCGTAAATCGCCGCTTCTTCGTCGATCCAGCGCAGCAGGCTGCCGCCGAACAGGGTGCCGTTGGGGTTCAGGTCTTCGGGTTTTACCCATTTGCGGGTGTGGAAATTCATGTTCACTCCTGAGCGTTTGCCGAAAGATGGCGCCATCTTGGCAGACCGGGCGGTCAGGCTCCATGAGCCTTCTACTATGGTCGCTATTAGCGATCTTCATCTGGCCGACAGAAACCCTTTGGAAGATCAGTCTAGACGGCTATAATCGCCCCCGTTTCAAAACGGTAACGTTCACCTGCTACCGTTTTCCCGCCACCTGTCCGAGGGGCGCTGCAGCAGGATCAACCTGTCAGGCTCGGATGGGGCGTTGACTGGCCACGGCCGGACACTAAACGCACAACGGCGCCCATTCGCATACATTACGAATGGAGGCTCTTCATGAGCGCTGTTATCACGCCTGCAGATTTTAACGATTACAAAGTTGCCGACATGTCCCTGGCTGCCTGGGGCCGTCGCGAAACCATCATCGCCGAGTCGGAAATGCCGGCCCTTATGGGTCTGCGCCGCAAGTACGCCTCCGAGCAGCCGCTCAAGGGCGCGAAAATCCTCGGCTGCATCCACATGACCATTCAGACTGCCGTGCTGATCGAAACCCTGGTTGCCCTGGGTGCCGAAGTACGCTGGTCGTCCTGCAACATCTTCTCGACTCAGGATCAGGCCGCTGCGTCCATTGCCGCTGCCGGCATCCCGGTTTTCGCCTGGAAAGGCGAGACTGAAGAAGAGTACGAGTGGTGCCTGGAGCAGACCATCCTGAAAGATGGCCAGCCATGGGACGCCAACATGATCCTCGACGACGGCGGCGACCTGACTCAGCTGCTGCACGACAAGTACCCACAAGTACTGGATCGCGTTCACGGCGTGACCGAAGAAACCACCACCGGTGTTCACCGCCTGCTGGACATGCTGGCCAAGGGCGAGCTGAAGATCCCGGCGATCAACGTCAACGACTCGGTGACCAAGTCCAAGAACGACAACAAGTACGGCTGCCGTCACAGCCTGAACGATGCGATCAAGCGCGGCACCGACCACCTGCTGTCCGGCAAGCAAGCGCTGGTCATCGGTTACGGTGACGTGGGTAAGGGTTCGGCCCAGTCCCTGCGTCAGGAAGGCATGATCGTCAAGGTCTCCGAAGTTGACCCGATCTGCGCCATGCAGGCCTGCATGGACGGTTTCGAACTGGTTTCGCCGTTCATCGACGGTATCAACGACGGCACCGAAGCGAGCATCGACAAAGCGCTGCTGGGCAAGATCGACCTGATCGTGACCACCACCGGTAACGTCAATGTTTGCGACGCGAACATGCTCAAAGCCCTGAAGAAGCGCGCTGTTGTCTGCAACATCGGCCACTTCGACAACGAAATCGACACCGCTTTCATGCGCAAGAACTGGGCATGGGAAGAAGTGAAGCCACAGGTACACAAGATCCACCGTACCGGCCCGGGCGCTTTCGACGCGCAGAACGACGACTACCTGATCCTGCTGGCCGAAGGCCGTCTGGTGAACCTGGGCAACGCCACCGGTCACCCGAGCCGCATCATGGACGGTTCGTTCGCCAACCAGGTACTGGCGCAGATCTTCCTGTTCGGCCAGAAGTACGCCGACCTGTCGCCAGCCGAGAAAGCCGAGCGTCTGACCGTTGAAGTACTGCCGAAGAAACTCGACGAAGAAGTGGCCCTGGAAATGGTGCGCGGCTTCGGTGGCGTGGTCACTCAACTGACCAAGCAACAGGCTGACTACATCGGCGTGACCGTCGAAGGCCCGTTCAAGCCGCACGCTTACCGCTACTGATTGACGCGGCGGCCTGCTCTCCCTGTGGGAGCGGGCTTGCTCGCGAAAGCGGTCTGTCATTCAGCATTGATGTTGCCTGACCCGCCGCTTTCGCGAGCAAGCCCGCTCCCACATGGGCGGTGCAAGCCTCACAGGCTTCGTGTTTCCAAGGGTATTTCCCATGTCCCAAGACCGTCGCTACAGCTTCGAGTTCTTCCCGACCAAGACCGATGCTGGGCATGAAAAACTGCTCAACGTTGCCCGTCAGTTGGCAACGTACAACCCCGACTTCTTTTCCTGCACCTACGGCGCTGGCGGTTCGACCCGTGATCGCACCCTCAACACCGTTCTGCAACTGGAAAGCGAAGTCAAAGTACCGGCCGCACCGCACCTGTCGTGCGTCGGCGACAGCAAGGACGACCTGCGCGGCCTGCTGAACGAGTACAAGGCGGCCGGCATCAAGCGCATCGTTGCGCTGCGCGGTGACCTGCCGTCCGGCATGGGCATGACCAGCGGCGAGCTGCGTCACGCCAACGAACTGGTTGAATTCATTCGTGAAGAAACCGGTGATCATTTCCACATCGAAGTTGCCGCTTACCCGGAGATGCATCCGCAAGCGCGCAATTACGAAGACGATCTCGCCAACTTCGTGCGCAAGGCCCGCGCCGGCGCCGACAGCGCGATCACCCAGTACTTCTTCAACGCCGACAGCTACTTCTACTTCGTCGACCGTTTGCAGGCGCTGGGCGTGGATATTCCAGTCGTACCGGGGATCATGCCGATCACCAACTACAGCAAGCTGGCGCGTTTCTCCGATGCCTGCGGTGCGGAAATTCCGCGCTGGATCCGCAAGCAACTGGAAGCCTACGGCGATGACAGCCAGAGCATTCAGCGCTTCGGCGAGCAAGTTGTCAGCGAAATGTGCGAACGCCTGTTGCAGGGCGGCGCACCGGGGCTGCACTTCTATTCCATGAACCAGGCTGAACCTAGTCTGGCGATCTGGAATAACCTGAAGTTGCCGCGCTAAGCATTAAAAGAAAGATCAAAAGATCGCAGCCTTCGGCAGCTCCTACAGGGGTGTCGTTGCTGCGATTTTTTGCTTTTGAATCCCCGAATTAGAGCTTGTGCAGGCACTTTCTGGCTCTTTCGCGTTTCTCGTCGTAATCTCAAGCCATGCCTTTTTTCGCGCAGTTACTCACCGTGCTGGTTTTTGCTTGCCTGAGCTTTGCCGCTCGGGGCGAGAAGCTGCGTATTGTCACCGAGCCGTGGGCACCTTACGTCTACGAAGAGAATGGCAGGAACCTCGGGCTGGATTACGAAACCACCGCCATCGTGTTCAAGCGTCTGGGAATCGAAGTCGAATGGCAGTTCCTGCCGTGGAAACGCTGCCTGTCGATGCTCGAGACCGGCCAGGCCGACGGCGCACTGGACATCTTTCACAGCGACGAGCGCGATGCCACCCTGCTCTACCCCATCGAACCGCTGTCGGACGTCGAGTTCGTGATGTTCTACGCCAACGACCGTCCCCATCCGTTCCGCCAGCTCGAAGACCTCAAAGGCCTGACCATCGGCACTTCGCCGGGCTATCTGTACAGTCCGGACTTCAGCCAGTCGACACTGTTCACCCGCGAGCCGGCACCAACCCACGAGGCCAACTTCGGCAAACTGTTGCGCGGACGTATCGACTTGCTGATCACCGATCGCCGCGTGGGCCAGCATTTGCTCGATCAACTGAATATTCGCGATCAAATCACCGAAAATCCCACGGTCATCAGCCGTCAGAGCCAATATCTGGCCGTTCGACGCAATGCCGGGATGGATCTGCTGGTGGCGCGTTTCGGTGCCGAACTCAAGCGTTTCAAGCGCGAACCGGCCTACGCCGAGCTCAGCGCACGCTACGGCGCCGCCCCGGTCGACGCCGTGCCGCTGGGCAACGCCTCGGCCAGCCGCAAAACCGTTGAGCAGCAGGAAAGCAGCGCGCAGTGATTGCTCTGTTATACTCCGGCGTTCCCGCCAGGCTCACGCCCGGACGCCCGGAACCGTAACAGGCCTCTCGACCCGCTACAGCGCAGCTTTCAGCCCGCGCGAGCGCTCCTGACGTGCCTTCGGAACCGCAGCAGGACCGGACGGGATCGCGTCCTCTTAAACGCGATTCGCGCCAGGCAAGACTCCCATTGGGCCAAGCCCTAACTAAAACAGGATTACTCATGTCCTTTGCTTCCCTCGGTCTCTCCGAGGCTTTAGTCCGTGCCATCGAAGATGCGGGCTATACCGAGCCTACTCCGGTGCAACAGCGGGCCATTCCCGCCGTGTTGCAAGGTCGCGACCTGATGGTTGCGGCACAGACAGGTACCGGTAAAACCGGCGGTTTCGCCCTTCCGATCCTGGAGCGGTTGTTCCCCAACGGTCACCCGGACAAATCCCAGCGTCATGGCCCGCGCCAACCGCGCGTACTGGTCCTGACCCCGACCCGCGAACTCGCGGCCCAGGTTCACGAGAGCTTCAAGATCTACGCCCGTGACCTGAAATTCGTCAGCGCCTGCATCTTCGGCGGCGTCGGCATGAACCCGCAGGTCCAGGCCATGTCCCGTGGCGTTGACGTGCTCGTCGCATGCCCGGGTCGTCTGCTCGACCTCGCAGGCCAGGGCAGTGTCGATCTGTCCCACGTCGAAATCCTCGTCCTCGACGAAGCCGACCGCATGCTCGACATGGGCTTCGTTCACGACGTGAAGAAAGTCCTCGCACGCCTGCCGGCCAAGCGTCAGAACCTGCTGTTCTCGGCGACGTTCTCCAAAGACATCACCGATCTTGCCGGCAAACTGCTGCACAACCCGGAACGCATCGAAGTCACCCCGCCGAACACCACGGTCGAGCGCATCGAGCAACGCGTGTTCCGTCTGCCGGCCAGCCACAAGCGTGCCCTGCTGGCGCACCTGATCACCGCCGGCGCCTGGGAACAGGTACTGGTGTTCACCCGCACCAAGCACGGCGCCAACCGTCTGGCCGAGTACCTGGACAAACACGGCCTGCCGGCTGTGGCGATCCACGGCAACAAGAGCCAGAACGCCCGCACCAAAGCCCTGGCCGACTTCAAGGCCGGTGAAGTGCGCATCCTGGTCGCGACCGACATCGCCGCGCGCGGTCTGGACATCGATCAGTTGCCACACGTGGTCAACTTCGAGCTGCCAAACGTCGATGAAGACTACGTGCACCGTATCGGCCGTACTGGCCGCGCCGGTCGTTCGGGCGAGGCGATCTCGCTGGTGGCCCCGGACGAAGAAAAACTGCTGAAAAGCATCGAACGCATGACCAAGCAGAAAATCGCCGATGGCGACCTGATGGGCTTCGATGCCAGCACCATCGAGGCCGAGAAGCCTGAAGTGCGCGAGCGCCCGGACATGCGCAACCCGCGCAACTCCCGTGGCCCGCGCGGCGACGGTCCGAATGGCGGCGGCGGTGGCGGCGGTCGTAAAGACAAAGGCAAAGACAAGGGCAAGGAAAAACCCGCCGGCGAACGCGGCGAGCGCCCTGCCCGTCAGCAGAAACCACGCGAAGGCACCCCGGCCCGCGAACAGCGTCCGAGCCAGCCACCACGCGCGGCGGCTGATCGTGCACCGGACGAGTTCCTCGACGACGATATCGATAACTTCGGTAACCGCGTTGATTACGTGCCGAAAGCTGCTCCTGCCGGTGGCCGTGGTCGCCGTCCAGGCGCGCCAGCTCAGGGCGCAGGCGCAGGCGCTCCACGCGGCGGTCAGTCGCAAGGTCGCCAGAACGGCCCGCGTAACAGCAACGGTTCGAGCACCGGCACCCCACCGGGCAAACGCAACGGCCCGCGCAACGGTGCTCCGCGTGATGGCCAGGGCCGTCGTGACGAGTCCTCGCGCAACCGCCGCCCGGCTCGCGACGATCAGCAACGCGCCGAACCGGCCGTGCAGAACCCGCGCAGCACCGGGCCGAAGATCATGCACAAGGAGTCCAAGGCAGACCGCTTCCCGACACCTGAGCAGCTCGATCAACTGCCGACCCGTCCGCGCGGTGAAAAACCAGCCTTGCTGACCCGCAATCGCTGAGTTATCGCGGCAATGAAACATGCCCCGGCTCGCAAGAGCCGGGGCATTTTTCATGAGCAAGCCAATATCCCTGAATCACCACATCACCTGTGGGAGCGGGCTTGCTCGCGAATGCGGTATGTCTGTAACGGAAGTATCGACTGGCCCGCCGCATTCGCGAGCAAGCCCGCTCCCACAGTGGATCTGCGGTGATATCAGTGCATGTGACGGACAATAAAAAACGCCCCCGGCCTTACGACCGGGGGCGTTTTTGTATGGCGGCGAAAATTACTTCGCTTTCACACCTTCGAACGAGATGTACAGGTCGACCTTGTCGGACTGTGGACCCAGATCCATCATCTTGCCGAAATCAGAGCGCTTGATGCTGGTGGTACCTTCGAAGCCGGCACGGTAGCCGCCCCATGGATCCTTGCCTTCGCCCAGGAACACAGCCTTGACCACGATTGGCTTGGTCACGCCGTGCAGGGTCAGGTCGCCGGTCACGTCGGCAGTGTCTTTGCCATCGGCGTTCTTGCCGGTGGATTTGACGCTGGTGGAGACGAACTTGGCGTCAGCGTATTTGCCCACGTCCAGGAAGTCTTTGCTGGAGATGTGCTTGTCGCGCTCGGCGTGGTTGGTGAACACGCTGGCGGTTTTCACATTGAATTCGATTTTGCTGTCTTCAGGCTTGGCGGCGTCGAAGCTGAACTTGCCGTCGATGTCCTTGAAGGTACCGGTGATGTAGCTGTAGCCCAGGTGGCTGATCTTGAAGTCGACGAAAGCGTGCTGGCCTTCCTTGTCGACGGTGTAATCAGCAGCCATCACGTTCGCGGACAGTACGGCCGAACCGATTGCCAGAGCGGCCAGAGTCTTTTTCAACATGCTTTCTTTTCCTTTGAGTCGAGGTTGAATTTCAGGCTTTGCGACCGAGCATTCGAGTGAGGGTCGCATCACGATCGATAAAGTGGTGCTTCAATGCTGCCAACGCATGGAGACCGGAAAAAATTACCAGCGCCCATGCCAGCCAGAGATGAATCACCCCAGCGGTGTCTGCCTGATCCGGTAACCCGGAAACCAGTGCAGGAACTTCAAACAGGCCAAACACCGGGATCCCGACACCGTCTGCGGTGGAAATCAGGTAACCGGCAAGCATCACAGCGAACAGCCCGACGTACAGAAACCCGTGGCCGAATTTGGCGCCGATGCGGGTCATGCGGCTGTAGCTTTGCAGCGTCGGTGGTGGTGGGCTGATAAAGCGCCACAACACCCGCAACACCATCACACCCAGCAGCACCAGACCGATGCTCTTGTGCAGATCCGGCGCGTCTTTGCGCCAGCTGCTGTAGTAATCCAGCCCCACCATCCACAGACCCAGCGCGAACAGTCCGAAGACCGCCAGCGCCACGCCCCAGTGCATGAAGATGCTGACCCAACCATAGCGTGAAGCAGAGTTACGTAGCTGCATTGCCCAAATCCTGTGAGAACTGCGAACCAAGACTAGCGAGTTATCTATCGAATTAAAGCGGAAAATTTTGCTTTGAAATATCGAGAAATACGATCAAGAGTCTTGAACATGGTAGTTAAGGAAAGATTAAAGGGGAAAGAGTGGGGCAGAAGGCTGGGTACAGATCCAAAGTCAGTGCTGCCTGAACCGGCCTCTTCGCGAGCAAGCTGGCTCCCACAGGGGATCGCATTCCAGCTGAGGGATCACGGTCGAATAATGTGGGAGCGAGCTTGCTCGCGAAGGCGGTTTGGCAGGCCAAAAAAAAGCGCGGCATGAGAGCCGCGCTTTTTCATTCACCGCAAAGCCTTACTGCGCTTTGCTATCGGTGTTTGCCGCCGGAGCCGGGGTTGTAGCCGGCTTGGCCGCAGGCTTCTTCGCCGGCTCAGCCTTTTTCGCCGCCGGTTTGGCCGGGGCCTTTTTCGCCTCGGTTTTCGCTGCAGGCTTTTTCGCTGCAGGCTTGGCTGGCGCTTTCTTCGCCGGTTCGGCTTTCACCGGAGCGGCGGGTTTCGGCGCTTCCACCGGAGCTGGCGCAGGGGCTGGAGCCGGTGCAGGCGCTGGAGTCACTGGCGCTGGAGCCGGTTCAGGCGCCTTCACAGGTTCTGGCTTCTTCTCGTCATCCGAACCGCCAAACAGGTTGCTGAAGAAGTTGCCCTTCTTCGCCGCCACGGCACCCGCCGCGCCTGCCGCTGCTGCGGCTGGAACCACTTTGACCGGCTCAAACGACTTGCCGGCTGCCAGGTCTTCCACCTGACTGGCCGCACGCTGACCAGTGCGCAGCGCGCCTTCCAGAGTGCCCGGATACAGGGTGTCGGTGTGTTCGCCGGCAAACGCTACGCGTTGCAGTGGGCGCTCCCACATGCGCCAGAACTTGCTGATCTGGCCCGGGCCGTAAGCCAGGTAGGCGCCGCCCATCGACGGGTCGGTGCTGTAGCGACGGATTTCATAGCCGGTGAACGAGCCACGGGCCTGTGGATAAAACGCGTGCAGACGGATCAGCACCTGATCGACCATCTGCTTGTCGCCGAACGCCTGCATCACGCGGGCATTGTCGCCGGACAGGTTGATCACCACGTTGGCGCCACCTTTCAGCGCCGGTTCGATCCAGAGCATGCCCAGACCTGCGTTGCTGTAGATCTCACCGGACATGCGCGCCTTGCTTTCCCACACTGGCGTCTTGAACTTGAGCATGATCTGGTCGCGCCAGCCGTAGTTGGTGCCCTTGATCGCGGCCAGGTGCTGAGCGTCCAGCGCCGGGGTGAGCGCAATCTTGTTCAGCGCACGCAGCGGCACGGCCAGCACCACGTAGTCAGCCTGATAGCCAACACTGCCGACCTTGACGGTCACGCCGTCCTTGTCCTGAGTGATAGCGGAAACCGGCGAGTTGGTCTTGATGGTCTTGATCTGCTTGACGAACGCCTGGGCCAGTACCTGGCTGCCGCCGACCAGACGCGAGGCGCGCAGGTCACGGTCGGAGACGCCGCGATAAACGCGGTTCTGCTGGGCGAAATACAGCAGCGACAGACGCGAAGGCTCGTCGTAGTGGGTGCGGATGTCCTGGTTGATCAGCTGACGCGCGGTGGCCGGCAGGTTCTGCTTGTCGAGCCAGCTCGACACGTTGATCTGGTCCAGTGCATGCAGGGTATTGGTCGCGGCCGGGTTCTGCGGGTCGTCGATCGAGCGCGCCAGATCGTCGAGGGTTTTCTGGTAGCGCTTCAGGGCATCGGCGGTGGCCGGCTGCTTGGTCGCCAGATCGGCAGCGGAGAAATATTCACCGTCGATCAGATAACCCGGTGTACGCACGAATTCAGGGGCTGGCGTGGTGCTCAGCTTGAAGGTCGAGACGTATTTGTTCAGCACCGGCTGGGTCTTGTCGTTGCCGATCCACTCGCTGGTGGCCATGCCCGAGCGACCGCCCAGGCTCGGCTTGGCTTCCAGCAGCGTGACCTGCCAGCCCTTGTTCTGCAGCTCGTAAGCCGCGGTCAGGCCCGACAGGCCGCCGCCGATCACGATTGCGGTTTTATCCTTGGCCAGCGCCGTAACGCTGAACAGCCCCAACATCACCAGCGCACAGGCGCGCAGCCAACCGACAGACATTCAGCGAACTCCGGAAATACACGTAGGAAAAAAGCAGTTTTGCGGGTCAGACGACCCAAAGAACCGCGAAGAATACGTCAGCCATCAAAACGCCGCCAGCGACGTCTATCGGCCCATACAAAGTAGCTCAATCGACGCAATGGGTTGTCCCGACGCGATGCATTGCATAGGCTTGCGCGATTGTTTGCCCGCGCCTGACGCGAGCCGCCTCGAGGAGACTGTAAATGGGCCTGAATAACCAGTGGATGCAACGCGACCTCGCGGTGCTGTGGCATCCCTGCACCCAGATGAAAGACCACGAACAGCTGCCGCTGATCCCGATCAAGCGCGGCGAAGGCGTCTGGCTCGAAGACTTCGAAGGCAAGCGCTACCTCGATGCCGTCAGCTCCTGGTGGGTCAACGTGTTCGGCCACGCCAACCCGCGCATCAACCAGCGCATCAAGGATCAGGTCGATCAGCTGGAGCACGTGATTCTGGCCGGTTTCAGCCATCAACCGGTGATCGAACTGTCCGAGCGTCTGGTGAAGATGACCCCGGAAGGCCTGAACCGGGTGTTCTACGCCGATAATGGTTCGTCCTGCATCGAAGTCGCGCTGAAAATGAGCTTTCACTACTGGCTCAACCGCGGCCAGCCGAACAAGAAACGCTTCGTCACCCTGACCAACAGCTACCACGGCGAAACCATGGCAGCGATGGCAGTCGGCGACGTGCCGCTGTTCACCGAAACCTACAAAGCGCTGCTGATGGACACCATCAAGGTGCCAAGCCCGGATTGCTATCTGCGCCCCGAAGGCATGAGCTGGGAACAACATTCGCGCAACATGTTCACTGCCATGGAACAAACCTTGGCAGAACATCATGACAGCGTGGCGGCAGTCATCGTCGAGCCGTTGATTCAGGGCGCCGGCGGCATGCGCATGTATCACCCGGTCTATCTCAAACTGCTGCGCGAAGCCTGCGACCGCTACGGCGTGCACCTGATCCACGACGAAATCGCCGTCGGCTTCGGCCGTACCGGCACCATGTTTGCCTGTGAGCAGGCCGGCATCCGCCCGGACTTCCTCTGCCTGTCCAAGGCCCTGACCGGCGGCTACCTGCCACTGGCGGCGTGCCTGACCACCGACGAGGTCTACAGCGCGTTCTACGACGACTACCCGACCCTGCGCGCCTTCCTGCATTCGCACAGCTACACCGGCAACCCGCTGGCCTGTGCGGCGGCGCTGGCGACGCTGGATATCTTCGAGCAGGACAACGTCATCGAGAACAACCAGGCACTGGCCCGGCGCATGGCCTCGGCCACTGCGCATCTGGTCGATCACCCGAATGTCTCGGAAGTGCGGCAGACCGGCATGGTGCTGGCGATCGAAATGGTCAAGGATAAAGCCACCAAAGAGGCCTACCCTTGGCAGGAACGCCGTGGCCTGAAGGTGTTCCAGCATGCGCTGGAGCGTGGCGCATTACTGCGTCCGCTGGGCAGCGTGGTGTATTTCCTGCCGCCGTACGTGATTACCCCGGAGCAGATCGACTTCCTCGCCGAAGTCGCCAGCGAAGGCATCGACATCGCCACCCGGGACAGCGTCAGCGTCGCGGTGCCGAAGGATTTCCACCCGGGGTTCCGTGATCCGGGCTGATTAAAAATTTGTGGCGCCTGAACTGCCGCTTTCGCGAGCAAGCTCGCTCCCACAGGGAAATGCATTCCAAATGTGGGAGCGAGCTTGCTCGCGAATGAAGTCGACACCGATCCAACTGATTCACATCTTTCCAGAGACCCGAAATGAGACTGTCCCGCTTCTTTATCGACGCCCCCCTGAGCACCGGCGAACACGAGCTGCCGGAAGCCCAGGCGCATTACATCAGCCGCGTGCTGCGCATGGCCGAGGGCGATGCGGTGCAGTTGTTCGACGGCTCCGGCCATGAGTTTCGAGGCTCGCTGGTGGAGGTCGGCAAGAAACGCGTCGTCGTGCAGATCGACGAGCAGTTAGCCGGGCAGATTGAATCGCCGCTGCAGATCCACCTCGGCCAGGGCCTGTCGCGTGGCGAACGGATGGACTGGGCGATCCAGAAAGCCACCGAGTTGGGCGTGACGGAAATCACCCCGATCTTCAGCGACCGCTGCGAAGTGCGCCTGAAGGACGAACGCGCCGACAAACGCCTGCTGCACTGGCGTCAGGTGGCGATCAGCGCCTGCGAGCAGTGCGGTCGCTCGCGGGTGCCGGTGATTCATCCGCCGGTGTTGTTGGCCGACTGGCTGAAGCAAACCCAGGCCGAGTTGAAACTGGTGCTGCACCCGGTGGCGGAGCCGTTGGTCAGCCATGCCAAACCGGCGACCCTGGCGTTCCTGATCGGGCCAGAGGGTGGTTTGTCGGATGCCGAGGTCGAGCAGGCCAAGGGCAACGGTTTCCATGCTGCACGGCTTGGGCCGCGAGTGTTGCGCACTGAAACTGCGCCGGTGGTTGCACTGGCGGTGGCTCAGCAGCTTTGGGGGGACTTCTAAGGCCTCTTCGCGAGCAAGCCCGCTCCCACATTGGATTTCCAGTGAGCACAAATTTTGTGTACACCCGAGAACTACTGTGGGAGCGGGCTTGCTCGCGAAAAGCTTCCCCTCGGTCTGACTGTCACTCCACCGGATCACTGACTGGCCTGGCAATGATCGCCTTCAACTCGCTGGTCATCGGAAACTCCAGGTTCAACCCCTTTGGCGGGATCGGCTGTTCGAACCACTTACGGTAGATCCCGTTGATCTCCCCCGAGCTGTACAGATCGGCCAGCGCGCCGTTCACCAGCGCGAGGAATGGCGGATCATCCTTGCGCACCATGCAGCTGTAGATTTCCCGCGATTGTTCCTCCCCCACCACGACCCAGTTGTGCGGATCCCGCGCCTTGGCCCGCTCGCCGTAGAGCAATGCGTCGTCCATGTAGAAGGCCGCTGCCCGTCCCGACTGCAGCATCTGGAACGCCTCGCCGTGATCCTTGGCGCTGATCACAAACATGTTCAGTTTGTGGTCGAGGTTGTAGCTCTTCAGATAGCGCTCGTTGGTGGTGCCGGCGGTGGTCACCACGTTCTTGCCGCGCAGGTCATCGAAGCTGTGAATGCCGCTGTCCTTTGCGGTCAGCAACTGCCCTTTTACGTAGATGAAACCGTAGGAGAACGCGACCTGTTTCTGCCGCTCGGCCGTCACCCCGGTGGAGCCGCACTCAAGATCAACCGTGCCGTTCTGCACCAGCGGAATCCGCGTCTGCGATGTCACCAGGTTGTACTTCACCTTCAGCTCCGGCAACGCCAGTTGCTGCTTGATCCGCTCGACAATCTTGCCTGCCAGCTCCACCGAATACCCCATCGGCTGCCCGGTGTGATCGCCCACATACGAGAACGGCACCGACGCATCGCGATAGCCCAGGGTGATGCTGTTGGCGCTGGCGATCTTGCCAAGCGCGCCGGTCAGCGGCACTTCATTGGCCTGTGCCTGGGCGCCGATGAACAGCGCCAGTGTGCAGCCGAGCAACGTGATTTTTTGCATTGTTATTCTCCGTTGTGGTTGGGGTGTTTTAGCAGAATCCGTCACGCCGCACGGGGATTGAAGCCGTGCAGATCAATGGATGTACGCTGCTGGCCGATCAGTTCGCTGAGCAACTGCCCGCTGCCGCAGGCCAGGGTGAAACCGAGCGCGCCGTGGCCGAGGTTGAGCCACAGATTGCGATACGCCGTGGCGCCCAACAACGGTACGCCGGTGGGGGTGGCCGGGCGCATGCCCGCCCACTCCACAGCCGCGTCGTAATTGCCGGCATCGGGAAAGGTGTCGCGGGCCTGGCGCTTGATCAGTGCCAACCGCTCGGGATCTACCGCCGGGTCGAAACCGACGATGTCGACCATCGCCGCCACGCGTAACTGTTCGCCGATGCGCGCGTAGACGATCTTGCGGTCGTAGTCGGTGATGCTCACGTCCGGCGCCCGATGCCCGTTGCCGATCGGCACGGTCAGGCTGTAACCCTTCAGCGGATACAGCGGCACGTGCAGGCCGGGCAGCGCCAGCAAAGAGCTTCGGTGCCCGGCGGCGATCACCAGTTGGTCGACCGGCAGGGTTTCGTCGCCAAGCTCAATGGCGGTGACGGCGCCGTGGCTGTGACGAATGCCGGTGACTGCCTGACCGAGACGAAACTCACAACGGCCCGACGCCTTCAATCGCACCGCCAACTGCTGGCAGAAGGCGTGACAGTCGCCGACTTCTTCATCCGGCGTGTAGATCGCGCCCACAAACGGCGCCTTGGTCAAGGCCGGTTCCAGCTGCGCACATTCGGTGGCGGACAACACCTGTTGTTGCTGCGGATCGGCCAGGCCCTTGCGCGCATGGTCGAAACTGACGGCATTGCGAAAAGTCACCAGTTTGCCGTTGCGCCGCCAGTTGAAACCGGTAAGTCCGTCATCCTCGCGCCAGCGCTTCAGCGTGCTCTGGCTGAACAGCGCCAGACGCAACAGATGCGCCGCGTTTTCGCGGTTGACCGAGGTGCGGCAGGCGGCGAGAAACGACGCCATCCAGCGCCATTGCGCCGGGTCCAGACGCGGGCGCAGCTTGAGCGGTGAGTCGCCGCGCAGCATCCAGCCGATCGCCTGCAACGGCACGCCGGCATCGGCCAGCGGCGCCACATAGCGGTAGGACAACTGGCCGCCGTTGGCGAAGCTGGTTTCGCTGCCCAGCGACTGCCGCGCCTCGACCACTGTCACTTCGAAACCATCGCGCACCAGCGCATAGGCCGTTGCCAACCCGATCACGCCGCCGCCGATGATGCACACACGCTGAGCCATGTCCGTCCCTATTTCTATGTGAAGACAAGGCTGAGGTTAGGGTGAGGTGACAGGCGCCGAACAATGAATAAAGATGCCAGACCTATAAACAAAGGTTATGGACTCGCCATGCGCCTTCGCCACATCGAGATTTTCCAGGCCATCCGCCAGACCGGCTCGGTCAGCGCCGCTGCGCAATTGCTGCACGTCTCGCAACCGGCGGTGACCAAAGTGCTGCAGCACGCCGAGCAGCAGTTGGGCTTTCCGTTGTTTCTGCGGGTGCGCGGTAAATTGCAGGCGACCCCGGAAGCGCTGGAGCTGGAGCGCGAAGTCGACAAGGTCACGGAAAGTCTGCAGGGCGTGCGGCGCCTGGCACAGAGCCTGCGCCGCGAACCCGGCCACAGCCTGCGGATCGGCGCGACTCCGGCGCTGGCGCTGTCGCTGCTGCCGCCGGCGATCCGGCAATGGACGGCGCAATTCCCGGACATCGCCTGCGAACTGTCCAGTGCCCACAGCCGCGAGTTGATGCAGAACCTGCTGATGCGCGAAGTGGACGTGGCCCTGACCCTGCAACTGCCGGATCACCCGGGGCTGAAAGCGCAGCCGCTGGCGGCGGGGGTGCTGGTGGCGTTGGCGCCAAAGGACTTCTGGCCGCCGGCAGACGTCGGCAAACCGCTGCCACTGATGGCGCTTGCGGATGTGCCGCTGATTGGTTTATCCAGCGCCGATCCATTGGCGGCAAGGCTCGACAGCTATCTGGAAGCGGTGGAGCCACCGCCACGGGTGCGGATTGCCGTGCAGACTTATTCGCTGGCACGGGCGATGGTCGAGTCCGGCGCCGGCGTCGCGGTGATCGATCCGTTCACCGCACTGGGCGCCTCTGTGGCAACCACCACCCTCCGCCCCCTCGCCCCGCCACTGCCGATCACTTTGTACGCCGTGACCCGCGCCAGCGAGCCACCACCGCATACGCTCAACGATCTGCTGCAGATTTTCAGTCAGCGAGCTGAACAACAACTCAATAACCTGCACTCGGCACAAGTCTGATGTGGGAGCGGGCTTGCTCGCGAATGCGGTGTGTCATTCAACAGAGATGTTGTCTGAATCGACGCATTCGCGAGCAAGCCCGCTCCCACAGGGAGATTGGGGACAATTCCAGTTAGAGGACATAAAACAGAATCGCCACAAAGTGCAGCAGACTCCCGGCGATCACGAACAGATGCCAGATCCCGTGCGCATGCCGTAACCGGTGATCCAGGGCAAAAAAGATAATGCCCACGGTGTACAACACCCCGCCCGACGCCAGCCAGGCAAACCCTGCCGTGCCCAAAGCAGCAATCAACGGTTTGACCGCCACCAGCACGATCCAGCCCATCACCGCGTAGATCACGATCGACAGGATCCGCGCTTCCGAGCGTGGTTTGATCTCCTGCAGGATGCCGATCAGCGCCAGCCCCCAGACAATCCCGAACAACGTCCAGCCCCACGGCCCGCGCAGCGTCACCAGACAGAATGGTGTGTAGCTGCCGGCGATCAGCAGGTAGATCGAAAAGTGATCGACCTTCTTCATGATCGCTTTCTTGCGCCCGCGCACGCTGTGGTACACGGTCGAGGCGCTGTAGAGCACCAGCAAGGTAAAGGCGTAGATCGCCACGCTGACGATCTTCCACGGACTGCCGTCGAGGCTGGCAATCACCAGCATCCACACGCCGCCGATAAATGCGGCCACGGCCCCGACCAGATGCGTCCAGGCGTTGAGTTTTTCCCCGTGATACATGTGTCGCTCACCTCGTTATTCGTT
This sequence comes from Pseudomonas sp. MWU347, assembly GCF_017947305.1. Classification (NCBI taxonomy): domain Bacteria; kingdom Pseudomonadati; phylum Pseudomonadota; class Gammaproteobacteria; order Pseudomonadales; family Pseudomonadaceae; genus Pseudomonas; species Pseudomonas sp. MWU347. Next base: position 219,864 of record NZ_JAFGZB010000001.1, read on the forward strand.
ACCGCAGCGCGCAAGGCTCGGGCCTTGAGCGTAAAAGCGCAATGTTTCTGTTCAACGCGGACCTGCGCACGCCACGGTAATTGGGCACAATCGGTCGATACCAAAAAGAGTCCGCGCCATGCTGATCGACGAAGAATTGACCCTGAAAAAACTCGAGGTGTTCCTCGCCTTCATGCGCACCGGCAACCTGGCGCGCGCCGCTGTCGAGTTGCAGACCAGCAATGTCAGCGTGCACCGGGCGATCCATTCGCTGGAAAGCGCCCTGCGCTGCCCGCTGTTCAAGCACGAAGGGCGCAACCTGACGCCACTGGAAAGCGCCTACGTGCTCGAAGAACGCGCGCAGAAGCTGATCCAGGACGTGGTCGAGAGTGTGCGCCTGACCCGCGAGGCCGCCGGTTTCTCCGCTGAACGCTTCAAACTCGGCTCGCTGTATTCGCTGACGGTGAAAACCGTACCGCAACTGATCATGGGCCTGAAGATCCGCCGCAGCGAACTCAACATCGACCTGATCCTCGGCTCGAACATCGACCTGCTGTACAAGCTGAAGAACATGGAAGTCGACGCGATTCTGGTGTCGCTGGACGACACGGTCAGCGACCCGGACTGCGAGCAGATCCCGTTGTTCTCCGATGACATTTTCCTCGCCACGCCGGCAGATTCAAGATTCGCTCAACGCAGTGAAGTCGATCTGGCAGAGGTGCGCGATGAAACCTTCATCACCCTGACCCAAGGCTTCGCCACCCATCAGGACGGCATTCGGGTGTTCAAGCAGGCGGGGTTCGAGCCGAAGGTGGCGATGCAGGTCAACGACATCTTCACCCTGCTGAGCATGGTCAGCTCGGGGGTGGGTTATGCGTTGCTGCCAGGAAGGATTGCGGCGGTGTACGAGAACCGGGTGAAGCTGATTCCGTTGCAGGAGAAGTATCGGTTGCAGCAGCACATTGGTGTGGTGTTTCTCAAGGCCAAGGAGCGCGATCCGAATCTGCTGGCGTTGCTGGCGGAATGTCGGATGTATGCCAATCGCCAGACTTGAGACCGAGTCGCGCCCTTCGCGAGCAAGCCCGCTCCCACAGGGGAACGCATTCCAAATGTGGGAGCGGGCTTGCTCGCGAAAGCGTCAGGTCAGACAACTGAAATTCCGGATCTAGCCCACAATCCCGCGAACAATGAAGAACAACAGCGACGGCCCCAGCAAACAGCCAAGCCCAGTATGGAACGTAGCGGTCAACGCCCCATAAGGCACCAACCGCCGATCCGTCGCCGCCAGCCCCGCGGTAACCCCACTCACCGTCCCGGCCAGACCACCGAACACCATCGCCGAACGCGGGTTATCCAGGCCCATCCAGCGCGCCGCGACCGGCGTGCCGACCATCACCAGAATCGCCTTGATCAACCCGGTAGCAATCGACAGCGCCATCACATCCGAGGTCGCGCCAATCGCCGCACCAGTCACCGGTCCGACGATGTAGGTCACCGCGCCCGCGCCGATGGTGGTCATGCTTACCGCATCGCGATAGCCGAAGGCCCAAGCCATACACGCGCCGACAATGAACGGCAGGATCGTACCGAGCAGCAGCGCGATCACGCCAATCAACCCGGCCTTCTTCGCCTCGGTCGCCTGCACTTCGAACGCCGTGGCGACAATCGCGAAATCCCGCAGCATCGCCCCACCCATCAGGCCGATGCCGGAGAACAGCGTCAGATCCGCCAGGCCTTTCTGGCCACCGGTCATGGTGCCGCCGACCCAGGCCAGTACCAGACCGATGACGATGGCAATCGCCGAGCCGTGAATGCGCCCGAAGGTCAGGCGTTTCGAGAGAATCACCGAGACCCACATGATCACGCCGACGAAAGCGAACGCGGTGATCAGGCCATTGTGTTCCAGACCGTTTTCAATGAGTGCCCACATGTCAGCGACCTCCTACCGGGGTGCCGACCGGAGTGACTTCCGCCGGTTCGTCGGGCAACGGTTCGCCCTTGTGGGTGCGGCTGATCAAGGCAATCGTGCAACCACACACCACCACCGAACCGATTGCCGCGAGCACCGCCACCGGGCCGCCGTGCAGGGCGGTGACGACGTTCTGTTGCGCAGCCATCGCCACCACCACCGGAATGTACATTGCGCCCCAGAAGCCGACGCCCATCTCGCAATCCTTGGTCATGCCGCCGCGTTTCTGCATCCACAACCGCGCGCAGATCAACAGGATCATGGCGATGCCGACCCCGCCGACGTTGGATTTGACGCCCAGCAACACGCCGAGCATGTCGCCCATGATCACCCCTGCCAGCGTACAGATCGCCAACAGCGCCACACCGTAAATAATCATTGTTGTAGTCCTCAAAGTGCATCGTCGAATGTTGTTTTTGTTGTTCGAAGCCTGAGTCGCGGCGGTTTATGGTCGGCGGCCACCCTCCTCTCGCAACAGCGCCTGCAAGGTGTCCAGACGCGCTCTGTCAAAGGCAGTGACCGTGCCCGATTCAAACACCCGGCGCGCCAGCCCGGTCAGCACCGCACCGGGCGGCAGTTCGATTTGTAAACGTACGCCGCGCTCGTAAGCGCTTTGCACGGTGCCGCGCCAGTCCACCACGCGGCACATGTTGAAAGCGAGGTCATCACGCAAGGCATCTGGCTTGACCAGCGGACGCGCGCGACTGCCACTCAGGTAAGCGATTTTCGGAGTCTTCAGTTCAACTTTGGCGAAAGCCTCGGCGAGGGTTTGCGCAGGTTTTTCCAGTAACGGGCAGTGCGACGGCACGCTCACCGCCAGGCGTTTCGCCAGACCGGCGCCACGACTGCGCGCCAGTTCGGCCACCGCTTGCATCGCCGCGTCGCTGCCGGCAATCACCACCTGGTTATCGGCGTTGATGTTGGCCAGGTACACCGGCGACTCCGCGCTGTGCACCTGCGCCAGCAGCGTTTCGACGGTGGATAATTGCAGACCGATGATTGCGGTCATGCCAAAGCCTTGTGGATAAGCCTGCTGCATCAATTCACCGCGCAGGCTGACCAGATGCAGCGCATCGCTGAAGCTCAATGCCCCGGCGACCACCGCTGCCGGGTAGGCACCGATGGACAGACCGGCGACGTAATCCGCTTCCAATTCGTCCTGCAGCAACTGCCGCGAGGCAGCGACCCCGGCGATCAACAGGCACAGCTGAACCGCCCGGGTGCTGCGCAGCGCATCGGCAGAATCGAGTAATGCGACATCTTCACCGAGCACGTCGCTGGCCTCGGTCAAGGTTTCCCGAGGCAAACGCAGGAGCATGCCCGGTTGCTGCGCGCCCTGGCCGGGGAACACCAACAGGCTGCTCACGCTGCCTGCTCCTGCGGGTTCCACGGATCAGTGACCAGACAGGCTTGATGGGCGTTTTTCAGCAGCACCCGTGCAGACCCGCCGGCCCATTCGCGCAACGCGACTGCACCGAACGGCGTCTGCAATTGCATGTCGACCCGGCACACGGCTTGATCAAAAACCGCGACCAGTTTGCGTGCCTGATTACGCGTGATCAGTTGCGGTGTCCGCAGAATCAGATCGAGGTCACTGGCCGCGTGCATCGCGGTAAAACCACTGGCCAACTCAAACCCGACACTGCCGCTGACACCCCAGACCCAACCGCAGTCATCGAGCATTGGCCGCAGTTGTTTGAGGGCCTGCATCACTGGCAGATCGCGCTCGCAATCGACATGACTAAGCGCTTCGGGGCTGACCCGACAGGCAATCGAATCGAGCGCCATAAACGCCGCCAGCCGCTGCTCACGCAACACACCGCGAATGCCCACCGCGACCCAAGCTTCAGCGCTCACCGCTCGCCGCACGACCACCGGTTGCCCGGCAGCCAGCGATTCGACTGCCCACTGTGGCGCATCCGCCGGCAGCTGCGCCGGGGTCATGCCCCACAGCAGATCGTGGGCCAGTGGCAGGTTCACCACTGCGCCCTCAGCAATTCACGCACGCGGCTGGACGCTTCACGATTTTTCGCGCCGAGACGCTTGCGCAAGTCAGTGCTGGAGATATCGACGATGGCCTGTTTCAGGCATTCGGTCACCCGCGCCAGATCCTCCGCCGTCGGCTGCTCGATCTGCTGCACCGAGAGGGTTTCCCAGAGCAATCCGAGGCTGGCGTAGCTGTCGATGTCATAGGCCATTGGCGGCACGCTGGCGGACAGTGCTTCCAGTTCCTCGACACTGCGCAGCGTCACTCGCGCCGCCGAGGCCTTGCCCATCGCATGCACCATTACTCCTGGATCGCGCAGGGCAATCAAGCGGTTGGCCTGATAACCGTGGGCAAGAAATGCCCCGGACATGGCCTTGCCCACCAGCAGTGCAATCACCGGATGCCCGGCCAGACGCGCGCGGGCATAACTGTCCGCCGCCCCGGCCAGGGCCTGATGAATGCCGAGGGCTTCTTCGCGACGACCGTAAGCCTGGCTCGGGACGTCGACGATGGCGATGATCGGGCGCTTCTGCGCTTTGTCGCGATCTGCCGTGATCGCGTCATCCACTGCCTTGGCCAGGCCCCAGCCTTCGAGCAATCCGACTTCGCCGTTGCGAGCCCGTGGGAAACGGTTGTCCGGGTCAGCGACCACCGCGATAAACCGCCCAAGTTCGCCGTCGGCGACCTTCAACGATGGCGGCAAACCTTCGACCGCTTTCGCACCAGCACTCAGGGCGTTGAACCAGTTCAAACCGCGCACGGAATAACCACTCATGAGCGCTCTCCTTGATACAGATCGCGAACCACCGAAGGCTCGATTTGCTTGGCGGTGTCCAAACGGTTCAGGCGTTGCAGAAACCAATCGGCGCGCTGACTGCGCGGCTTAGCGGGCAAACCCTGCTGCAGCAATACACCAACCTGCTGACGAATCTTCGCCACATCATCGGCGACATAACGATCCACCAGACCACTGGCAAACCGCTGCTCACCACCGGTCAGGCTCCAGATGAAGGGCCGGTCGCGGGAGTCGTATTCTTCGATCCCGGCTTCCTGCTCGATCACTTGGGGGCCGTTGAGGCCGAGGCGCGCTTCCTGGGTCACCAGCAAATAACTGCACAGCGCAGCGGCAATCGACATGCCGCCGAAACAACCGACGCTGCCCGCGACCACACCGACCACCGGTTGGTACTGCTGCAAATCGACAATCGCCGCATGAATATCGGCAATCGCCGCCAGCCCGAGGTTGGCTTCCTGCAAACGCACGCCACCGGTTTCCAGCAGCAACACAGCGCGAGTCGGGATGCCCTTGCGGTTGTCTTCGGCGGCCAGTTCCAGCGCGCCGGCAATCTTCGCCCCGCCGACTTCGCCGAGGCTGCCGCCCTGGAACGCGCCTTCGATGGCGGCGATCACCACCGGCAAACCGTCGACGCTGCCCTTGGCGATCACCACGCCGTCATCGGCTTGCGGCACCACGCCCTGGCGTTCGAGCCACGGCGACATGACCCGTTGAAACGGGTCGAGCAATTCACGGAAGGTCCCGGCATCGAGCAAGGCTTTCGCCCGTTGCCGCGCACCGAGTTCGACGAAGCTGTGTTTGTTGAGCAACGCTGCGCTGTCAGTCATGGCCGAGCTCCTCGAAACCTTGTTCCAGACGCAAACGCACCACCCCCGGCGTGGCGCCGAAATCGTGAATATCGATGGCCATCGCCGGTGGCGTGGTGCCGTCGAACATCCGCGCAAACAGATGCTGCCAGCGCTGCTGCGCACCGTTGACCGAGGTCTGCACATTGATCGTCAGCTTGCCGGCCAGCCCCGGTTCGATCAGCACTTCCAGATCGCCCGAGCCGACACAACCGACCAGCGCGCGCCCGCGCGGCGGCTGCCCGGCGGGGAATTCAAAGGATAAGGTTTCCATCAAAACGCTCCCTGAAGGATGCCGTCGCGCTCGATTCGATCGAGCAGCAGCGTGGCGGCGAGCAAGTCGGCGGCGCCACCGGGCGAGGCATTCAATGCGATGAGTTGTTGATCCAGTTCGTGCAGGCGCCGACGCCCGCCGAGGCTGGCGCTACCGCCAGCGTCGAGCACCGCTTGCGCGCCTTGTTGCATGGCGTGCAGGCCTTGTTCACCGGCGCGGTAGAGCACGCAGGTGTCGGCCAGATCGGTCATGATCGCCAGCAGCGCATCGAGCCGGGCGTTCTGTTCGCCATGGCCGTTGGCGCGGCTGCGCTTGAGTTGCGGCAGGCCGCGTTGCAGCACAGACGGAAAGCCGAGTTGCGCTTCTTCCCGAGCGCCGCGTGCGCCGTAACGCAGGGCGACTTGTGCGCCGTGGCTCAGCGGTTTTGGTGCGTAGCGGTCATCGAGTAATGCCAGACGTGCGGCGCGCAAGGTGACAGCGTTGGCGCTGGAGGATTTCGGTTCCAGCGCAGCGGCGGTCACCAGTAATCCAAGTGCCCAAATTGCCCCGCGATGGGTATTCACCCCGTTGGTGGTCGCGAGCATCGCTTGCTCGCCTTCGCGACCGATGCGGCCAATCGCTTCGCGTAACGTTGAATCGACTGCGCCGATTTCAACTGCGGCTTCAGCCATTTCCTTGAACGCCGGCCACAACGACAATGCCGAAGCGTGCATCAGGCCCAAGTGCAAATCGGTGTGCGCGCCATTGCCACGTCGGTCGACCAGCGCCGGTTTTGGCGACAGATCGGCTTCGTCGATCAGCGCATCCACCGCCAGATCGGCCAGGCGCTCGCTCAGGCTCAGGGGTTTCGCTTGCAAATTGAGTGCGTGCATCACCAGCTCCTGAACTTGGCGGGCGGGTTGTACAGGCCGCCGGACCACTCGACCAAATCGGCCACGCTTTTCGCCGCCAGCAGTTCGCGGGTGGCGTCGGTGCGGCGGATGCCGAGGTCTTCGGGCAAGGCGATCAGGCCTTCGCGGCGCATGCGTTCGGTGTCTTTCGGGTTATGCCGCAGGCCGATGGCGGTGACGCCGGCCACCGCGGCGATCATCGCCTGACGTTCTTCCAGCGAGCGCGCCTTGTACAGGTAGGCGATGCCTTCCTCGGTGAGCAGGTGGGTTACGTCGTCGCCGTAAATCATGATCGGCGCCAGCGGCATGCCGCTTTTCTTCGCCACTTCCACCGCGTCGAGGGTTTCGACGAAGGTCGGTTTGCCGCCCTCCTGGAACGTCTCGACCATTTGCACCACGAGTTTCTTGCCGCGTTCGAGCATCGGTTGCTGCGCGTCGTCGTGGCGCATGTCGAGCCACGCCGGGGTGCCGTGACGACGGCCGCGTGGGTCGTGCCCCATGTTCGGTGCGCCGCCGAAACCGGCGAGGCGACCACGGGTCACGGTGGAGGAATGGCCATCGCCATCGACTTGCAGGGTTGCACCGATGAACAGGTCCACCGCGTACTGCCCGGCCAGTTGGCAGAACATCCGGTTGGAACGCAGCGAACCGTCACGCCCGGTGAAGAACACGTCCGGCCGCGCGGCGATGTAATTTTCCATGCCCAGTTCGGTGCCGAAGCAATGCACGCTTTCGACCCAGCCGCTTTCGATCGCCGGGATCAACGTCGGGTGCGGGTTGAGCGTCCAGTTGCGGCAGATCTTGCCTTTGAGGCCGAGGGATTCGCCGTAGGTCGGCAGGATCAATTCGATCGCGGCGGTGTTGAAACCGATGCCGTGGTTGAGCGACTGCACGTTATGTTTTTCGTAGATCCCGCGAATCGCCATCATCGCCATCAACACGTGCACCGGTTTGATGTGCCGTGGGTCGCGGGTGAACAGCGGTTCGATATAGAACGGTTTGTCGGCCACCACCACGAAATCCACCCACGAGGCCGGGATGTCGACGCGCGGCAGTTCGCTGACGTCATCCACCAACTGGTTGACCTGAACGATGACGATGCCGTCGCTGAACGCCGCCGGTTCGATCAGTGCCGGGGTGTCTTCGGTGCTGGGGCCGGTGTAGATGTTGCCGGCGCGGTCGGCCATGAACCCGGCCGAGAGCACGACGTTGGGGATCAAGTCCACCACCAGCCGCGCGTAGAGTTCGATGTAGGTGTGAATCGCGCCGATTTCCAGCAGGCCGTCTTCGAGCAACTGGCTGATGCGCAGGCTCTGGGTGCCGGCGAAGGAGAAATCGAGCTTGCGGGCGATGCCGCGTTCGAACAGGTCCAGGTGCTCGGAGCGCCCGACACTGGGCATGATCATGTGCAGGTCGTGGAGCTTTTGCGGATCGGCCTTGGCCAGCGAGCGGGAAAGGAAATCCGCCTGCTTCTGGTTGTTGCCCTCCAGCACCACACGGTCACCGGGATGGATCAACGCTTCGAGTGCGGCGACGATCTTGTCGCCGGGCAACACCACACCGTCGGCCAGCCCGCGCACCTTGTCGAGACGCCGCTGCTTCTCGTCACGCCGCCGCGTCCAGCGCGAGTCGGGGGAAATTGTTGTTGTCATGCTCACTCCACGGGGTTCGCTGTCGTGGAGCTACGTTAGGCGTGTGGGGTGGGGGCATCAATCAAGCGCGGTGGTGAATCATTACGCTCAGGGTAACGATCAAGAGCGCCCTCACCCTAGCCCTCTCCCGGAGGGAGAGGGGACTGACCGAGGTGTCTGGCGCCATACATCGACCTGCCCCACCGAGTCGATTATGGATTCACAGCGGTACTTTCCGGTTGGCGAAAATTGTGAGCATCCTGCGGTCGGCCCCCTCTCCCTCCGGGAGAGGGCTGGGGTGAGGGTCGGCTTTTAATCACTCCGTCGGCACCAACCTATCCAACACCCGATTCACCGCCATCTCCGCCACCATCACCACCTGAGCAATACCCTGCAACGTCTTGCGGTGCGTGCCTTGCACCAGCGCCGCATGGTTGTTGAGCATGACCGTAGCGGAGCCGAGGGATTCGCTGGCGTCGGCCAGCAGGGATTCGCTGTCGGCGTCGGGGTTGGCCATATACAGCGTGTTGGGGGTGTAGGGCGTGGCCATGAGGTCGGGTTTTGGCGGGCCGAGGTAATGGTCGAGCGCGCGTTCGGCGGCTTCGTGGAATTTCTTTGATTCGGGGGCTTCGTAAGGGGATGCCGCATCTGTTGGCGGCGGACTTGGTGTTGGTTTAATCATTTTCAGGTTCCGAAATAAAGCTGGAACCGCTTCTCTGCTAAAAGAAGGGGTGGCAGCTGAACGCAGGTTAGCAGACCGGGGAACCTAAGGAAGCCGGCGCGCCGAAGCGCCCTGCGCACAGCCGCCATCGAATGCAGGCACTGAGCCTGACGATGATGTATGTGCACCCTTAGATTAACCACGGGCTGCTAAACCCGATCACTGGGAATCAGTGACGGGATCAAGTTACGCAGCCTGCCGAGGGCGCACAAGCCGGCGGATTCTGGTGCATGCGTAGGCAGCGGCGCAAGGATTTGTAGGCTGCTGACCGTAACCTTGGGTGTCCTTAAACAGCGGGGCTGAAGTGTGTTTATTGCGCTGTAGAGATTGAGGATTTGTCTGTCGGATTGAGGTGAGGCGACTGGCGCCTTCGCGAGCAAGCCCGCTCCCACAGGGGATTTATGGCGTACATAAAATCTGCATCCACTGAAGACCCACTGTGGGAGCGGGCTTGCTCGCGAAGAGGCCAGTCATGCCACTGAAGACTCCGGATCAGTGGATAAGTCCGGCATCCACCAACAACTGCTCCAACCCCAACAAATCCGGCACCTTCGCCACCTGCTCCCCGACCTGCACCGCCGCCTGCTCCAGCGCACACAACGGCACATCGACATAACTCAACTGACTGTCGAGCTTGTACGAACGCGGGATCCCCTGCACCAGCAGCGCAATGAATTTCAGCTGCGGCAACCCACCGAGAGCATTGAGGATGACGATCCGCGCGCGTTCGCCGATGACGATTTTCTGCCCGCAGGCCGACTCGAAACTCAGCAGCGGAATCTGCCGTTCACGCCAGCTCACCCGCCCCAGGTACCACGGCGGTGTGTCGAGGTCGAAGGCGCTGGCCTGATAGTCGATCAGCTCGGCGACGGCGACGTTGGGCAGGATCAGGTTGCGATCGGCCAACGGCAGCAGCAGGCCGGTGAGTTGGCTGGTGCGCGCGTTGTGGCGGCGCTCATGCATGTTTCTTGCTCCAGTGGGCAATGCTTTCGAGCAGCACCGATTCCTGATACGGCTTGCCGAGGTAGTCGTTGACGCCGATGGCCATCGCGCGGTCGCGGTGTTTCTGCCCGGTGCGCGAGGTGATCATGATGATCGGCAGGTGTTGCAGGCGTTCGTCGTGGCGCACTTGAGTGGCGACTTCGAAGCCGTCCATGCGCGGCATTTCGATGTCGAGCAGCATCAGGTCGGGCATGTGTTCTTCGAGCAGCAACATGGCGTCGACACCGTCCTTGGCGGTCAGCACGTTCATGCCGTGGCGTTCGAGCAAACGGCTGGTGACCTTGCGCACGGTCACCGAGTCATCGACCACCAGCACCAGCAGTGGCTTCTGCGGTTCGCTGTCGATTTCCGTCTGCGCCGGGCGCTGCGCAACCCGCGCCTGCATCGCGCGGATCGGTGCGAGTAGATCAAGAATCAGCACCACCCGGCCATCGCCGAGAATCGTCGCCCCGGACACGCCCTGCACTGCCGCGAACTGCGGGCCGAGGCTCTTGACCACGATCTCGCGGGTGCCAGCCATCGCATCGACCTGCACCGCGATGTGCCGGTCATTGCACTGCACCAGCAGCACCGGCAGCGGCAGGCTCTGGCCGAGCAGTTTCGGGCGTGGCGCGGTTTTCAGCAGCTCGCCCAGATAGCACAGTTCGTAACGCTGGCCGGCGTAGTGGTAGCTCGGCGGATCGTTGCGGTAGTGCGCTTCCAGATCATTCGGCAACACGCGGACGATGCCTTCGATGGTGTTCAGCGGAATCGCGTATTGATCCTCGCCGCACTGCACCATCAGCGCGCGGTTGACCGACACGGTGAACGGCAGACGAATGCGAAAATGCACGCCCTGCCCCGGCACCGAGTCGATGCTCATGGTGCCGCCGAGCTGACGGACTTCTTCGTGAACCACGTCCATGCCGACGCCGCGTCCGGAAATCTGGGTGATCTTTTCCGCCGTGGAGAACCCCGGCTGCAGGATGAATTGCAGCACGTCGCGGTCGCTGATCTCGGCGTCCGGTGCCAGCAGGCCGCGCTTGATTGCCTTGCGCCGCACCGCGTCCAGCGGCACCCCAGCGCCATCGTCGCGAATATCGAAAACGATGTCGCCACCCTCGCGGGTCAGGTCGAGGGTGATCGTGCCCTGCGCCGGTTTGCCCGCCGCCAGCCGCACTTCGGCCGACTCCAGGCCATGGTCGACGGCGTTGCGCAGCATGTGCTCCAGCGGCGCGGCCATGCGCTCCAGCACGTTGCGATCCATTTCGCCTTCGGCGTTGCCGATGATGAACGCGACGTCCTTGTTCAGCTCTTCGGCGACCTGCCGCACGATGCGTTTCAGGCGCGGCAGCATGCGTTCGAATGGCACCATGCGCGTGCGCATCAGGCCTTCCTGCAATTCGGTATTGATCCGCCCCTGTTGCTGCAACAGGTTCTCGGCGTCGTGGTTACGGCGGTCGAGGGTTTCCTTGAGATCGAGCAGGTCGGAGGCGGATTCGAACAGCGCCCGCGACAGTTGCTGCAACTGCGAATGACGGTCCATTTCCAGCGGGTCGAATTCTTCGTAACCGAGGCGTTCGGCATCGACTTGCTGACGGCTGAGAATCCGCCCCTGGGTTTCGGTGTCGAGTCGGCGCAACTGATCGCGCATGCGTTCGATGGTGGTTTCCATCTCGTTCAGCGCGGTTTGCGCATCGCTGACTTGCTGCTCGATACGGCCACGGAAAATCGAGGTTTCGCCGGCCAGATTGACCAAGTCATCGAGCAGTTCGGCGGAGACCTTGACCATGTCCGCACCGGCATCAACGGCGGGCGCCGCAGGCTCGGTCTTGGCCGGAATCGGCAACGGCGGCGGTGTGTCCGGAGTCGCCGGGTGGCTGAAATTCTGGATCGCATTGATCAGCCGATCCGCCGGCGGGCATGGCTGCCCGGCGCGCACGCCATCAAGCATCTGCGCCAACCGGTCATGCCCGCGCTGCACCAGCGCGAACAGTTCGGCGGACGGTTGCAGCACGCCGGTGGCGAGGCTTTCGTAAAGGTATTCGAGCTCATGGGCGAGGTCGCCGATCGGGCCGATCTCGACCATCCGCGCGCCGCCCTTGAGGGTGTGCAGATCGCGCAGCAGGGTTTCCACTTCCTGCCGATTGCCCGGCTCGGCCTGCCAGCGCAGCAACGCCGCGCCGGAGCTTTCGATGATGTCGAAACCTTCTTCGAGGAAGATTTCCAACAGTTCCGGATCATGCGCCGCGCTGTCGGGTACAGCCGTCGGCTGTGCCGCTTCGGCACTGCCGGACTGGCCCTGACGGAAATGGCGGATCGCTTCGATCAGGTCTTGCGCCGGGGTCAGTGGCTGATGGTTGTGCAACTGTTCAAGCAACTGGGCCAAGCGGTCGTGGCTCTTGTGCAGCAAGCGTCCGAGCAGCTCACTGTAGCTGTGGCGACGATCCACCAGACCTTCGTAGAGACTTTCCAGCTCATGGGCCAGATCGCCGATGGCATCGACCTCGGCCATCCGCGCGCCACCCTTGAGGGTGTGCAGATCGCGCTGCAACGACGACAGCGGCGCAGCGTTGTCCGGGTCGCTCACCCAACGCTGCAAGGCCTGACCGGCACTGTCGAGAATATCCACCGCTTCTTCGAGGAAGATTTCAACGATCTCGTCGTCGGGTGCGGTCTCGGCATTGGCGTGAGCGAGTTCGGCGGTCGCGGCGCCCAGTTCGCTGATGCTCAAGGTCCTGCTGCCGTCGCTGCGAATCAGCCCCATCGCTGCCGGGTCGAGGCTTTCATCGAGCAGTTCGTGCAGGGCGCGAATGCGCTGCGGCTGTGGGGTGATTTCCTGGCCGGCGGCCAGTTCGTCGAGCATGTTGATCAGCGCTTCGTGAGCGTTCTGCGCTTCGTGGAAAAACCTGTCGCTGACCGCCAGGCTGCTTTCTTCGACGGCGCCATAGAGGTCGAGCAAGGCTTCGCAGAGCACGTCCACCGGCAGCAGATCGGCGAGGTGTGCGCCTTCGCCCAGAGTAGTGAGTTCGTCCAGCAGCGCGCTGAGTTCCTGGCGCTCGCCGGGGTGTTGCTGCCAGCGTTGCAACAGGCTTTCGGCGTCGAGCAGGATGTCCATGCCTTGAGCGAGGAAGTTGTTGATCAGTTGCGGATCGCGCTTGATCCGCAGGCCGGTGTTCGGCGCGTTGAGGATCGCCTCCAGGCGTTCGGCCAGCAGCGTTTCGGTGCGTTTGATCAGCGACTGCGCACCGACAATCGGTGCCAGCGGATCGTGCTTGAGCTGGCGCAGACCGACGCGGAACAGGCCTTCGGCTTCAAGGAGCAATTCCACTTCATCGAGATCCAGCGGCAACTGATGCGCCTTGAACTCGCGCGCCAGTTTATCCAGCGGCGCGGCCAGTTCGGCAATCGGCAACACGCCGGCCATCGAGGCACTGCCCTTGAGCGTGTGCAAGGCGCGCTGCAATTCGTCGCTGGCCGGCAGCGGCACATGCTCGGCAGCCTGATCGAGGAAGCGGTTGAGGCTGGCGAGGTGGGTCTCGGCTTCGTTGCGAAAGATCTCCAGCAACAGCGGATCGAGGGCCGCCACGTCGTCGACGTCTTCGGCTGCCAGCGGCTCGACACCTTTGGCCAGCGCATGCGCACGGGCCGCCAGTTGATCGACATCGCTGCGCTGACGCTGGCGGTGCGTGGCAAATTCGCTGATCAGTTCCGGCAGCAGCAACACCGTGTCGGTGAGCAACTGCTGCACCTGCGCGCCGGGTTCTACGCTGTGTTCCAGCACGCGGTTGAGCAGGTTTTCCACCGCCCAGGCCAGCTCGCCAAGGATCAGCGCACGAACCATGCGCCCGCTGCCCTTCAAGGTGTGAAAGGCCCGACGCAGTTCGGTCAGTGCGGCGCGATCATGGGTGTCGGCCGTCCAGCGCGGCAGGTATTCGTGCAGAACCTCGAGCACCTCGTCGGTCTCTTCGAGGAACACTTCGCGCAGTTCATCGTCCACCGGTTCTTCATCGACCGGCGGCGGCATCAGGCTGCCGGGGGTGATCAAGGCCGGCGGATTGACCGCCGACACCGGGCTGGCCAGCACATCGGCCAGCGACTGCACGGTCTCGGGGTCATCCAGCGCTTGCAGATCCTGCATCACCAGCGCTTCGCTGGGGCTGAGCACATCATCAAGCAGCGGCACGTGCGGCTCATGTGGAAAGAAACCCAGGCTGGCCAGGCTCTTTTGTGCGACGTCCAGCAGTTGTTCATTCGGCGCTTGTGGGTCGTTGCTCAAGCGTTCGAGGCAATACTCGAGGCTGGTGATGACGTCGGCGAGATGATCCAGTTGCTGCCAGCCCGGCTCGTGCGGATCGAGCAGCAAATGCTCGCGAATGAAGCTGTTGCAGGCTTCGACCAGACTCGCCGCCCGGCTCAACGGAATCATCGCCAGCGCACCGCGCACCTGGGTCAGCAGTTCCGGCAACGGTTGCAGTTGCTGGCGATCCCAGTCGGCGTCGATGTAATCGACGATCATGTCCTTGGCCTGTTGCAGGCAGATGCGTGCTTCCTTGATCACGATCTGATGAATCTGCGTCAGGTCAGTGGTCGGCAGGCGCGCGTCTTCGGGGCTTTCCGGCTCTACGGTGCCGACCATCCCGGCGAGGTTGGCTTCGACGTAGAGCAGCGCACCGGCAACGTCCATCAGCGTCGCGTCATTCGGTTCGCGCTGGCCCTGGGCGAGGCTGAGCACCACCGCCAGTTGATCGATGATGACTTTGCGCGGCTGGCCGAAACCGAGCACCGCGAGGGTGTCGGCGATCTGCCGCAACGGCGCCAGCAGGCTCTCCAGATCGGAGGTGTGCTGACGGTCGCTGCGCACGAACAGGTCGAGGCGTTCCTTGACCCGCACCAACTCTTCGCACAGCGCCGCCAGCACCGAGCGCATCGCATCGCGGTCGGGACCGGCCAGGCGCGCGCGTTCTTCGTCGACCATCGCGCTGTCGGGCAACGCGTCGTCCAGGGAGTAGCGTTCTTTCATGGTCAGCATCTGCCCGGTGGGATGTTCGGCTTTGGCAATATAGAACAGCAGGCTTTTCAGCAGCTCCGGCGGGGGCGGCTGATTGAGGCCGCGCGGGCCTTGTTCGAGCAGGCGCTTGAGTTCCTTGTCGGCGTCCTTGAACAGGCTGCGCAGCGCCGGGCTGTTGGCGATGGCGCCTTCGCGCATGCCTTCGACCAGC
Organism: Pseudomonas sp. MWU347; assembly: GCF_017947305.1. Classification (NCBI taxonomy): domain Bacteria; kingdom Pseudomonadati; phylum Pseudomonadota; class Gammaproteobacteria; order Pseudomonadales; family Pseudomonadaceae; genus Pseudomonas; species Pseudomonas sp. MWU347. The sequence continues at coordinate 235,159 of NZ_JAFGZB010000001.1, forward strand.
GCGGAAGCGACCTGCCACAGCGGGCTCAGGGGCGCATCGGCGCTGAGCGTTTCGAGGCGCTGGAAAACTTTCGCCAGGTATTCGAGGTGGGTCTGGTCATCCTGCTCGCGCAGCAACCCGACCAGCGCCATTTGCAGCATCTGACGCAACTTGCGCAGCACGTTGGGCCAGTCGGCCGGCTCCAGCGCGGCCAAGGCTTCTGCGCTCAACGGCGACACGTCCGGCAAGGGCGGGCTGAACAGGCTGGTTTCCGAGAGCAGGCTATCGCCGCGCGCACTGCGCAGGTCGTTGATCAGCGGCAGCACCACCAGCGGCAAGTCGCGGCGGGCGCTCTGCACCCGATCGAGGTAGATCGGCAATTGCCCAAGGGCTTGCAGCAGCAGGTGCAGGGCTTCGTCGCGATGGGCGACGCGCCCGTGCTGCAAGGCTTCGACCAGATGCTCCATCTCTTCGGCCAGCAACGCGGCGCCGTAGAACTCGACCATCTGCAAACTGCCGTGCACCTGATGAATATAGGCCAGGCACTCATCCAGCCCCGGCGTGGCCTGCGGGTCATCGAGCACGGTTTCAATCGCCTGATGCGCCTGTTTCAGCGTTTCGGCAATTTCACCCTTGACCCATTCGAGGGCCACGTAGTCGTGCCGGTCACCCATAACCACTCCACTCACGCCTTATCCGTCGCGGACGCCGACGGCAAGGTGAAACCGGATACCGAACGGCGCAGCTGACTGGCCATTTTCGCCAGGTTGCCGATGCTCTCGGCGGTGGCGGTGGAGCCGGACGAGGTCTGCGTGGTGATCTGCTGGATCACGTTCATCGTCAGCGAGATTTGCCCGGCCGACGAGGTCTGCTGCTGCGCCGCGTTGGAGATACTCTGGATCAGCGCGGCGAGGGTTTTCGATACGCCTTCGATTTCTTCCAGGGCCACACCGGCATCCTGCGCCAGTCGCGCGCCGCGCACCACTTCGGTGGTGGTCTGTTCCATGGAAATCACCGCTTCGTTGGTGTCGGTCTGAATCGCCCGCACCAGGGTTTCGATCTGCCGGGTGGCGGCGGACGAACGTTCGGCCAGTCGCTGTACTTCGTCGGCAACCACGGCAAAGCCGCGCCCGGCGTCCCCGGCCATCGAGGCCTGAATCGCCGCGTTGAGCGCGAGGATGTTGGTCTGGTCGGCAATGTCGTCGATCAGGCTGACGATGTCGCCGATTTCCTGCGACGACTCGCCCAGACGCTTGATGCGTTTGGCGGTGTCCTGAATCTGTTCGCGGATGTTGTCCATGCCGTGGATGGTGTTGTGCACCACCTCGTTGCCCTTGTTGGCGATTTCCACCGAACGCTCGGCCACCGCCGAGGATTCAGCGGCGTTGGCCGAGACCTGATCGATCGACTGGGCCATATCGCTGATCGCGGTCGAGGCTTCGGAAATCTGCTGCGCCTGATGTTCCGAGGCTTGCGCCAGGTGCATGGCGGTGGCCTGGGTTTCCTGCACGGCGGCGGCGACTTGGCCGGCGGTGAGGTTGATCGTCGCGACCAGATCGCGCAGTTGATCGACCGAGTAGTTGATCGAATCGGCGATGGTTCCGGTGAAGTCTTCGGTCACCGAGGCGGTCACCGTCAGGTCACCGTCGGCGAGGTCTTCGATCTCGTCGAGCAGGCGCATGATCGCGTTCTGGTTGCGCTCGTTCTTCTCGGCGGTCTCGCGCAACTGGCGGTTGGTTTCACGAACCATGACCATGCCGATCAGGATGATCGAGGCCAGCGCCAGCAAGCCCAGCACATAACCGCCGATGGTGTCGGTGTTACGCCCGCCGGCAAGATTTTCGAAACCGCTGGCGAGGTGCGAGGCCTCGTCGAGCAGGGTCTGCGACAGGCTGAAAATGTTGCTCGCCGATTCACGGACCTTGAACAGTTCTGGCGAGGTTTCGAGGATTTCATCCACCGAGCCGGAGACGAACTGGAACAGCTCGGAAATTTCACTCAGGCGCGCACGGGCATCGCGGTCTTCGACCTGGCTGATTTTCAGGGTCGGGTTGCCCTGCAGCATGCCGTTGAGCACCTGACCGAAACGGGTGGCATCGCGGCCAAACGCATCGGCGGCCTGCTGCGAATTTTCGTCGCCGGCCAGCACGGTGTTGACCGCACCGAGGATGCGCTCGGCCAGCAGCGATTGGCGTTGGGCCATCGCCACCTGCGCTGCCGGCGCGCCGCGCTGCAGGAGGATCTCGACGACTTTTTCGTATTCGATCTGCAACTGCGGCACGGTTTCAGCCAGGGTCGCGGCGACCTGATGCAGCGAGAGCACGGTCTGCTCGCTGGAGAGAATCGCGTCGGTGTTTTTCAGCAGGCGTTCCCAATCCAGCTGCACCGCGCGCATTTCCGGGCGCACGGTGGCCGGCGCGGGCGGCAGGCCGGTGGCCGGGTCGCCCTTCTTCAGGTAACCCCAGCGCTGGGCAAAATCGTTGCGCGCATCGCTCAGCAGCTTGAACGCTGCCGACTTCCCGGCAGCCGCCTCGGTGGCGTTCTTGGCGATGCGTTGCGACAGCACGCGCAGCTCACCGGCGTGGCCGATGTACTGCTTGTCGTAGTTGGCCTGGGTGTTGAGGTAGGCGAAGTTGGCGAACAGCAGCATGATGAACACGATCAGTGCGATGAACAGCACGATGATCTGCGAGCGACTGCGCGACCCTTCCGCCGATTTGCCTGTTTTTGCCTTTGTCATCGGTCCTCGCCTATGAAACCTGCCACGGTCCACTGTGGGATTTGTGGTGAGGGGATTTATCCCCGATGGGTCGCGCAGCGGCCCCAACACTGAGTTGTATCTGGCACATCGCGAATGCAGGTTTTGGGTTGGCTTAGCCAACCATCGGGGATAAATCCCCTCGCCACAAACCCCCACCCCATAGATATCTGGTGCTTCGGCTATATCGCGACGCTCATGAACACCGGCGATTTGGCCAGCGCAAACAGGCTGAACACCCGCCAGTTCTGCTCACGCCGGAAATAGCCTTTGACGAACTCGGCCTTGGAACCCTGGCGTTTGCTGATCGAGATCGGTTCGAAGCTGTCCTGCTCGAAGTGCTGCAGACCGAACACCTCATCCACCAGCAACCCGGCGAACACATCGTTGTGCTCCACCACCAACACACGCCGCTGCTTGCGCAGCGGCGACAGCTCGTGACCGAAGAATCCGCACAGGTCCATGATCGGCAGCAAGCGCCCACGCAGGTTAGCCACCCCTTTGACCCACGGCTTGACCCCGGGCAACTGAGTGCAGCGCGGTTCGTGCAGCACTTCGCTGACTTCGCCCATCGGCGTCACGTACCAATGCTCGCCGAGGCGAAAACCGATGCCGCTCCAGCGATCCTGACGGCCGGGCTGCGACGGCAGGTCCGCCGCCAGCAGACGGCAGCGCTGGTCGATCTGCCACAGCAGCTCGAACGCGGTCAGCGACTGGTTCATGGCCGCGCGATCAACCGGCCAGCACGTTGTTCAGGGTCTTGATCAGCATGTCTTCTTCGACCGGTTTGGTCAGGTAATCCTTCGCGCCCTGGCGCGTGCCCCAGACCTTGTCGGTTTCCTGATCCTTGGTGGTGATGATGATCACCGGGATGTGGCTGGTCTCGGCATCCTTGGTCAGTTGCCGGGTGGCCTGGAAGCCGTTGAGGCCGGGCATGACGATGTCCATCAGCACGGCGTCAGGCTTTTCCTGACGGGCCAGGGCCACGCCGTCGGCGCCGTTTTCGGCCTTGAGCACTTCATGGCCGTGCTTTTCCAGCATGCCGGTGAGTTTGTACATTTCAGTCGGCGAATCATCGACGATCAGGATACGTGCCATGGTCTTCCCCATTTTTCTTGTCGACACCCGGCCCGCTGGCCGAGCGTCACTGTACGTGTCTTACTGCGGCAAAACGGCGGCGAAGCCCGGAACATGGGCCTGAATCGCGTCGAGCAGTTCTTCCTTGCTGAAAGGCTTGGTCAAAAATTGATCAGAACCGACAATCCGCCCCTTGGCCTTGTCGAACAGCCCGTCACGCGACGACAGCATGATCACCGGCGTGGCCTTGAACGCACTGTTGTTCTTGATTAAAGCGCAGGTCTGATAACCATCCAGACGCGGCATCATGATGTCGACAAAAATGATCCCGGGGTGGTGGTCGGCGATCTTCGCCAAAGCGTCGAAGCCATCGATCGCCGTGATGACTTCGCAGCCCACATTTTTCAACAGCGTTTCGGCGGTGCGACGAATCGTTTTCGAGTCATCGATCACCATGACCTTCAAGGCGCTGGACTGCTGTTCCATAAGAGGGCTCTACCGTCGCCTTTGCGAATCAAATTGTCCGTTTTGCGATGAGTAATGGCTGGAAACCCTTGATGCTCAAGGGCCAGCACGCTATGCCAGCCTTTTTAGCACAGTCTCCAGATGCAATCTATCGACGGGTTTTTCCTTGACCGAAAACCCTGCCAGCGCCACTCTGGCGGCACTTTTTCAATACCGATCCGGTAGCCAATTTTCGAGGAAAACCCAATGAGCGTTCGCGTCGGGATTGTCATGGACCCTATCGCCAGCATTTCCTATAAAAAGGATAGCTCGCTGGCCATGCTGCTGGCCGCGCAGAAACGTGGCTGGGAACTGTTCTACATGGAGCAGCGCGACCTGTATCAGGCCGAAGGTCAGGCCCGGGCGCGCATGAAGCCGCTGAAAGTCTTCGCCAACCCGGAAAAATGGTTCGAACTGGACGCCGAGCAGGACAACCTGCTGAGCGACCTCGACGTGATCCTGATGCGCAAGGATCCGCCGTTCGACATGGAGTTCGTCTACTCCACCTATTTGCTGGAACAGGCCGAAACCGCTGGCGTGCTGGTGGTCAACAAGCCGCAGAGCCTGCGCGACTGCAACGAAAAACTGTTCGCCACGCTGTTCCCGCAGTGCACCCCGCCGACCATCGTCAGCCGCCGCGCCGATGTGCTGCGTGAATTCGCCGCCAAGCATGGCGACGTAATCCTCAAGCCGCTGGACGGCATGGGTGGCACTTCGATTTTCCGTCACCGCGCCGGCGACCCGAACCTGTCGGTGATTCTGGAAACCCTGACCGCCCTCGGCAATCAGCAGATCATGGGCCAGGCCTACCTGCCGGCAATCAAGGACGGCGACAAACGCATCCTGATGATCGACGGCGAGCCGGTGGATTACTGCCTGGCGCGAATTCCGGCTCAAGGCGAAACCCGTGGCAACCTCGCGGCCGGTGGTCGTGGCGAAGCGCGGCCGCTGACCGACAAGGATCGCTGGATTGCCGCCCAGGTCGGCCCGACCCTGCGCGAGAAAGGTCTGCTGTTCGTCGGTCTGGACGTGATCGGCGAAAACCTCACCGAAATCAACGTCACCAGCCCGACCTGCATCCGCGAGATCGACAATGCTTTCGGTACCGACATCGGCGGCATGCTGATGGATGCCATCGACAAGAAGCTGCAAGCCGCCGGCAAAAAGCCGCAAGCTTGACGTGTGTCACATGCAGCTTGTCGCTTGAAGCGTGAAGCCCAAGGCGCGAAACCAACATTGCGTTATCATGCGCAGCCTCTGAAAAACGCGATGTTGGTTTTCTTGTCATGACCCTCCCGTCCGATCTGCCCGCAGAACTCGCCCACCGTGGCGTGCGCCCGGCCGATCGCCTCGGATTTACCCTGTTTCTCGCGGCGCTGATTCATTTGGCGCTGCTGCTCGGTGTCGGCTTTACCATGGTCGAGCCCAAGCAGATCAGTAAAACCCTGGAAATCACCCTTGCCACCTTCAAGAGCGAAACCAAGCCGAAAAAGGCTGATTTCCTCGCTCAGGAAAACCAGGAAGGCAGCGGCACCCTCGACAAGAAGGCGATCCCCAAGACCACCGAGGTCGCGCCGTTCCAGGACAATCAGGTCAAGAAGGTCACCCCGCCCCCGGCCGCCAAACCGGAAGTGCGCGAAGCCGCGCCCAAGGCTGCGGTGACCACGGTGGCGCCGAAACAGCAAAAGGCGCCGACCAAGAAAGAAGAAACCAGGACCGAGACCAAACCTGCGGTCAACGCGCCGACGTTCGACAGCTCGCAGCTGTCCAGCGACATCGCCAGCCTCGAAGCGGAACTGGCCAACGAACAACAGTTGTACGCCAAGCGCCCGCGGATTCACCGCTTGAGCGCCGCCTCGACCATGCGCGACAAGGGCGCCTGGTACAAGGATGACTGGCGCAAGAAGGTCGAGCGCATCGGCAACCTCAATTACCCGGAAGAAGCGCGGCGCAAGCAGATTTACGGCAACCTGCGCCTGATGGTCTCGATCAACCGCGACGGCTCGCTGTATGAAGTGCTGGTGCTCGAGTCCTCCGGCCAGCCGTTACTGGATCAGGCGGCGCAGCGCATCGTCCGGCTGGCGGCACCGTTTGCACCGTTTACCGGCGACCTGTCGGATATCGACCGACTGGAAATCATCCGCACCTGGAAGTTTGCCCGGGGCGACAAGCTTTCCAGCAACTGACCGCCGGCATACAGGTTTTTTGTGGTGAGGGGATTTATCCCCGATCGGCTGCGAAGCAGTCGCAAAACCAGCATGCGCGGTATGTCAGGCATATCACGTCAATGGATTCAGGGCCGCTTCGCGCCCCATCGGGGATAAATCCCCTCACCACAAAGGTTCAGCTTCAACAATGGATCTGCGTTGTTCTCTGATCGTCAGCTTGTCAGTTTGCCCCTACGACGCCACACTATCGCTCATGAAAAACGTCAGCCCCAGCTACCTCAAGCATCACTTCCTGATCGCCATGCCACACATGGCCGACCCGAACTTTGCCCATACCTTGACCTACATCGTCGAGCACACGGCCAATGGCGCCATGGGGCTGGTGGTCAATCGACCGCAAGAGCTGAATCTGGCTGACATCCTCGAGCAATTGCGCCCGGACATCGATCCGCCAGCGCTGTGCCAGCATGTGCCGATCTTCATTGGTGGCCCGGTGCAGACCGATCGCGGTTTCGTCCTGCACCCGGCGGGCAAGACCTTTCAGGCCACCGTCGAGCTGGACGGTGATCTGGCGCTGTCCACCTCCCAGGACGTGCTGTTCGCCATCGCCGACGGCGTAGGCCCGGCGAAAAGCGTGATTGCCCTCGGTTATGCCGGTTGGGAAGCCGGGCAACTGGAGGCCGAGCTGGCCGACAACGCCTGGCTGACCTGCCCGTACGACGCCGACATCCTGTTCAACACCAGCAGCGAACTGCGTCTGGAAGCGGCGGCACGGCATCTGGGGGTCAACCTCAGCCTGCTGACCAGCCAGGCGGGGCACGCCTGATGGCCCTGCGCCTGATTCTCGGCTTCGACTACGGCACCAAACAGATCGGCGTTGCGGTCGGCCAGGTGATCACCGGCCAGGCCCGCGAGCTGTGCACCCTGAAAGCGCAGAACGGCGTGCCCGACTGGAATCAGGTCGAAGCGCTGTTCAAGGAATGGAAACCCGACGCCGTGGTGGTCGGCCTGCCGCTGAACATGGACGGCACGCCCAGCGAGATGTGCCTGCGCGCGGAGAAATTCGCCCGCCGTCTCAATGGCCGTTTCAATGTGCCCTTCTATACCCACGACGAACGCCTGACCACCTTTGAAGCCAAGGGTGAACGACTGGTGCGCGGCGGGCAGAAAGGCAGTTACCGCGACAACCCGGTGGATGCCATCGCCGCCGCTCTGCTGCTACAGGGCTGGCTCGATGAAAACACTGCATTGTTTGAATCCTGACAAGCGCTTCGGCGCTTTTCTTTTGGTTATAAACCCAGCCACGTCCGGCAGGACGCGGCTCGGAATCACGAAGGAGCAACCATGAGCCTGCCCAATCCCGCCGATCTGATCAGCCAGATGGCGACCCGCCTCAAGGCGCACCTTGCACAGCGTGATATCAGCGAACCGCGTTACATCGGCATCCGCACTGGCGGCATCTGGGTCGCGCAGGCCTTGCTCAAGGAATTGGCCAGCGACGCGCCATTGGGCACGCTGGATGTTTCCTTCTACCGCGACGACTTCAGCCAGAACGGCCTGCACCCGCAAGTGCGCCCCTCGGCCCTGCCCTTCGAGATCGAAGGCCAGCATCTGGTGCTGATCGATGACGTATTGATGAGCGGCCGGACCATCCGCGCCGCCATGAACGAACTGTTCGACTACGGCCGCCCGGCCAGCGTGACCCTGGTCTGCCTGCTCGACCTGGACGCCGGCGAGCTGCCGATCCGCCCGAACGTGGTCGGCGCGACGCTGTCGCTGGCCGCCAATGAGCGGGTCAAGCTGTCCGGCCCGGAGCCGCTGACGCTCGAACTGCAAGACCTGAATTCCTAACCCGCCCTTATTGAGAGTCCCCCTCGCGATGACGCCTCTAGATACCAAGCGCCCGCTGCAGCTCAATGATCAGGGCCAGCTGCGCCACTTCCTCTCGCTCGATGGCCTGCGCCGCGAGTTGCTGACGGAAATCCTCGACACTGCCGACTCGTTCCTCGAAGTCGGTGCCCGGGCGGTGAAGAAGGTCCCGTTGCTGCGCGGCAAGACCGTGTGCAACGTGTTCTTCGAAAACTCCACCCGCACCCGCACCACCTTCGAACTGGCGGCCCAGCGGCTGTCGGCGGACGTGATCACCCTGAACGTGTCGACCTCGTCGGCCAGCAAAGGTGAAACCCTGCTCGACACCCTGCGCAACCTCGAAGCGATGGCCGCCGACATGTTCGTGGTGCGCCACGGTGACTCCGGCGCCGCACACTTCATCGCCGAACACGTCTGCCCGCAGGTGGCAATCATCAACGGCGGCGACGGCCGTCACGCGCACCCGACCCAAGGCATGCTCGACATGCTCACCATCCGTCGGCACAAGGGCGGTTTCGAAAACCTCTCGGTGGCGATCGTCGGCGACATCCTGCACTCGCGGGTGGCGCGTTCGAACATGCTCGCCCTGAAGACCCTCGGTTGCCCGGACATCCGCGTGATCGCGCCGAAGACTCTGCTGCCGATCGGCATCGAGCAGTACGGCGTCAAGGTCTACACCGACATGAACGAAGGCCTGAAGGACGTCGACGTGGTGATCATGCTGCGCCTGCAGCGTGAGCGCATGACCGGCGGCCTGCTGCCGAGCGAAGGCGAGTTCTACCGCCTGTTCGGCCTGACGACTGCGCGTCTGGCCGGGGCCAAGCCCGATTGCATCGTCATGCACCCGGGGCCGATCAACCGTGGGGTAGAGATCGAGTCGGCGGTGGCCGACGGCCCGCATTCGGTGATCCTCAATCAAGTCACCTACGGCATCGCCATCCGCATGGCCGTGCTGTCGATGGCCATGAGCGGGCAAACAGCGCAACGTCAATTCGAGCAGGAGAACGCCCAGTGAAGCTCAGCATTCTCGGCGCCCGCGTCATCGATCCAAGCAGCGGCCTGGATCAAATCACCGACATTCACGTTGAAGCCTGCAAGATCGTCGCCCTCGGCGCCGCACCGGCCGGTTTCACCGCTGTGGAAACCATCGACGCCAGCGGTCTGGTTGCAGCACCGGGCCTGGTCGACCTTAACGTGGCTCTGCGCGAGCCGGGCTACAGCCGCAAAGGCAGCATCGCCAGCGAAACCCGCGCAGCGGCGGCTGGCGGCGTGACCAGCCTGTGCTGCCCACCGAAGACCAAACCGGTGCTCGACACTTCGGCCGTGGCCGAACTGATCCTCGACCGCGCCCGCGAGGCCGGCAACACCAAGGTGTTCCCGATTGGCGCACTGAGCAAAGGCCTGGACGGCGAGCAACTGGCCGAACTGGTGGCGCTGCGCGACGCCGGTTGTGTGGCGTTCGGCAACGGTCTGGAGAGTTTCCGCAACACCCGCACCCTGTGCCGGGCATTGGAATACGCGGCGACCTTCGACCTGACAGTGATTTTCAATTCGCAGGATCACGATCTGGCGGATGGCGGTCTGGCCCATGAAGGCGCGGTCGCCAGTTTCCTCGGTCTGCCGGGGATTCCGGAAACCGCTGAGACCGTGGCTCTGGCTCGCGATTTGCTGCTGGTCGAGCAGACTGGCGTGCGCGCGCACTTCAGCCAACTGACCAGCGCGCGCGGCGTGGCCCTGATCGCCCAGGCGCAGGCCCGTGGCTTGAAGGTGACGGCGGATGTCGCGCTGTATCAGTTGATCCTCACCGATGAAGCGCTGATCGACTTCAGCAGCCTGTATCACGTGCAACCGCCGCTGCGCACCCGCGCCGACCGCGACGGCCTGCGTGAAGCGGTGAAGTCCGGGGTGATTTCGGCGATCTCCAGCCATCACCAGCCGCAAGAACGCGACGCCAAACTGGCACCGTTCGGCGCGACCGAGCCGGGCATCAGCAGTGTGGAGTTGCTGCTGCCGCTGGCGATGACGCTGGTTGAGGATGGTTTGCTGGATCTGCCGACCCTGCTGGCGCGCCTGAGTGCCGGGCCTGCGGATGCACTGCGTCTGCCGGCGGGGAAACTGGCGGTGGGCGGTGCGGCGGATATCGTGCTGTTCGACCCGAAAGCGTCCACCGTGGCCGGTGAAGGCTGGCTGTCGAAGGGCGAGAACTGCCCGTTCCTTGGGCACACCCTGCCGGGTGTGGTGCGCTATACGCTGGTGGACGGGCGGATCAGCCACCAGGCGTAACCGGCTGCTGAGGGACATTGTGGCGAGGGGATTTATCCCCGATGGGCTGCGCAGCAGCCCTCAATCTACAACCGCGGTGATTCAGTTCCTCCGCGGTTGAATGTTTTAGGGCCGCTACGCGCCCCATCGGGGATAAATCCCCTCGCCACAGGTTACTGAAAAGCGCCGCGATTCTGCGCGTTACGCACCGAGACCTGATCATTCAGTGTCCAGAAGTCATACAGCACACCAATAAAGAACAACCCGCCGGTCAGCAGATACAGCAACCCGCTGATCCACTTGCCCTGGTACATCCGGTGCACGCCGAAAACGCCCAGGAACGTCAGCAGAATCCACGCCACGTTATATTCGATCGGCCCTGCGGTGAAACGCAGATCCGCCTCGCGATCCATTGCCGGGATCAGGAACACGTCGATCAGCCAGCCAATGCCCAGCAGACCGAAGGTGAAGAACCAGATCGTCCCGGTCACCGGCTTGCCGTAATAGAAGCGGTGAGCGCCGGTGAAACCAAAAATCCACAGCAGATACCCGATGATTTTGCTGTGCGTATCCTGCGGTGCAGCAACCTGCTGATAGCGGTTCATGAAGACCTCGATTCACTCGATAGATAAATTTTCTTTAATTCTTTGTGACTTTTTTACATGTAGCCGACGTACGGCAAATGTTACCGTGTCGTCCGTCAAAGCCTTATAGCACCGGACTTCTGTCCGACAATTGCGTCCGTTTGCCGCTTGTTTGGTTCCGTTGCCCTCCGATGGAATCGACCAACGGCCTCGGAAGGGACAAAAAAGCTGTTATAAAGTTGCGCGCTAACACATAAGAGCCACGCCTAATGCGACCATTTTTCAAGACATGGCTAACTATTTGCCTATTAATGCCACTGGCCGCCCACGCCACCAATCGTGAGCAACGTCTTCCCAACGTTAACGGTTTCACCCCTAAATCCCATGCTTCGGCTCCTTCGAGCAAGAGCAGCAAACAAACGAAACACACCACGCTCGCCAGCAAGAATCACGGCAAGCTGGTGCCACCGATGGCCAACAAGGAAAGCAGCAACGTCCTGAGCCGTGCGGTGAACGTCCTCGGTACTCCCTACCGTTGGGGCGGCAGCAGCCCAAGTAAAGGCTTCGACTGCAGCGGGCTGGTGAAATATGCGTTCAACGACGCCACGTTCGACCTGCCACGCACCTCCAACGCGATGGCCAGCGGGCATGGCGAAAAAGTCGAACGCAAGGATCTGAAGCCGGGCGACCTGATTTTCTTCAACATCAAGAGCCGTCGGGTCAACCACGTTGCCATCTACCTGGGCAACGACCGCTTCATCCACGCACCACGCCGTGGCAAAGCGGTGAGCATCGATACGCTGAACAAGCCGTACTGGGAACAGCATTACGTGGTTGCCAAGCGTGTGCTGCCGAAAGAACCGGCTGGCAAACAGATGCGCGTGGTTCAGCGCTGAGTCGACTGATCCGGAATCTGCTCAAGCAGTACTGACCCCTTCGCGAGCAAGCCCGCTCCCACATTGGAATGCATTCGAATGTGGGAGCGGGCTTGCTCGCGAAGAGGCCAGTGAAAGCAACACAAGCCTCTCTTAAAAATTATCCGGCGTACGCGCCTTTTCCCGCGCATGCTCGCGGCTGATCAAGCCCTTGGTCACCAGCTCCTTCAGGCACATGTCGAGTGTCTGCATCCCCAACGACCCGCCGGTCTGAATCGCCGAATACATTTGCGCCACCTTGTCCTCGCGGATCAGGTTCCGGATCGCCGATGTTCCCAGCATGATCTCGTGGGCTGCCACCCGCCCGCCGCCGATCTTCTTGATCAGCGTCTGCGACACCACCGCCAGCAATGACTCGGACAGCATCGAACGCACCATGGACTTCTCGTCGCCCGGGAACACATCGACAACACGGTCGATGGTCTTGGCGGCGGACGTCGTGTGCAGCGTGCCGAACACCAGATGCCCGGTCTCAGCGGCAGTCAGTGCGAGGCGAATGGTTTCCAGGTCGCGCATCTCGCCAACCAGAATCACGTCCGGGTCTTCGCGCAGTGCCGAGCGCAGCGCCGTGGCAAAGCTGCGGGTATCGCGATGGACTTCGCGCTGATTGATCAGGCACTTGCGCGATTCGTGGACGAATTCGATCGGGTCTTCGATGGTGAGGATATGGTGATGGCGATGGGTATTGAGGTAATCGATCATCGCCGCCAACGTGGTGGATTTGCCGGAGCCGGTCGGCCCGGTCACCAGCACCAGCCCGCGCGGGGCATCGGTGATCTTGCGAAAGACATCGCCCATGCCGAGGTCTTCCATGCTCAGCACTTTCGAGGGAATGGTGCGAAACACCGCGCCGGCGCCCCGGTTCTGATTGAACGCATTGACCCGAAAGCGCGCCACGCCGGGGACTTCGAACGAGAAATCCGTTTCCAGGTGTTTCTCGAAGTCGACCCGCTGGGTGTCGTTCATGATGTCGTAGATCAATTCGTGCACTTGTTTGTGATCCAGCGCCGGCAGATTGATCCGCCGCACATCGCCATCGACGCGGATCATCGGCGGCAGACCGGCCGACAGGTGCAGGTCGGAAGCGCCCTGTTTGGCGCTGAACGCCAGCAGTTCAGTGATATCCATAGCGTCCCTCAATTCCAGTAGAATGCCGCGAACCTTCAGACCGCCGGCGCCTCTTGATGTCCACGATAGCAGACAACATCCAACTGGTTAGTTCGCGCATCCAGGCTGCCACCGCAGCGGCCGGGCGCAGTGAAAACAGCGTGCAGTTGCTGGCGGTCAGCAAGACCAAACCCGCACAAGACCTGCGTGAAGCCCATGCCGCCGGCCTGCGTGACTTCGGTGAGAATTATCTGCAGGAAGCCTTGGGCAAACAGCTCGAACTGGCCGACCTGCCCTTGATCTGGCACTTCATCGGCCCCATTCAATCGAACAAGACTCGCGCCATCGCCGAGCATTTCGACTGGGTGCACTCCGTGGATCGCCTGAAAATCGCCCAACGCCTGTCCGAGCAGCGCCCGACCGAGCTGCCGCCGCTGAACATATGCATTCAGGTCAACGTCAGTGGTGAAGCCAGCAAGTCCGGCTGCACCCCGGCCGACCTGCCGGCGCTGGCCGAAGCCATCAGCGCCCTGCCCCGGCTGAAACTGCGCGGGCTGATGGCGATTCCCGAGCCGACCGAAGATCGCGCCGAACAAGATGCCGCTTTTGCTGCCGTGCAACGTTTGCAGGCCAGCCTGAATCTGCCGCTCGACACACTTTCCATGGGTATGAGCCACGACCTCGAGTCGGCCATCGCCCAAGGCGCCACCTGGGTGCGGATCGGTACCGCCCTGTTTGGCGCCAGAGATTACGGTCAGCAATGACCGACAGCCATCTGAAAAAGGACCTGACATGAGCAACACACGCATTGCCTTTATCGGTGCCGGCAACATGGCCGCCAGCCTGATCGGCGGCCTGCGGGCCAAGGGTCTGCAAGCCAGCCACATCCGCGCCAGCGATCCGGGCGAAGAGACCCGCCAACGCGTCAGCGCCGAACACGGCATCGAAACCTTCGCCGATAACGCCCAGGCCATCGACGGCGTCGACGTGATCGTACTGGCGGTCAAGCCACAGGCGATGAAAGCCGTGTGCGAAGCCATCCGCCCAAGTCTGAAACCGCAGCAACTGGTGGTGTCGATCGCCGCCGGCATCACTTGCGCGAGCATGACCGCATGGCTCGGCGAGCAGCCGATCGTGCGCTGCATGCCGAACACCCCGGCACTGCTGCGCCAGGGCGTCAGCGGCCTGTACGCCACCAGCGAAGTGACCGCCGAACAGCGTCAGCAGGCTGAAGAGCTGCTGTCCGCCGTGGGTATCGCGCTGTGGCTGGACGAAGAGCAGCAACTCGATGCGGTGACCGCCGTCTCCGGTTCCGGCCCGGCGTACTTCTTCCTGCTGATCGAAGCGATGACCGCCGCTGGCGTCAAACTCGGCCTGCCAAAGGAAATCGCCGAGCAACTGACCCTGCAAACGGCTCTGGGCGCCGCGCACATGGCGGTATCCAGCGATGTCGACGCTGCCGAGCTGCGCCGCCGCGTGACCTCGCCAAATGGCACCACAGAGGCCGCGATCAAATCATTCCAGGCTAACGGCTTCGAAGCCCTGGTAGAAAAAGCACTCGGCACCGCCGCGCACCGCTCGGCCGAAATGGCCGAACAACTGGGCAAATAAGGAGCCTTACATGATTGGATTGAACACCGCAGCGGTTTACGTGCTGCAAACCCTCGGCAGTCTGTACCTGCTGATCGTGCTGTTGCGCTTCGTCCTGCAACTGGTGCGCGCAAACTTCTACAACCCGCTGTGCCAGTTCGTGGTCAAGGCTACCCAGCCACTGCTCAAGCCACTGCGCCGGATCATCCCGAGCATCTTCGGCCTCGACATGTCTTCGCTGGTGCTGGCGATTCTGGTGCAACTGGCCCTGATGGCCCTGACCCTGCTGCTGACCTACGGCACCACCGGCAACCCGCTACAACTGTTCATCTGGTCGATCATCGGCGTCACCGCGCTGTTCCTGAAGATTTTCTTCTTCGCCCTGATCATCAGCGTGATCCTGTCGTGGGTCGCCCCGGGCAGCCACAACCCGGGCGCTGAACTGGTGAACCAGATCTGCGAGCCGGCGCTGGCACCGTTCCGCAAGATTCTGCCGAACCTCGGCGGTCTGGACCTGTCGCCGATTTTCGCCTTCCTGGCGCTGAAGCTGATCGACATGCTGGTGATCAACAATCTGGCGGCAATGACCATGATGCCGGAAATCCTGCGCCTGCTGATGTGAGTTGGTTTCGCTGGGACGGCGACGATCTGATCCTCGAATGTCATCTGCAACCGGCAGCCCGCAGCGATGATTTCGCCGGGCTGCACGGTGACCGCCTGAAGATCCGCCTCACCGCGCCGCCGGTCGAGGGCAAGGCCAATGCGTATCTGATGGGCTTTCTGGCCAAGGCGTTTGGGGTTTCCAAGAGCCAGGTCAACTTGCTCAGCGGCGAGTTGAACCGGCAGAAACGGGTGAAGATCTGTGCGCCGAAGAAGCTGCCGGAGTTGCCTGATCTGACGCGTCCAGCCTGACCCACCGAGTCGCTCCATTCGCGAGCAAGCCCGCTCCCACAGGAGATCGCATTCCCCTGTGGGAGCGGGCTTGCTCGCGAATGGCCGCGCCTCGGTCCAAAGCGAACAAACAGGCCCGATCGTTGCTTGCCGCTAACTCCCATGCTCTTTAGACTTACGCCTCATTTCAACGAGAGCAGGGTCGATGCCAGCTGCCTTTCCCCCCGATTCTGTTGGTCTGGTGACGCCGCAAACGGCGCACTTCAGTGAACCTCTGGCTCTGGCCTGTGGCCGTTCGCTGCCCGCCTACGACCTGATCTACGAAACCTACGGCACGCTGAACGCACAGGCGAGCAACGCCGTGCTGATCTGCCACGCCTTGTCTGGTCATCATCACGCTGCCGGCTATCACAGCCCCGACGACCGCAAGCCCGGTTGGTGGGACAGCTGCATCGGCCCCGGCAAACCGATCGACACCAATAAGTTCTTCGTGGTCAGCCTGAACAATCTGGGCGGCTGCAACGGCTCCACCGGCCCGAGCAGTATCAACCCGGAGACCGGCAAGCCGTTCGGCGCCGATTTCCCGGTGCTCACCGTCGAAGACTGGGTGCACAGTCAGGCGCGTCTGGCTGACTTGCTCGGCATTCGTCAGTTTGCCGCAGTGATCGGCGGCAGCCTGGGCGGCATGCAGGCGCTGCAGTGGACCATCACCTACCCGGATCGCGTGCGCCACTGCCTGGCCATCGCCTCGGCCCCCAAGCTGTCGGCGCAGAACATCGCCTTCAACGAAGTGGCGCGCCAGGCGATCCTTACCGACCCGGAATTCCACGGCGGTTCGTTCCAGGAACAGGGGGTGATTCCCAAGCGCGGGCTGATGCTGGCGCGGATGGTCGGGCACATCACCTACCTGTCCGACGACTCGATGGGCGAGAAATTCGGCCGCGGCCTGAAGAGCGAAAAGCTCAACTACGACTTCCACAGCGTCGAGTTCCAGGTCGAAAGCTACCTGCGCTATCAGGGTGAAGAATTCTCCGGGCGTTTCGATGCCAACACTTACCTGTTGATGACCAAGGCACTGGACTACTTCGATCCGGCGGCGAACTTCGACGATAACCTGGCGAAAACTTTCGAAAACGCCACCGCCAAGTTCTGCGTGATGTCGTTCACCACCGACTGGCGCTTCTCCCCGGCCCGCTCGCGGGAGCTGGTGGACGCGCTGATGGCGGCACGCAAAGACGTCAGCTATCTGGAAATCGACGCGCCACAGGGCCACGACGCCTTCCTGATTCCGATCCCGCGCTATCTGCAGGCGTTCGGCAATTACATGAACCGAATTACGGTGTGAACAAGCCATGAGAGCTGATCTGGAAATCATCCAGGAATGGATCCCCGCCGGCAGCCGCGTGCTCGACCTCGGTTGCGGCGACGGCGAATTGCTGACCTGGCTGCGCGACAACAAGAACGTCACCGGTTATGGCCTGGAAAACGACGCCGATAACATCGCCGAGTGCGTGGCCAAGGGCATCAACGTCATCGAGCAGGACCTGGACAAGGGACTGGGCAACTTCGCCAGCAACAGTTTCGACATCGTCGTCATGACCCAGGCCCTGCAAGCCGTGCACTACCCGGACAAGATCCTCGACGAGATGCTGCGGGTCGGTCGTCAGTGCATCATCACCTTCCCCAACTTCGGGCACTGGCGCTGCCGCTGGTACCTGGCGAGCAAGGGCCGGATGCCGGTGTCGGAATTTCTGCCGTACACCTGGTACAACACGCCGAACATTCACTTCTGCACCTTCGAAGACTTTGAAGAACTTTGTCGCGAACGTGATGCGAAGGTCATTGATCGGCTTGCCGTGGATCAACAGCACCGCCACGGGTGGGCCAGTAAGCTATGGCCTAATCTGTTAGGTGAGATTGGTATCTACCGCGTCAGCAGCCCGGTGCTTGCAGATCATCGGGTCGCGGTCTGAACCACGACATTTCGAGGAGAACGATCATGGGTCGCTTGATTACTGTGCTATTGGCCGCCTGCCTGAGTCTGTCGGCGGTGGCCGCCGATGCCATCAAGGGCGAACGCAAGGAAGTGTTCGGTGACGTTACCGTGCACTACAACACCTTCAACTCGACCTTCCTGACACCCGACATCGCCAAAGCAGCCGAGCTGATCCGCAGCAAGAACCAGGGCGTGATCAATGTCTCGGTGATCAAGGACGGCAAACCGCTGATCGCCAACGTCACCGGCACGGTCAAAGACCTGACCAGCCAGAGCGTGCCGCTGAACTTCCGCCAGGTCACCGAACAGGGCGCGATCTACTACATCGCCCAGTACCCGGTGGAGCAGCAGGAAACCCGCACCTTTGAAATCAAGGTGCAGAACGGTGACAAGATCAACACCATCAACTTCAACCAAGAACTCTTTCCCGGCGAATGATGAACCTCACGCAACTCGTACTGGCCAGCCATAACGCCGGCAAACTCAAGGAACTCCAGGCCATGCTCGGCGACTCGGTGCAACTGCGCTCGATCGGCGAATGGAGCAAGGTCGAACCGGAGGAAACCGGTCTGTCGTTCGTCGAGAACGCGATCCTCAAGGCGCGCAATGCCGCGCGCATCTCCGGCCTGCCGGCGCTGGCCGACGACTCGGGTCTGGCGGTGGATTTCCTCGGCGGTGCACCGGGCATCTACTCGGCGCGCTATGCCGACGGCAAGGGCGATGCGGCGAACAACGCCAAACTGCTCGAGGCCCTCAAAGACGTGCCGCAAGCCGAGCGCGGCGCGCAGTTCGTCTGCGTGCTGGCACTGGTGCGGCATGCCGATGATCCGCTGCCGATTCTCTGCGAAGGCCTGTGGCACGGGCGCATCCTGACCGCCGCCAGCGGCGAGCACGGTTTCGGCTACGACCCGCTGTTCTGGGTGCCGGAGCGAGACGTGTCCAGCGCCGAACTGAGCCCGGCCGACAAGAACCAGATCAGCCACCGCGCCCGTGCAATGGATCTGCTGCGCCAGCGTCTGGGCCTGAAATGACCCACAGCCACCCCGCGTCGTCGCTGATCATCGGCGGCGCCGCCTCTTCGCCTCGGGCGCCGCTGCCTGCACTGCCGCCTCTGGCGTTGTACATCCACATTCCGTGGTGTGTGCGCAAATGCCCGTATTGCGATTTCAACTCGCACACCGCCAGCCCGGTGCTGCCAGAAGAGGAATACGTCGACGCGTTGCTGGCCGATCTCGATCAGGACCTGCACGCGGTGTATGGCCGTGAAATCAGTTCGATCTTCTTCGGTGGCGGTACGCCGAGCCTGTTCAGCGCGCAAGCCCTCGGGCGCTTGCTCAAAGGCGTCGAGCAGCGCATCCCGTTCGCCCACGACATCGAGATCACCCTGGAAGCCAATCCCGGCACCTTCGAGCAAGAGAAGTTCGTTGCGTACCGCAAGCTGGGGATCAATCGCCTGTCGATCGGCATTCAGAGCTTCCAGCAGCAGAAACTCGAAGCCCTCGGGCGCATCCATAACGGCGACGAAGCGGTGCGCGCGGCAGGTATGGCGCGTCAGGCCGGGTTCGATAACTTCAACCTCGACTTGATGCACGGCCTGCCCGATCAGTCGCTGGACGATGCCTTGAGCGACCTGCGTCAGGCCATCGAACTGAAACCGACGCACATCTCCTGGTATCAGCTGACACTGGAGCCGAACACGGTGTTCTGGAACCAGCCGCCGGTGCTGCCGGAAGACGATACGCTGTGGGACATTCAGGAAGCCGGACAAGCGCTGCTGGCCGCGCACGGTTACGCGCAATACGAAGTCTCGGCCTATGCCCAGCCCGGGCGGCCGGCGCGGCACAACCTCAATTACTGGAGTTTCGGCGACTTCATCGGCATCGGTGCTGGCGCCCACGGCAAGCTCAGTCATCCGGACGGGCGCATCGTCCGCACCTGGAAGACACGCCTGCCGAAGGACTATCTCAACCCGGCCAAGAGTTTCCAGGCCGGCGAGAAAGCCCTGAGCAATGACGAGATGCCGTTCGAGTTCCTGATGAACGCCCTGCGCCTGACTGCCGGGGTGGAATCACGCCTGTATCCCGAACGCACCGGCCTGCCGCTGGAAAGTCTCGCCGAGCACCGCCGCGAGGCCGAACAAAGTGGCCTGATGCAGGTCGAACCGTCACGTCTGGCGGCCACCGAGCGCGGACAACTGTTTCTCAACGACTTGCTGCAGAAATTTCTGAGCTGAACCCCACGGCCGCCCTAAGGAAAACCGCATGGATTTGATACTCGATCTGCTCGCCACCGTGTCCCGCTGGAGCCGCAGCAACCTCTCGGAAATCGCCCTGGCCCTGGTGGGCTGCCTGCTGGTGCTGTTCGGCGCCGACTTCAAGGGCTGGGTCGAACAACGCCTTGGCAGCATCGCCGGCGCCTTGCGCGTACCGCTGATGGCCCTGCTGTGCGTAATCGGCAGCGGCGCCGCGCTGATCTACGCCACGCCGTGGGTGGTCAAGGGCCTGAGCCAGTTCAACAACTACAGCCTGGCGCCGGTGCTGCTGGTGGTGCTGGTGCTTATCGGCGTCGTCGCTGACCGCCGCTGATTTTCAGCCATCACCAAAAACAACTGTGGGAGCGGGCTTGCTCGCGAAGGCGTCGTATCAGTCAACATCAACGTTGAATGATTCACCGCTTTCGCGAGCAAGCCCGCTCCCACAGTTGATCGCAATGACAGGGAAGTTCATGAGCAAAAAAAATTTGGACGAGACAAGCAAATTTCTCAGCTTCGTATTGCGCCACGAACCTCAGGCGATCGGTCTGACGCTGGACTCTGAAGGCTGGGCAAATATCGAAGAACTGATCAACGGTGCTGCGCGTGACGGTCGCAAACTGGATCGCGAACTGATTGAAGCGGTCGTGACAAGTAGCGACAAGAAGCGCTTCTCGATTTCCGAGGACGGCCAACTGATTCGTGCGGTTCAGGGCCACTCAACGAAAAGCGTGGATTTGCAGTTCGAGCAGAAACAGCCACCGCAAACGCTGTATCACGGCACAGCGACGCGCTTTCTTGAGTCAATCAAAGAACAAGGCCTGATCCCGGGATCACGCCATCACGTGCACCTTTCCCAAGACATCGACACCGCTTCGGCCGTCGGGCAGCGCTATGGCACCGTGGTGATTCTGAAAGTCGCCGCACGGCAGATGGAAGAACAGGGTTTGAAGTTCTATCAGGCCGAAAACGGCGTTTGGCTGACAGAACAGGTGCCGGCGCGCTTTCTCTCCACCGTGTAATTGCTGAGCACACAAAACAACTGTGGGAGCGGGCTTGCTCGCGAAGGCGTCGTATCAGTCAACATCAACGTTGAATGAATCACCGCTTTCGCGAGCAAGCCCGCTCCCACATTGGGTTTTGCGTGATGCTCAGGAGATTTTCTCGAACTTCAGATCCCACACGCCATGCCCAAGACGTTCGCCGCGGCGTTCGAACTTGGTGATCGGCCGTTCGGCCGGGCGTGGTACGCATTTGCCGTCTTCGGCGAGGTTGCGGTAGCCCGGGGCGACGTTCATCACTTCCAGCATGTACTCGGCGTACGGCTCCCAGTCGGTGGCCATGTGCAGGATGCCGCCAACCTTCAGCTTGCTGCGCACCAGTTCGGCGAAGGACGCCTGAACGATACGACGCTTGTGGTGACGGCTCTTGTGCCATGGATCCGGGAAGAACAGCATCAGGCGATCGAGGCTGTTGTCTGCGATGCAGCGGTTGAGCACTTCAATCGCGTCGCAATCGTAGACCCGCAGGTTGGTCAGGCCCTGAGTCAGCACGCCATTGAGCAGCGCGCCGACACCCGGACGGTGCACTTCCACACCGATGAAGTCCTGATCCGGTGCCGCCGCGGCCATTTCCAGCAGCGAGTGGCCCATGCCGAAACCGATCTCCAGCGAGCGCGGTGCCGAACGGCCGAACACCTGATCGTAATCCACCGGCGCGTCGGCCAGCGGCAGCACGTACAGCGGCGCGCCCTGATCCAGACCACGTTGCTGGCCTTCGGTCATGCGCCCGGCGCGCATCACGAAGCTCTTGATGCGGCGGTGTTGGCGCTCGTCGCCCTCTTCCGTCTGGATAGGCGTGTCGTTCGATTCAGTCATCAATGGCTCTTACTTGATCAGACCATCCAGCGGCGAAGAGGCGCTGGCATAGAGTTTTTTCGGCATGCGGCCGGCGAGGTAGGCCAAGCGGCCTGCGACGATCGCGTGTTGCATGGCTTGGGCCATCATCAGCGGTTGCTGAGCATGAGCGATGGCCGAGTTCATCAGCACCGCGTCACAGCCCAGTTCCATGGCGATGGTGGCGTCGGAAGCAGTACCGACACCGGCATCCACCAGCACCGGAATTTTCGCTTCTTCGAGGATGATCTGCAGGTTGTACGGGTTGCAGATCCCCAATCCGGAACCGATCAGACCGGCCAGCGGCATGACCGCGATGCAGCCGATTTCCGCCAGTTGGCGAGCGATGATCGGGTCATCACTGGTGTAAACCATCACGTCAAAGCCTTCCTTGACCAGCGTTTCGGCGGCCTTGAGGGTTTCGATCACGTTGGGGAACAGGGTTTTCTGGTCGGCCAGCACTTCCAGCTTCACCAGGTTGTGACCATCGAGCAACTCACGGGCCAGGCGGCAAGTGCGCACGGCCTCGATAGCGTCGTAGCAACCGGCGGTGTTCGGCAGGAAGGTGTAGCGATCCGGCGACAGCACTTCGAGCAGGTTCGGCTCGCCTTCGATCTGGCCGAGGTTGGTACGGCGCACGGCGAAGGTGACGATCTCGGCACCCGAGGCTTCGATGGCCTGACGGGTTTCTTCCATGTCACGGTACTTGCCGGTACCGACCAGCAAACGCGACTGGTAAGTACGACCGGCCAGAACAAAAGGCTTGTCGCTGCGAACGATGCTCATGGGGAATCCTCTTTAGGGGTGAGGGTCTTGCAGAATTCTGTGCCCTTGCGGGCCGGCGATCAGCCGCCGCCGATGGCGTGCACCACTTCGACGTTGTCGCCGTCGTTCAGGATGGTGTCGGCATGCTGGCTGCGCGGGACGATATCCAGATTGAGTTCGACTGCCACCCGGCGACCGGTCAGGTCCATACGGGCAATCAGGGCCGCAACGGTTTCACCGTCGGGCAGTTCAAGGGATTCGCCGTTCAACTGAATGCGCATGCGCCTGGCCGCCATCATTTTTAGGGGGTGGCATTCTAGCCCGATCATGACCTAAAGGTCAGCACCAAGCGTCAAGCGGTTTACTGCAGGCGCCAGGCGGCAAGTCCAAGACACAGCCAGCCAACCAGAAACGCCAGACCGCCGAACGGGGTGATGATGCCGAGCTTGCTGATGCCGGTGGTGGTCAGCACATACAGACTGCCCGAGAACAACAGGATGCCGACGGCGAACGAGATACCAGCCCAGGCCACCAATCGTCCCTGAATCTGCGTGGCCAGCAGCGCAACGCCGAACAGCGCCAGCGTGTGCACCAGTTGATAGGTCACGCCGGTGTGGAAAATCGCCAGATACTCGGGGGTCAGGCGGCTCTTCAGGCCATGAGCGGCGAAGGCGCCAAGGCCCACACCGGTAAAACCAAAGAAAGCGGCCAGCATCAGAAAGCCACGCAGCATGTGGAACTCCAGTCAGACTCGTTCGGCAGGGTCTGTATAATGGCCCGCTCTATCGGTTCGGCCAAGCCATCTCTATGCTGCGTTCACTTTTGCGTCGTCTCACGAAGGCCCTGCTCTGGTTCGCGGGCGGCAGTGTATTGCTGGTGTTGCTGTTTCGCTTCGTGCCACCGCCGGGCACGGCGCTGATGGTCGAGCGCAAGATCGAATCCTGGGTCGACGGCGAGCCGATTGACCTGCAGCGCACCTGGAAACCGTGGGACGAGATTTCCGACGACCTCAAGGTCGCGGTCATGGCCGGCGAAGATCAGAAGTTTCCCGAGCACTGGGGTTTTGACTTCGGCGCGATTCAGGCTGCGCTGGCCCACAACGAACTCGGCGGTTCGATTCGCGGTGCCAGCACCTTGAGCCAACAAGTGTCGAAGAACCTGTTTCTGTGGTCCGGTCGCAGCTATCTGCGCAAAGGCCTGGAAGCATGGTTTACCGCACTGATCGAGGTGTTGTGGCCCAAGCAGCGGATTCTTGAGGTTTACCTGAACAGCGTCGAGTGGGATGACGGGGTGTTTGGTGCCGAAGCCGCAGCACGTCATCACTTTGGTGTGAGCGCCAAGTCACTGTCGCGGCAGCAGGCGAGTTATCTGGCGGCGGTGCTGCCTAACCCGCGAGTGTGGAGCGCCAGCCATCCGACAGCGTATGTGTCGCGCCGGGCCGGGTGGATTCGGCAGCAGATGAGCCAGCTGGGTGGGACCAGTTACCTGCTGGGGCTTGATGATTCGCGCCGGGCGCCTTGGGCCGAATAACCACATTCAATCATTCAGACACCATCAATCACTGTGGGAGCGGGCTTGCTCGCGAAGGCGGTGGGTCAGCCAGCATTGTCGGTGACTGACACGACGCCTTCGCGAGCAAGCCCGCTCCCACAGGGATTTGTGTTGAAACAGAAATGAAAACGCCCCGATCATCGCTGATCGGGGCGTTTTTGTTTGCCTGAGCGCCGGTTATGCGGCGATCGACAATTTGAGCTTGTTCATCGCGCTCTTCTCGAGCTGACGGATCCGCTCGGCCGATACGTTGTACTTCTGCGCCAGGTCGTGCAGCGTGGCTTTCTCTTCTGCCAGCCAGCGCTGGTAGAGGATGTCGCGGCTACGTTCGTCCAGCACTTCCAGCGCTTCGTGCAGGTTGTGGTTGGAGTTGTCGCTCCAGTCGGCATCTTCCAGTTGACGCGCCGGGTCGTACCGGTGGTCTTCCAGGTAGTTGGCCGGCGACTGAAAAGCGCTGTCGTCGTCAGCTTCTGCAGCCGGGTCGAAGGCCATGTCATGGCCAGTCAGGCGACTTTCCATCTCGCGCACTTCACGTGGTTCGACGCCAAGGCTTTCCGCCACACGGTGGACTTCCTCGTTGTTCAGCCACGCCAGACGTTTCTTCTGGCTGCGCAGGTTGAAGAACAGCTTGCGCTGCGCCTTGGTGGTCGCGACCTTCACAATGCGCCAGTTGCGCAGGATGAACTCGTGAATTTCCGCCTTGATCCAGTGCACGGCGAACGACACCAGACGCACACCCATTTCCGGGTTGAAGCGTTTTACCGCCTTCATCAAGCCGACGTTACCTTCCTGGATCAGGTCAGCCTGAGCCAGACCGTAGCCGGAATAGCTACGGGCAATGTGTACGACAAATCGCAGGTGGGCGAGCACCATCTGCCGAGCCGCCCCCAAATCCTGCTCATAGTAGAGACTCTCGGCCAGTTCACGCTCCTGCTCCGGCGTCAGCAATGGAATGCTGTTGACGGTGTGCACATAGGCTTCCAGGTTCGCACCCGGAACCAACGCGTACGCAGGTTGCAAAGAATTGGTCATGCGAAAAAACCTCCCACTTACATACTCGTGCCTCTCGGCACTGCGAAAAATTGACCGGGAATTCAAGTACAAGTTCCCAAAAAAACCGCAAGGTCAATCACGCGCAAAAAAGATTCTACTTCGGCGCCAGCTCCCTGAGATGACGTGCGACTGCAATCCATGCACCGATATAACCCAACAGCACCGCGCCAAGCAAGAGCGACAGACCGTCGGCAACTGGCACTCCGGCCAGCGCGAAATCACTGCCGTACAAGCCGGCCAGTCCAACCACCGCGTCGTTCAGCCAGTTGAGGCCGAACGCCAGCACTCCCCAGGACAGAACCCCCGCACCGAAGCCATACAACGCGCCCATATAAAGGAAGGGGCGACGCACATAACTGTCAGTGCCGCCGACGAGTTTAATCACTTCTATCTCTGTGCGGCGGTTTTCAATATGAAGACGAATGGTATTGCCTATCACCAAAAGTAATGCAGAAACCAAAAGCACCGTCAGACCGAAGACAAAACGGTCACCGAGCTTGAGGATGGCGGCCAGACGCTCGACCCAGACTAGATCAAGTTGCGCCTGTTGTACCTTCGGCAGCTCGGAAAGTTTTTGTCTTAATGCTTCCAGAGTCGGCTTGTCGACCTCGTTCGGGGTCACCAGCACCACGCCCGGCAGCGGGTTCTCCGGCAGCTCGCGCAGGGCTTCGCCCAGACCGGACTGCTGCTGGAACTCTTCCAGCGCCTGATCACGGCCGACATATTCGGCATCAGCGACGCCGGGCATGCCTTTGATCTGCTCGCGCAGCGATTCACCCTGCGCGGGCGTGGCGTCCAGTTGCAGGTACAGCGAAATCTGCGCCGCACGCTGCCACGAACCACCGAGACGCTCGACGTTGTTGATCAGCAGCGACAGGCCCATCGGCAAGCTCAACGCCACGGCCATCACCATGCAGGTAAAGAAGCTGCCGATCGGCTGCTTGCCGAGGCGCCGCAGGCTGTCGAGCAGGCTGGCGCGGTGACTTTCGATCCACGAGCGCAACAGCGTGGAAAAGTCCGGACCGTCGTCATCGTCGTGTTTTTTCTTCTTTGGCGGTTGCGGGTCGGCGGCCTTCGGGGCCACGCGCTCGGAAACCTTCGGACTGCGTGTCGCACTCATACGCCGGCCTCCCCGTCGCCGATCAGTCGGCCGCGTTGCAGGGTCAGCATACGGTGCCGCATGCGCGCAATCAGCGCCAGGTCGTGACTGGCGATCAGCACGCTGGTGCCCAGCCGGTTGATGTCTTCGAACACGCCCATGATCTCGGCCGCCAGGCGCGGGTCGAGGTTACCGGTCGGTTCGTCCGCCAGCAGCAGGGCCGGACGGTGGACGATGGCGCGGGCGATGCCGACGCGCTGTTGCTGACCGGTGGACAGATCGCCCGGGTACAAATCGGTTTTATCCGACAACGCCACGCGCTCCAGCGCCGAATCGACGCGCTTGGCGATTTCGGCCTTGGACAAGCCGAGAATTTGCAGCGGCAGCGCGACGTTGTTGAACACCGTGCGATCGAACAGCAACTGGTGATTCTGGAACACCACGCCGATCTGCCGACGCAGGAACGGGATCTGTGCGTTGCTGATGGTGCTCAGATCCTGCCCGGCCAGCAGCAGTTTGCCGCTGGTCGGACGCTCCATCGCCAGCAACAGGCGCAACAGCGTGGATTTACCGGCACCGGAGTGGCCGGTGACAAACAGAAACTCGCCACGACGCACTCGAAAGCTCAGCTCATGCAAGCCGACGTGACCGTTCGGGTAGCGTTTACCGACCTGTTCGAAACGAATCATGAACGCTCCCGCTCGGCAAACAGTGCCTGGACAAAGGGTTCGGCTTCAAAGGTACGCAGATCGTCGATGCCTTCACCGACGCCGATGTAGCGGATCGGCAGGCCAAACTGCTTGGCCAGGGCAAAAATCACCCCGCCCTTGGCGGTACCGTCCAGCTTGGTCAGCGCCAGGCCAGTCAGTTCGACGGTCTGGTTGAATTGCTTGGCCTGGTTGATCGCGTTCTGACCGGTGCCGGCATCAAGTACCAGCAGCACTTCGTGCGGTGCGTCGGCGTCGAGCTTGCCGATCACCCGGCGAACTTTCTTCAGCTCTTCCATCAGGTTGTCTTTGGTGTGCAGACGACCGGCGGTGTCGGCGATCAACACGTCGATGCCACGGGCCTTGGCGGCCTGCACGGCGTCGAAGATCACCGAAGCAGAGTCGGCACCGGTGTGCTGGGCAATCACCGGGATCTTGTTGCGCTCGCCCCAGACCTGCAGCTGCTCAACGGCAGCGGCGCGGAAGGTGTCACCGGCGGCGAGCATGACTTTCTTGCCTTCCAGTTGCAGCTTCTTCGCCAGCTTGCCAATGGTGGTGGTCTTGCCGGCGCCATTGACGCCGACCACCAGAATCACGAACGGCTTGTTCTGCGAGGCAATTTTCAGCGGCTGCTCGACCGGCTTGAGCATCGCCGCCAGCTCGGCCTGCAACGACTTGTACAGCGCGTCGGCGTCAGCCAACTCTTTGCGTGCAACCTTCTGAGTCAGGCGCTGGATGATCTGCGTGGTGGCTTCGACACCGACGTCGGCGGTCAGCAGACGGGTTTCCAGCTCATCGAGCAAATCGTCATCAATGGTTTTACGGCCGAGAAACAGGCTGGCCATGCCCTCGCCGATGCTGGCGCTGGTTTTCGACAGGCCTTGCTTGAGGCGGGCGAAGAAGCCGACTTTGGTTTCTTCGCTGCGCGGGGCTTCCACTGGCGTTTCAGCAACCACTTCTACCGGCACCACCGGAGCAGCGACGACAGGTGCAGGTGCAGGTGCAGGTGCAGGTGCAGGTGCAGGTGCAGGTGCAGGTGCAGGTGCAGGTGCAGGTGCAGGTGCAGGTGCAGGTGCAGGCTCGGGCTGCTGAGCGACCGGCGCAACAGGGGCGACGACCACCGGGGTCACTGGCTCGGGAACAGCCGGCGCAGGCTCGACAACCGGCTCAACCACTGGCGCCGGAGCGACTTCAGGGACGAACGCGGCAGGTGCAGGAATCGGCGGCGTCACATGCGGCGCGGCCTCTTCGACCAAGGCCACCGGTTCTTCCGCCACCGGCAAGGTCAGCCACGGCTCGGCCGCCGGAGTCAGTGGCAGCTCGGCCGCCACCGGGGTTTCAGATTCTGGCTCGGGTTCGACCGGTTGCAGCACCGGCTCGGCAATCGGCAGCACGATCGGCGCCGGCTCTTCTTCTATAGCAGGCGCTGGCGTCGGAGCCGGTTCAGGAATCGCGGGCGGCTGTTCGACGACGGGTTCCTGCGGTTTCTTACGCAGCCATCCGAACAGGCTTTTCTTCTCGCCAGCCGCAGCTGGGGTCTTCTTGTCGTCGTTGGAACCAAACATGGAGGACGGCTATCTCACGGTAGCGACGCGCCATAAGGGCGCCCCGGCAAATAAATATTCGATGCAGAACAGACTGTGTTTCATCCAGCTTGTTCACGCGCAACATTTTGTCGAGGCGCCAGCGGCACCCCAAAGATTCGTATTAACGAAGGACTAAACCGGCAAAATCGGCGAAAAAGCGAAGTCTAGTCGATAAACCGCAGCTTTCTGCCGCCAACCTATACAACCGCATCAGGCCTGAAAACCTGATAGGCGTGGTCGCCGGTAAAACGGATCAGTATCCTAGCACCCTCTCGCCCGCCGACGCTAAGACCAAGCGGGCAGCCCAACAGGTTAAAAAACGAATGAATGCTCTAGCCCGCCGCGCTGCAGGCCTGCTGCTCAGCACAGTCTGCCTGCCCCTTTCGGCCCTGGCGGCCGACCCGCAACCGACCCACGAATTCACCCTCGACAACGGTCTGAAGGTCGTCGTGCGCGAAGACCATCGCGCGCCGGTGGTGGTGTCGCAGGTCTGGTACAAGGTCGGTTCCAGCTACGAAACCCCGGGCCAGACCGGCCTGTCCCACGCGCTTGAGCACATGATGTTCAAGGGCAGCGAGAAAGTCGGCCCCGGCGAAGCCTCGTTGATCCTGCGCGATCTGGGCGCCGAAGAAAACGCGTTCACCAGCGACGATTTTACCGCGTATTACCAGGTGCTGGCCCGCGACCGTTTGGGCGTGGCCTTCGAACTGGAAGCCGACCGCATGGCCAATCTGCGCCTGCCGGCTGACGAGTTCGCCAAGGAAATCGAAGTCATCAAGGAAGAGCGTCGCCTGCGCACTGACGATAAGCCGATGTCCAAGGCTTACGAGCGTTACAAGGCTATGGCTTACCCGGCCAGCGGCTACCACACACCGACCATCGGCTGGATGGCGGACCTGGACCGGATGAAGGTCGAAGAGCTGCGCCACTGGTATCAGTCCTGGTATGTGCCAAACAACGCCACGCTGGTAGTGGTCGGCGACGTCACCCCCGATGAAGTGAAGACCCTCGCCCAACGCTACTTCGGGCCGATTGCCAAGCGCGACGTGCCACCGGCGAAGAAACCACTGGAACTGGCCGAACCCGGTGAGCGCCAGATCACCCTGCATGTGCAGACCCAACTTCCCAGCCTGATGCTCGGCTTTAACGTGCCAAGCATTGCCACTGCTGAAGACAAGCGCTCGGTCAACGCCCTGCGCCTGATCTCGGCGCTGCTCGACGGCGGTTACAGCGGGCGCATCCCGACGCAACTGGAGCGCGGTGAAGAGTTGGTCTCGGGCGGTTCGTCGAGCTACGACGCCTACACCCGTGGCGACAGCCTGTTCACCCTGTCGGCGACGCCGAACACGCAGAAGAAAAAGACCATGGCGCAAGCTGAAGCCGGTCTGTGGAAACTGCTGGAACAGCTGAAAACCACCGCACCGTCCGCCGAAGAACTGGAGCGCGTGCGGGCGCAAGTGATCGCCGGCCTGGTGTTCGAACGTGATTCGATCACCAGTCAGGCCACCGCCATCGGCCAACTGGAAACGGTCGGGCTGTCGTGGAAGTTGATGGACACCGAACTCGCCGATCTGGAAAGCGTGACCCCGCAAGACATCCAGAACGCCGCCAAGCTGTATTTCACCCGCGAACGTCTCAGCGTCGCCCATGTCCTGCCACTGGAGACGACTCATGAGTGAGCGCAAATCCCCACGCCTGTTGCTTGGTCTGATCGCCATTGCAGTGATCGGCTCCGCCGCGTTCTATCTGATGCCCGGTGTCAAAACCGACGCCAGCGAAGCACTGGACAACGCCAAGACCAGCCAGAAGCTGCAATCGCTGGCCGAACTCGACGGCAAGGCCCCGGCCAGCCGCAAGCTCGACGTGCAGGCCTGGAACACCGCCGAAGGCGCCAAGGTGCTGTTCGTCGAAGCCCATGAGCTGCCGATGTTCGACATGCGCCTGATCTTCGCCGCCGGCAGCAGTCAGGACGGCAATGCACCGGGCCTGGCAGTCCTGACCAACGCCATGCTCAACGAAGGCGTGGCCGGCAAAGACGTCGGCGCCATCGCCCAAGGCTTCGAAGGCCTCGGTGCGGATTTCGGCAACGGCGCCTACAAGGACATGGCGCTGGCTTCGCTGCGCAGTCTGAGCGCCGCCGACCAGCGCGAGCCGGCGCTGAAGCTGTTCTCCGAAGTGGTGGGCAAACCGACCTTTCCGGCCGATTCCTTTGCGCGCATCAAGAACCAGATGCTCGCCGGATTCGAGTACCAGAAACAGAATCCCGGCAAACTCGCCAGCCTTGAGCTGATGAAGCTTTTGTACGGCGATCACCCATACGCGCACTCCAGTGACGGCAACCCGCAGAGCGTGCCGAAGATCACTCTGGCGCAACTGCGTGAATTCCACGCCAAGGCCTACGCGGCCGGCAACGTGGTGATCGCACTGGTCGGTGACCTGTCGCGCGCCGAGGCCGAGGCGATTGCCAATCAGGTCTCCGGCGCCCTGCCCAAAGGCCCGGCGCTGGCGAAAATCGCCCAGCCGCAGGAACCGAAAGCCAGCGTCAATCACATCGAGTTCCCGTCCAAGCAGACCAACCTGCTGCTCGCACAGCTGGGCATCGACCGTGACGATCCGGATTACGCGGCGCTGTCGATGGGCAATCAGATCCTCGGTGGCGGCGGTTTCGGCACCCGCCTGATGAGCGAAGTGCGCGAGAAGCGTGGCCTGACCTACGGCGTGTACTCGGGTTTCAGCCCGATGCAGGCTCGCGGCCCGTTCATGATCAACCTGCAAACCCGCGCGGAAATGAGCGAAGGCACGCTGAAACTGGTGCAGGACGTGCTCGCCGATTATCTGAAGACCGGCCCGACCCAGAAAGAACTCGACGACGCCAAGCGCGAGCTGGCCGGCAGCTTCCCGCTGTCCACCGCAAGCAACGCCGATATCGTCGGCCAACTGGGCGCCATGGGCTTCTATAATCTGCCGTTGAGCTATCTGGATGACTTCATGCGTCAGTCCCAGAGCCTGACTGTCGAGCAGGTCAAAGACGCGATGAACAAACACCTGAGCACGGACAAACTGGTCATCGTCAGCGCTGGCCCGACCGTGCCGCAAAAGCCGTTACCGGCCCCATCTGATAAACCCGCCGAGCAACCGCTCGGGGTTCCGGAGCATTAATGGCTACTCGTCCTAAAAAACCTGCGCAGAACGTCCACAACGGTGTGAACCAGCTGCGCATCATCGGCGGCGAATGGCGCAGCCGCAAACTGAGCTTCCCCGATGCACCGGGCCTGCGCCCGACACCGGACCGCGTGCGCGAAACCCTGTTCAACTGGCTCGCGCCGTATGTGGCCGGGGCCAAGGTGCTGGACCCGTTCGCCGGCAGCGGCGCGCTGTTTCTTGAAGCACTGTCGCGTGGCGCAGCCATGGGTCAGGCGCTGGATGCCAGCCACGTAGCGGTATCGAGCCTGAAGGAACACCTCGGCACCCTGCGCTGCACCAACGGCCAGGTGCAGACCGCCGACGCGCTGCGTTATCTGGAAACCCAGGTCGCCACGCCGTTCGACCTCGTGTTCCTCGATCCGCCGTTCAACCAGAACCTGCTGCCGGCCGTTTGCGCCCTGCTGGAAGAGCGCCAATGGCTGGCGCCGGATTCGTGGATCTACACTGAAAGCGAGACCGCGCCTTCGACGCTGGGCCTGCCGGGCAACTGGCGCCTGCACCGCGAGCAGAAATCCGGGCGGGTGTACTACGCGTTGTGGCAACGTATGGCCGTTAACTGAACGTATTGAACAACCCTGTGGCGAGGGAGCTTGCTCCCGCTGGACTGCGCAGCAGTCCCCAAAAAGGGCCGCTTCGCGCCCCAGCGGGAGCAAGCTCCCTCGCCACAAAAGGTGTGTGCCCTCTGGAAACTGAACGTTTCACCCCCGCCTTCGGCCTCGGCAATCCGCACCTGCAAACCTTGTGGGGGCCGCTGTGGCGCAAAACCGTCCACCTTGATCGCGAGCGTGAACGCCTGTGGCTGGACGACGGGGATTTCCTCGATCTCGACTGGCATGGCCCGCACAGCGCCGAGGCGCCGCTAGTGCTGGTATTGCACGGGCTGACCGGTTCTTCCAATTCGCCCTACGTCGCCGGAATTCAGGCCGCCCTCGCCGCGCAAGGCTGGGCCAGCGTCGCGCTGAACTGGCGCGGTTGCTCCGGCGAACCCAACCTGCTGCCGCGCAGTTACCACTCCGGCGCCAGCGAAGACCTCGCCGAAGCCATCAGACACCTGCGCGCCAAGCGCCCGCTGGCGCCGCTGTATGCGGTCGGTTATTCCCTCGGCGGCAATGTGTTGCTCAAGCATCTGGGCGAGACCGGCAGCGACAGCGGCGTGCTCGGTGCAGTGGCGGTGTCGGTGCCGTTTCGTCTTGATCAGTGTGCAGACCGCATTGGCAAGGGATTTTCCAAGGTTTATCAGGCGCACTTCATGCGCGAGATGGTCGCCTACATCAAGAACAAGCAACGCCAGTTCCAGCATGACGGACGCGAGGATGGCCTGGCGGCTCTGGCGGCGCTCGGCTCGCTGGAGAACATGCGCACCTTCTGGGACTTCGATGGCCGGGTCACCGCGCCGCTGCACGGCTTTACCGATGCCGAGGATTACTATCGCCGGGCGTCGAGTCGCTACTTTCTCGGCGAAATCCGCACCCCGACCCTGATCATTCAGGCCGCTGACGATCCGTTCGTGTTCCCCCACAGCTTGCCGACGGCCGAAGAGCTGTCCGCCAGCACCCGGTTCGAGCTGCAGGCCAAGGGTGGGCATGTCGGGTTTGTCGATGGCACGTTGCGCCAGCCCGGTTACTACCTGGAACGGCGCATCCCGCAATGGTTGGCCCGTGTGACGTCATGAGCGACCAGGGCGAGTCGATCCGGTTCTGGCAAACCGCACCGCTGGCCGGGGTCGAGTTGTTGTCGGCGCGCTACATCGAGCATCGCTTCGCCCCGCACGTCCACGACGGCTATGTGATCGGCATGATCATGGCCGGTGCCCAGCGTTATCGCTATCGCGGTGCCGAACACCTGGCCGGCAGCGGCACGCTGGTGCTGATCAACCCGGACGAATTGCACACCGGGCACAAGGGCACCGAGGACGGCTGGCTGTACCGGGCGTTTTATCCCGATACCGGACAGATCGTTTCACTGCTCGAAGAACTGGAACTGCCCACCGCGCCGATGCCGGCCTTCGGCGCGACGCTGTATCGCGACCCGGATCTGGTCAACGGTTTCTGTCAGTTGCATCGCTTGCTGGAAAGCCCCGCCACCGCGCTGCAACAGCAAACGGTATGGCGCGAGATGATGATGCTGCTGTTGCAGCGGCATGCGGCGGTGCAGATCAACGGCAAACCGGGAAAAGAACACCGCGCGGTGGTGATGGCCAAGGAGCTGCTACATGCGCAACTCGCTGCGCCGCCATCGTTGGAAGAACTGGCGGCTGCGGTCAACCTGTCGCCCTTCCACTTCGCCCGGGTATTCCGCCGCGCCACCGGCATGCCACCGCACACCTGGCTGATGCAGCAGCGCATCGCCACGGCCCGGGGTTTATTGCAGCACGGTTGCCTGCCGGTGGAAGTCGCCATGCAACTGGGCTTTGCCGATCAGAGTCATCTGAGCCGGCAGTTCAAGCAGGTGTATGGCGTGGGGCCGGCAGCGTATCGCAGTGCCCGACAATCTATCGGTGACGATTAACCCCTGTGGGAGCGGGCTTGCTCGCGAAAGCGGTGTTTCAGCACACATCATGGTTGACTGACACACCGCTTTCGCGAGCAAGCCCGCTCCCACATTGGGGGTATGGTGACTTTATTCGCCCGTGGCGATGCCTCGGGAAGGCTCGTTGATCCACTCACTCCACGACCCGGCATACAGCGAACCCAGCGGATACCCCGCCAGGCACAACGCAAACAGGTTGTGACACGCCGTCACCCCGGAGCCGCAATAGGCGACCAGCTCCGAAGGCGAACGCTCGCCGAGTTTCGCGGCAAAGCGCTGCTTGAGCTGCTCCGCCGGCAGGAATCGCCCGTCGCTGCCGAGGTTTTCGGTAAACGCTGCGCACTGCGCGCCGGGAATGTGCCCGGCAATCGGATCGATCGGCTCCACTTCACCCTTGAAGCGCGGCAAGGCCCGGGCGTCGATCAGGGTCAGGGACGGCTGACCGAGGCGCTTGTGCAATTGCTCGGCGCTCAGCAGCAGTTTCATGTCCGGCTGACCGCTGAAGTTGCCCCGGCTGACCGACGGCGCGTCCAGACTCAGCGGCAGACCCGCCGCGTGCCAGGCCTTCAGCCCGCCGTCGAGAATGAACACGCCATCGCGCTTGCCCAGCCACGCCAGCAACCACCAGGCGCGGGCCGCATAGGCACCGGGGCCGTCGTCGTACAAAACCACATCGCTGTCGGCATGGATGCCCCACGCCTGCAGACGCTCGATCAGCGCCGCAGGCTCAGGCAGCGGGTGACGCCCGGTCACGCCTTTGACCACCTTGCCACTGAGGTCACGCTCAAGGTCGGCGAAGCGGGCGCCGGCAATGTGCCCTTCGGCATAGCTGCGCTGCCCGTAGTCCGGGTCTTCGAGGGCAAAACGGCAATCGAGAATCACCAGCCCCGGCTGCTCCTTGCGGGCATCCAGTGCATTCGGGCTGAGCAGTTGCGCAATCGGCATAACGGACTCCTGTGAGCGACTTCGAAATGGGTTACCGCCCTTCCTCGAGGGCCTGGGCCAGCGGCACGTAGAACTCGTCGAACAAGGCATTCACCTCTTCACGGGCCTGATCGGTGACGAATCCGGCTTCCAGCACCAGCACCTGATACACGCCACGCTTGATGGCCTGTTCGCTGAGGTGGTTGGAGTTTTCCCGGGTGGTGCACAGAAAGCGCACCCACGAGGTGAGGATGATCCAGGCATTGATCGTCAGGGATTCGATCTGCACCCGATCCATCTTGAGAATGCCGGCGGCGACGAAGCCTTCGTAGATCGCCATGCCCTGAATCACGCAGCGCTGAGAGAAACGCCGGTAGCGCGCGGCCAGGTCCGGGTCGCTGTCGAGCAGGTGCTCAAGATCCCGATGCAGAAAGCGGTAGCCCCACATCGCCGACAGCAGCTCCTTGAGGTAATAGCGCTTGTCTTCGACGGTGGCGGCACGCCCCTGCGGCGGGCGCAGAAAGCTGTCCACAAGCGTCTCGTACTCACTGAACAGCACGGCGATGATCGCCTGCTTGTTCGGGAAGTGGTAGTACAGATTGCCCGGAGAAATCTCCATGTGGGCGGCGATGTGATTGGTGCTAATGCTGCGCTCGCCCTGCTGATTGAACAGTTCGAGGCTGTTCTGCACGATGCGCTCGCTGGTTTTTATTCGTGGGGCCATGGCTTGAGCTTTAATTCAGAGTGCGGTGAGGGGCATCTTACGACCTAACCGGAACTGGATAAAACAAAGCTGTGTCGGGAAGTCATTTGACTTTCTAGAGCATAGACTCTAGAAAGTCATCACTACAATAAATCCGGAGCCGACGATGACTGCCGACATTGCTTATCTGCAAACGCTGCAACAGCCCCTGGAAGAGCTGGATCGGCTGTTCGCGGCACAGCGCGCCGCCTATGCCGCCAACCCGATGCCACCGGCAGATCAGCGCCAGCAATGGCTCAAGGCGTTGCGCGACTTGCTCAGTAATGAGCGGCAGGCGCTGGTCAATGCCATCAGCGCAGATTTCAGTCATCGCAGCGCCGATGAAACCCTGCTCGCCGAACTGATGCCCAGCCTGCACGGCATCCATTACGCCAGCCGCCACCTCAAGGGCTGGATGAAGTCGTCGCGACGCAAAGTCGGCATGGCCTTTCAGCCAGCGTCGGCGAAAGTCGTGTACCAGCCGCTTGGCGTGGTCGGCATCATCGTCCCGTGGAACTACCCGTTGTATCTTGCCATCGGCCCACTGGTCGGCGCGCTGGCGGCGGGCAACCGGGTGATGCTCAAGCTCAGCGAATCGACCCCGGCCACCGGCCAGTTGCTCAAGACCCTGCTGGGACGGATTTTCCCCGAAGATCTGGTCTGCGTGGTGCTGGGCGAGGCCGACATCGGCGTGGCGTTCTCCCGCCTGCATTTTGATCACCTGCTGTTCACCGGCGCCACCAGCATCGGCAAACACGTGATGCGCGCTGCGGCGGAAAACCTGACCCCGGTGACACTCGAACTGGGCGGCAAGTCCCCGGCCATCGTCTCTCGCGACGTGCCGCTCAAGGACGCCGCCGAACGCATCGCCTTCGGCAAGACCCTGAACGCCGGCCAGACCTGCGTCGCCCCCGATTACGTGCTGGTGCCGCAAGACCGCGTCGGCGCGTTCGTCGAAGCCTATCGTCAGGTGGTCAACAATTTCTATCCGACCCTCGCCGACAACCCGGACTACACCGCGATCATCAACGAACGCCAACTGGCCCGGCTCAACGGTTATGTCAGCGACGCCACGAGCAAGGGCGCGCTGCTGATCCCGCTGTTCGAACAAGGCCAGGGCCGGCGCATGCCGCACAGCCTGCTGCTCAATGTCACTGACGAGATGACCGTGATGCAGGACGAAATCTTCGGCCCGTTGCTGCCGATCGTGCCATATCAGGATCTGGATCAGGCGTTTGCCTACATCAATCAGCGCCCGCGTCCTCTGGCGCTTTACTACTTCGGCTACGACAAACGCGAACAGAACCGCGTGCTGCACGAAACCCACTCCGGCGGCGTGTGCCTGAACGACACCCTGCTGCACGTGGCGCAGGACGACATGCCGTTCGGCGGCATCGGCCCATCGGGCATGGGCCATTACCACGGCCACGAAGGCTTCCTGACCTTCAGCAAGGCCAAGGGTGTGCTGATCAAACAGCGCTTCAATGCAGCGAAGCTGATTTATCCGCCCTACGGCAAATCGATTCAGAAACTGATCCAGAAGCTGTTCATCCGCTAATCGTCGTCACCGCCGGGTAATAACAACAATGCACCCAAGCCTGACCGAAACACCTGCCCTGTCACGCCGTGGCCTGCTGAAATTCAGCCTCGGCGCTACCGCATTCCTCGCCACCGCCGGCCTTGGCGCGAGCCTCAGTGGCTGTTCATCGAGCGTCGCGGCGAACGGTTTCGTCACTTTGCGCGACGGCGACCTGTTATTCCTGCGCGCCTTGATTCCGGTGATGCTCGACGGCGCCGTGGCGGTCGAAAAAATGCCCGGCGCCGTCGATGGCACCCTCAAGTCGCTGGACTACAGCCTCGATCACCTGTCGCCGGAGATGCTCAAACTCACCCGGCAACTGTTCGACGTGCTCGGCATGACCGTCACCCGCGGTCCGCTCACCGGGATCTGGGGCAGTTGGGAAAACGCCAGCCCCGAGGCCATGCGCCACTTCCTCGACCGCTGGCAGAACAGCTCATTGAGCCTGCTGCGCATGGGCCACAGCTCATTGCAGCAGATGGTGATGATGGCCTGGTACACCCGCGCCGAGTCCTGGGACCATTGCGGCTACCCCGGCCCGCCTGCCGTCTGAAATCGAGTCGCGCCGTTCGCGAGCAAGCTCGCTCCCACAAGGGAATGCATTTCAATGTGGGAGCGAGCTTGCTCGCGAAGGCGCCAGCCACCACACCACCGCTCCCAGAATAATAAAGAGAACCTGATCAATGCCCGTACCCGACCCGTTCCGCGAAGGCCTCGCCCGTGGCTGGAAAACCTACAACGGCGCCCAACTGACCGGCGACCTGACGCTGCAAGCCGATGTGGCGATCATCGGCAGCGGTGCCGGTGGCGGCACCACGGCAGAAATCCTCAGCGTCGCCGGTTACAAAGTGCTGCTGATCGAAGAAGGCCCGCTCAAGACCAGTTCCGACTTCAAGATGCTCGAAGACCAGGCCTACAGCAGCCTCTATCAGGAAGGCATCGGCCGCATGAG
This sequence comes from Pseudomonas sp. MWU347, assembly GCF_017947305.1. NCBI lineage: Bacteria > Pseudomonadati > Pseudomonadota > Gammaproteobacteria > Pseudomonadales > Pseudomonadaceae > Pseudomonas > Pseudomonas sp. MWU347. The sequence goes on from NZ_JAFGZB010000001.1 coordinate 273,716, forward strand.
CAAGGACGGCGCGATTACCATCCTCCAGGGCCGTGCGGTCGGCGGCACCACGCTGATCAACTGGACCTCGAGTTTCCGCACGCCCGAGCCGACCCTCGAGCACTGGGCCAAGGAACACAACGTCAAAGGCCACAGCCCGGCCGAGATGGCGCCGTGGTTCGAAAAAATGGAGCAGCGTCTCGGCGTCGCGCCATGGATGGTGCCGCCCAACGCCAACAACGACGTGATCCGCAAGGGCTGCGAGCAACTCGGCTACAGCTGGCACGTGATCCCGCGCAACGTGCGTGGCTGCTGGAACCTTGGCTATTGCGGCATGGGCTGCCCGACCAACGCCAAGCAGTCGATGCTGGTCACCACCATTCCGGCGACCCTGGAAAAGGGCGGCGAGTTGCTGTACCTGGCCCGCGCGGAAAAGCTGTTGATCAGCGGCGACAAGATCACCGGCCTGCAATGCGTGGCGATGGACGAGCGCTGCGTCGAGCCGACCGGACGCAAAATCACAGTCAAGGCCCGGCATTACGTGCTGGCCGGCGGCGGCATCAACAGCCCGGCCCTGCTGCTGCGTTCGGATGCACCGGATCCGCATCAGCGCCTCGGCAAACGCACGTTCCTGCATCTGGTGAACATGTCCGCCGGGCGTTTCGACGAGGTGATCAACCCGTTCTACGGCGCGCCACAGTCGATCTACTCGGATCATTTCCAGTGGAAGGACGGCACCAGCGGGCCGATGGGCTACAAACTCGAAGTGCCACCGCTGCAGCCGGCGCTCGCGGCGACGTTGCTCGGCGGCTTCGGCACCCAGAACGCCGAACACATGGCGGACCTGCCGCACACCCATGCGATGTTGGCGTTGCTGCGCGACGGGTTTCACCCGGACAGCCCCGGCGGCAGTGTCGAACTGCGCGGTGATGGCTCGCCGGTGCTCGACTATCAAGTCTCGCCTTATGCCTGGGAGGGCCTGCGCCGCGCCTTTCACAGCATGGCCGAGATCCAGTTTGCCGGCGGCGCCAAAGCCGTGATGCCGATGCACGCCGATGCGCGCTACGTGAAAACCCTGGCCGAAGCCCGCACGCTGATCAACGGTCTGAGCCTTGAGCTGTATCGCACGCGCCTGGGCAGTGCCCACGTGATGGGCGGTTGTGCGATGGGCGAAGAGCCGAAAAACGCAGTTACCGACAGTCTTGGCCGGCATCATCAACTGAGCAATCTGTCGATTCACGATGGCTCGCTGTTCCCCACCAGCATTGGCGCCAACCCGCAATTGTCGGTGTATGGCCTGACCGCGCAGCTGGCGACAGCCCTCGCCGACCGGCTGAGAAATCCGTGAAAAAACCGGTTTATCGCGTCGTCTATAGTGCTTTCTTACCCAACAGGCGACTTGGCCGACCGGGACGGCTGCGATACCATCCGACTCCCCAACGGACTCCCGCCAGGACGACGCGATGAACCGAGTGTTGTACCCAGGTACCTTCGACCCTATTACCAAAGGGCATGGCGATCTGGTCGAACGCGCCTCGCGCCTGTTCGATCACGTGATCATTGCGGTCGCCGCCAGCCCCAAGAAAAACCCGCTGTTCCCGCTGGAACAACGGGTTGAGCTGGCTCGCGAGGTCACCAAACACCTGCCCAACGTCGAAGTGGTCGGCTTCTCGACGCTGCTGGCGCATTTCGCCAAGGAGCAGAACGCCAATGTGTTCCTGCGTGGCCTGCGTGCGGTGTCGGACTTCGAATACGAATTCCAGCTGGCCAACATGAACCGCCAACTGGCCCCGGACGTCGAGAGCCTGTTTCTCACCCCGTCCGAGCGTTATTCGTTCATTTCCTCGACGCTGGTGCGGGAAATCGCCGCGCTGGGCGGCGATATCAGCAAGTTCGTGCACCCGGCCGTGGCCGATGCCCTGACGCTACGCTTTAAAAAGTAGGAGCTGCCGCAGGCTGCGATCTTGGCTTTTGATTTCAGCCCTTGATCGCAGCCGCGTGCACTGCGCTCGCCAATGCGGCACAATTGCGCGCATTGATTTATAGCGCCCGGGCCTGCCGCCCCGGCTGGAGTTAGCATGTCCCTGATCATCACCGACGATTGCATCAACTGCGACGTCTGCGAACCCGAGTGCCCGAACGCCGCCATTTCTCAAGGCGAAGAGATCTATGTGATCGACCCGAACCTGTGCACCCAGTGCGTCGGCCATTACGACGAACCGCAGTGCCAGCAGGTCTGCCCGGTGGATTGCATTCCACTGGACGAGGCGCATCCTGAGACTGAAGAACAGTTGATGGAAAAGTACCGCAAGATTACCGGCAAGGCCTGATCCGGCAATTTTGTAGCGCTCTTTCGGGCCTCTTCGCGAGCAAGCCCGCTCCCACAGTTGGAATGCATTTCAATGGTGGGAGCGGGCTTGCTCGCGAAAGGGCCATCAGCAACACCACACCATCCTGATCAGCTCACTCGCGCTGCTCAAACCCCTCCCCTGTACACCCCAAACAGCGCACAAACGCCGCTTTCGCCGGATCCACCACCAGCGCCTGCCCCGCATCACCTACCCCGCCACCCAGCGCGGTAAACGGCAATGACACTACAAACACCCCCGCACCCAGCACCGTTGCCACCACCAATAAAGGTCGGGCAATCAGCAAATCGCCGATCATGGCGTAGGCGGGAGGGTTCTGGATGGCGTAGCGCGGATCACCGCTGCCGTTTTCCGCGGCCTGAACGGCCAGGCTGGAACACAGCAATAGTGTGGCAAACAGGACTTGCAAGGACTTCATGGCACGATCCTTCGGGCTGAACAGTGAGACCACTCACTATAGACCGTAGGACTTTTTCAGATTTTTGCCTCAGGTCTGGCAGCGCGGACAGAACACACTGGCCCGTTGCCCCAGCTTCACTTCCCGCAGGCCAGTACCGCAGACCTTGCAGTGCTCGCCGCCACGGCCATAAACGAACAGCTCCTGCTGGAAGTACCCCGGTTGCCCGTCACCGCCGATGAAATCCCGCAACGTGGTGCCGCCGCGCTCGATGGCTGCGGCGAGAATCCGTTTGATCTCGATCGCCAGCTTCAGATAACGCGCCCGGGAGATGCTTTTGGCTTCGCGGCGCGGATCGATCCCGGCAGCGAACAGCGCTTCGGTCGCGTAAATGTTGCCGACACCCACCACCACCGCGTTGTCCATGATGAACGGCTTGACCGCCATCGAACGCCCGCGCGACAACTGGAACAGGCGCTCGCCGTCGAACAGATCGGTCAACGGCTCTGGCCCGAGACGAATCAGCAGTTCGTGATTGAGCGGGTCGGTACTCCACAGCATCGCGCCGAAACGGCGTGGATCGGTGTAACGCAGCGCCAGACCGGATTCCAGCTCGATATCGACGTGCTCGTGCTTGAGCGCCGGCAACCCGACTTCCACCAGCCGCAAGTTGCCCGACATGCCCAAGTGACTGATCAACGTGCCGACTTCGGCATTGATCAACAGATACTTGGCCCGCCGCTCAACCAGCACGATGCGCTGCCCGGACAGGCGCACATCGAGATCTTCGGGGATCGGCCAGCGCAGCCGACGATCCCGCACGATCACCCGGCTGACGCGCTGGCCTTCCAGGTGCGGAGCAATGCCCCGGCGGGTGGTTTCGACTTCCGGCAGTTCAGGCATGGTGTCCTCGAATCAATGCGCGCCGAGGTCGCGGATCGTCTGTTTGAGGGTTTCGAAATCGTAGTCCGACAGACCGACGTAATCGAGAATCAGCGGGCCAATGCTGTTCCACTCGTGGTCTTCAGTCTGGTTGCCCAGCACCCGATAAGACGCACAGATGTGCTCGGCCATCTTCAAGATCGCCAGCAGATTCTTCATCTGGCTGTTGCGCGAGGATTCGTCGCTGAAGATCGCCAGCGCATTGTGGTGATTGGCGATCGCCGTGCTGACGTGTTCCGGCAGGCGCCACGACTTGGCGGTGTAGTAGCCGACCACGGCGTGGTTGGTATTGAACTCGGCGTTCTCGGTGTCCACCACCCGGCATTCGGCGCTGGCATTGGCGTAAGCCTTTTCCAGTACCGACATGTAGTTGGGGAAGCGCTGCAGCATCAACGGCACGCCGCAGTCGTGGAACAGCCCCAAGGCATAGGCTTCATCACCGGCTTGGGTGCCGATGCGCTTGGCCAGGGTCAGGCAGGTCATCGCCACGTCCTGGGCGGTGTCCCAGAAACGGTTGAGGGTGACGATGGTGTCATCGTTCATCTCGCCCTTGATCGACTGCGCGTTGATCAGGTTGATGATCGAACGGCTGCCCAACAGATTCACCGCACGCTGGATCGAAGTGATCTTGTTGCTCAGGCCGTAATACGGCGAGTTGACGATTTTCAGCAGAGAACCGGACAGGCCGGGATCCTGGGCGATCAGCTTGGCGATCACCTCCAGGTCCGGGTCGGGCATGTACTGCTCCATCTGCAGATCCACCATGATCTGCGGCTGCGCGGGCACGCTGATGCCTTGCAGGGATTGTTGAATCTGTTCAGTGGTCAGCTCTTGGGACATAAGTACACACTCTGGGACAGGCGGCGATTCTAACCTCTAAAAACCGCAGGACGACACACCAGTGGGCAATTGTCAGGAACTTTCATTCACGTTCAGGCTTCGGACTTTGTAAGGCCGACCGGACAATCAAGCACCGGCTCGGCGGTAATTTCCCGCAGACTCAGGAGCTTATCGATGGCTACTTCCCTCACTGGCAAACGCGTCGCCATTTTAGTAACAGACGGTTTCGAACAGGTCGAATTGACCGGCCCCAAGCAAGCACTGGAGCAAGCCGGCGCTCAGGTCGACATCCTCTCGGCCGAGGCCGGCAAGGTCAAAGGCTGGAACCACGACAAACCGGCGGATGACTTCAAGGTCGATCAGACCTTTCAAGGCGCCAGCAGCGAGCAGTACGACGCGATCGTCCTGCCGGGCGGCGTGCAGAACTCCGACACCATCCGCATCGACCAGGATGCCCAGCACCTGGTCAAGACCGGCGCCTCCGCCGGCAAACCGATCGCGGTGATCTGCCACGGCAGCTGGCTGCTGATTTCCGCCGGGCTGGTCAACGGCAAGACCCTGACCAGCTACAAGACGCTCAAGGATGACCTGGTCAATGCCGGGGCCAACTGGGTGGATAAAGAAGTGGTCAAGGACGGCCACCTGATCAGCAGCCGTCAGCCGGACGATATTCCAGCGTTCAACCGTGAGTTGATCGACGCGCTCTCTGCCTGATCTGTGGGCTTGTGAGTTTATGTGGTGAGGAGATTTATCCCCGATGGACAGCGCAGCTGTCCCAGATCGACTCACGCGGTCAGTCAGAAAACTGCGTTGGGGGTTTGCGGTTGCTGCGCAGCCGATCGGGGATAAATCCCCTCGCCACAGGTAATGTCTTCCACCGGCAATGACTTGCCACATGTCCACTCACCAGCCAATCAGGCCGAGCAACACGGTATACTCCCGCTCTTTTTTCCGGAGCGACGTCATGTCCCTGCCTAGCCTGCGCCTCAAAGCCAACGCCGACCGTCGCCTGCGCAACGGCCACTTGTGGGTCTACAGCAACGAAATCGATGTGGCCGCCACGCCACTGCACGGCTTCAAGGCCGGCGATCAGGCGATCCTCGAAGCCGCGGGCGGCAAGCCGCTGGGCATCGTCGCGATGAGCCCGAACAACCTGATCTGCGCGCGCCTGCTGTCGCGTGACATCAAGCTGTCTCTGGACAAGTCGCTGCTGGTGCATCGCCTGAACGTGGCCCTGTCGTTGCGCGAGCGCCTGTTCGACAAGCCGTTCTACCGCCTGGTGTACGGCGATTCCGACCTGCTGCCGGGTCTGGTGGTCGACCGTTTCGGCGACATCCTCGTGGTGCAGATTGCCTCGGCAACCATGGAAGCGCACAAAGATGACGTGATCGCTGCACTGACCCAAGTGCTCAAGCCAAGCGGCATCCTGTTCAAGAACGACTCCGCCGCGCGTGACGCCGAAGGCCTCAACCGCTACGTCGAAACCGTGTTCGGTCTGGTGCCGGAGTGGGTCGCGCTGGAAGAGAACGGCGTGAAATTCGAAGCGCCGGTCATTGGTGGCCAGAAAACCGGCTGGTTCTACGACCACCGCATGAACCGCGCCCGCCTGGCTCCGTACGCCAAGGGCAAACGCGTGCTCGACCTCTATAGCTACATCGGTGGCTGGGGCGTGCAGGCTGCGGCGTTCGGTGCCAGCGAAGTGTTCTGCGTCGACGCGTCGGGCTTCGCCCTCGACGGCGTCGAGCGTAACGCCGCGCTGAACGGCTTCGCCGACAAGATGACCTGCATCGAAGGCGACGTCTTCGAAGCATTGAAGGAACTCAAGGCCAGCGAAGAACGTTTCGACGTGATCGTTGCCGACCCGCCAGCGTTCATCAAGCGCAAGAAAGACATGAAGAACGGTGAAGGCGCCTACCGTCGTCTGAACGAGCAAGCCATGCGCCTGCTGACCAAGGACGGCATTCTGGTCAGCGCTTCGTGCTCGATGCACCTGCCGGAAGACGATCTGCAGAACATCCTGCTGACCAGCGCCCGTCACCTGGACCGCAACATCCAGATGCTCGAGCGCGGTGGTCAGGGCCCGGACCACCCGGTACACCCGGCCATCGCCGAGACTCGCTACATCAAGAGCATCACCTGCCGCCTGCTGCCTAACAGCTGATCGGCCCATGAAACGGGGAGCCTGCGGGCTTCCCGTTGGCTTTACGGCGATGCAATGTCGTCGAATTTCTTCCTCTTTCCTACAACTAACTTCCTACATGCATGCAGGACATTTCCCTGCGCATTACATTTCAACATCTAATACTTACAAGTTTGCCCTTGCAGCACGCCCACTCCGACAAAATTAATAGAAATTTCCTACCCAAGTATCGCTTGCCAATAATTCATTACAACCTATTATTAAGTTGTCACCACGACGGTGACATTCACTCTCAATGAACAAGGAGTTCATACTTATGAAAGCAATTACTCTGGAAACCAACCAAATCGCAAACCTGGCCTTCCTGGTTGCGCCTAAAGCCCGCTAAGTGAGCCAGAACGCTGGGGAGTGCCGGCACCCCAGCGTTCTTCCGACCCGTTCCAGAGCGATGAACACAACATGCATATCAATCCCTATTTATTCATATTGCCGCGCACGCCCGGACAAATAGTCTGGAACTATAAAGACCACACCCAACATGAACTTGACCTGACTTACTCTTGTCGACTTGCACAACTTATCAATAACCCGGAACAGTTCGACAGACGCAACATAATAGACTCACAACTTCTGAACGCCGGAATATTAACCGTTGCAAAAATAGACAGCCCGCCATGGGGCTGGGATGAATTGTCGAAGATTTATCATATTGGCACCCAGAACATTCCCTGCGAACAGATACCCCAGAATATTCAAGAGTGGTCCAGGCAATACCTGAACCATTGCAACGCGGTGCTGACTACACCGGCACCCGCGCAAGATCGGTCGACACCTCAAGACGAACCTCGAATCGCCCTGCCCGCCTCCGCGGCCCTGACCGTTGCCAGCTTGGGCAATGTCCTGCGCCTGAGAAAAACCTGCCGCTCTTTCACTGGCGCAGCGATCACGCTCAATGACGTCGGCACGTTGATGTATCTCTCGCTGGGTTTTCTCCGTCATCGCGACGATAACCGCGACGAGAGCATCGCCGAAGGACTCGGCGCCCGTCGCAGCAGTCCTTCAGGTGGCGGGTTGAATGCCTGTGAAGGATTTCTTCTGGCACGCAATATCGAGGGCCTCGAACCGGGTGTCTACGCCTACCACTCGGCAGAACACGCACTCAGCCGGGTCAATCCTTTGCCCGACCCCGCGCTGGGTCATTTGCTGGCGGGTCAGCACTTCATCAATAACCTGCCACTGGGTCTGTTTATCACCGCTCGTTTCGACAAGCTCTGGTGGAAGTATGAACACTCACGCGCCTATCGCATGGCGTTTGTCGAGGCGGGTCATCTGTCGCAAACCTTTCAACTGGTGGCCACAGCGCTGGGCCTGGGAACGTGGCTGACCGGGGCATTCACCGACCGCCAGGTCGAAGCCCTGCTCAAACTCGAAGGCAGCGCTGAACAACCGTTGTTCTTTGTCGGCTGCGGCGCTAGCGACGGTCAGGCGATGTGTCAGGAAATGCGCGACCTGTTGCAGGAGACGCGCAAATGAGCGCATCAACCGTAGATCAGCCCGAAGCGCCAGAGTCCTGGGCGCTTCGATTCACCCTCGGCGACTGGAACAACCACGCTTCGGTACGCACCAGCCGGCACGACTACCAGTTGCCGGCAGACCTGCCGTTGCAACTGCAAACCCGCTTCTGGTTTCCGCCGGCATTCCTGCCGTATCTGTCCCACCCGGCGATCGAAGCCGCAGGCAGCAAGGTCATGCATCGGCTGGCTGCCAACCACCTGGTGCACTTTCTCGACTACACCACGCTGCTGGAACACCGCATCGTCAACCGCGCCGTGGAAACCATCGTCCACGGTGAGTTGCCCGCGCACATTCCGTCAAGGATGAAAACCGCCGCGCTGCAGCTCTATACCGACGAGGGTTATCACGCACTGTTCTCCCATCATCTGGCCGAACAGATCGCCGAACTGCATGGTTTCACCGGTCGTCAGCAGGTGCCGTTGCGCATCACCCGCCTGACCGGTCAGATTGCCCGAACACCGGAGAGCAAACGCCCGCTGGCATGGTTTCTGCTCGGCTTCGTCTCCGAAACCATCATTGCCCGGGAGTTGCTGGATGTGTGTCGGGAAACGCTGGTCAGCAGCGTGAACGACATGCTGCGCGACCACCTCGCTGATGAAGCGCGCCACAGCCGTTTTTTTTCCGAGGTCTTTCACTACCTCTGGTTGACCCTGAACAGCCGCCAGCGCGCCTTTGCGGCCAGAACCTTGCTGGAGACCCTGGCGACCTTCTTCGAAGTCGACGAGCAATGGCTGCACCAAAGCCTGCGCCGCGCCGGCATTGGCGAAGGTGCGATCAAGGAAATCCTCGACAGCCTGACCAACGAACAGGCCAGCCGCCAGCGTGCCCGATCCGGAGCGACGGCTACGCTTGCTGCACTCGAAAAAGCCGGATTCTTCGCGCTACCCAACAACCGCAAACTTTTCGCCAAGGCAGGACTGATCGATGCTTGAAGGAAGAACGGTGGTAACGACCCGACAACGACGCGGGGCGATCAGCCTGCTTTTGGCCATGGTGCTGCTGGGGGTGTTTCCGCTGGACGTCCTGCTGCCGTCGTTCCCGGCGCTGGCTGAACACTTCGCCAGCACTCCGACCGACATCGCCCTGTCGATCAGCCTGTTCGCGGTGGGCATTGCCTTTGCCCAACTGTTGATCGGGCCGTTGTCCGACGTCATCGGGCGCAAGGGGTTACTGCTCGCCGGCATGGCTGTCTCGATCCTCGGCGCCATCGGCTGCGTAATGACCAGCGACTACACATTGTTCATGACTTTTCGCATCGTGCAGGCCATCGGTTGTGGCTGTTTCGTCCTGTCACAGGCGCTGGTGCAGGATCTGTTCGAGGGCGCAGAGCGCGATCGCCTGCGAATCCTGATGGTGACCGCCACCGGGATCTTCATCTCCATATCACCGCTGGCCGGAACCTTTCTGCAGGCGACCCTGGGCTGGCGTGGCAGCTTCTGGCTGTTCATCGCACTGGCGGCGGTGGTGTTGCTCAAGGCCTGGCTGTTTCTGGACGGCGGTCGGCCAGTCGCCAAGGGCACACCGCTCAACTTTCTCAGCGCCTACCGGCGAGTGCTGGGGGATTTCGAGTTCGTCGGCTACTGGCTGATTTCGGCTTTCGCGTTCGCCTGCCACTTCTCGTTCATCGTCATTTCGCCGTTGATCTTCATGGATCAGTTGCAGCTCTCAGCCTATGACTTCTCACTGATCCTGCTGATCTACGGTGCGGCCTATGTGACCGGCGGGATTGCCGCCACGCTGTTGAGCCGGCGCATCAGCTCTGCGCAACAGATCGTGGCCGGGTTGAGCCTGATTCTGCTGGCAGGGCTGGTGATGCTATTCCTGTCGCAGTACTTCGCGCTCTCGCCCGTCACGGTATTGATCCCGATGCTGATCTGCACCGCCGGCACCACCATTGCACGCCCGGCCGCCACCTCACGCGCCATGGGCCTGTTCCCGGAGAACGCCGGTACTTCGGCCTCGGCCGGTAGCACGATCATCTTCATCTGCGGCGGGTTGATCAGTGCGCTGATCAGCCTGAGTCCAGGCAACCTGCAGGCCACCCTCGGCTACTGTTTTGTCCTGCTGAGTTGCATCGCGCTGGCGCTGAACAAGCGGATCAGCCATCGCGCCAGCATTATCGAGAACGGCGCGGTCACGCCCTTCGGCAGCGATTGAGCCTGCCGGTCGTCATGCCATACGCACCGTCGGCACTGGAACAACACTTTGCGCCATTCCCTCCAGACGCCAGCGGTGTAGAATCGGCTGATTCATCGCCATTCATCCCCCGGCGGGTTTATGAGCTCAGGCTGAGGCAAGCGGCGATCCCGCAAAGTCATCGGCAACATCCAGGACACACGGCCATTTCTGAGTGTTCCAGACGTCAATAGAAGCTCACTCCCTTTTGATACCTGATTAGCCGCCCGGAGTGCTCCATGCCAGATTACCGCTCGAAAACATCCACCCACGGCCGCAACATGGCCGGCGCCCGCGCACTGTGGCGCGCCACCGGGATGAAAGATGACGACTTCAAGAAGCCGATCATCGCCATTGCCAACTCCTTCACCCAGTTCGTGCCGGGCCACGTGCACCTCAAAGACCTCGGTCAACTGGTTGCCCGGGAAATCGAACGCGCCGGTGGCGTAGCGAAAGAATTCAACACCATCGCCGTGGATGACGGCATCGCCATGGGTCACGACGGCATGCTCTATTCGCTGCCGAGCCGCGAGATCATCGCCGACTCTGTCGAATACATGGTCAACGCCCACTGCGCCGACGCCATCGTCTGCATCTCCAACTGCGACAAGATCACCCCGGGCATGTTGATGGCCGCTTTGCGCCTGAACATTCCGGTGATCTTCGTTTCCGGCGGCCCGATGGAAGCTGGCAAGACCAAACTCGCTTCCCACGGCCTCGACCTCGTCGACGCCATGGTGATCGCCGCCGACTCCAGCGCTTCTGACGAGAAGGTTGCCGAGTACGAGCGCAGCGCCTGCCCGACCTGCGGTTCATGCTCCGGCATGTTCACCGCCAACTCGATGAACTGCCTGACCGAAGCGCTGGGCCTGGCATTGCCGGGCAACGGTTCGACCCTCGCGACCCACAGCGACCGCGAGCAGTTGTTCCTGCAGGCCGGTCGCACCATCGTCGAACTGTGCAAGCGTTACTACGGCGAGAACGACGAGTCGGTGCTGCCGCGCAACATCGCCAACTTCAAGGCGTTCGAGAACGCGATGATGCTCGACATCGCCATGGGCGGTTCGACCAACACCATCCTGCACTTGCTGGCTGCGGCTCAGGAAGCCGAGATCGATTTCGACCTGCGCGACATCGACCGTCTCTCGCGCAGCGTGCCGCAACTGTGCAAAGTGGCGCCGAACATCCAGAAGTACCACATGGAAGACGTGCACCGCGCTGGCGGCATCTTCAGCATTCTCGGTTCGCTGGCCCGTGGCGGCCTGCTGCACACCGACCTGCCGACCGTGCACAGCCGCAGCATGGAAGAAGCCATCGCCAAGTGGGACATCACCCAGACCGACGATGAAGCCGTGCACCACTTCTTCAAGGCCGGCCCGGCGGGCATCCCGACCCAGACCGCGTTCAGCCAGTCGACTCGTTGGGAAACCCTCGATGACGACCGTGAAAACGGCTGCATCCGCAGCTTCGAACACGCCTACTCGAAAGAAGGCGGCCTGGCCGTGCTGTACGGCAACATCGCCCTCGACGGCTGCGTGGTGAAAACCGCCGGCGTCGACGAGTCGATCCACGTCTTCGAAGGCAACGCGAAGATCTTTGAAAGCCAAGACAGCGCGGTGCGCGGCATCCTCGCCGACGAAGTGAAGGAAGGCGACATCGTCATCATTCGCTACGAAGGCCCGAAAGGCGGCCCGGGCATGCAGGAAATGCTCTACCCGACCTCGTACCTGAAGTCCAAAGGTCTGGGCAAAGCCTGTGCGTTGCTCACCGACGGTCGTTTCTCTGGCGGTACTTCCGGCCTGTCGATCGGCCACGCTTCGCCAGAGGCTGCGGCCGGTGGCGCGATCGGTCTGGTGCAGGACGGCGACAAAGTGCTGATCGACATCCCGAACCGCTCGATCAACCTGTTGGTCAGCGATGAAGAACTGGCTGCGCGCCGGGTCGAACAGGACAAGAAAGGCTGGAAACCGGTCGAGCAGCGTCCACGCAAAGTGACCACCGCCCTGAAGGCCTACGCCCTGCTGGCGACCAGCGCCGACAAGGGTGCGGTGCGTAACAAGGCGATGCTCGACGGGCTGTAAGCGTCAATCGCAAAAACAAAAATGCCCCGCCAAAGTGCGGGGCATTTTTTTGCCTGATCCAAAAACAATGAAGATCAAAACTGTGGGAGCGGGCTTGCTCGCGAAAGCGGTCTACCGGTCAAAAAATCTCCCGCCTGACACTCCCTCTTCGCGAGCAAGCCCGCTCCCACAAGGGACTGTCAGTGATTCTGGAATCTGAGTTCCAACAGGGATTGGGGGCTTACTGGATTTCTTCAGGCTTGACGATCACCCAGTTTTTGTCCGCCGTCACCGGCAATCCTTCCTTGGCCTGCGCCGCTGCGTGTTTGGCCATCATGCCGTTGAGCTGGGTCATGTATTTGTCCTTGCGGTTGACCCACAAGTGAATGCCGCCCTTGGCTACATCCACATCGTGGAACAGCATGTAGCCATCGCTGCTCGGGGTATCGCCGCCCACCAGCACCGGTTTTTTCCACTCGTCGATATAGGTCAGAATCGCCGCGTGTTTGCCGGCCATCCAGGTTGCCGGGGTCCACAGGTACGGGGTCAGTTCGAGGCCGAGGTTGGCCTTCTCGTCATACTTGCCGGCGGTGATCTGCTTGCGTGCAGTCGTCAGCTCGCCGGTTTCGCGGTTCTTCAGCAACGTGGTCACGCCGATCACATTCTGCGGTTTGACGTTGTAGCCATACTTCGGATCGGCCGCGACCATGCGCACCAGTTCTTCGGAGGCGGCGGTCATCACGTAAACCTCGATGCCGTTCTCCATCAGCTTGTTGTACAGCTCGGCCTGGCCGGTGAAGACTTTCGGCGGCTGCACATCGATGTTCTTCACTACATCGCCTTCGTAGTAAGTGGCCGGCACCGGTTTGCCCGACGCCATCAGCTCATCGACGTAGCCCTTGAGTTCCTTGAGAGTGAAGCCGGAGAACACCTGCGCTACCCACGGGTAGCAGACCATGTCGTCGACTTCGCACAGGCGATAGTAGTAACTGAACAGGCTTTCCTTGTGGTCGGCGGTGTCCTTGAACGGCATCAGTTTCAGCGAGGGATCAAGCGTCTCGCGGGTGATCAGCCCCTTGTTTTCCATGAACGGCAGCAACGACTCTTCAAGGTCGTATCGGTAGCTGGTGTTGTCCATGTCGAACACCGCGTAGTTACCCTTGTTGGCATTGGCGGCGATCATCGCGTCGAGTGCCTTGGCCTGATCCGCCGGCCAGTGCTTCAGGTCGGTGGCGAATGCGTGAGCGGCCAAGCCCAATCCAAGAACCACAGCGAGCATTTTCGGTGCGAACTTCATCGGCGTTTTCTCCCTGACTGAAAGACATCGACGCTAACAAATAAGTGTGACAGTCCTCGTCTGTCAGCGACCGCTTACGTCTCCTCAACGCCAGTTGCATTGCCGAGAGCGACAAGTGCTTATTCCAAAAACGACGGACAACCTGCGATTTCGGTATTAATTCATTGGAAATCAAACTGTTAGGCTTGCCGGTTCGCAGTTGCCCAAGAAGGCGACTGGCACAAGTCTTATCGGAGTCTTCATGAATCTGCCGCTGATCCTCAATCTGCTGGTGTTCCTCGCCCTGCTCTTCGGTCTGGCGCAAACCCGCCACACGACGTGGAGCCTGGCGAAAAAAGTCCTGCTCGCGCTGGTACTCGGCGTAGCGTTCGGTGTTGCCCTGCACACCGTTTACGGTGCCGGCAACCCGGTACTGAAAGCTTCGATCGGCTGGTTCGATCTGGTCGGCAACGGTTACGTGCAGTTGCTGCAAATGATCGTGATCCCGCTGGTGTTCGCCTCGATCCTCAGTGCGGTCGCGCGTCTGCACAACGCCTCGTCGCTGGGCAAGATCAGCTTCCTGACCATCGGCACCCTGCTGTTCACCACCGCGATCGCGGCGCTGATCGGTATCGGCCTGACCAACCTGTTCGGCCTCACCGCCGAAGGCCTGGTCGCCGGCACGCAGGAAATGGCCCGCCTGCAAACCATCCAGACCGACTACGCCGGCAAGGTTGCCGACCTGAATGTGCCGCAGCTGCTGCTGTCGTTCATTCCGCAGAACCCGTTCGCCGATCTGGCGCGGGCCAAGCCGACCTCGATCATCAGCGTGGTGATCTTCGCCGCGTTCCTCGGGGTCGCGGCGCTGCAACTGCTCAAGGATGATGCCGAGAAAGGTCAGAAAGTGATCAACGCCATCGACACCCTGCAAGCCTGGGTGATGCGTCTGGTGCGTCTGGTGATGAAGCTGACCCCGTACGGCGTGCTGGCGCTGATGACCAAAGTGGTTGCCGGTTCCAACCTGCAGGACATCATCAAGCTCGGCAGTTTCGTCGTGGTCTCGTACCTCGGTCTGGGCCTGATGTTCGTGGTGCACGGCCTGCTGGTGTCGGCGGCCGGGATCAATCCGCTGCGATTCTTCCGCAAGATCTGGCCGGTGCTGACGTTCGCGTTCACCAGCCGTTCCAGCGCGGCGAGCATTCCGCTGAGCATCGAAGCGCAGACCCGTCGTCTGGGCATTCCGCAGTCGATCGCCAGTTTCGCCGCCTCGTTCGGTGCGACCATCGGCCAGAACGGTTGCGCCGGTCTGTACCCGGCGATGTTGGCGGTGATGGTTGCGCCAACAGTCGGCATCAACCCGCTGGACCCGCTGTGGATCGCGACGCTGGTGGCGATTGTGACCCTGAGTTCCGCCGGTGTGGCCGGTGTTGGTGGCGGCGCGACGTTTGCTGCGCTGATCGTGCTGCCGGCGATGGGCTTGCCGGTGTCACTGGTGGCGCTGCTGATTTCGGTGGAGCCGCTGATCGACATGGGGCGCACGGCGTTGAACGTGAGTGGTTCGATCACGGCCGGTGCGATTACCAGCCAAGTGATGCAGCAGACCGATAAAGCACTGCTGGATGCGGATGAGCATGCGGAGCTGGCTCAGGCTTAAATTCTTCTTTGCCTGACCTGCCCTCTTCGCGAGCAAGCCCGCTCCCACATTGGATCTGTGATCGACACAAATCCAATGTGGGAGCGGGCTTGCTCGCGAAGCTCTTAAGCCTTTTCCCAGACCTCGAAGTTGTAAGCGGGCTTGTCGCCCTCAGCCGGATTCGGCACATTCGACACCAGTTTCCACTGGTTCAGGTCAAACTCCGGAAACCACGCATCGCCTTCCGGGCTCAGCGCCACTCGGGTCAGATACAAACGATCCGCCTGCGCCAGCCCTTGCGCATACAACTGCGCGCCGCCAATCAGCATCAACTCATCGACGCCCTGCGCTTTCGCCCATTCCTCGGCGCGCACCACTGCAGCTTCCAGCGACGGATACACCTCCGCCCCTTCCAGCAGCAGATCCGGCTGACGGCTGACCACGATGTTCAAGCGGCCCGGCAGCGGACGGCCGAGGGAGTCCCAGGTCTTACGGCCCATGATGATCGGCTTGCCGAGGGTCGTGGCCTTGAAGTATTTGAAGTCCCCCGGCAGGTGCCAGGGCATGCTGTTGTCGACGCCGATCACGCGGTTTTCACCGAGGGCTGCGATCAGGCTGAGGGGGAGTGATTTAGTCATGCCGGCGAGGATACCAGAGCCTCGCTTGACCCGATAAGCGCCACAGCGGTTATGCTCACTGCTCAATCGAGCAACGGAATGGCGCGTGACTGAACTGACTCCACTGCAAAACCTCTGGCTGACGGAAACCATCCGCCTGCGCGAAGAACACGCAGGTCCCCTGGAGGATCTGGAAGCCAATCGACTGGCCCGCGCGGCCGGCGGCGATCTGCCGGGCCGTATTCAGCGCCGCGCCGTGTGGCTGGCCGAGCGCGACGGGCTGAGCGCAGCACTCCAGCACTGGCTGCAAGGCGCGCGTCTGGCGCTGGTGCTGCTGGTCATTTTCGCGCTGCTGAGCGGCGCCGGGCTGGCCTTCGCCGCACTGAGCCAGACGCCGGTCAATGTGTTCTGGGCCCTGGGCAGCCTGCTCGGGCTGAACCTGATTCTGCTGCTGAGCTGGGCGCTGGGGCTGATCTTTGTCGGTGAACACGGCGCCACCCTCGGGCGCTTGTGGCTGTGGCTCAGCGAAAAACTCGCTCGCGATGCCAAAGCCGCGCAACTCGCGCCGGCCCTGCTGCTGATGCTGCAACGCAAAAAACTCAATCGCTGGGCGCTCGGCACATTGGTCAACGGTCTGTGGTTGCTGGCGATGCTCAGCGCGCTGCTGTTGCTGCTGACGCTGATGGCGACCCGGCGCTATGGTTTCGTCTGGGAAACCACCATTCTCGGCGCCGACACCTTCATCAACCTGACCCAAGCCCTCGGCGCGCTGCCGGCGCTGCTCGGCTTCAACGTGCCGACCGTAGAGATGATCCGCGCCAGCGGCGGCGCAGCGCTGGATATCGAAAGCGCGCGACAGGCCTGGGCAACCTGGCTGGTCGGCGTGCTGGTGGTCTACGGCGTGCTGCCGCGCCTGCTGCTGGCGCTGTTGTGTTTCTGGCGCTGGAGTCGCGGCAAAGCCGCGCTGACCCTGGACTTGAACCTGCCCGGTTACGCCCAGTTGCGTGAACGGTTGATGCCGACCAGCGAACGCCTCGGCATCAACGACGCCGCGCCGGAGCAGTTGCATCGGGTCGAAAGCAGCGTCAGCGAACACGCCAGCGACGGCGCTTTGCTGGTGGCCATCGAACTCGACGATCAGCGCCCGTGGCCACCGGCCCTGCCGAAAACCGTGAGCAACGCCGGCATCCTCGACAGCCGCGAATCACGGCACAAACTGCTCGAACAGCTCAGCCGTTTCCCTCCGGCACGCCTGCTGATCGCCTGCGACCCGCGACGCTCGCCGGATCGCGGCAGCCTCGCGCTGATCGCCGAACTGGCGCGCAACGCCAACGCCACCCGGGTCTGGCTGCTGCAAGCACCGCCCGGCGAAGCGCTGGACAGTGCCCGTCTCGGCGACTGGCACGTTGCGCTGCAACAACTGGAGTTGCCGTTCGCCGATTGCGCGCCGATGAACTGGCTGGAGAGCGGTCATGACTGATGCCCGGAAAGCGCCGCTGAAACTCGCGGTGGTCGGCCACACCAACGTCGGCAAGACTTCGCTGCTGCGCACCCTGACCCGCGACGTCGGCTTCGGCGAAGTCTCGCACCGGCCGAGCACCACTCGACATGTCGAGGGTGCGCGGTTGTCGGTGGACGGCGAGCCGTTGCTCGATCTCTACGACACGCCGGGGCTGGAAGACGCCATCGCCCTGCTGGATTTCCTCGAGCGTCTGGAGCGCCCCGGCGAACGTCTCGACGGCCCGGCGCGACTGGCGCGGTTTCTCGACGGCAGCGAAGCACGTCAGCGTTTCGAACAGGAGGCGAAAGTCCTGCGACAGCTACTCGCGTCCGACGCCGGTCTGTATGTGATCGACGCCCGCGAACCGGTGCTGGCTAAGTATCGTGACGAACTCGAAGTGCTGGCCAGTTGCGGCAAGCCGCTGTTGCCGGTGCTGAATTTCGTCAGCAGCGCCAACCATCGCGAGCCGGACTGGCGCGAAGCGTTGGCGCGGCTCGGCCTGCATGCGTTGGTGCGCTTCGACAGCGTTGCGCCGCCGGAAGATGGCGAGCGGCGCCTGTACGAAAGCCTTGCGCTGTTGCTGGAAAACGCCCGTCCGCAACTGGAGCGCTTGATCGCCGATCAACAGACCCAGCGTCTCGCCCGCCAACAAAGTGCGGCGCGTTTGATCGCCGAATTGCTGATCGACTGCGCCGCCTGCCGACGCAGCGTGGTCAGCGAGGCCGAGCAGGAGCAGCAAGCGATCAGCGAACTGCGCAAAGCCGTGCGCCAGCGTGAACAGAAATGCGTCGAAGCGTTGCTCAAGCTCTATGCGTTTCGCCCGCAGGATGCGGCGGCGAGTGATCTGCCGTTGCTCGATGGGCGTTGGGGCGATGATCTGTTCAACCCGGAAACCCTGAAGCAACTCGGCGTGCGGGTGGGCGGCGGGATTGCTGCCGGTGCCGCGGCGGGGGCTGGGGTGGATTTGCTGGTGGGCGGGATTACCCTCGGTGCGGCGGCTTTGGCCGGTGCGATTGCCGGTGGTGCGCTACAAACGGCGCGCAGTTATGGCAGCCGCTTGCTGGGCAAGATCAGGGGCCAGCGGGAGTTGACCGTGGATGACGGGGTGTTGCGGCTGCTGGCGTTGCGGCAGCGCCAACTGTTGCTGGCGCTCGATCAGCGCGGGCATGCGGCGATGGACGCGGTCCAGGTCGCCACCCCGCAGGACAAGACCTGGCGCGAAGGCAAGTTGCCGGATGCGCTGAGCAAGGCGCGGGCGCATCCGCAGTGGTCGTCGCTCAATCCGCATGCGAAGTTGAATCAGGCGGAGCGGCAGGAGCAGATTGAGGCGTTGGTTGATCGGGTGCTTGAGCTTTAGATCGCTACCCCCTCACCCCAGCCCTCTCCCCCAAGGGGTAGAGGGGGAAGGGAGCAGATCTTCTGGCTTTTCAAAACCTGAGTTCGACTGGATATTTCAGATCGATGTAGGGCCCAAGAACAACACGGTCGGCTCCCTCTCCCTCCGGGAGAGGGCTGGGGTGAGGGTTGCAATCACTCAGCCGACAACAAAACCTCAGCCTTGCGCTTCAGCACACCCAAATCCATCACCGGCACCGCCCTCTCTTTGGCCAGCTCGTCCCACTGGCGCATGCGCAAGCTGACGGCACACAACGGATCGCGTTCAAACACATCCGCCTCTTCCTCGCTCATCACCCCGCCCTGATATTCCAGGGTCCGGCGACTCGCCTCACTCAGGCGCTCGAAATACCCAGGCTCACGCAAGGTCAGATAGCGCTTCGCCTCAACGTGATACTCCACCAGCCGCGCCAGACGTTCGCTGAACCCCGCCTCACGCAAATAATCCGCCCCCAGCCGCTCGTGGCTGACCACGCCATAACCGCCCATATTCTCGGCACCCTCGGCACACAAATGGCCGATGTCATGGAAGAACGCTGCCAGCACCACTTCATCGTCAAAGCCTTCAGCCATCGCCAACTGCGCTGCCTGAGACATGTGCTCGATCTGCGATACCGGCTCACCGATGTAATCACTAGCACCAAAGCGTTCATACAGCGCAAACACCCGGTCAACGACTTGCGCATGCCCCGCCATCACATTTCCTCCAGTAATTGCGCCACGTTGCGCTCGGCCAGTGCCGGGCCGACGCTCATGCCGACGCCGGTGTGCATCAACGCCACACTCAGCCCCGGTGCCGGGCGCAGCAACGAAAACGGCCCCGGCCCACGGGCACCGTAGACGCCCTGCCAGCGCTCGACCACTTGCACCTTGCAGCCCAGCGTGTGCTCGGCCAGTTCGAGCATCCAGTTGTCCACTTGCTCGGCGTTGAACGGCGACGGATCGCTGCCGTAATGGTGCGAGTCGCCGATGATCAGCTCGCCATACGGCGTCGGACTGATCAGCAGGTGAATGCCGTTGTCGTGCAGGTGCGGTTGTTCGCGCAGGATCTGCGCCTGCACCGCCGCCGCTTCTGGCAAATCGGCGAAGGCGCCGTAGTGCACGCAGCTCAAACCGGTGAGCAAGGCGTGTTGCAGATTCAGCTCGATCTGCGGTTTGGCGCGGAGCATTTGCAGGCGGCAGATCTGCGGATCGAGCGCGGCAATCGGCTCGGCTAGCAGGGTCTGATAATCGTGGCCGGAGCAGACGATAATCTGCTTCGCCGTGAAGCTGCCGGCGGTGCTGTGCAGGCGCGCCGGTTCGACGTCGCGCACCAGCGTATTGAAGTGAAACTCGACGCCGAGGTCGCGGCGCAGATAGTCGATCAACGCCGAAATCACTTCGCGCGAGTACAGCTGTTGATCGTCCAGGCCGTGCAACGCCGCGCGGTGATGACTGAACTGACCGTGGTACAGATCACGCAGGGCAGCGCCACGCAGCAAGGCGACGTTGTACCCGTGCTCCACGGCGCGGCCGTTGCAGAAAGCTTCGAGCAAGTGTTCTTCGGCTTCGCTGCGGGCGAACAGGTACGAGCCGTTGCGCTTGATCTGCAGACCGGCGAGTTGCGCCCAGCCACCCCAGATCTCGCGGCTGGCCTTGGCCAGTTCAAGCATCGGCCCCGGTGGCTGACCGGTGACCAGCGCCTGACCAAAGTTGCGCACCGAAGCGCCGAGGGGCGTGGCAGTGCGTTCGAAAACGCTGACCTTGAGGCCGCGTTTGGCGGCGGCGTAGGCGTGGGACAGGCCGAGGATGCCGGCGCCGACGATGAGCAGGTCTTTGTGTTGAGTCATGGAGATTTTCCCTGAATGGGAGACCGCCTTCGCGAGCAAGCCCGCTCCCACAGTTTGATCGCATTCCTTCCGGTGGAACTCGGTCGAATGTGGGAGCGGGCTTGCTCGCGAAGAGGCCCTGTCAGTCGATAAAGATCTTACTTGGCGACGACTTTCTCGGACTTGCCGTCATAACGCTTGCGCCATTCGGTCAGGATCTCGTCGCGATTCTTCGAGGCCCAAGCGAAGTCGTTCTTGATCAGGCGCTGTTCGTAGTCGGCCGGCAGTTCGGTCTGCGGCTTGGCGATGCCCGGCTGAGCGAGGACGGCGAAGTTCTCCTTGTACAGATCCATTGCCTCGGCGCTGGCGGAGAAGTCCGCGAGTTTTTTCGCCGCGTCTTCATGCGGGGTGCCTTTGATCACCGCAGTCGCCTCGATCTCCCAGCCCAGGCCTTCTTTCGGCAGGATGATGTCCAGCGGCGCGCCCTGGCGTTTCAGCTGTACCGCCGGGTATTCGAAGGAAATACCGATCGGGAATTCGCCCGCAGCAGCCAGTTTGCAAGGCTTGGAACCGGAGTGAACGTACTGGCCGATGTTCTGGTGCAGACCGTCCATGTAGGCCCAGCCCTGCTTCTCGCCGAAGGTTTGCAGCCAGGCGCTGACGTCGAGGAAACCGGTGCCGGACGACGCCGGGTTAGGCATGACGATCTTGCCCTTGTACTCAGGCTTGGTCAGATCCTGCCAGCTCACCGGCTTGCTCAAGCCCTGCTTCTCGGCTTCCACGGTGTTGAAGCAAATGGTCGCGGCCCACACGTCCATGCCGACCCAGGCTGGCGGGTTGGCGGCGTCGCGGTAGTTCGCGCCGATCTTGCCCAGATCCTTCGGTGCATAGCTTTGCAGCATGCCCTGCTGATCGAGGATCGCCAGGCTCGAAGCGGCCAGGCCCCAGACCGCGTCAGCCTGCGGACGGGCCTTTTCGGCGAGGAGTTTGGCGGTGATGATCCCGGTGGAATCGCGCACCCACTTGATCTCGACGTCCGGGTTGGCCTTCTCGAACGCGGCTTTGTAAGCGGTCAGTTGCTCGGCTTCGAGGGCGGTGTACACCGTCAACTCGGTTTTTGCCGCGAAGGCATTCAGGCTGAAAGTAGCGAGCACAGCAGCGGCCAGGGCCATAGGCTTGAACATGATCGTTTTCCTGTCGGTGAGTTGAGGCTGTAGGGATAAGTCGTCAATCAGTGACCGGGCGCGGTTTGCCGCCAGGCCTGGGAACGGCGCAGCAAGCCGCGCGAAGCCCACGCCAGCAGCAAGGACACGCCTGCCGAGGTGAACAGAATCAGGGTCGACATCGCTGCCGCGCCGCCGACGTTGCCGGCGTCATCCATGTTCAGCACCGCGACCGCCGCGAGGATGGTGTCGGGGCTGTAGAGGAAGATCGCCGCCGACACCGTGGTCATCGCCGAGACGAACAGGTAGCGCACGATGTCCAGCAGCGCCGGCAGGCAGATCGGCACGGTGACGCGCAGGTAGTGGCGGTACAGCGGGGCCTTGAGCGACAGCGCGGCGGCCTCGAACTCGGCGTCGAGCTGGCGCAGCGCGGTGGTCGCGGTCATTTGTGCGGTGGTCAAATAGTGAGCAATGGTGCAGACGATCAGCAGGGTCATCGTGCCGTACAGCACGTGCAGCGGGTTGCCGCTGAGGTTGAAGAAGAAGACGTAACCCAGACCGAGCACCAGCCCCGGCACTGCCATCGGGATGAAACTGAGCATGCGCAGGGTCAGGTTGAGGCCGCGTTGGCTGCGGGTTTTCTCCATCAGATAAGCGCCAGTGAAGATCAGCACGCTGCCAATCAGCGCCGTGCCCAGCGCCATCTTCAAGCTGTTGCCGTAAGCCAGCCAGCCACCGCCGGCGGTCTCATTGAACTGGTAGTGATTGAGCGACAGCGACAGGTTGTACGGCCAGAACTTCACCAGCGACGAAAACACTGCCATGCCGAACACCAGCAGCAGCGCCGCGCTGATCAACAAAACAATCGCCAGATAGCAGCCATCACGCAATTTCGACGGCGCCGGTTTGAACACCTGGGCGCGGCCGCTCATGGAATCACCGTGACGCCGACGCAACCAGGCATCGACGCCGAAGCTGAACAGCGCCGGCAGCAACAGCACCATGCCGATCAACGCCCCGCGTCCGAATTGTTGCTGGCCGACCACGGCTTTGTAGGCTTCCAGCGCCAGCACTTGATAGTCGCCGCCGACCACCACCGGCACACCGAAATCGGTGATGGTCAGGGTGAACACCAAGCAGAACGCGGCGAACACTGCCTGCCGGGTCGCCGGCCAGGTAATGCTGCGAAAGGCTTTCGCCGGACTGGCGCCCATGCTCGACGCCGCATCGAACAGCCGCGCATCGGCCAGCGACAGCGCCGAGAGCAGAATCATCAGCGCATGGGGAAAGGTGTAGATCACCTCACCCAGCACGATGCCCCAGAAACCGTAGATGTTGTCCGAGAGCAGCCCGCGCAACATGCCCTGATTGCCGAACAGATAGACCAATGCGATACCCGGCAGCATCGACGGCGCCATCAATGGCAACAGGGAAATCCCGCGCCAGATGCCCTTGGCCGGAATCAGTGTGCGTTGCAGGGCGTAGGCAAACAGGTAGGCCAGCGGTACGACGATGGCCGCGACGCTGAGGGAAACTTTCAGGCTGTTGCCGAGCAGCCAGTGGAAATTCTCGCTGGTCACCAGCTCCTTGGCGGCGA
The DNA here is from genome assembly GCF_017947305.1 of Pseudomonas sp. MWU347. Taxonomy (NCBI): domain Bacteria; kingdom Pseudomonadati; phylum Pseudomonadota; class Gammaproteobacteria; order Pseudomonadales; family Pseudomonadaceae; genus Pseudomonas; species Pseudomonas sp. MWU347. Next base: position 297,183 of record NZ_JAFGZB010000001.1, read on the forward strand.
GCCAGCCACCGCCCTGCCCGGCCTCGCTGCTGAAGCCGCGCCAGAAGATCGCCAGCAATGGCAGCAGCACGGCGACACCGAGCAGCAACAGCAGCAAGAGTTTGCCGCCGAGGACGAAGATCCGGTCACCGACCTCGGCCCCGGACACTCGCCGCGCCTGCTTGTGCGGTAGCGGCAGTGCGATGTTCGCGCTCATCAGGCGAACACCTGCAGGCTGCGCGGCGGCAAGGCGACCATGATCTGCTGGGCGCCAAGGCGCGGCATGGCTTCCGGCGCCAGTTCAGCGAGCAGCGCGTGGCCCGGCAATTGGTCGAGTTCGAAACTCATGCGGCAGCGGTTGCCGAGGAAGGTGATCTCGCGCACCTTGGCCGGAAACAGGTTTTCTTCGTGCACCAGCGGATTGACGTTGATTGCTTCCGGGCGGCAGAACAACCGGCCCGAAGCGCCGCTCACGCTGCCATCAGCCAGGCGCACATCCATCCCGCCCACCCGCGCGTGACTGGCGCTGCTGCGCTGGAACGGCAGCCAGTTGCCCTGCCCGACGAACTCGGCCACGAACGGCGTGGCCGGGCGGTTGTAGATTTCCTGCGGGGTGGCGTACTGCTCGACCCGGCCGTTGTTCATCACGGCGATGCGGTCGGCCATCAGCATGGCTTCGTCCTGATTGTGCGTGACCATCAGGGTGGTGATACCGAGGTTGCGCTGCAGTTGGCGCAGTTCGGTGCACAGATGCTCACGTACCCGGGCGTCCAGCGCCGACATCGGCTCATCAAGCAATAGCAGCGACGGCGCCGGGGCCAGGGCACGAGCCAGGGCGACACGCTGTTGCTGGCCGCCGGACAACTGGCCCGGGTACTTTTTCTCACTGCCGGTGAGGCCGACCAGTTCCAGCATCTGCCCGACGCGACGGCGTACTTCGTCGCGACCGCTGCCGGCGAGGCCGTAGGCAATGTTCGCTTCGACGGTCAGATTGGGGAACAGCGCGTAGGACTGGAACAGAATGCCGTAATCCCGGGCCTGCGGCGCGAGGTGCGAAACATCGCGGTCGCCGAGGTACAACTCGCCGCTGTCCTGCTTCTCCAGCCCGGCGATGCAGCGCAGCAGCGTGGTCTTGCCACAGCCCGACGGGCCGAGCAGACACACCAGCTCACCGGCCGCGACATCGAGGGAGACGTTATCCAGCGCGGTGAACGCGCCGAAGCGTTTCTGCACGCCGCGCACTTTCATCGGCGCACCGGGGTTGGTCAGGGCAGTTGCGATTGCAGGATTCATGGACAGACCTCATCAAGCTGATGGGGCCAATCCTAGAGTTGTAATGCGTCCGTCATGTGGCAGTGAGGCAAAAACGGCTGATAGTGGTATTCGGGGATTTTGGTTCAGGTTTCAAGTCATGTGTTGCCTGGCCTGACGCCTTCGCGAGCAAGCCCGCTCCCACATTGGATTTGTGTTGTGAACACTATCCCCTGTGGGAGCGGGCTTGCTCGCGAAGAGGCCGGCATGGGCAATGAAGAAATCAGGCCGGAGACATTTCCTGAGCCAACCCGAGAAACGCCGCCGGCAACCGCGCACCCTTGCGCTCCTTGAGGCAATACAGATACTCGGGAATCTGCGGCGCATTCTCGATGGTCAGCACCCGCAACTGCGGATCGTGCGGCACTTCCTGGCGGGCAATGATGCTGATGCCGATATTGCGCAGCACCGCCTCGCGGATCGACTCGCGGCTGCCGATCTCCAGCAACGGGCCGAAACTGACCCCGGCGCTTTGCAGCAACTCCTCGGTCAGGCGACGGGTGGTCGAACCGGACTCGCGCATCAGCAAGGTATGCCCGGCCAGCGCACTCAACGCCACATGCTCCTGCGCCGCCAGCGGATGATTGCGATGCACCGCCAGCACCAGTGGATCGCTGCCCAATACCCGGCGAATCAACCGCGCATCCTCAAGCAACTGCGACGACGCGGCGACATCGACCCGGTAATCCTCCAGCGCTTCGAGCACCTGCTGCGAGTTACCGATCTCCACCGATACTTCCACCTGCGGCAGGCGCTCGCGGAAGGTTTTCACCAGATCTAGGATGTAATACGGCGCGGTGGCAGCGATGCGCAGCGTGCCCTGCACCTGACCGCTGTTGCGCAGGAAGAACTCGATGTCGGCCTCCTGCTGCAACAGCGCCTTGACCATCGGCAGCAGCCGCGCGCCTTCGTCGCTGACACTCAGGCGCCGACCGCCACGGTAGAACAGCTCCACCGAGTACTGACTTTCCAGATTACGAATCTGCGTGGTCACGGTGGGTTGGCTCAGGCCGAGCTTTTTCGCCGCCAGCGTAATGCTGCCCAGGCGGGCGACCATATAAAACGCTTTCAGCTCGGCACTCAGCACAACCATCCCTCTTCGTTTATTTGCGCAGCAGGCGCAAACCGTTGAACACCACCAGCAGGCTCACGCCCATGTCGGCAAACACCGCCATCCACATGGTGGCGAGTCCGGCGAAGGTTACCCCAAGAAAGATAGCCTTGATCACCAGTGCCAAGGCGATGTTCTGTTTCAAGATGCTCGCGGTGTCGCGCGACAGGCTGATGAACGCGGGAATCTTGCGCAGATCGTCGTCCATCAGGGCGACATCGGCGGTTTCAATCGCGGTGTCGGTGCCGGCGGCCGCCATGGCGAAACCGATCTCGGCGCGGGCCAGTGCCGGGGCGTCGTTGATGCCGTCGCCAACCATGCCCACCCGATGACCCTGTGCATAAAGCGCTTCGATGGCTTGCAGCTTGTCGGTTGGCAGCAAGTCGCCCTTGGCCTGATCGATGCCGACCTGCGCGGCAATCGCCTGCGCGGTGTGCACGTTGTCACCGGTGAGCATCATGGTTTTCACGCCCAGCGCGTGCAACTGGCGGATCGCTTCGCGGCTGGACTCCTTGACCGTGTCGGCTACGGCGAACAGCGCCAGCGGACCAGAACTGTCGAGCAGCAACACCACGGATTTGCCCTGTTTCTCCAGCGCAAACAGCTTCTCTTCCAGTTGCGGCGAGCACAGGCCCAGCTCCTCGACCAGACGATGGTTGCCCAAGTGATAGGTCTGGCCGTTGACCTGTCCCTTCACGCCACGACCGGCCAGCGCTTCGAAGTTATCCACAGTCAGCACGGCGAGGTTTTTATCCACAGCCGCATTGGCGATGGCCAGCGACACCGGGTGATCGGAACGCCCGGCCAGCGCGGCGGCAATCGCCGGGGCTGTGGCGTCAGCGGTCGGGTCCAGCAACAGGTAATCGGTCTGCACCGGTTTGCCGTGGGTGATCGTGCCGGTCTTATCCAGCGCCAGATAATCGAGCTTGAAACCGCCCTCCAGGTACACGCCACCCTTGACCAGAATGCCTTTGCGCGCCGCTGCCGCGAGGCCGCTGACGATGGTCACCGGGGTGGAAATCACCAGTGCACAGGGACACGCCACCACCAGCAGCACCAGCGCACGGTAGATCCAGTCGAACCACAACGCGCCCATAAACAGCGGCGGAATGATCGCCACCGCCAGCGCCAGCACGAACACCACCGGGGTGTAGATTTTCGAGAATTGATCGACGAAGCGCTGAGTCGGTGCCCGTGCGCCCTGAGCCTGCTCGACGGCGTGGATGATCCGCGCCAGGGTCGAGTTGTTCGCCGCCGCAGTCACCGAGTATTCCAGCGAACCGGCCTGGTTGATGGTGCCGGCGAAGACTTTGTCGCCCACGGTTTTCTCCACCGGCAGGCTTTCACCGGTGATCGGCGCCTGATCGATGGTCGAACTGCCGCTGACGACCTCGCCGTCCAGCGCAATGCGCTCGCCGGGTTTTACCCGCACGCGGGCGCCGAGTTCGACGCTTTTGACCTCTTGTTCGATCCAGTTGCCGTCGGCTTGCTGCACCGTGGCCTGTTCCGGGGTCATCTGCATCAGGCCGCTGATGGCATTGCGCGCACGATCCAGCGAGCGTGCCTCGATCAGCTCGGCCACGGTGAACAGGAACATCACCATCGCCGCTTCCGGCCACTGCCCGATCAGCACCGCACCGGTCACCGCGATGCTCATCAGCGCGTTGATGTTGAGGTTGCGGTTCTTCAGGGCGATCCAGCCCTTTTTATAGGTGGTCAGGCCGCCGCTGAGGATCGACACCAGCGCAATGATCGCCACCACCCAGGTTGGCGCAGCGTTGGTGAAATGGATCACTTCGGCCGCCAGCGCGCCGACACCGGACAGCGCCAGGGGCCACCAGTGTTTTTTCACCGGCGCCGGGGTCGGGGCTTCGACGCCCGCCTCCAGTGGCTCGGCGTGCATGCCCAAGGACGTGATCGCCTCGGTGATCGGCGCGGTGTCCGGCAGATTGTGGGTCACGCCGAGCACGCGGTTGATCAGGTTGAACTCCAGCTGCTGCACACCGGCCAGCTTGCCGAGTTTGTTCTGGATCAGCGTCTGCTCGGTCGGGCAGTCCATCGCTTCGATGCGGAAACTGCTCAGGCGGGCGTCAGCGCTGGTCTTTTCGCTCAGTTGCACCAACGCAGGCGCGGCGACTGTCGACGAGCAGCAAGAATCTTCGTGCGAATGAACCGGTGCCGGTGCTGCGGCTTTCGACCCGCAGCAGGAATCGCCGCCATGTTCGTGCTTATGCACAGGCTGCAATTTATGGCTGTGGCTATGATCGTGCCCGTCGCCGGGCTTGTGGGTGTGCTGGGAATCGCTCATTGGTCGCGTCCATGAAGGTGCCTGTTGCCAAGTAAAGACCCTGTAGCCACTATAGGGTCAAGCACGCTTTTGGAGATTGCAGTCATGAAGATCGGAGAACTGGCCAAACTCACCGACTGCGCCGTGGAAACCATCCGCTATTACGAGCGCGAAAACCTGCTGCCGGAGCCGGCGCGCAGCGACGGTAACTACCGCGTTTACACCCAGGCCCACGCCGAACGCCTGACCTTCATCCGCAACTGCCGCACCCTCGACATGACCCTCGAAGAAATCCGCAGCCTGCTGGCCATGCGCGACAGCCCGCAGGATCAGTGTGCAAGCGTCAATACGCTGATCGACGAGCACATCCAGCATGTGAAAGCGCGGATTGACGGGTTGCTGGCGTTGCAGACACAACTGCTCGACCTGCGCCAACGCTGTGGCGAAGGGCCGGGGGCGGATCAGTGCGGGATTTTGCAGCGGCTGGAGGTGAGTGGCGGGGTTGTGGCGACGGAAGTCGAACACTCCCATGTAGGCCGTAGCCACGGCCACTGAGACTTACACAGAACCGAATGTGGGAGCGGGCTTGCTCGCGAAGACGGAGTGTCAGTCGACATCATCGTTAACTGATACACCGCATTCGCGAGCAAGCCCGCTCCCACCAGGTATTGCGTGAAGTTTTTAGACCGCCATTGGCGCGGTCATTGGCGCATGGTGCTCATAGCCTTCCAGCGAGAAATCGCTCGGCTCGACCAGCTCCAGCCACTCCGGCTGGTACACACCGGTCTTGGCAAACTCCGGCACGCGGTCGGAGATTTTCAGTTTCGGCATGGCGAACGGCTCGCGCTTGAGCTGTTCGTTGAGCATGTCCAGGTGGTTCTCGTAGACATGCGCATCACCGATGAAATAGGTGAACCAGCGCGGCGTGTAACCGGTCAGGCGCCCGATCAGGCTTAGCAGGGCGGCGCCCTCGGTGAGGTTGAACGGCGTGCCCAGGCCCAGGTCGTTGGAGCGGATGTACAGGGTCAGGGAGATCTCTTTGGTCTCGACGTTCGGGTGGAACTGGTACAGCAGATGACATGGCGGCAGGGCCATTTCATCGAGCTGGGCGACGTTCCAGCCGTGGAACAGAATACGGCGGCTGCCCGGATCCTTGATGATCGTGTCGACGCACTGGCGCACCTGGTCGATGGCTTTGTACAGCACCACATAAGCCTGGCCGTCTTCTTCGCCCTGGGCGATCTGCTTGTAGCCGTTGCTCAGGGTTTGTTCGATGGCGGCGGTGTTGCTCAGCGGGATCTGCTTGTACGCCGGCCATTTGCGCCATTGCACGCCGTAGATTTCGCCGAGGTCGTCTTCGCCCTGACGGAACGGGTTGGCCAGCCATTGCGCATTTTCGTTGGCGTTCTGATCCCAGACCTTGCAGCCCAGCGCACGGAATTCCGCGGCGTTGTTCACGCCGCGCAGAAAACCGCACATCTCGCCGATGGCCGATTTGAAGGCCATCTTGCGGGTGGTGATCGCCGGAAAGCCTTCCTGCAGATCGAAACGCAGCATCGCACCCGGGAAGCTGATGGTGTTGATACCGGTGCGGTTGGCCTGTTTGGTGCCGTTCTGAATGACGTGCGAGACCAGTTCGAGATATTGCTTCATGAGTTACCTGTGTCCTTTGAGCCCCGGCGTCGCGCGCCGGGGTTCGTAGTTTAAGCGGTCGGCGCGAGCGGCGCTGCCGGCGCACGACGATAGGCCAGCCAGATCAGGAACAGACCGCCGACGATCATCGGTACGCACAGCACCTGACCCATGGTCAGCCAGTTCCAGGCCAGGTAGCCCAGTTGCGCGTCCGGAACGCGGACGAACTCGACAATAAAACGGAAAATTCCGTAAAAAAGCGCGAACATGCCGGATACGGCCATGGTCGGACGCGGTTTACGCGAGAACAACCACAGGATCAGGAACAGCGCCACGCCTTCGAGCGCGAACTGATACAGCTGCGACGGGTGACGCGGCAGCTGCGCCGGATCGCTGAACGGCGGGAAGATCATCGCCCACGGCACGTCGGTCGGCTTGCCCCACAGCTCGGCGTTGATGAAGTTGCCGATACGCCCGGCACCCAGACCGATCGGCACCATCGGCGCAACAAAGTCCATCAGTTGGAAGAAGGTCTTGCCGTTACGCTTGCCGAACCACAGCGCGGCGAGCATCACCCCGATGAATCCGCCATGGAACGACATGCCGCCCTTCCACACTTCGAAAATCAGCGTCGGGTTGGCGATGTAGGCGCTCAGATCATAGAACAGCACGTAACCCAGACGTCCACCGACAATCACCCCCATCGACAGCCAGAACACCAGATCGGAGAGCTTCTCCTTGGTCCAGGTCGGGTCGAAACGGTTGAGCCGGCTCGACGCCAGCAGCCATGCGCCGCCGATGCCGACGAGGTACATCAGGCCGTACCAGTGGATTTTCAGCGGACCGATGGCCAGGGCCACCGGGTCGATCTGCGGGTAAGGCAGCATTGCGACTCCTCGTTAGAGTTGAAACCAAAATTCCCGGGCGACGCTGCCACCTCAGGATTAAGCCAGGATTGCGGCCCGTTCTGACCCAGCGGATCAGAGCAGGAAATTCAGGCCCACGCAGAACAGCAAAGCGGCGAACAGCCGTTTCAGCAAGCGCGGCGACAATCTGTGGGCCAGGCGCGCGCCGAGACGGGCGAACACCATGCTGGTCAGGGCAATGCCCAGCAGCGCCGGCAAATAGACAAAACCGAGACTATGCGGCGGCAACAGCGGATCATGCCAGCCCAGAATCATGAAACTTAACGCACTCGCCACAGCAATCGGCAAGCCACAGGCCGACGACGTTGCCACCGCCTGCTGCATCGGCACGCTGCGCCAGGTCAGGAACGGCACGGTCAGCGAACCGCCGCCGATTCCGAAAATCGCCGAGGCCCAGCCGATCACACTGCCGGCCACGGTCAGACCGAGTTTGCCCGGCACCGTTCGACTGGCCTTGGGTTTGACCTCCAGCGCCAGTTGCACGGCAATCACCAAGGCGAACACGCCGATGATCTTCTGCAGGTTCGGCCCGGAAATCGCCTCGGCCGTCAGCGCCCCAAAACCGGCGCCGAGCAGAATACCCACGGTCATCCACATGAAGATCGGCCAGCGCACCGCACCACGTCGATGGTGTTCACGCACGGCGTTGACCGAAGTGAAGATGATGGTCGCCAGCGATGTCCCTACCGCCAGGTGCGTGAGGATCGACTGATCGAATCCCTGCAAGGTAAAACTGAACACCAGCACCGGGACAATAATGATCCCGCCGCCCACCCCGAACAGCCCGGCCAGCACGCCCGCACAGGCGCCCAACGCCAGATAGAGCAGAAATTCCATGACCGTCTCCCAGACGCATCCCCAAAACCGGAGCGGCATGGTAACGGATGCATGCCCTTTGGCTCCACTGACGATGGATGCACGGACGCCGACTGCGTAGAGTGAGCAGAAAACACACAAGGACCACCTTATGTGCCTGATCGTTTTCGCCTGGCGCCCGGGCCATGCCCAGCCGCTGATCGTCGCGGCCAACCGTGACGAGTTCTACGCCCGCCCGAGCCTGCCGCTGGCGCCATGGGCCGACGCGCCGCATGTGCATGCCGGCCGCGATCTTGAGGCTGGCGGCACGTGGCTGGGGATTGGTGCCAACGGACGTTTCGCCGCACTGACCAATATCCGCGACCCGCACCAGCCGCCGGCGCGCAAGTCACGAGGGGAACTGGTGGCGCGGTTTCTCACGGGCGATGCGTCGATTGATGATTACTTAAGCGATGTGGTCGCGCGCTCGCCGGAGTACGCCGGGTTCAACCTGCTGCTGGGTAATGCCCATGAGCTGTGGCACTTCAATGCGCGGACGTCGGAACCGGTGATGCTCGAACCGGGCGTCTACGGGCTATCGAATGCCGGGCTGGATACGCCGTGGCCGAAGTTGCTCAAGGCCAAGGTGGCCCTGAGCGCGGTCTTGGATGATCCGCAGCCTGCGCGACTGCTGGGGTTACTGAGCGATGCGCAGACCGCGCCGTTTAACGAATTGCCGGACACCGGGGTCGGGCTGGCCACTGAATCACTGCTGTCGAGTGTGTTTATTGCCAGTCAAAGTTACGGGACACGGGCGAGTACGGCGTTGATCGTGCAGGCGGACGGCACGCGGCGGATGGTCGAGCGCAGCTTTGGGCCGTATGGCGGGCATTTGGGCGAGGTGGAGATTGCTGTTTAGCAGCGTTTGAACTGACGCCTTCGCGAGCAAGCCCGCTCCCACATTCGACCACATTCCAAAGGTAGAACTCGGTCAAATGTGGGAGCGGGCTTGCTCGCGAAGAGGCCCACAAGGTTTTAGAGGGCCTTGTTGACCGCCGGCGGATTCATCTTCGACAACCCGAGATTCTTCAGCGCCAGTTGCAGCGAGCTGTGGATCACTTGCGGGTTGTCGATGGTCATCAGCTCGGCCAGCAGATCCTTGGCCTTGCTCAGGTTGATCTGGCGCAGCATCCACTTCACTTTCGGCAAGTTGGTGGCGTTCATCGACAGGCTGTCGAAGCCCATCGCCATCAACAGCACCGCCGCTGCCGGATCACCGGCCATTTCACCGCAGATGCTCACCGGTTTGCCTTCGGCATGCGCGTCGCGCACCACGGTTTGCAGGGCTTGCAGCACCGCCGGGTGCAGGTAGTCGTAGAGGTCGGCCACTCGCGGGTTGTTGCGGTCGACCGCCAGCAGGTACTGGGTCAGGTCGTTGGAGCCGACCGACAGGAAGTCCACCTGCCGCGCCAGCTCCTTGGTCTGGTACACCGCAGCCGGAATTTCAATCATCACCCCGATCGGCGGCATCGGCACGTCGGTGCCTTCGTCGCGCACTTCGCCCCAGGCCCGGTGGATCAGGTGCAAGGCTTCTTCGAGTTCGTGGGTGCCGGAGATCATCGGCAGCAGGATCCGCAGGTTGTTCAGACCTTCGCTGGCCTTGAGCATCGCGCGGGTCTGCACCAGGAAGATTTCCGGGTGATCGAGGGTCACGCGAATCCCGCGCCAGCCGAGGAACGGGTTGTCTTCCTTGATCGGGAAGTACGACAGCGACTTGTCACCGCCGATGTCGAGGCTGCGCATGGTCACCGGTTGCGGATGGAACGCGGCGAGCTGCTCGCGGTAGATCGCCAGCTGTTCCTTTTCACTCGGAAAGCGCTGATTGATCATGAACGGCACTTCGGTGCGGTACAGGCCGACACCTTCGGCGCCGCGCTTCTGCGCCCGCGCCACATCGGCCAGCAGCCCGGTGTTGACCCACAACGGCATGCGATGGCCATCGAGGGTCACGCATGGCAGATCACGCAGGGTGTCGAGGCCCAGCGCCAGTTGTTTCTCTTCTTCGACCACCTCGGCGAACTGCTTGCGCAGCACATCGCTGGGGTTGGTGTAGACCTCGCCGCGGGTGCCATCGACGATCACTTCGATGCCGTCAACCTTGGCGTACGGCAGGTCAACCAGACCCATCACCGTCGGAATGCCCATGGCCCGGGCCAGGATCGCGACGTGGGAGTTACCCGAACCGAGGACCGACACCAGACCGACCAGCGTGCCTTCCGGCACCTCGCCGAGCATCGCCGGCGTCAGCTCTTCGCTGACCAGAATGGTTTTTTCCGGGTAGACCAGGTTCTGCTGACGCTCTTCCTGCAAGTAGGCCAGCAGGCGGCGGCCGAGGTCTTTGACGTCCGACGCACGCTCGCGCAGGTAGGCGTCGTCCATCAGTTCGAAACGGTTGACGTGCTCAGTGACCACCTGACGCAGTGCGCCCTGGGCCCACTGGCCGGTCTTGATCACGGTGGTGATTTCGCTGCCCAGCGAAGCATCGTCAAGCATCATCAGGTAGACGTCGAACAGCGCACGCTCTTCCGGGCGCAGCTGGGTCGCGAGCTTGGCGGACAACGCGCGCATGTCGGCGCGCACGCCTTCGATGGCGGTCTTGAATAGCGCCAGCTCGGCGTCGATGTCGGTGATGGTTTTATCTGGCACAACGTCCAGGTCCGCCGGCGGCAGCATGACCACCGCAGTACCGACCGCCGCACCCGGCGAACCCGGTACGCCGACGAACTTGGCTTCCTGAATGCCCTTGCCCTGACGGCCCAGGCCACGGATCGACCCGGTGGCCTCGGCGTGGGCGATTACGCCGGCGAGCTGCGCGCTCATGGTCACGAGGAAGGCTTCTTCACCTTCATCGAACTGGCGACGTTCTTTCTGCTGGATGACCAACACGCCGACGACGCGGCGGTGGTGAATGATCGGCGCCCCGAGGAACGAGGCGTAGCGCTCCTCGCCGGTCTCGGCGAAGTAGCGGTAGCGCGGGTGATCCGCGGCGTTTTCGAGGTTCAGGGGTTCTTCACGCGTGCCGACCAGACCCACCAGACCTTCGTTGGGTGCCATGCTGACCTTGCCGATCGAGCGCTTGTTCAAGCCCTCGGTGGCCATCAGGACGAAGCGGTTGGTCTCGGGATCAAGCAGGTAGACCGAGCAGACCTGGCTGCCCATGGCCTCTTTGACGCGCAACACAATAATCCCCAACGCCGCCTTGAGATCCTTGGCGGAGTTAACTTCCTGGACGATCTTGCGCAGCGTATTGAGCATGGCTCGGGGTCGAACTCCGTCGTCAGTCGCGCGCTAAAAGGCGCGGGGCAAGCTCTTTGAGGGCGCGTCGATACACCTCGCGCTTGAATGTCACCACCTGGCCCAACGGATACCAATAACTGACCCAGCGCCAGCCATCGAACTCCGGTTTACCGGTCAAATCCATCCGCACCCGCTGCTCGTTGGAGATCAGGCGCAGGAGAAACCATTTCTGCTTCTGGCCGATGCACAGCGGTTGGCTGTGGGTACGCACCAGACGTTGCGGCAAACGATAGCGCAACCAGCCACGAGTACAGGCCAGTATTTCAACATCTTCACGTTCCAGGCCAACTTCTTCGTTCAGCTCGCGGTACAAGGCGTCTTCCGGCGTCTCCTCGGGGTTGATTCCCCCTTGTGGAAACTGCCAGGCATCTTGATTGATACGGCGAGCCCATAGCACCTGGCCGGCGTCATTCGTCAGAATGATCCCGACATTGGGGCGGAAACCATCGGGGTCGATCACGGCAACAACCTCGCAAACGCATGTCGCCGCATTGTTCCACAAAGCTTGATAAGGCGGCAACGAAGGTTCCTACCTTATGTGCACTCTTGTGAAAAGACCGTATTCTTGTCGCCTTTTTACTGACTTTTCAGCGGGTAACTGCAATGCGCCTGGCTCTATTCGATTTGGACAACACCCTTCTGGGCGGCGACAGCGATCACGCTTGGGGCGACTATCTGTGCGAACGCGGCTTCCTCGACCCGGTTGCATACAAGCAGCGTAACGACGAGTTCTATCAGGATTACCTGGCCGGCCAACTGGATAACGCCGCGTACCTGAACTTCTGCCTGGAAATCCTCGGCCGCACCGAAATGGCTGTGCTTGAGCAGTGGCATAACGATTACATGCGCGACTGCATCGAGCCGATCGTGCTGCCCAAGGCGCTGGAACTGCTCAAACAGCACCGCGACGCCGGCGACAAACTGGTGATCATCACCGCCACCAACCGCTTCGTCACCGCTCCGATTGCCGTGCGCCTGGGCGTTGAAACCCTGATCGCCACCGAGTGCGAGATAGTCGATGGCCGCTACACCGGGCGCAGCACCGACATTCCGTGCTTCCGTGAGGGCAAGGTGACGCGTCTGAATCGTTGGCTCGAAGAAACCGGGTATTCGCTGGATGACAGCTATTTCTATAGCGATTCGATGAATGACCTGCCGCTGCTGGAGCAGGTGGCGAACCCGGTGGCGGTGGATCCGGATCCGAATCTGCGGGCCGAGGCCGAGAAGCGCGGGTGGCCAGTGATTTCGTTGCGCGACTGATTACGCCTTCGCGAGCAAGCCCGCTCCCACAGGAGATGGTGTTCACAACACCAATCCAATGTGGGAGGGGGCTTGCTCCCGAATGGGCTTGACTCGGTGTGAAGCCTTAAACAGGCTTGGCGCCCATCAACCCGGCAATGGCGATAAAGCAGACAAAGCTGAATAACGCCAAGGCAAAAGTGAACCTGCCAACCCAGCCCGGCGCCTTGCGCAAGCGATTCAACCGCACCAGCAACCAGAACCACGCCAGCGCCGCCACGGTGTACAGCACGCTGGAAGCCAGCAGCCAGGTCTGCCCCAGCGGCCAGCCGACCAGATGCACCATGCCCCAGCCGGTAAACGGCATGCTCAACAGCGCCAGGCCCATCAACAGCCAGATGAACACCCGTGGCCGTTGCAAGGTGCGGCTGCCAGCCGCTGCATCACCTTTGCGGCGCGCCAGAAAAACCCAGACTCCCAAACCCAGCGCACTGGCCAGCAACACCACGGTGGCGACCATGTGCGCGGTTTTCAGGGCAGTTAACGTTTCCATTGTTCGATTTCCTCAGGGCCTGCCCATCAGCGTAGCCGCTCAGCCAAGAAACAACTGATAGGCCGGGTTTTCGCTTTCATCCCAATATGGGTAACCGATTTCTTCCAGCGCCGCCGGCACCAGATGACGCTCGTCATGCGGGACTTGCAGGCCCGCGACCACCCGGCCGTCTGCCGCGCCATGGTTGCGATAGTGGAACATCGAGATGTTCCAGCGCCCGCCGAGCTTGTTGAGAAAGTTGAACAGCGCGCCCGGACGCTCCGGGAATTCGAAGCGAAACACCACTTCGTCGATCACGTGCGCCGCGTGGCCGCCGACCATGTGGCGGATGTGCAACTTGGCCAGTTCGTTGTCGGTCAGGTCGAGTACCGGGAAGCCCTGCTCGGTCAGGCTCGCCAGCAGTGCGCTGCGTGGGTCGTTTTCCGGGTGAGTCTGCACGCCGACGAAGATGTGCGCTTCGCTGCCGGTGTTGTAGCGGTAGTTGAATTCGGTGATCTGGCGCTTGCCGATCGCTTCGCAAAACGCCTTGAAGCTGCCGGCCTGCTCCGGGATGGTCACGGCGATGATCGCTTCACGGCCCTCGCCCAGCTCGGCGCGCTCGGCGACGTGGCGCAGGCGATCGAAGTTGACGTTGGCCCCGGAGTCGATGGCGACGAAGGTCTGGCCGCTGACGCCGCGCAGCTCGACGTACTTCTTGATCCCGGCCACGCCCAAGGCGCCGGCAGGTTCGGTGATCGAGCGGGTATCGTCGTAGATATCCTTGATTGCCGCGCAGATCTCGTCGGTGCTGACGGTGATGACTTCGTCGACATAGTCTTTGCAGATATCAAATGTGTGCTGGCCGATCTGCGCCACGGCCACGCCGTCGGCGAAGATGCCCACGGTCGGCAGCACCACGCGCTCGCCGGCGGCCATGGCCGCTTGCAGGCAGTTGGAGTCGTCCGGCTCGACGCCGATGACCTTGATGTCCGGACGCAGGTATTTCACGTACGCCGCAATACCGGCAATCAGACCGCCGCCGCCGACCGGCACGAAAATCGCGTCCAGCGGTTGCGGGTGCTGACGCAGAATTTCCATCGCCACGGTGCCCTGCCCGGCAATGGTGTGTGGATCGTCGTACGGGTGGATGTAGACGTAGCCCTTTTCATCGACCAGTTTCAGCGAGTAGGCCAGGGCTTCCGGGAACGAATCACCGTGCAGCACCACTTTGCCGCCGCGCGAACGCACGCCTTCGACCTTGATCTCCGGGGTGGTCTTGGGCATCACGATGGTCGCTTTCACGCCCAGCACTTTCGCCGCCAACGCCAGACCCTGCGCATGGTTGCCCGCAGACGCGGTGACCACGCCACGGGCGCGTTCTTCGTCAGTCAGCTGGGTCAACTTGTTGTACGCGCCGCGAATCTTGAACGAGAACACCGGCTGCAAGTCTTCACGCTTGAGCCAGATGTCATTGCCCAGCCGCTCGGAGAGCTGGCGAGCGTTCTGCAGCGGGGTTTCTACGGCAACGTCATAAACGCGCGAGGTGAGGATCTTTTTGACGTACTGTTCGAGCATCGGAAAGCATCACTGGCGATTGGGCGGGGCCGACGAGTCTAACCCGGCTTTTGGGCGCACGACCACACTGAACAGGGGGTTTTAGCTGGGGCGAACAGTTTGTGATGTAAACCTCATTGTGGTGAGGGGATTTATCCCCGATCGGCGGCGCAGCCGTCGTCAACCTGAGAGCGCAATATTTGGGAGGAGTGCTGGGGAGCGCTTCGCCCTCCATCGGGGATAAATCCCCTCACCACAGGAGTGTTTCCCCCTGCCTTGTCGCGGGGCCTATAATGCCGGCCTTTCCGTTCTCACCTTGCCCGCTTCCGGAGCCCGCATGACCCAGGATCAACTCAAACAGGCAGTGGCTCAGGCCGCCGTCGACTTCATCCTTCCGAAACTCGACGACAAGAGCATCGTCGGGGTCGGCACCGGCTCCACCGCCAACTGCTTCATCGATGCACTGGCCCAGCACAAGGGCGCGTTCGATGGCGCGGTTGCCAGCTCCGAAGCCACTGCCGCACGCCTCAAGGGCCACGGGATTCCGGTGTATGAGCTGAACACGGTCAGCGACCTGGAGTTCTACGTCGACGGCGCCGACGAGAGCGACGCGCACCTGAACCTGATCAAGGGTGGCGGCGCCGCCCTGACTCGCGAAAAGATCGTCGCGGCCGTGGCCAAAACCTTCATCTGCATCGCCGACGCCAGCAAACTGGTGCCGGTGCTGGGCGAATTCCCGCTGCCGGTCGAAGTGATCCCGATGGCTCGCAGCCACGTGGCCCGTCAACTGGTGAAACTGGGCGGCGACCCGGTGTACCGCGAAGGCGTGCTGACCGACAACGGCAACATCATCCTCGACGTGTTCAACCTGCAGATCACCAACCCGGTGGAGCTGGAAGCGCAGATCAACGCGATCGTCGGCGTGGTCACCAATGGCCTGTTCGCGGCGCGTCCGGCGGATCTGTTGCTGCTGGGCACCAGCGAAGGTGTGAAAACCCTGAAGGCTGAGTAAGCCCGGCCGCCCCATTCTTGAGGGTAATTGCGTTACCCCCTGTGGGAGCGGGCTTGCTCGCGAATGCGGTGTGTCAGATACATTAATTTGTCTGATACACCGCATTCGCGAGCAAGCCCGCTCCCACATTTGGTTTTTTGGGGTGTCAGTCAGTTTTGCGCAGGTTTCTTGAAGACGTAAAACAAGTTCGGTTCACTCACCAGATACAACGTCCCGTCGTCATCCATCGCAATGCCTTCGGCTTGCGGCACCCTCTTCTGCAAACCCTGCCGCCCCTTGTTCAGTGACAGTGTGCTCAACGGCCGCCCGTCCACATCCAGCTCCAGAATCAGCCCCGACTCGTCGGACAGCGCCAGCAAATGGCCGCTGCGCTCGTCGTATTGCAGGCTCGACAGATCGCGCACGAACATCCCGGCATCGCGCTTGGGGTTGTTGATCACGTGTACCGCGTAGGACTTTTCCGGATTGAAGTGCGGAAAACCGTGCACCTCATAAATCAGCATGGGGTCACGTTCCTTGGCGACGAACAGGCGCTTGCCCACCGAGTCATACGCCAAGCCTTCGAAGCCCTTGTTGCCGCTCATGTGCACGCCCAGAGTCATCTGTTCAGCGTCCGCCGCATCAAGGAACGTGGTGTCCCGCTCCAGATGCACCTTGATCAGGCGTTGCTGGCGCTCGTCGGTGATCACATAGGTGTCGGCGCTGATGAACTCCACCGCTTCAGGATCGCCGAAGCCGATCAGCGCGATGCGCCGCAGGATTTTGCCGTCGAGGGACAACTCGACCAACTCGGCATTCTTGTTGGTCACGGTGAACAGGCTTTTGCGCACCGGATCGTAGGTCAGCGCCGAGACATCGTCGTTCAGGCCGTCGATGATCCTGGCCTCGACCTCGACCCGGTATTGATCCAGACCAATGGCCTCGCTGCTCAACGGCTGCCACAAGGTATGCAGATTGAACCAGGCGCGCTCGAACAGGCGCAGGTATTGGCCGATCGCGATCAACACGATCAGGACAACAACCGACAGGATGATAAACAGGGGCTTGGGGCGGGCAAGTCGACGCATTCAGGCAGGCTCGGGATCAAAACAGGCGGATGAAATATCACGCCTGTCTGAACTGAAGCTTAATGGCCACTTGCCTCAGGCCACAAGACAACCCTGCGGCAGCTCCTACATGAGGATTAGTGAAAGGTGGTTATTTCTGCTTTTCGAAGCGATAGAACAGGTTCGGCTCGCTGACCATGTACAGCGTACCGGCGTCGTCCATGGTCACGCCTTCGGCACGGGGAATGGTGTCCTTCAAACCATTGAAGCCGCCAAGCAGGGTCATGAAGCTGACCTGCTCGCCCTTCTCGTCCAGTTCCAGCAACAGGTGCGAGTCGGCCGACAGCACCAGGGTGTGGCCGGTACGCGGGTCGATGGCCAGTGCCGAGAGGTTGCGAATGTCCAGTTCATCATTGGCCAGCTTCTGCTTGTCGCCCTTGAGGATCTGGCTGCCGTCGCTTTTCCAGGTGAACAGCGCTGGCGGCCGCTCTTCGCCCAGCAGCAACTGCTGGTTGCGCGGATCCCAGGTGATCGCCTCAAAGGCCTTGTTCTGGTTCTTCGACGGGCCGAGGTCGTATTTCGGGAAGTCGGCGATATTCAGCTCGCGGGTGTTGGCATCGACCTTGACGATGGTCAGCAGGTGTTCGCGCTCATCGACGATCGCCATCAGGCCGTTTTCCATCACGGTCACGCCCTCCGGATTGCTCCAGCCCACCAGCGGCATCTTGCGCAGCACATCACCCTGCAGGGTCAGTTCGACCAGAAACGGATTCTTGCCCATCACCGAAAACAGGGTTTTGGTCTGCGGGTTGTAGGACAGGTCCGAGGCCTCGTCCTTTTCCATGCCCGGCAGCAGTTTGCCGTCGATCACCGCCCGATAATCCGGCAACCAGATGCTTGCCTTCTGCTCAGCCTGAGTCTCGAGTCGCTCGCGCAGCCACAGCAGGCCACGGTCGTCCCAATGCATGATGTGCGCCACGCCATAAACGACAGCGAGCACCAGCAACAGCCAGACATACCAGCGCAGGGCAAAACGTGAACGACGGGAAGTTTTGAGCTGAGTTTGAGCGGACATCAGGGACGCGTTCCGAATATTCAGGCTATGGGTAATAGCACAAAGAGGCCGGCTCAGACGCCAGAATGAGAGGAATTATCCGGACAGAATGTGAAAAAAACGGCAAATGACGGGATTGTCGTGTGCTGCCAACCTTCTTCAGGACACCACAAAGCGATGTGGGAGCGAGCACTGTGGTGAGGGGATTTATCCCCGATGGGCTGCGAAGCGGCCCCAAAAACTGGGACTGCTGCGCAGGCCATCGGGGATAAATCCCCTCACCACAACAGGCTCGCTCCCACAGGGTGTTACGGTTTCGCGATTAACGTACGCTGCTGCTGAAGCTGCTCGCGCCAACCAGTTCCAGCACGATGTCGTCGCCGACATTCAGCGGGCCGACGCCCACTGGCGTGCCGGTGAGGATCACGTCGCCGGCCTGCAGCGAGAAGCAGCCGGCCATGTGCTGGATCATCGGCACGATCGGGTTGAGCATCGCGCTGCTGTTGCCGTCCTGGCGTACTTCGCCGTTGATGGTCAGGCGAATGCCGATGTCGGTCAGGTCAGGGAAAGTGCTGCCGACCACGAACGGGGCAATCACCGCCGCGCCGTCGAACGACTTGGCGATTTCCCATGGCAGGCCCTTGGACTTGAGCTCGGCCTGCTTGTCACGCAGGGTCAGGTCCAGCGCCGGGGCGAACCCGGAGATCGCGTCGAGCACTTCTTCACGGCTCGGCTTAGTCGACAGCGGCTTGCCGATCAACACGGCGATTTCCGCTTCGTAGTGCACCGAACCGCGCTCGGTCGGAATGCTGAAACCGCCTTCCAGTGGCACCACGCAACTGCCTGGCTTGATGAACAGCAACGGCTCGGTAGGCACCGGGTTGTCCAGTTCCTTGGCGTGTTCGGCGTAATTACGGCCAATGCACACCACTTTCCCGATCGGGAAGTGAATGCGCGTGCCGTCGACGTACTGGTGCTGATAGCTCATTTACCGACTCCTGCCTTCATTGATTCATCAGGGATTGCCAATCAAACCGCGAAGATCTTGCCCGGGTTCATGATGCCGTTCGGGTCGAACACCGCTTTGACCGCTTTCATGTACTCGATTTCGACCGGAGAACGGCTGTAGGTCAAGTAGTCGCGCTTGGTCATGCCCACGCCGTGCTCGGCGGAGATCGAACCGTTATATTTCTCGACGGTTTCGAACACCCACTTGTTGACGGTCGCGCACTTGGCGAAGAACTCGTCCTTGCTCAGGTTATCCGGCTTGAGGATATTCAAGTGCAGGTTGCCGTCGCCGATGTGGCCGAACCAGACAATTTCGAAGTCCGGGTAGTATTCGCCGACGATCGCGTCGATTTCCTGCAGGAATGCCGGGACTTTCGACACGGTGACCGAGATGTCGTTCTTGTACGGCGTCCAGTGCGAGATGGTCTCGGAGATGTACTCGCGCAGCTTCCACAGGTTCTGCAGCTGGGTTTCGCTCTGGCTCATCACACCGTCCAGCACCCAGCCTTGCTCGACGCAGTGTTCGAAGGTTTCCAGCGCCGTGTTGGCCACTTCTTCGCTGGTCGCTTCGAATTCCAGCAATGCGTAGAACGGGCACTCGGTTTCGAACGGCGCCGGTACGTCGCCACGCCCCAGCACTTTGGCCAGGGCCTTGTCGGAGAAGAATTCGAACGCGGTCAGATCAAGCTTGCCCTGGAAGGCGTGGAGCACCGGCATGATCGAGTCGAAGTCGGCGGTGCCGAGGACCATGGCGGTCAGGTTTTTCGGTGCGCGATCCAGACGCATGGTCGCTTCGACCACAAAGCCGAGGGTGCCTTCGGCGCCGATGAACAGCTGGCGCAGGTCGTAGCCGGTGGCGTTCTTGATCAGGTCCTTGTTCAGCTCCAGCACATCGCCCTTGCCGGTGACCACTTTCAGGCCGGCGACCCAGTTACGGGTCATGCCGTAACGAATCACCTTGATCCCGCCGGCATTGGTGCCGATATTGCCGCCAATCTGGCTGGAACCGGCCGAAGCGAAGTCCACCGGGTAGTACAGGCCGTTTTCTTCGGCGACGTTCTGCAGGTGCTCGGTGACCACGCCCGGCTGACACACGGCGGTGCGGTCAGTGAGGTTCACGTCGAGAATCTGGTTCATGTAGTCGAACGACACTACCACTTCGCCATTAGCGGCAACGGCAGCGGCAGAAAGACCGGTTCGCCCGCCGGATGGCACCAGCGCCACTTTGTGGGTATTGGCCCAACGGACAATGGCCTGCACCTGTTCGATGGTCTTGGGAAACACTATGGCGCACGGCGCGGGCGCGAAGTGCTTGGTCCAATCCTTGCCGTACGCGTTCAGGGAGTCGGCGTCGGTCAGGACCTTGCCAGGCTCGACCAGGGTCTTCAGTTCATCAATCAGGGCAGGATTGGTCATCGACAGAACTCTCGAACAATTCATGGTCATCCTGAAGACGCTTCACGTCGCAGGAATGAGTGTTTAGCGGGGTGGCTATGCTAGCATACCGACCCCGCAGGCCAGTGCCCAAGGCCAGTTCTGCGGTGACGGCTTTCTTGTCGTCCAGGTCAATGTCTGTTGACCATTTCCTGCCATTTTTCTCCGGGATACAGGTTTACGCAGATGAGCAAGACTTCTCTCGATAAGAGCAAGATCAAGTTCCTTCTTCTCGAAGGCGTCCACCAATCGGCTGTCGACGTCCTCAAGGCGGCGGGCTACACCAGCATCGAATACCTGACAGGCTCCTTGCCGGAAGCCGAGCTCAAGGAAAAGATCGCTGATGCTCACTTCATCGGCATTCGTTCGCGCACCCAACTGACCGAAGAGATCTTCGATCACGCGAAGAAGCTGGTCGCGGTCGGCTGTTTCTGCATCGGCACCAACCAGGTTGACCTGAGTGCTGCCCGCGAGCGCGGCATCGCCGTGTTCAACGCGCCGTACTCCAACACCCGCTCCGTCGCGGAACTGGTGTTGGCCGAAGCGATCCTGCTGCTGCGCGGCATCCCTGAGAAAAACGCTTCCTGCCACCGTGGCGGCTGGATCAAATCCGCAGCCAACTCCTTCGAGATCCGTGGCAAGAAACTCGGCATCGTCGGCTACGGCTCGATCGGTACGCAGCTGTCGGTTCTGGCGGAAGGCTTAGGGATGCAGGTGTTCTTCTACGACACCGTGACCAAGCTGCCGCTGGGCAACGCCACTCAGGTCGGCAACCTGCACGAGCTGCTGGGCATGTCCGACATCGTCACCCTGCACGTTCCGGAAACCGCGGCGACCCAGTGGATGATCGGCGAGAAGGAAATCCGCGCCATCAAGAAGGGCGGCATCCTGATCAACGCCGCGCGCGGCACCGTGGTCGAGCTGGACGCCCTGGCGGACGCGATCAAGGACAAGCACCTGATCGGCGCGGCCATCGACGTGTTCCCGGTGGAGCCACGCTCCAACGACGAAGAGTTCGAAAGCCCGCTGCGTGGCCTGGACAACGTGATCCTGACCCCGCACATCGGTGGTTCGACTGCCGAAGCGCAAGCCAACATCGGTCTGGAAGTGGCGGAAAAACTGGTCAAGTACAGCGACAACGGTACTTCGGTGTCGTCGGTGAACTTCCCGGAAGTGGCCCTGCCGGCCCACCCTGGCAAGCACCGCCTGCTGCACATCCACGAGAACATCCCGGGTGTGATGAGCGAGATCAACAAGGTCTTCGCCGAAAACGGTATCAACATCTCCGGTCAGTTCCTGCAGACCAACGAGAAAGTCGGTTACGTGGTGATCGACGTCGACGCCGAGTACTCGGAGCTGGCGCAAGAGAAGCTGCAACACGTCAACGGTACTATCCGTAGCCGCGTGTTGTTCTGATCCGACGCTGAGCGACAAAAAAAGGGAGCCTTCGGGCTCCCTTTTTCATGCGTGCGAAAACGTCATTCGACGTTGACGGTGATCTTTTTCGACACGATCGGCGGATCGAACGCCATGTGGCCGCTGTCGCCCAGCTCCAGTTGCAAGGTGTGCTTGCCCGGGGCCAGTTTGATCGTGGCCTCGGTCTGTGCCTTGCCGAAGTGCATGTGGTTGGCGTCGGTCGGCACGACGGAACCGGCCGGAACGATTTCCTTGGCATCAATCAGCAGGTGATGGTGTCCGGTGTTTTTGGTGACGTCACCGGCGGGTGCCAGCGCAACGTCCTTGACCCCGAACTTGACCTTGAACTCCTGAGAAACCGTGGCCCCGTCTTCGGGAGAAACGATGAACACTTCGGCGCCTTTGGGTGCCGGGGTCGCTGCACTGGCCAGCATTGAAACACCCATCAACAGGCCAGCCAAGGCTGCTCGTGACATAAACGTTTTCATTCTCTTCTCCAGTTTTTCCGTAAAATCCGCGCGGTCATGACAACTTCATGACCATTCGTTGTCGAAGGCACTCGACAACCATAGCAAAGCGAGCCTGACTCAGAGCATCGCAATAATGACTTCAAAGGAGTGACCATGCGCTTTCTGCCTGGCCTGATCTGCCTGCTACCCCTTCTGAGCCCTCTGGCTCACGCCGAACTGATTGATGACGTCAACGACCGTGGCGAGTTGCGCATTGCCCTTGAGGCTAATACACCGCCCTTCAATTTCAAGGATGGCGACACACTCACGGGGTTCGAGGTCGAGCTTGGGCAACTGCTGGCCAACGAGCTGGATGTGCGCGCCGACTTCATCGTCACCGACGAAGCCGACCTGCTCCAGGGCGTTGAAAGCGGCAAGTACGACGTTGCGCTCAACCACATAGCACTGACACCTGAACTCAAGGATCGTTTCGACGTCAGCGAGCCTTACGGCAAGGTCGATTCGCAGCTGCTGGCGAAGAAGGATGAGCAGCCTCGACCGATGGTGCTGGTACAGGCGCTGACCGAGGAGAAGCCGAAGGCGGCGGTGCCGGTGGAGTTGGCGATTCCGTTTCAGAAGGGTAATCCGGCGTTTCAGGCCAGTCTTGCGAGCGCGATGGAGCGGATCAAGGCAGATGGGCGATTGGCGGCGTTGTCCGAGAAGTGGTTTAAACCTTAAAAGCCCCTCACCCTAGCCCTCTCCCGGAGGGAGAGGGGACTGAATGGGGAATGTTGCAGAAATACGCCGACCTGAAATGGATGTATCGATCCGAAATCGACTGGCCATTGCTTTGCCGAATCCACAATCGCCAAGGTCTTTCAGGTCGATGGACAGCGCCAGACACCTCGGTCGGCCCCCTCTCCCCTTGGGAGAGGGCTGGGGTGAGGGCAACAATTGCGGATCAGTCCAAAGCAGCCAGGGCCAGTGCGGCTTGTGGCAGTTCGAGTTCACTGAAGACTTCAACCCCATGGCGTTTAAGCAGCGCCGCCGTAACGCCTTCTCCCGAGACCTTCACCCCACTGAACGTCCCGTCATAGGTCAGCAAGTTTCCGCAGGAAGGACTGTTGGCCTTGAGCACCGCAACGCGGATGTCATGCTTTTGCACCAGCGCCAGCGCTTGCCGCGCACCATCGAGAAACTGCGCGCTGACGTCCTCGCCTTCGGTGGTGATCACCGCCGCCGTGCCATCGAGCACTTCGGCGCCCTGCCCGCCGGGGATTTCCGCCGCAGCACGCGGGGTTGGCAAACCGCCAGCCACTTCGGGACACAGCGGCACCACACGGCCCTCGACGATCCACTGTTCGAGCAGATCGAACGGCCCGCTGGCCCCGCCGTCGTAACGCACGCGGTGGCCCAACAGGCAGCGGCTGACCAGAATCTTCTGCATATCAGAACGGCTCGTTGCCACGGCGACGGAACCAGCCGGTCAGCGACAGGCGTTCGCGGTGCGCCGGCAGCACTTCATGCGGCACCTCGCCGGAGAGGAACACCACCAGACAGCCGCCGGTGGGTTGCACGTCGTGGACGCGCTCATCGTCCAGGTACATGCGCAGCTGACCGCCGTCTTCCGGCAACCACGCGTCATTGAGGTAGACCACCACCGAAACCATGCGCCGGTCATCGTCGCGAAAACGGTCAACGTGCTTACGGTAAAACGCGCCCGGCGGATACAGGGCGAAGTGGCACTCGAAATCCTCGAGCCCGAGGAACAGCCCGCGATTGAGCGCCTCGCGCAGGCTTTCCATCAGGTTCAGATAACGGTCGCTGGCCTCGGCCTGGCCCGGGTCGATCCACTGGATGTGGTCGCCACGAATACCCTCGCGAATCTCTGAAAACGGCCCACGGCCTACCGCTGCCGGCGCCAGTTCACCCTCGGCCTCACGTTTGCGGCACTCGGCCGCCAGCTCGCGGGTCAAACCTGCGGGCAGGAAAATGTTCTGCTGCGACCAGCCGTGTTCGGCCAGGTCGTCGACGATGCGTAACAGCAGCGGGTGTTCAGAGGATATTTGCATGGCGCGCATAGTATGCCGGCGGCAGGAAATCCGACAGAGCCACGCAGCGGCTTGCTACGAATTCTCGACAAGTACCGGCACCGCACGGAGAATAGTCCGCTGCTGACAGGAGTCCCTATGCGCCGTTTGCTTTTTTCACTGTTGATGTTCTGCGTTTTGCCCGCCTGGGCGGACGGCCACGATCAGCTGTACAAGATCGCCGGCTGGCCAGATCAACGTGCGCATTTCAATGATGCCCTGAGTGCCGCGCAGCAGCGCTACCAGAACAACCTGCCGCCGGCGGTGTTTCAAGCCCTGGTCAACAACAGCAACCAGCGCTTCGCCCCCCAAGCCATGGATCAGCGTGCCGAAGCGCAATTGCGCCAGCACCTGGCCGATCCACAACCGGCGCTGACGTTCTTTCAATCGCCGCTGGGCAAGAAAATCGTCGCCGCTGAATTGCTCGCCACCCGTCGCGATCAACTGGCGAAGAACGCCAAGGGCCTGCCGAAGATGCAGGCCAGCGACAGCCGCCTGCTGATCATCGGCCATCTGGCGCAAGCGCTGCCGGCGCGCGAGGCCGGCGCCGAAGTCAGTCTGGCAATTGCGGGGGTGGCGGCGGACAGTTTGAGTTCGATGATTCCCGGTCTGCTCGGCGGCGGTCAGGCGCAAGGCATGTTGAACGGTCAGCGCCAGCGCTTGATGGAGCAGATCGGTGCCGATTTGAACAACACGCTGCTCTACGTTTATCGCGATCTGTCGGATGACGAACTGGAGCAGTTCGCGACCTTCGCCGAGTCCAGCGAGGGCAAGGCGTATTACCAGGCGGCGCTGGCGGCGATTCGGGCGGGGTTGGCGGTGGGGCAAAGCTCCTCGAACCTTGGTCAGTGATCTTTATTGCCTGACCGGCCGCCTTCGCGAGCAAGCCCGCTCCCACAGGTGATCGCGGTTTCATGTGGGAGCGGGCTTGCTCGCGAAGAGGCCCTTACAAACACTATAAATTTCTGCCCCTGATCCGCTTGTTCAGAAACTCGAAATACTCCTCGCGCATTTCCAGCGTCTCGTTCGCCAGATGATGCCGCGCCTCCGGCAGCAGCAGAATCTGCGGCCGGTCGAACTTCCACTTCAGTACCTGCAAGTTGTGCTGCCAGTCCACGGTCATGTCCGCCTGCCCCTGAATGATCAGCGGCCGTCGCGGACTTTTTTTCGCGTGTTCCACACGGATGATCCAGCGCGACAGCGCACCGACCCACGCCGTCGGCAAGCGTTTGGGCTGCAACGGATCGGCCTGCAGAAACGGCAGGAAATCCGGGTCGTTGGAGTTCTCGCTGAAGCGCCGGGTGACGCCCCGCACGAAAGGCCTCAGCAGGTAATAACTGAGCTGCGACCAGCCCCAGGCGCGCGGACGCACCAGCGGCGCCAGCAGAATCAACTGGCCCTGCGCCGGACTGTTCTCGCCATGGTTGAGCACATGATCGACGACGATCGCGCCGCCAGTGCTTTGTCCGCACAGATGCCAGGGTTGCGGCAGGGCAATCGAACTGGCTTCAGCGAACAACGCCTGCAACGTGTCCTGATATTCGGAGAAGTCGCGGATGCTCGCCCGCGGTCCACTCGACAAACCATGGCCCGGCAAGTCGCAGGCGATGACGGCAAAATCCTGATCCAGCGCCCACTCGATCACATGCCGATACAGCCCGGTGTGATCGTAAAAACCGTGCAGCAGAAACAGCGTGCCCTTGACCTTCTCCGGCCACCAGCAATGGCTGACCAGCTCATAACCGTCCACCTCGAACCGGCCCATGCCGCGCCAGACATCGCGCTCGGGAAAGTCGGTCTGATAGAACCGCTGATACGCCTTAGCTTCGTCCGACAACGGCTGCCACTGGGCCAAAGGCTTGAGGCTGGCGCGTAAATGATCGGCATCGAAAGTGTCAGGCATGCGGGTATTCCAAAGCGGTAAACAGACTTTATCGGCCTGCGATATTCATCTGTTGCGGCAAGCATGGCAAGCTAGCCCCCCTTCGAGGATCGAAAAACCATGCGCTCGCCCTACCGCACCGCACTGTTTGCCAGCCTGCTCGCGCTTGTGTGTGCCGGGGTGCTGTGGGCGGCGTACGACTGGTTTCAGGGACGCTATCTGCGCGCGTTCAGTCAGCACACCGCGGTGTTTTCCGGGGATCCGTTGCGCCTGCCGGATGAACTGGCCGGCCCCGGCAAAATCCGTCTCGTGCACTTCTGGGACCCGGCCTGCCCGTGCAACGTCGGCAATCAACAGCACCTGATCGAGATGGTCGAGCAGTACGGCGCGCGCGGTGTGGAATTCTTCGCCGTGCAGCGCGCCGGCTCCCACGGCCAGTTACCCGCCCCCCTGAGCAATCTGAAAACCATCGCGGTATTGCCCGGTTCCGAGCAGATCCCGGCCAGCCCCGCCGTGGCGATCTGGGACCGCAGCGGCAAACTGGCGTACTTCGGCCCCTACAGCGAAGGGCTGACCTGCAATTCCAGCAACAGTTTTATCGAACCGATCCTCAATGCCCTGACCGAAGATCGCCCGGTCAACGCCACGCACACCCTGGCGGTCGGGTGTTATTGCCCGTGGCCGGTGCTGGCGCAGTAAGGCATTCCGGACTTTTCGAGGACAGCGATGCACGGCACGGAAGGTCTGTGCTAATTGTTTGCAGCCCGACGGGCGGCAATCCCGCATGCACAAGGAGTCACCATGAAACGCGTCTTCACCGTTCTTGCCTTGCTCATCGTTGTCCTGCTCGCCGGTGTCGGCGGGTACGTCTATAGCAAGCAACCGACGCGTCAGGGCCAGGTGGAGCTGCGCAATCTGCAAGGCTCGGTGACCGTGCGCTATGACGTTCGCGGGGTGCCGCACATTCGTGCCGAGAACGAAACCGACCTATATCGCGCCCTCGGTTACGTGCATGCCCAGGACCGACTGTTCCAGATGGAAGCCATGCGCCGCCTGGCCCGCGGCGAGCTGGCCGAAGTGCTCGGGCCGAAGCTGCTCGACACCGACAAACTGTTCCGCAGCCTGCGCATTCGCGAACGCGCCGCCCGTTATGTCGCCAGTCTCGATAAGCAGTCACCGGCGTGGAAGGCCCTGCAAGCCTATCTGGACGGCATCAACCAATATCAGGACAGCCACGCCGCGCCGATCGAGTTCGACGTGCTGGGCATCCCCAAGCGGCCGTTCACCGCCGAAGACAGCATCAGCGTCGCCGGTTACATGGCCTACAGCTTTGCCGCCGCGTTTCGCACCGAGCCACTGCTGACCTACGTGCGCGATCAACTCGGCGCTGATTACCTCAACGTCTTCGACCTCGACTGGCAGCCCAAAGGCGTGCTCGTCAAAGGTCAGGCCAAGAAGTCGCCGACCCTCGCCGCCGGTGACTGGCAAGACCTCAACGCCCTCGCCCGCCTCAGCGAGCAGGCGCTGATTGAAAACGGCCTGCCGCAATTCGAAGGCAGCAACGCCTGGGTGATCGCCGGCAGCCGTAGCCAGAGCGGCAAACCGCTGCTGGCCGGTGACCCGCACATTCGCTTCTCGGTGCCGTCGGTGTGGTACGAGGCGCAACTGTCGGCGCCGGGCTTTGAGCTCTACGGCCATCATCAGGCACTGGTGCCGTTCGCGTTCCTGGGGCACAACCTCGATTTCGGCTGGAGCCTGACCATGTTCCAGAACGACGATCTGGATCTGATCGCCGAGAAGGTCAACCCGGACAACCCGAATCAGGTCTGGTACCACGGCCAGTGGACCGATCTGGTCAGCTCCGAGCAGCAGATCGCGGTGAAGGGCCAGACGCCGGTGACGCTGACCTTGCGCCAGTCGCCCCACGGCCCGATCGTCAACGACGCCCTCGGCACTGCCGCCGGTAAAACGCCGATCGCCATGTGGTGGGCGTTTCTCGAAACGCCGAACCCGATCCTCGAAGGTTTCTACCAGCTCAACCGCGCCGACACCCTGGCCAAGGCCCGTGCGGCGGCAGCCAAGGTGCAGGCGCCGGGGCTGAACATCGTCTACGCCAACGCCAAGG
This sequence comes from Pseudomonas sp. MWU347, assembly GCF_017947305.1. Classification (NCBI taxonomy): domain Bacteria; kingdom Pseudomonadati; phylum Pseudomonadota; class Gammaproteobacteria; order Pseudomonadales; family Pseudomonadaceae; genus Pseudomonas; species Pseudomonas sp. MWU347. Next base: position 325,422 of record NZ_JAFGZB010000001.1, read on the forward strand.
GTGACATTGCATGGTGGGCCTCGGCGCTGTTGCCGAAACGCCCGGCCGGGGTAAAGCCGGAGTTCATTCTCGACGGCAGCAGCAATCAGGCGGACAAGGACGGCTACTACCCGTTCAGCGCCAACCCGCAGGAAGAAAACCCGGCGCGCGGCTACATCGTCTCGGCCAACTTCCAGCCGCTGTCGCCGACCGGAATGGAAATCCCCGGTTACTACAACCTCGCCGATCGCGGCCAGCAGCTCAACCGCCAGCTCAGCGACAAGAGCGTGAAATGGAGCAACGAGGCCAACCAGAAGCTGCAACTGGGCACCACCACCGCCTACGGCCCGCGTACCCTGGCGCCATTGCTGCCGGTGTTGCGGGAAGTGGTGAGCGATCCGGCGCAACTGAAACTGGTCGAGCAACTGGCGCAGTGGCAAGGCGACTATCCGCTGGATTCGGTCAACGCCACAGTGTTCAACCAGTTCCTCTACGATCTCGCCGATGCGGCGATGCGTGATGAGCTGGGCAACGATTTCTTCGAGACCCTGCTGTCGACCCGAGTGATCGATGCCGCCCTGCCGCGCCTGGCGGCGAATGCGGACTCGCCGTGGTGGGACAACCGCAACACACCGAACAAGGAGACTCGCGCCGACGTCGTCAAAGCGGCGTGGCAGGCGAGCATGGTGCACCTGAAACAGACCCTCGGCGACAACCCGCCCGACTGGCAATGGGGCACGGCGCACACCCTGACCCACGGTCATCCGTTGGGTCAGCAGAAGCCGCTGGACCGGATCGTCAATGTCGGGCCGTTCGCTGCGCCCGGCAGTCATGAAGTGCCGAACAATCTCTCGGCCAAGCTCGGCCCGGCGCCATGGCCGGTGACCTATGGACCTTCGACGCGGCGCCTGGTGGACTTCGCCGACCCGGCGCACAGCCTGACCATCAACCCGGTCGGCCAGAGCGGTGTGCCGTTCGACAGCCATTACGACGATCAGGCCGAGGAGTACGTCGAGGGGATGTATGTGCAGGCGCATTTCAGCGAGGAAGAGGTGACGGCCAATACCCGTAGTACCTTGAAGCTGTTGCCGGCGCGGGCTGCCCAATAGTTCTCGGTTAGCCGGACGGGCCCTATCGCGAGCAGGCTCACTCCTACAGGGGAACGCATTCCAATTGTAGGAGTGAGCCTGCTCGCGATGGGGCCCGCCAACTCAACACATCTCTCAGAGCATCAACGCAAAATTCAACCGAAACTGCTGCGGCGTCACGCCCAATCGACGGTTGAACACACTGCGCATGTGCTGCGCATCGCGAAACCCGCACTGATAGGCCACGGTCTTCAGCGGTGCCGTGGTGCTTTCCAGCAGCACCCGCGCCGCATCCACTCGCGCACTTTCGACGAACTCTGCCGGGGTGACCCTGGCCTCGCGGGCGAACACCCGGGAGAAATTGCGCGCACTCATGTTCGCCGCATTCGCCAGATCGGCAATCGTCAAATCCCCGGTGAGGTTGGCCAGCACATACAACTGCACCATCGCCACCGCTGACGTCGACTCCGCATGCGGTGTGAGGAACGGGCTGAACTGCGATTGCCCGCCGGAGCGCTGGGTGAACACCACCAGTCGCTTGGCCACACTCAGCGCCACTTCAGCGCCGTGATCGCGGGCCAGCAGGTACAACGACAGATCGATCCCGGCGGTGACCCCGGCTGAGGTGTAGAGCGCACCGTCCTCGACGTACAGGCGATCGGCCTCGACTTGAGTCGATGGACACAACTGTGCCAAGGCTTCGGCATCGTTCCAGTGGGTGGTCACGGTGCGCCCTTCCAGCAGTCCCGCCCGCGCCAGCATGAACGCGCCGTTGCAGATCGAGCCAAAGCGCCGCGCACGGGTGCAGGCCTCGCGCAGCCAGGTGTCGAAGCTTTTACCGAAATCCATGAACGGCAACTGCGGGCCGCCGGCGACGAGCAGCAGGTCCCAAGCGTCGAGCGCTTCGCTGAAGTGCCGGTGAGCACTGAGGTTCAACCCGTTGGAGCAGGCCATCGGCCCGCGTTCGAGGCCGATCACCTCCAGTTGATAGTGATCCTCGGGCGGCAGAAACCGGTTGGCCTCGGCGAACACATCCATCGGCCCGCTGACATCCAGCGCCTGCACGCCGGGAAATACCACGATGGCGATGGTTTTGTTCATAAGCCTCCAATGTCCTCAATGCCTGTGGCAAACACAAATCCCTGTGGGAGCGGGCTTGCTCGCGAAAGGGCCCTTACATTCAACTTATCTGTTGAATGACACACCGCTTTCGCGAGCAAGCCCGCTCCCACATGGGCCGTGCCTGCCTTGTTGATTGAGCCAACCCTAGCCAATCCAGGTTCAACAAGCGAGGTTGGCACGATTTGCAGGTCGATTGGCAAGGATCGCAGCCATGCGTTGATTGTCCGTTTAGTGCCTCGGGGAACAGACTCCATCCATCAGCGCCACGACGGCGTTTTCGACGAGGAAACACCTTATGAGCACGACCATTGCCGGCATCAAAATCCCCGACAGCGCCCTCGCCCGGGCCACCACCGAGTACATTCGCGACATCGAATCCGACCTGCTCTACCACCACTCGCGCCGGGTGTTTCTGTTCGGCGCATTGAGCGGCGAGCGCCAACAACTGGCCTACAACCCGGAGCTGCTGTACGTCGGCGCGATGTTCCACGACCTCGGTCTGGTCGAGGGCTATCGCAGTGCTGACGAGCGTTTCGAAGTGGATGGCGCCAACGCGGCCGCGGCGTTTCTCAAACCGTACGGGCTGAGCGATGACGACATCGAGCAAGTCTGGCTGTCGATTGCCCTGCACACCACGCCAGGCGTGCCAAAGCACTTGCGGCCGACCGTCGCGCTGGTCACCGCCGGGGTCGAGATGGACGTGCTGGGCATGGATTACGCGGCGTTCAGCAGCACCCAGCGCGAGGCGGTGGTGCATGCGCATCCACGCGGGGAAGGTTTCAAGGAGTGCATCATCTGCGCGTTTGCCGACGGCTTGCGCCATCGTCCGCAGACCACGTTTGGCAACGTGAAGACCGATGTGCTGGTGGATCAGGAGCCGGGGTTCAAGCCGATGAATTTTGTTGAGGTCATCCGCCAATCTCCCTGGACTGCCTAATACCCAATGTGGGGGTGTGCCCTGTGGTGAGGGGATTTATCCCCGATGGACTGCGTAGCAGTCCCTTTCTTTTTGAATCAAGAGAGGGGGCCGCTTCGCAACCCATCGGGGATAAATCCCCTCACCACAAAAGCCCGCTCCCACAGTTGGATTTGGGTTGGCCTTGATAAAGGGGCCAACCCGAGTTTGCTTTAAGCCGCTTCCGGCGCAGGCGCGCGGCGCACGTCCGGTTGCTTCCACGAATCGGCGGCGCCTTCTTCGATGGCTTGCTGGATGGCTTTCTTGCGCGCTTCTTCGGCGCGGCGGCTGAAGAACCACACCATGAACGTCACGATCGACACCGCCAGCAGAATCAGGCTGGCCACGGCGTTGATCTCAGGCTTCACGCCCAGACGCACCGCGGAAAACACTTCCATCGGCAGAGTGGTCGAACCCGGGCCGGAAACGAAGCTCGCCAGCACCAGGTCGTCCAGCGACAGGGCGAACGACATCATGCCGCCCGCTGCCAGCGATGGCGCGATCATCGGGATGGTGATCAGGAAGAACACCTTCCACGGCCGCGCACCCAGATCCATCGCCGCTTCTTCGATCGACAGGTCCAGCTCACGCAGACGCGCCGACACCACCACCGCCACATACGCCGCACAGAACGTCGTGTGGGCGATCCAGATGGTGACGATGCCACGTTCCTGCGGCCAGCCGATCATCTGCGCCATGGCTACGAACAGCAGCAACAGCGACAGACCGGTGATCACTTCCGGCATCACCAGCGGCGCGGTGACCAGGCCACCGAACAGCGTACGGCCCTTGAAGTGGGTGATGCGGGTCAGCACGAAGGCGGCCAGCGTACCCAGCGCCACCGCGGCAACGGCGGTATAGCAGGCGATTTCCAGGGAGCGCACCACCGAGCCCATCAGTTGGGTGTTGTCGAGCAGGCCGACGTACCACTTGATCGACCAGCCGCCCCACACCGTCACCAGTTTCGAGGCGTTGAACGAGTAGATCACCAGGATCAGCATCGGCAGGTAGATGAACAACAGACCCAGTACCAGCATCAGGCTGGAGAAACGGATGCGTTTCATTCTTTGCCCTCCATTTCCTTGGCCTGACTGCGGTTGAACAGGATGATCGGCACAATCAGGATCGCCAGCATCACCACCGCCAGGGCGGACGCCACCGGCCAGTCACGGTTGTTGAAGAACTCTTGCCAGAGCACTTTACCGATCATCAGGGTTTCCGGGCCGCCAAGCAGTTCCGGGATCACGAACTCGCCGACCACCGGGATGAACACCAGCATGCAGCCGGCAATGATCCCGTTCTTGGACAGCGGAATAGTGATTTTCCAGAAGCTGTTGAAGGTGCTCGAACCGAGGTCGGACGCTGCTTCCAGCAGGCTCTGATCGTGCTTCACCAGGTTGGCGTACAGCGGCAGGATCATGAACGGCAGGTACGAATAAACCACGCCGATATAGACCGCCAGGTTGGTGTTGAGGATCTGCAGCGGCTCGTCGATAAAGCCCATGCTCATCAGGAAACCGTTGAGCAGACCGTTGTTGCTGAGAATGCCCATCCACGCATACACACGGATCAGGATCGCAGTCCAGGTCGGCATCATGATCAGCAGCACCAGCACCGTCTGCAGCTCTTTGCGCGCACTGGCGATGGCGTAGGCCATCGGGTAGCCGATCAGCAGGCACAGCAGCGTGCTGAAGAACGCCATCTTCAGCGAGCCGAGGTAGGCGGCGATGTACAACTCGTCGTCGCCCAGCATCGCGTAGTTGCCCAGGTTCAGCAGCAGTTGCAGCTTCTGCTCGGCGAAGGTGTAGATCTCGGTGTACGGCGGGATGGCCACGTCGGCTTCAGCGAAGCTGATCTTCAGGACGATGAAGAACGGCAGCATGAAGAACAGGAACAGCCAGATGAACGGAACCCCGATGACCAGTTGCCGGCCATTGGGAATTATTCGGTTGAGCCGTCGTTTGAACTTGCGCATGTTCATGAGCGAAGTACCACGCCGCTGTCGTCTTCCCACCACACGTAAACCTGATCGCCCCAGGTCGGACGCTGGCCGCGACGTTCGGCGTTGGCGACAAACGACTGCACCAGCTTGCCGCTCGGCAATTCGACGTAGAACACCGAGTGGCCGCCGAGGTAGGCGATGTCATGCACCTTGCCGCTCGACCAGTTGTATTCGCAGGTCGGCATTTCGGCGGTGACCAGCAGCTTCTCCGGACGAATCGCGTAGGTCACGGATTTGTCCTGTACCGAAGTGCTGATGCCGTGGCCGACGTAGATCTGCCGGTCGAGGTCTTTGCAGGTGATCGTCGCGTGGCCTTCGGCGTCGTCGATCACTTCGCCTTCGAAGATGTTCACGTTGCCGATGAATTCGCAGACCAGACGGCTGGTCGGGGTTTCGTAAATGTCGATCGGGCTGCCGATCTGGGCGATCCAGCCGAGGTGCATGATCGCGATGCGCTCGGCCATGGTCATGGCTTCTTCCTGGTCGTGGGTCACCATCACGCAGGTCACACCCACGCGCTCGATGATTTCCACCAGCTCCAGCTGCATCTGCGAACGCAGTTTCTTGTCCAGTGCGCCCATCGGCTCGTCGAGCAGCAGCAGTTTCGGCCGCTTGGCCAGCGAACGCGCCAGAGCCACACGCTGGCGCTGACCGCCGGACAGTTGATGCGGCTTGCGCTTGGCGTACTGGCTCATCTGCACCAGCTTGAGCATCTCGGCCACGCGCGCGTCGATCTCGGCGTTGGGAATCTTGTCCTGCTTGAGGCCGAAGGCGATGTTCTGCGCCACAGTCATGTGCGGGAACAACGCGTACGACTGGAACATCATGTTGATCGGTCGCTCGTACGGCGGCATGTCGGTGATGTCGACGCCGTCGAGGAAAATGCGCCCCTCCGTGGGCCGTTCGAAACCTGCCAGCATCCGCAGCAGCGTGGATTTGCCCGATCCCGAGCCGCCGAGCAGGGCGAAGATCTCGCCTTTCTTGATTTCCAGGGACACATCGTCCACGGCAATCGTCTCGTCGAACTTCTTCGTGACCCGGTCGATTTTGACCAACACCTGCTTAGGTGTCTGGTCGCCCTCGAGGGCTTTCTTATAGGCGCCGGAGGCAACTGCCATTTACGAAACTCCCAGAAAAAAACAGTGCAGTTCGCCCAACGCGGACGAACCCAGGATAGTTTGTGCCTTACTTGCCCGACTTGACCTTGGTCCAGCTACGGGTCATCAAACGCTGAATATTGGGTGGCAACTCGACCGACACGTAAGTCTTGTCGAGGACTGCTTGCGGTGGATAAACCGCTTCATCGGTGCGGATGGACTGTTCCATCAGCTTGTCCGACCCTGGGTTCGGGTTGGCGTAACCGACGTAATCACTGACCTGAGCGATCACCTCAGGTTTCAGCAAATAGTTGATGAAGGCGTGGGCCTCTTTGACGTTGGACGAGTCCTTCGGAATCGCCAGCATGTCGAACCACAGCGCGCCGCCCTCTTTCGGAATCGAGTAGGCGATGTTCACGCCCTTCTTGGCTTCTTCGGCACGGTGTTTGGCCTGGAAGATATCGCCGGAGAAGCCGATGGCCACACAGATGTCGCCGTTGGCCAGATCACCGATGTATTTCGACGAGTGGAAGTAGGTCACGTAGGGACGCACGGCCAGCAGTTTGTCGGTGGCCTTGGCGTAGTCCTTCGGATTGGTGCTGTTGGCGTTCAGGCCCATGTAGTTGAGCACGGTCGGCATCATTTCATCGGCCGAGTCGAGGAACGCGACGCCACAGCTGTGCAGCTTCTTGATGTTCTCAGGCTCGAACAGCACGCTCCAGGAGTCGATCTTGTCGATGCCGAGCACCGCTTTGACTTTCTCGACGTTGTAGCCGATGCCGTTGGTGCCCCACAGGTACGGCACGGCGTACTGGTTGCCCGGGTCGTTCTGTTCCAGGCGCTTGAGCAGCACCGGATCGAGATTCGAATAATTCGGCAACTGCGACCTGTCGAGCTTCTGGAACGCGCCCGCCTTGATCTGTTTGCCGAGGAAGTGGTTCGACGGCACGACCACGTCGTAACCGGTACGCCCGGCCAGCAGCTTGCCTTCCAGGGTCTCGTTGGAATCGAACACGTCGTACACCGGTTTGATCCCGGTGGCTTTCTCGAAGTCGGCCAGAGTGGTCTCGCCGATGTAATCCGACCAGTTATAAATATGCACCGTACCGGCGGCCTGGGCTCCGACAGCGATCGTCAGGCCGGCAGTGGCCAGCAGGGCTTTGCGCAAAGAAGAAAAAATAGGCAAGTGGAGGTCCTCTAAATTAGTTGGGCCCAAGTTGCCCCGCGTTACATGACAGCCATGGCTGCCCGGCAACCAAACCGGCGCGCAACTTACCCTCGAAAAACCGTTCCTGCAAAACTTCCTGTCATTTAATTGATCCGCTGGCCGCCGTCGCGGCGACGACGGCCAGTGGTTGTTGCTTCAAACCGGCTTATTTACCGGATTTGATCTTGGTCCAACTGCGGGTCAGTTCACGCTGGGTAGCGGCCGGCAAATCGGCGATCGCATACAGCTTGGCCTGCACGTCGGCTGGCGGGTAGATGCCTGGATCGGAGGTGATGTCCTTGTTCACGTACTGGGTCGCTTCGGCGTTACCGTTAGGGAAGCGCACCGCGTTGGTGATCTCGGCCATCACTTTCGGTTGCAGCAGGTAGTTCATGAACTTGTAGGCGCCGTCGATGTTTTCCGCATCTTTCGGAATCGCGACCATGTCATAGAAGCTGCCGGCACCTTCCTTCGGAATGGCGTAGCTGACTTTGACCTTGTCACCGGCCTCGGCGGCACGGGACTTGGCCTGCTGCACGTCACCCGAGTAGCCGACCGCTACGCAGATGTTGCCGTTGGCCAGGTCCGAGATGTACTTGGAGGAGTGGAAGTAGGTGATCGAAGGACGAATCTTGAGGAACAGTTCCTCGGCTTTCTTGATGTCTTCTTTCTTCTGGCTGTCGGTTGGCAGGCCCAGGTAGTGCAGCGCGACCGGGAGCATTTCGGTCGGCGAGTCGAGGAAGCTCACACCGCAGCCCTTGAGCTTGGCGATGTTCTCCGGCTTGAGCAGAGTGTCCCAGGAATCGATGGTGTCGACGCCCAGTGCAGCCTTGACCTTCTCCGGGTTGTAGCCGATGCCGATCGAGCCCCACATGTACGGGAAGGCGTGCTTGTTGTCCGGGTCGCTGACCGAAACCGCCTTGAGCAGCGATTTGTTCAGGTTGCCGTAGTTGGACAGCTTGGACTTGTCCAGCTCCTGATAAACGCCCGCCTTGATCTGCTTGGCCAGGAAGTTGTTCGACGGCACAACCACGTCGTAACCGGATTTGCCCGCCAGCAGTTTGGCTTCCAGGGTTTCGTTGCTGTCGAATACGTCGTAGACGACTTTGATCCCGGACTCTTTCTCGAAGTTGGCGATGGTGTCAGGAGCGATGTAGTCGGACCAGTTGTAGACGTGCAACACCTTGTCGTCCGCGTGAACCGCACCCGCCATCATGCCCGCAACGGACAAAGCGAGAAGAGTCTTGCCAGCAAGCTTTTTACCTAATGCCTTCATGCGTCATGCTCCAAATTTTTCTTTTTTGAACCACTTTGTTCAGCGGCCGAACCCGGACAACTGGAACCGCGGCTAGTCTGGCAAGATCGGAGGCGGTCTTTCAAGAAAAGGCCAACCTTTCTGACACCTTCGAGCGAGAGCGCCGCAGCTCCCCCGCTCGAAGCCTAGCACTTAGGCCTGCAACGCACTGAGGGTCAGGTCCAGGCATTTACGTGCCTTGGTCACCAGCTCATCGATCTCCGCCTTGCTGATCACCAGCGGCGGCGCAATGATCATGGTGTCGCCCACGGCGCGCATGATCAGGCCGTTATCGAAGCAGAACTGCCGGCAGATCATGCCCACGCCCCGACCTTCGTAACGCTTGCGAGTGGCCTTGTCCTGCACCAGCTCGATCGCCCCCAGCAGACCAACGCCGCGCACTTCGCCCACCAACGGGTGGTCGTTGAGTTCACGCAGACGTTTCTGCAAATACGGTGCCGTTTCGTTATGCGCGTTCTCGATAATTTTCTCGTCGCGCAGAATCCGGATGTTTTCCAGCCCCACCGCCGCCGCCACCGGGTGCCCGGAGTAGGTGAAGCCGTGGTTGAAATCGCCGCCTTCGTTGAGCACTTTCACCACTTCGTCACGCACGATCAGGCCACCCATCGGGATGTAGCCGGACGTCAGGCCTTTGGCGATGGTCATCATGTCCGGCTTCAGGTCGTAGAAATCCGAACCGAACCACTCGCCGGTACGGCCGAAACCGCAGATCACCTCGTCAGCGACGAACAGGATGTCGTACTTGGCAAGGATTTCCTTGATGCGCGGCCAGTAAGTCTCTGGCGGAATGATCACGCCGCCGGCGCCCTGAATCGGCTCGGCAATGAACGCACCGACGTTGTCCACGCCGACTTCGAGAATCTTCTCTTCCAGCTGATTGGCCGCCCAGATGCCGAACTCTTCCGGCGACATGTCGCCGCCCTCGGCGAACCAGTACGGCTGCGCGATATGGACGATGCCCGGAATCGGCAAGTCGCCCTGCTCGTGCATATAGGTCATGCCACCCAGGCTCGCGCCGGCCACGGTGGAACCGTGATAACCGTTCTTGCGGCTGATGATGACTTTCTTGTTCGGCTGGCCCTTGATCGCCCAGTAATGGCGAACCATGCGCAGCATGGTGTCGTTGCCTTCGGAGCCGGAACCGGTGAAGAACACGTGGTTCATGCCTTGCGGCGCCACGTCGGCGATGGCCTTGGCCAGTTCCAGCGCCGGTGGGTGCGCGGTCTGGAAGAACAGGTTGTAGTAAGGCAGTTCGCGCATCTGCCTGGCAGCTGCGTCGGCCAGCTCATCGCGGCCATAACCGATCGCCACGCACCACAGACCCGCCATGCCATCGAGGATCTTGTTGCCCTCGCTGTCCCACAGGTACACGCCCTTGGCGTTGGTGATGATCCGTGGACCCTTCTCTTTCAGCTGCTTGAAATCGCTGAACGGGGCCAGGTGGTGATCGCTGCTCAGGGCTTGCCACTCACGGGTTTGCGGGTTGTTGCTGGTCATGCCAATTCTCCTTGTTATCGGTGAAGGCGCGGCTGCTGCCAGCCGCGCCCGGCGTATCAGACGGCGAAGAGCAGGTACTCACGCTCCCAGGAACTGATCACGCGCTTGAAGTTTTCATGCTCGGCCCGCTTGACCGCGACGTAGCCGGTGATGAAGGTCTTGCCCAGGTATTTCTCGATGGTTGCGCTGTTTTCCATACGCTCCAGCGCGTCCTCGATGGTCAGCGGCAGGCGCAGGTTGCGGCGCTCGTAACCACGGCCCACGACCGGCGCGCTCGGGTTGAGGCCCTCGACCATGCCGATGTAGCCGCAGAGCAGACTCGCGGCAATCGCCAGGTAAGGGTTGGCGTCAGCGCCCGGCAGGCGGTTTTCCACACGACGGTTCTGCGGGCCGGCATCCGGTACGCGCAGGCCCACGGTGCGGTTCTCTTCGCCCCACTCCACGTTCACCGGCGCCGAAGTGTCCGGCAGGAAGCGGCGGAACGAGTTGACGTTCGGCGCGAACAGCGGGAGCAATTCCGGGATCAGTTTCTGCAGGCCACCGATGTGGTGCAGGAACAGCTGGCTCATGGTCCCGTCTTCATTGGAGAACACGTTCTTGCCGGTCTCGATGTCGATGATGCTCTGGTGCAGGTGCATGGCACTGCCCGGCTCACCGGTCATCGGCTTGGCCATGAAGGTTGCGGCCACGTCATGCTTGAGCGCGGCTTCGCGCATGGTGCGCTTGAACACCAGAATCTGATCGGCCAGCGACAGTGCATCGCCGTGACGGAAGTTGATTTCCATCTGCGCCGTGCCGTCTTCGTGGATCAGCGTGTCGAGGTCCAGCTCCTGCAGTTCGCACCAGTCGTAGACGTCTTCGAACAGCGGGTCGAATTCGTTCGCCGCTTCAATCGAGAACGACTGACGACCGATTTCCGGACGGCCCGAGCGGCCGATTGGCGGCTGCAGCGGATAGTCGGGGTCGTCACTGCGCTTGGTCAGGTAGAACTCCATCTCCGGCGCCACGATTGGCTGCCAGCCCTTGTCGGCATAGAGCTTCAGGACTTTCTTGAGGACGTTGCGCGGCGACAGCTCGATCGGGTTGCCTTGCTTGTCGTAGGTGTCGTGGATCACCTGAGCGGTCGGCTCGATGGCCCATGGCACCAGGTACACGGCGTTCTGGTCGGGACGGCAGATCATGTCGATGTCGGCCGGGTCGAGCAGTTCGTAATAGATGTCGTCTTCGACGTAGTCGCCGGTCACGGTCTGCAACAGAACGCTTTCCGGCAGGCGCATGCCCTTTTCGGCGATGAACTTGTTGGTCGGCGAGATCTTGCCCCGGGTGATACCGGTCAAGTCGCCGATCATGCATTCGACTTCTGTGATCTTGTGGTCTTTCAACCAATCGGTGAGCTGGTCGAGGTTGTTACTCATAAATGCCTCTGGGCTGAGTCTCCTGACATCGTGTCAGGCAAAGTTTGACGCCGTGGCGTCGCGTTAAAGGGGGCTTGCTTGCGCGCAGTACCGGCTTACGCCTGGCACCGCGCATAGACAATGAAAGAGGAGCTTACCTGCCCTTTACGCTGGCGTTGCATTTCCTGTGCACATTCAAGGCGTGCAGAATCATGAGCACGGCTTTGGAAGCGGCACAGGCTTTGGGACTCAAAGGGATCTATATTGGAAGGAGACGCCATAAACAGGATGCTGTCCCGTGCGTCCAGAATATCGGACGTTGCCGTTGGGCCTGATGCGCACGAGAACCTCGTCGACCCGCCACGACCCATGCTGGCCGCGTCACGGACGGATTTGTCGCCACTGATGTGATGAGCATGCAGACCGGACTGTTGCGAGCAGTCGGTGATGCCGATTAACGGCAGGCGAGACATGAAGCACCCCGGTATTATTGCTGTTATGGGTTTGGTCGGAGCTTAGCCTTGTTCATTTTTTTACACAACACCCCCGTAAAAAATACAACACGGCCTGCTCAAGCCCGCGGGTGCCAAGCGTCCCAAGGACAGAAAACTGCCCCAAAGTGCCCCATAAATGCCCTTGCAGCGCTTTTTTAGGGCAAAAAAGGCCTCGCTTGACTTCGGCAGGCCGTTCGGGTTGACTGAAACCAGAAAAGATCAATGATTGATATTTTTAACAACAAAGGTGTTGCATCATGTCGGTACCCCCGCGTGCCGTTCAGCTTAACGAAGCGAACGCGTTCCTTAAGGAACATCCTGAGGTTCTGTACGTTGACCTTCTGATTGCGGATATGAATGGTGTGGTGCGCGGCAAGCGCATCGAACGCACCAGCCTCCACAAGGTTTACGAGAAAGGCATCAACCTGCCGGCCTCCCTATTTGCTCTGGATATCAATGGCTCTACGGTGGAAAGCACCGGCCTGGGTCTGGACATCGGCGACGCCGACCGGATCTGCTATCCAATCCCCGATACCCTGTGCAACGAGCCATGGCAGAAGCGCCCTACCGCGCAACTGTTGATGACCATGCACGAACTTGAAGGCGATCCGTTCTTCGCCGATCCGCGCGAAGTGCTCCGTCAAGTTGTTGCAAAGTTTGACGAGCTGGGCTTGACCATCTGCGCAGCCTTCGAGCTGGAGTTCTACCTGATCGACCAGGAAAACGTGAACGGCCGCCCTCAGCCGCCACGCTCGCCGATCTCCGGCAAACGCCCGCACTCGACTCAGGTCTACCTGATCGACGACCTCGACGAATACGTCGACTGCCTCCAGGACATTCTGGAAGGTGCCAAAGAGCAAGGCATCCCCGCCGACGCCATCGTCAAGGAAAGTGCCCCGGCGCAGTTCGAAGTGAACCTGCACCACGTCGCCGACCCGATCAAGGCGTGCGACTACGCGGTCCTGCTCAAGCGTCTGATCAAGAACATCGCCTACGACCATGAAATGGACACCACCTTCATGGCCAAGCCGTATCCGGGCCAGGCGGGTAACGGTCTGCATGTCCACATCTCGGTGCTCGACAAAGATGGCAAGAACATCTTTGCAAGCGAGGATCCCGAGCAGAACGCCGCGCTGCGTCACGCGATCGGCGGTGTGCTCGAGACCCTGCCGGCGCAGATGGCTTTCCTCTGCCCGAACGTCAACTCGTACCGTCGCTTCGGCGCGCAGTTCTACGTGCCGAACTCGCCGTGCTGGGGCCTGGACAACCGCACTGTGGCGATCCGCGTACCGACCGGTTCTGCCGATGCCGTGCGTATCGAACACCGCGTGGCCGGCGCCGACGCCAACCCGTACCTGCTGATGGCTTCGGTCCTGGCCGGTGTGCATCACGGTCTAGTGAACAAGATCGAACCGGGCGCTCCGGTCGAAGGCAATAGCTACGAGCAGAACGAACAAAGCCTGCCGAACAACTTGCGCGATGCCCTGCGCGAGCTGGACGACAGCGAGGTGATGGCCAAGTACATCGATCCGAAATACATCGATATCTTCGTCGCCTGTAAGGAAAGCGAGCTGGAGGAGTTCGAACACTCCATCTCCGACCTCGAGTACAACTGGTATCTGCATACCGTGTAAACGGATCGCTATCAGATAAAACGCCGTCGGCTGTCGTAGCCCACGGCGTTTTTTATGGCCCGATTTTGATCTGAATGGCCGCCTGCGGCGGTTCGGGAGCAAGCCCCCTCCCACAGGGGGCCTCAGCGAATGGGGATCGTTTGTACGCAGAAGATCAACTGTGGGAGGGGGCCTGCTCCCGAAGGCGTCCTGGCAGACAACACACGGCGCGGCTCGTACAATGCCCGCTGCCCCGCAGGAGACTTCCATGACGCGTCCCGCCCCCGTCCGCAAACCCCGTGCCCGCAGCCAGGCGCGCATCGATTCGATACTCGACGCCGCGCGTACGCTGCTGGCCGCCGAGGGTGTGGCCAGTCTGTCGATCTACAGCGTCGCCGAACGCGCGCAGATTCCGCCGTCATCCGTGTATCACTTCTTCGCCAGCGTCCCGGCACTGCTCGAAGCGCTGACCGCCGACGTGCATGCGGCGTTTCGCGCCTGCCTGCAAGCGCCGATCGATCACGAGGCGCTGCGCGACTGGCGCGACCTGTCGCGGCTGGTCGAAGAGCGGATGCTGGAGATCTACGACGAAGACGCGGCGGCCCGCCAGTTGATCCTCGCCCAGCACGGCCTGACCGAAGTGACCCAGGCGGACCGCCAGCACGACATCGAACTCGGCGACCTGATGCACAAGCTGTTCGACCATCACTTCGAATTGCCGCGCCTGCCAAGCGATGTCGACGTGTTCGCGCTGGCGATGGAGTTGGGCGACCGCGTGTATGCGCGCTCGGTGCAGCAGCACGGGCAGATCACACCGCGCATGGCCGAGGAAGGGATGCGGGTGTTTGATGCCTATATCGGGCTGTATCTGCCGCCTTACCTGCCCAAAAGAGTTCTCTAGCGCATTCACCGGCCCCTTCGCGAGCAAGCCCGCTCCCACAGGGGAACGCATTCCAAATGTAGGAGTGAGCCTGCTCGCGATGGCAGCGCCGCCGATTCAAATCCGTGCACAAAAAGAAAAACCCCGAAGGGCTCACGCCTTTCGGGGTTGTTTTTTACTCACTGGCTTACAACTTGGCGATCGACACCTCGGTGGATTTCACGAAGGCGATCACTTCGCTGCCCACCGCCAGTTCCAGCTCCTTGACCGAGCGTGTGGTGATCACTGAAGTGACGATGCCGGAAGCGGTTTGCACGTCGATTTCCGACAGCACGTCGCCGAGAACGATCTCCTTGATCGAGCCTTTGAACTGGTTGCGCACGTTGATGGCTTTGATAGTCATGGCTTTGATTCCTGTCGTTGGATGTAACTTGAGTTATTGCGCCCAACGCAATTGCGTAGGCAGGGGTGAAACAGGCTCCGGCTCCGGCGGCTCGCCGGGCAGGGACAGAACACGGTTGAGCACTTCGGTTTCCAGCGCCGCCAGTCGATGCGATCCGCGCACTCGCGGACGAGGCAACTCCACTTGCAGGTCGAGGCCGACTTCGCCGTCCTCGATCAGAATCACCCGGTCGGCAATCGCCACCGCTTCGCTGACGTCATGGGTCACCAGCAGCACGGTGAACCCATGCTGCTGCCAGAGTCGTTCGATCAGTTGCTGCATCTCGATGCGGGTCAGCGCATCCAGCGCACCCAGCGGCTCGTCGAGCAACAGCAGGCGCGGCTGGTGAATCAGCGCCCGGGCCAGCGCCACACGCTGCTTCTGCCCGCCGGACAAAGCGGCCGGCCACTCGTTGGCGCGATCGGCCAGACCCACCGCTTCCAGCGCCTCCAGAGCTTGCGAGCGCCAGTTGCCTTTAAGGCCGAGGCCGACGTTGTCGATGATCTTTTTCCATGGCAGCAGCCGTGCTTCCTGGAACATCAGCCGGGTGTCTTCCCGCGCATCGCTCAGCGGCGCGGCGCCGGCCAGCAGGTCGCCGCCAGTCGGGTGGTCGAGGCCGGCGAGCAAGCGCAGGAAGGTGCTCTTGCCGCACCCGCTGCGTCCGACCACGGCGACGAATTGCCCCGCCGGAATGTGCAGGTCGATGTCGCGCAGCACTTGCCGCGCACCAAAGGTTTTCTGCAGGTTGCGCACCACCAGCGGAATCCCGCGCAGCAGGCGTGGAGGTTGTTGAGCGGTCATGCCGCACCTCCCTTGGCAACCTGATAAGCCGGATGCCAGCGCAGCCACACACGCTCAAGTCCACGGGCGGCGAGATCAGCAAGCTTGCCGAGTACCGCGTAAAGCAGGATCGCCAGCACCACCACATCGGTCTGCAAAAACTCGCGGGCATTCATCGCCAGATAACCGATGCCGGAGCTGGCGGAAATGGTTTCGGCAACGATCAGCGTCAGCCACATGAAGCCCAGCGCGAAGCGCACACCGACCAGAATCGAAGGCAGCGCGCCCGGCAGAATCACCTGCCAGAACAGGCTGAAACCGCTCAAGCCATAACTGCGCGCCATCTCCACCAACGCCGGATCGACGTTACGGATGCCGTGATAGGTGTTGAGGTTGATCGGGAACAACGTGCCCAACGCGACCAGGAAAATCTTTGCCGACTCGTCGATGCCGAACCACAGGATCACCAGCGGAATCAGCGCCAGGTGCGGCACGTTGCGGATCATCTGCACCGAGCTGTCGAGCAGGCGTTCGCCCCACTTCGACAGGCCGGTGATGAAGCCCAGCACCAGGCCGATGCTGCCGCCGATGGTGAAACCGAGTGCCGCGCGCCAGCCGCTGATTGCCAGGTGCGTCCAGATCTCGCCGCTGCGCACCAGGCTGACACCGGCCTCGATCACTGCCACCGGTGCCGGCAGGATCCGCGTCGACAACCAACCGGCCGACACCGACAACTGCCACACCGCCAGCAGGAGCACCGGCAACGCCCAGGGCGCGAGGCTGTGGATAAATTTGTTCATGGCGCGCCTCAGCTCTGCGACGCGGCTTTGGGAAGAATATCGTTGGCCACCATCTCGCCGAACGGGCTGACGTAACCGGCACTTTTCGGCAGCTCTGGGCGCTCGATCTCGAGGTGCGGGAACAGCAGTTCGGCGACGCGGTACGACTCTTCGAGGTGTGGATAACCGGAGAAGATGAAGGTATCGATACCCAGATCCGCGTACTCCTTCACGCGGGCGGCCACGGTCGGACCATCGCCGACCAGCGCGGTACCCGCACCGCCCCGCACCAGACCGACACCCGCCCACAGGTTGGGGCTGACTTCGAGGTTGTCGCGGCTACCGCCATGCAGCGCGGCCATGCGTTGTTGACCGACCGAGTCGAAGCGCGCCAGCGATGCTTGCGCACGTTTGATGGTGTCATCGTCCAGATGCGAGATCAGCCGGTCTGCCGCTTGCCAGGCCTCGGCGTTGGTTTCGCGCACGATCACATGCAGACGAATGCCGAAGCGCACGGTACGCCCGAGCTTGGCGGCTTTGGCGCGCACTTGTTCGATCTTCTCGGCCACCGCGGCTGGCGGCTCGCCCCAGGTCAGTACCATTTCGACCTGTTCGGCAGCCAGATCCTGCGCTGCTTCCGACGAGCCGCCGAAGTACAGCGGCGGACGCGGTTGCTGGATCGGCGGATAGAGCAGTTTGGCGCCCTTCACGCTGATGTGTTCGCCGTCGTAATCGACGGTTTCGCCTTCCAGCACCCGACGCCAGATCCGGGTGAACTCCACCGAGGCCTGATAACGCTCTTCATGGTTGAGAAACAGACCATCACCGGCCAACTCTTCCGGATCGCCACCGGTCACCAGGTTGAACAGCGCACGGCCGCCGGACAGACGATCCAGCGTCGCTGCCTGCCGCGCCGCGACCGTCGGGGAAATGATCCCGGGGCGCAGGGCGACAAGGAATTTCAGACGCTGAGTTACCGGGATCAGCGACGCGGCGACCAGCCACGAGTCCTCGCAGGAACGGCCGGTGGGAATCAGCACGCCGCCAAAGCCCAGACGATCCGCCGCTTGCGCGACCTGTTGCAGATAACCGTGGTCAACGGCGCGGGCGCCTTCGGCGGTGCCAAGGTAATGGCCGTCGCCGTGGGTAGGCAGGAACCAGAAGATGTTGAGGCTCATGGAGTGGTCTCCTTGGGGATTCGATTTACTGGGCTTGGGTAACCGAGCTTTGGGCCACAGCGGCCGGTGGTGTCCAGATCACATCCTTGATGCTCAACGGCTTGGGAATCAGCTTGAGCTGGTAGAAGGTGTCGGCGATTTTCTGTTGCGCGGCGACCACGTCCGGGGTCAGGAACAACGCACCGTAGCCCTGGCGTTTCACCGAGGTCAGGGTGATGTCCGCCGGCAGGCCGAGCAGCGGCGCGACCTGCTGGGTCACGTCTTCAGGGTTGGCTTTGGACCACTCGCCGACAGCGCGCACTTCTTCGACGAGGGTCTTGATCACCTCGGGATTTTTCTGCGCGTAAGGTTTGGTCGCGAGGTAGAACTGATGGTTGTCGACGATGCCTTTACCGTCACGCAGGGTGTGCGCTTGCAGCTGTTTCTCGGCAGCTGCCTGGTACGGATCCCAGATTACCCAGGCATCGACGCTGCCACGCTCGAACGCGGCGCGAGCATCGGCCGGCGGCAGGAACACGGTCTGGATATCGGAGTATTTGAGGCCGGCATCTTCCAATGCGCGAACCAGCAGGTAGTGCACGTTGGAGCCTTTGTTCAGGGCGACTTTCTTGCCCTTGAGATCCGCTACCGATTTGATTGGCGAGTCTTTCGGTACGAGGATCGCTTCGCTGTTCGGCGCTGGCGGTTCGTAGGCGACGTAGAGCAGATCAGCGCCGGCAGCCTGAGCGAATACCGGAGGGGTTTCGCCGGTAACACCGAAGTCGATCGAGCCAACGTTCAGGCCTTCCAGCAGTTGCGGGCCGCCGGGGAATTCAGTCCATTGCACGTCCACGCCTTGTGCGGCCAGACGCTTTTCCAGAGTGCCTTTGGCCTTGAGCAGCACCAGCGTGCCGTACTTCTGATAACCGATCCGCAATGTCTCGGCTTGAGCTTGAGTAATGGCGCCGAAGGACACAGCCGCAGCAAACAGAGCGACCAGACCACGACGCAAAAATACAGTGCGCATAGCGCTCTCCTTTTTGCTGTTGGGTTTTGGCTGCACCTGCTTGGCCGTTAGCGGCTGAGTAAGGTGAGTGGAGCAAATTCGGGTAAGGCTCAAATGCTCCAGCGAGCACTCAATAAACGTTCATTCAACAGGCCCGGCTCCAGCGGTTTCGGCCGGCGAGCCATGGCACTGACAAACTGATCCAGCGCTTCATGCAGACGCTGTTCCAGCGCTGGCGCCAGTTGCGCTTGGGCGCTGCCTTCGCCGTAAGCGATCTGGCTGTCCTCGGCAAAAATCCCTTGAAGCATTTCCTGGGCCTTCAATGCCGACAGCACAGGCTTGAGCGCGTAATCGACCACCAGCATGTGGGCGATGCTGCCGCCGGTGGCCATCGGCAGAACAATCTTGTGGTTCAAGGCGCGTTCGGGCAGCAGATCGAGTACGGTCTTCAGCGCCCCGGAAAACGACGCCTTGTAGACCGGCGTGGCGATCAGCAGGCCGTCAGCGTTTTCAATCTGCGCCAGCAGGTCGAGCACCTTCGGGCTGTCGAAGCGGGCGTGGAGCAAATCTTCGGCCGGGAAGTCCCGCACCTGATAACTCACCACTTCCACCCCTTGCGCCTGCAACCAGCGTTGCGAGCGCTCAAGCAACACTCCTGAGCGGGAGCGCTGGCTAGGACTGCCACCGAGTGAGACGACCAGCATTGAGACAATTCCTTAAGCGTTACAGGCGATTCGCGGGTTGCGATCTCGCTTCGATGGAAGTGACCTTACCAGCTGATTTATATATCCATAAATCATATTTATTCATTTGGTTATGCGTTTAAGAGATATGCGATTTGCTTTGTTCCGGGCAAAAAAACAGGCCGTGAAAACGGCCTGAAATCCCCTGCTTTGTGGTTCTGGATTCTCAATTCTGTGTTGCTTGGACTGACGCCTTCGCGAGCAAGCCCGCTCCCACAGGGGAACGCATTTCAAATGTAGGAGTGAGCCTGCTCGCGATGACGGTGGTGGCTACACCGCCAATCTCACTGATTCACTTGTTCGGCTGCGGCGTCAGGCGCAGGTATGGCTTGACCGCGCGATAACCCTTGGGAAAGCGCCGCTTGATCTCTTCCTCATCCTTGAGCGACGGCACGATCACCACCTCTTCACCGTCCTGCCAGTTGGCCGGAGTTGCCACTTTGTAGTTGTCGGTGAGTTGCAGCGAATCGATCACCCGCAGGATCTCGTGGAAGTTGCGCCCGGTACTCGCCGGGTAGGTGATGGTCAGGCGAATCTTCTTGTTCGGATCGATGACGAACAGCGAACGCACGGTCAGGGTGTCGTTGGCATTCGGATGGATCAGGTCATAGAGATCGGAAACCTTGCGATCGGCGTCGGCCAGGATCGGGAAGTTGACGATCGTGTTCTGGGTTTCGTTGATGTCTTCGATCCACTTGTGGTGCGAGTCCACTGGGTCGACCGACAGCGCGATGGCTTTGACGCCGCGCTTGGCGAACTCATCCTTGAGCTTGGCGGTGAAGCCCAGCTCGGTGGTGCACACCGGGGTGAAGTCGGCCGGGTGGGAGAACAGCACGCCCCAGCTATCGCCCAGCCACTCGTGGAAACGAATCTTGCCGGCGCTGGAATCCTGTTCGAAGTCGGGGGCGATGTCGCCGAGTCTGAGGCTCATGGTGCTGCTCCTGATGAGTTGTTGGAGAACTCAACTGTAGCTCGTGATTCGCCATCATGAAAAAGAATAAATAACTAGATATTTAGCACTTAAAGGAATATTAAACATCATTCACTGGACGCTCGCCCGCATCGCGACGAACATCGCCCTCAAGGTTCGAGAAGGCCTTGAGTAGCTGCAAAAGAGGGGAATTTCGGGCCAGGCTTACGGGGGTGAGCCCTGACCCGAAAATGCAAAAGCCCCGTCCGGCGCGATGCCGGACGGGGCTTTTTTTACATCAACAGCTTGAACGCGCTATTACAGCAGCGGGATCGAGTAGCTGACGATCAGGCGGTTTTCGTCCTGGTCGCGTTGACCTGGGATGTCGTTGCGCCAGGTAGCGTTTTTCCACATGAAGCCCAGGTTCTTGGCCGGGCCTTCAGGAATAACGTAACCGATGGTCAGATCGCGTTCCCACTCGGAAGCACCGGTACCGTTCTCACGACGGTTGGAGCCAACGGTGTCGATATCATCGCCACGCAGGTAGACCAAACCGGCGGTCAAGCCAGGCAGGCCGACTTTGGCGAAGTCATACGAGTAGCGTGCTTGCCAGGTTTTCTCGCCGGCACGACCGAACTTCTGGATCTGCATGTCGGTGATGGTGTAGTTCGACGAACCGTCGCCCTGGTTCAGCCAAGGGAAGTCGGAGCTGCCGTTGGAAACCTGGTAGCCGCCACCGAAGGTGTGGCCTTCAACGGTGTACAGGAACAGGCCGCTGTACAGATTGTTGTCGATCGGGCCTTTGCCGCTGACGTTGCCGACGTAGTTACCGTTACCGAAGTAGGCTGCGGTGTTGCCATTGGCGCCGTCGTCGCTGCTGTGGAAGTAGCGGAAGTCAGACTTCAGCACGCCCGGGCCGATTGCCCAGTTGTGAACCAGACCCAGGAAATGTTGCTTGTAGAAGTCTTCCAGGTTGCCGTAGTAGTACTGGGCAGTCAGGTCCTTGGTGATTTTGTAGTCACCACCGGCGTAGTAGAACTTGTTGCTGTTGGCAACGCGAGCGTTCGCACCACCAACGGACAGGTTCTCGTTGTTGCTGGAGTTACGACCTTTCACTGCTTCGATCTGACCAGCGACCAGGGTCAGGTCCTTGATCTCGCCGGAAGTGATCTGGCCACCCTGCCAGGTTTGTGGCAGCAGACGACCGTCGTTTGTCACGATGACCGGGTTCTTCGGCTGCAGGGTACCCAGCTTCAGTTCGGTCTGGGAGATCTTGGCCTTGGCGGTCAGGCCCAGGCTCGAGAAGTTATCAACAGCTTCGCCGTTGGACTTGCTCGGGAACACAGTGCCACCGTAGGAAGTCGAGGTTGCACCGTTGGTGCCGCCGCCCGAATCCAGGCGCACGCCCAGCAGGCCGATGGCGTCGATACCGAAGCCTACGGTGCCTTGGGTGTAACCGGAGATGAAACGCAGATCGAAGCCTTGGCCCCATTCTTCGTTCTTGTTCTGCGCGCCAGCCGCTTTGGTGCCGGAGTCACGGTTGTCATTGTTGATGTAGAAGTTGCGCAAGCCCAGAGTGGCTTTGCTGTCTTCGATGAAACCGGCGGCGCCTGCCTGCTGCGCCATAACCCCTACGGCCACAGCCAGGGCCAAGGTGGACTTGTTCATGTAAAGCTCCTCTCGTTTCTAATTCTTGTGTTCCTGGCCCGGGGTCTGATGCCCTGGATCCTAAGATGCGCGATTAGCGCCAGACCGTGACTGACAAGTCAATCGTAACCTTGTGTGTCTACGACCAAGGTCTAATCGCAGTGATTTGGTCCGTGCAGAGTAAAGATTTCCTGATAAACCCAAAAAGAATTTATTCATTCTTTTTCATATCATTCGGGAATATGGCCACTATCTAGCCACCTTCGCCCGGATACAACGTATCGGCGACTAAGCTCATTCCTAAATGGTATTTGTTAGCCTTTTTTTATATCGATTAGCTTTGGCGCAACCCCAATTCGTCAAACCCTATCGAAAAGGCGACGCCATGATGGCTAAACGCGCACTATCTAGTCAATTTGTTACAGTTTGTGTGTCGACGCTGATTTGTTTTTCCGCGCAGGCTGCCAACCTCACCATCGGTTATCAAACCGGGATCGACCCCAGCAAAGTCCCCCAAGCCGACGGCACTTACGAAACAACCATCGGCCAGAAGATCGACTGGCGACGCTTCAATAGTGGCCCGGAAGTTGTGACAGCCATTGCCTCCGGCGATGTGCAGATCGGCAACCTCGGCTCCAGCCCTCTGGCCGCGGCCGCTTCACGCAATCTGCCGATCGTCGCCTTCATTGTTTCAGCGCAGATCAATGCCGCCGAGGCCTTGGTGGTGCGTAATGGCAGCGGCATCAATAGCCCGCAGGATCTGGTCGGCAAGACCATCGCCACGCCCTTCGTTTCCACGTCCCATTACAGCCTGCTCGGCGCACTCAAGCACTGGGGCCTGGACACCTCGAAAGTCAAAGTGGTGAACCTGCAACCGGCGGAAATCGCCGCAGCCTGGAAGCGTGGGGATATCGATGGCGCATTTGTCTGGTCACCTGCACTGGGCGAAATCCGCAAGACCGGCAAGACCCTGACCGATGCTGCACAAGTCGGCCAATGGGGCGCCCCGACGTTCGAAGTCTGGGTCGCGCGCAAGGACTACGCCGAGAAACATCCTGAGGTGGTAGCCAAATTTGCCAAAGTCACTTTAGACGCGTTTGCCGATTACGCCAGCCATAAAGACAGCTGGACGGCCGACTCGGCGCCGGTACAGAAAATCGCCAAATTGACCGGTGCCAACGCCGCCGACGTGCCGGAATTGCTCGCAGGTTCGGCGTTCCCTGATGCCAAGGCGCAGCAATCAACTGCACTGCTGGAAGGCGGTACGGCGAAGGCGATTGGTGAGACGGCGAAGTTTTTGAAGGAACAAGGCAAGGTCGAGACGGTGCTGCCGGACTACTCGCCGTACGTCAGTGCGAAGTTTGCAACCGAAAACAATTGAATAGGTGGTGAGGGGATTCATCCCCAATGGACTGCGCAGCAGTCCCCTGCTTTTGGTGAAGCGGGGCCGCTGCGCGGCCCATCGGGGATGAATCCCCTCACCACAAGAATCCCTCGGTATCTTCAGAGGGTCTTTTCGAAGATCTTCGAGTTGCGCTGATAGTTGTACAGCGACGCCCGCGCCGCCGGCAGGCGCTCGACACTGCTAGGTTCGAACCCGCGCTCGCGGAACCAGTGCGCCGTGCGGGTGGTGAGGACGAACAGGGTTTTCAACCCTTGCGCCCGGGCACGGGTCTCGATGCGCTCCAGCAGCTCATCGCCGCGACCACCGTGGCGATACTCCGGATTCACCGCCAGGCACGCCAGCTCACCGGCATCCGAATCGGCAATCTGGTACAACGCCGCACAGGCGATGATCATCCCTTCGCGCTCGACCACGCTGAACTGCTCGATCTCGCGCTCCAGCACTTCGCGCGAACGACGCACCAGAATCCCCTGCTCTTCCAGCGGACTGATCAAATCGAGCAAACCACCGACGTCTTCAATCGCCGCCTCGCGCACCAGTTCGAATTGCTCCTGAGCGACCAGTGTGCCGCCACCGTCGCGGGTGAACAGTTCGGTCAGCAGCGCGCCGTCTTCGGCGTAGCTGACGATATGGCTGCGCGCGACACCGCCACGGCAAGCCTCGGCAGCAGCATCCAGCAGTTCCGCCTGATAGTTATTGCCCAGACGCGCCAGATGCGCAGGCACCTGTTGCGGACGCAGTTCGCGCACCAGTTTGCTGTTCTCGTCGATCAGACCGAGGTCGGCGCCGAACAGCAGCAGCTTGTCGGCACCGAGGTCGATGGCGGCGCGGGTGGCGACGTCTTCGCAGGCGAGGTTGAAGATTTCCCCGGTCGGCGAGTAGCCCAGCGGCGACAGCAGCACGATCGAACGCTCGTCGAGCAGACGATTGATGCCTTTGCGATCGACCCGGCGCACTTCACCGGTGTGGTGATAGTCGACACCTTCAAGCACACCGATCGGCCGGGCGGTAACGAGGTTGCCGCTGGCCACCCGCAAGCGCGAGCCCTGCATCGGCGACGAGGCCATGTCCATCGACAGCCGCGCTTCGATAGCGATGCGCAGCTGACCGACCGCGTCGATCACGCACTCCAGCGTCGCCGCATCAGTGATGCGCATGCCGTGGTGGTAGTGCGGGGTCAGGCCGCGCGCAGCGAGGCGGGTTTCAATCTGTGGACGCGAACCGTGGACCAGCACTAGGCGCACGCCGAGGCTGTGCAACAGCACCAGGTCGTGGACGATGTTGCCGAAGTTCGGATGCTCAACGCCGTCGCCGGGCAGCATGACGACGAAGGTGCAGTCGCGGTGGGCATTGATGTAAGGGGACGCGTGACGAAGCCAATTGACGTATTCGGGCATGAACCTGGGCCTGTAATAAATAGCAGCCGAAAAAAGGGCGAAACGGAAAACGCACAGCGGGCTGATGGTTATCGTCGGAACAGGCTTGGCGACACGCGCGCTCTCCTCATGAATACGGGTTGGGGTGCTGGCAATTTACAGCGTTTGGTCTGACAAAACACCGTCCCCCCTGTGGGAGCGGGCTTGCTCGCGAAAGCGGTGAGTCAGTCGACATCGATGTACCTGATACAGCGCTTTCGCGAGCAAGCCCGCTCCCACAGGTGGACATCATCGTTTGTCCGGGTTCAGGCAGTAATGTTCAATCAACTGCCGCAATAGCTGCACGGTAGGCTGCAAACGTGACATTTCAAGGTATTCGCCGGGCTGGTGTGCACAGGCGATGTCGCCGGGGCCGAGCACGATGGTTTCGCAGCCAAGGCGCTGAAGATAAGGCGCTTCGGTGCCGAACGCTACTGCTTCGGCACTGTGACCGGTGAGCTTTTCGGCGATGCGCACCAATTCGGCGTCTTCGGCCTGCTCGAATGGCGGCACTTCCGGGAACAACGGCTGGTAGTCGATCTTCACCTGATGACGTTCCGCAACCGGATTGAGCTTGCGCAGAATCTCCGCACGCAGGACTTTCGGGTCCATGCCCGGCAACGGGCGCAGATCGAACTCCAGCGAACACTGGCCGCAGATGCGATTCGGATTGTCGCCGCCATGAATACAGCCGAAGTTCATGGTCGGCTGTGGAACACTGAACTGCGGGTTGTTGAATTCACGCTGCCATAGCAGACGCAAACCGCGCAGCTCGCCAATGGCATCGTGCATCGCTTCGAGGGCGCTGTGGCCGAGGCGCGGATCCGACGAATGGCCGCTCTGCCCGAGGATATCGATGCGCTCCATCATGATGCCCTTGTGCATGCGGATCGGTTTGAGCCCGGTCGGCTCGCCGATCACCGCCGCACGGCCCAGTGGCTTGCCGGCCTCGGCCAGCGCCCGGGCACCGGACATCGAGCTCTCTTCATCACAGGTGGCGAGGATCAGCAGCGGTTGCTTGAACGGCTGGTCGAGCAGCGGCTGCACGGCCTCGATGATCAGCGCGAAAAAACCCTTCATGTCGCAACTGCCCAGCCCGACCCAGCGGCCATCGACTTCGGTGAGTTTCAGCGGATCGGTCTGCCACAGCGCATCGTCGTACGGCACCGTGTCGCTGTGCCCGGCCAATACCAGACCGCCGGGGCCACTGCCAAAACTGGCGAGCAGGTTGAATTTGCCGGGGCTGACCTGCTGGATATCGCAGCTGAAGCCCAGATCCCCCAGCCAACCGGCAAGCAAATCGATCACCGCCCGGTTGGACTGATCCAGGCTCGGTTGGGTGCAACTGACCGACGGTGCGGCGATCAGTGCCGCGAACTGGTCTTGCATGGATGGCAAAGGCATCGCTGACTCCAACTCCCGATTTGAAGTCCATCATAGAGCCATCCGGCGCTCGGAATAAACCGCCGCAGGGCGTAGGAAGTTTGAGTCCTGTACACTGCACGGCCTTGGCAGCCACACATTCCCCCGGCTGCGCTCCCGATCCTGGATTTTCCGGCCATGCAGAAAGAAACCGAAATCAAACTCCGCGTCAGCCGCGAAACCCTCGCTGCCCTGCGCGAGCACCCGCTCCTGAAAAAACGCAACAAAAATGGCTGGGAACGCCGTGAGTTGATGAACCAGTACTTCGACACCCCCGAGCGCGACCTGGCTCAGGCCAAAGTCGCCCTGCGCCTGCGCAAGGACGGTGACGAAGTGATTCAGACCCTCAAGACCCGTGGTCAGAGTGTTGCCGGTCTGTCCGAGCGTAACGAGTACGACTGGAAATTGCCCAAAGCCAAGCTCGACGTGAAGAAACTCGATGGCGAATGCTGGCCCGAGTCGCTGGCCGAGCTGGACAAGAAAACCCTGAAGCCGATCTTCACCACCGATTTCGTCCGCGAGCGTGCGGAAATCGCCTGGGGTCGCGGCAAGGCCAAAGTGGTGATCGAAGCCGCGCTGGACCTCGGTCACGTGGTGGTCGGCAAACAGAAAGAAGAAATCTGCGAGCTGGAACTGGAACTGCGCGAAGGTGAGCCTGCCGCGTTGCTGGAACTGGCCGCCGAACTGGCCGAAACCCTGGCCCTGATGCCGTGCGACATCAGCAAGGCCGAACGCGGCTACCGTCTGTACGACGCCAACAGCTACTCGCTGAGCCTGCCCGCGCCGCAACTGACCCCGGAAACCCAACTCGACGACGCCTTCGCCGCGCTGGCCTGGCACTTGCTCGGCAGCAGCCAGCGTCTGGCCGAACAATATCGCTTCAACGGCCACTGGCGCCTGCTGCAGGACTGGGTCGAGAACCTCGCGGAAATGCGCGCCCTGCTCAGCAGCCTCGGCCAGGCCGCACCGCGTCCGGCCACTCACGACCTGCGCGTGGCGCTGGATGCACTGCTGGAAGACTGGCGCCCGCTGGTGCAGGTCGGCATCGAAGACGAAGACGTACGCAAGGCCGCGCCGGAGCAATTCCTCGAAGAACTGGAAGACCCACGCTGGGGCCTGTTCTCGCTGACTGTTTCGCGCTGGCTGCTGGCCCGCACCTGGGCCGCCGAGCGCAACACCCGCGGCAACCGCCAGGGCGCCGCGCAACTGCACAGCTGGCTGCCGCGCATGCTCGGCGAAGAAGCCACGTCCCTGCAACTGCAGCGCTATCAGCAGCAGCCGGAAGATCTGGCCGAGCAACTGCCGCGCATCGAACGCATCCAGGTCTGGCTGCACCATGCGCGTAACGTGCTGGAGATCGCGGAAATGGATCGCCTGTACGGCGAGCTGAACAAACTGGCGCAACTGGCCAACGAGCCGACGATCACTGACGAACTGCTCGATGCGCGCAAGCAGCAGGCGATTGCGGTTTATCAGAATCGTGCGTGGAAAATGCTGCTGCGTATGTAATGACTGTGTGGTGAGGGGATTCATCCCCGATGGACTGCGCAGCAGTCCCTGCTTTCTACTAAAGCGGGGCCGCTTCGCGACCCATCGGGGATAAATCCCCTCGCCACGGAGGCCATCCGTGCTAGACCGGGAGGCTGGTCGTCGACTTGATCTCCGACAGCGCCACAATCGAGTTCACCTCCTGAATCCCTGGCACCAGCGACAGCTTTTCGAAGAAGAATCGCTCATACGCCTCGATGTCCGCCGCGACAATGCGCAACAGAAAGTCCACCGCGCCCATCAACACATAACACTCCAGCACTTCCGGAAAACCGCGAATCGCCTCGGTGAATTCGGTGAAGTTCGAACGCCCGTGGGCGTTGAGTTTGATCTCGGCGAAGATCTGCGTGTTCAGGCCGATCTTCTTGCGATCAAGCAAGGTCACCTGACCGCGAATGATCCCCTCCTCCTTCATCCGCTGAATCCGCCGCCAGCACGGCGATTGCGACAGCCCCACCTGCTCGGCGATCTGCGCGCTGGACAGTGACGCGTCCTCTTGCAGCAGGGCGAGAATCCGCCGGTCGTAGCTGTCCAGCTCGCTATGCATAATCAATCCTCAAAATGATCATTTTGCGAATCGTTCTAGTCGAGCAATCCGCGAATCCGCTCATCTTAGACAAGAAATACCCGGCATCGAATGTAAAAATTCCTCCACTGACTCTGGAGACCGGACATGCCTCACCTCGAAGCCGTGAATACCCCTGCGCCCCGCGCCGATGTGTGGAACGTCAACAATGCCCACTGCTGTGCACGTTATCAGTTGCTCGCCGAAGCCGAGCCGGATCTGTTGGTGCGGGTGCTGAATCTGTTTGCGCTGCAATTCCTCACGCCGCAACAGGTCCACGTCGAGCGGCTCGACGATCTGCTGTCGATCGATATCGTCATTGATGGTCTGAGCTGGCATCGCGCCCAGGTGATTGCGGAAAAACTTCGTAACCTGATCAGCGTCTGCTCGGTGAACCTGCAAGACGCCGACACGGCGTGGTCTGCTTCGGCCCAGGCGGCCGGCTGACAAATCCGGCAACGGCTTTGTCGGGTAGTGGCCCAACAGTCTGCGGGGCCACGACTATCCTTTGCGCACAGTCGTTCAAAAGGAGCCCGCATGTCCGTTCAACTCGCCACTCAGGACCGCTGGCTGGATCTCAACGATGTGTTGCGTGAACTGGTCGCCCAGGGTTTTATCAGCCAGGACTCGGCGGAGCAGGCGCTCAACGCCCGCCGCCGCCACGCGACCCACGGCCAGCAACATCCGCTGGAGTTCATCGCCAGCCAGCAATTGGATGACCTCAGCCGTCCAGGCAAACATCTGGACCTGGAAAGCCTGATCCTGTGGCTGGCGCAGCAGGCCGGCCAGCCGTACATGCGCATCGACCCGTTGAAGATCAACGTAGCCGCCATCACCCCGCTGATGTCCTACGCCTTTGC
This sequence comes from Pseudomonas sp. MWU347, assembly GCF_017947305.1. NCBI lineage: Bacteria > Pseudomonadati > Pseudomonadota > Gammaproteobacteria > Pseudomonadales > Pseudomonadaceae > Pseudomonas > Pseudomonas sp. MWU347. Next base: position 354,744 of record NZ_JAFGZB010000001.1, read on the forward strand.
CCAACGGCACAAGATTCTCGCGGTGGCGGTCGACCGCGATGCGGTGGTCGTGGCCAGCGCCCAGCCCTACGTCACCGGTTGGGAGGCTGACTTGACCCACGTGCTGAAGCTGCCGATCAAACGGGTGGTCGCCAACCCGGTGGACATCCAGCGCTTCAGCGTCGAGTTCTTCCGCCTCGCCAAATCGGTCAGCGGCGCCAACAACGCCGATCAGCAAAACGGCAACCTCGGCAACTTCGAACAACTGCTCAACCTCGGCGCCAGTGATCAGGAACCGGACGCCAACGACGCGCACATCGTCAACATCGTCGACTGGCTGTTCCAGTACGCCTTCCAGCAGCGCGCCAGCGATATCCACATCGAACCGCGCCGCGAACAGGGCACCGTGCGTTTCCGCATCGACGGCGTGCTGCACAACGTCTATCAATTCCCGCCGCAGGTGACCATGGCGATCGTCAGTCGCCTGAAAAGCCTCGGGCGGATGAACGTCGCCGAGAAGCGCAAACCCCAGGACGGCCGGGTCAAGACCAAGACCCCGGACGGTGGCGAGGTGGAGCTGCGGCTCTCAACGCTGCCCACCGCGTTTGGCGAAAAAATGGTCATGCGGATCTTCGACCCGGAAGTGCTGCTCAAGGACTTCGATCAGTTGGGCTTTTCCGCCGACGACCTGCGCCGCTGGCAGGACATGACCCGCCAGCCTAACGGCATCATTCTGGTCACCGGACCAACCGGCTCGGGCAAGACCACCACGCTGTACACCACACTGAAAAAACTGGCGACGCCGGAGATCAACCTCTGCACCATCGAAGACCCGATCGAAATGGTCGAGCCGGCGTTCAACCAGATGCAGGTGCAGCACAACATCGACCTGAGCTTCGCCGCCGGCGTGCGCGCGCTGATGCGGCAAGACCCGGACATCATCATGATCGGCGAGATCCGTGACCTGGAAACCGCAGAAATGGCGATTCAGGCGGCACTCACCGGCCACCTGGTGCTGTCGACCCTGCACACCAACGATGCCCCCAGCGCGATCAGTCGGCTATTGGAACTCGGCGTGCCGCACTATCTGATTAAAGCCACGGTGCTCGGGGTCATGGCCCAGCGTCTGGTGCGCACCCTGTGCCCGCACTGCAAGGCGCCGCTGACGCTGGAAGAGGAAGACTGGCAAACCCTGACCCGGCCCTGGCAGGCGCCGCTGCCGGGCAATGCGCAACGCGCTATCGGTTGCCTGGAGTGTCGCGACACCGGTTATCGCGGACGCGCCGGGGTCTACGAAATCATGCAGTTGAGCGATAGCCTCAAAGCGCTCATCACCCCGGACACCGACCTCACCGCCATCCGCCGGCAAGCCTTCAAGGAAGGCATGCGCAGCCTGCGCCTGTCGGGTGCGCAGAAGGTCGCGGCGGGACTGACCACCCTTGAAGAAGTGCTGCGGGTTACACCGCAGAGTGAGCAGAAATAGGCCACTACGGAACCGGATTGGCGAATCGTTATCCAACGCCGTAGTTAACCCCCAGGAGTCACTCAATCATGCGTCTCAAACTTGCTGTCGCCACCGTTGCCTTGCTGTCCCTTCCCGTTGGTTCAGCGATGGCCGACAGCTTTTGGCGTAACGTCATTTCGTCCGGCGCCACCACCGGTTCGACCTACCTGACCTTCAAGGATCACAAGCTGATCGTTGCCGCACAGGACGATGCCGGCAGCTTCGTTGCCAGCGATGGCGGCATCCGTGGGCCGTACCTGGAAGCAGCGATGCAGAAAGTCCGCGCCGACAATCCGGGCCTGCAGGCCACGGACATGGAACTGGCGAATGCGATTCTGGCGAAGAACGCAGTGGCCTCCGAGTAAGTCCGGCGCCAACAAAAATGCCGCTCGATCGAGCGGCATTTTTTTTCCTGTAATTTCGAATTCACCACACCCCCTGTGGGAGCGGGCTTGCTCGCGAAGGCGGTGGGTCAGACGCATCCATTTTTCTGACACGACGCCTTCGCGAGCAAACCCGCTCCCACTATGGCTCTGCGTGTTGCCTGAAGATCAGCGGTAATCGTCTACCGGGACGCAGGCACAAAACAGATTGCGATCCCCATAAACGTTATCCACCCGATTCACCGCCGGCCAATACTTGTGCGCCTTGGTATGCGCATCCGGGGTGATCCCCTGCTCGATGCTGTAAGGCCGCTCCCACACTCCGGTGACATCCGCCAGGGTATGCGGCGCGCGCTTGAGCGGGTTGTCTTCCGCCGGCCAGTTGCCGTTCTGCACTTCGGTGATTTCTGCGCGGATGCTCAGCATGGCGCCGATAAACCGATCGAGTTCGGCCTTGGACTCGCTCTCGGTCGGCTCGACCATCAACGTCCCTGGCACCGGGAATGACATGGTCGGCGCATGGAAGCCGTAGTCCATCAGACGCTTGGCGACATCTTCTTCGCTGATCCCGGTCTGTGCCTTCAAGGGCCGCAGGTCGAGAATGCATTCGTGAGCGACCCGCCCGTTGCGCCCGGTGTACAACACCGGGAATGCGCCGGATAAATGCTGCGCCAGATAGTTCGCGGCGAGGATCGCCACTTCGCTGGCATCCGCCAGTTGCGGCCCCATCATCGCGATGTACATCCAGCTGATCGGCAAAATGCTCGCACTGCCCCACGGCGCCGCGCTGACCGCGCCGTTCTGCGGCAGCGGGCCGTCAATCGGCACCACCGGGTGATTGGCAACGAACGGCGCCAGATGCGCGCGAATACCGATCGGCCCCATGCCCGGCCCGCCACCGCCGTGGGGAATGCAGAAAGTCTTGTGCAGGTTCATGTGCGACACGTCGGCGCCAATGTCCGCCGGCCGCGCCAGCCCAACCTGGGCATTTAGGTTGGCGCCGTCCATGTACACCTGCCCGCCGTGCTGGTGGATAACTTCGCAGATTTCGCTGATGCCCTCCTCATACACACCATGGGTCGATGGATAGGTCGCCATCAGGCACGACAACTTGTCCCCCGCCGCGGCAGCCTTGGTTTTCAGGTCGTCCAGATCGACGTTGCCGGCCTCGTCGCACTCGACGATCACCACGCGCATCCCGGCCATCTGCGCCGAGGCCGGGTTGGTGCCGTGCGCCGAGGACGGGATCAGGCAAATGTCCCGCCCGCCCTGCTGCCGGCTCTCGTGATATTTGCGAATTGCCAGCAGCCCGGCGTACTCGCCCTGAGCGCCGGAGTTGGGCTGCATGCAGATCGCATCGAACCCGGTGATCGCGCACAACCAGCGCTGCAGTTCTTCAATCATCAAGGTGTAACCGACCGCCTGTTCCCGTGGCGCGAACGGGTGCAGATTGGCGAACTGCGGCCAGGTGATCGGGATCATCTCGCTGGTGGCGTTGAGTTTCATGGTGCAGGAGCCCAGTGGGATCATCGACTGGTTGAGCGCCAGATCCTTATTCTCCAGTTGCTTGAGGTAGCGCAGCATCTCGGTTTCGCTGTGATGCGCGTTGAACACCGGGTGGCGCAGGTACGGCGTGTTGCGCTGCAGGTGGTCGGGAATGCCGGAAACCAGTGCTTCTGCGTCAATGTCGTCGACGTTCAAACTATGATCGGCACCGAGCAGCACGTCGAACAGTTTGGCCACCGTGTTTTCATCGCAAGTCTCGTCGAGGCTCAAGCCGACTCGGCCACGGCCGAGAATCCGCAGGTTGATCTGCGCAGCCTTGGCGCTATCGATGATCGCGCTCTGCGCGCCGCCAACCTCGAGCGTGAGGGTGTCGAAAAACTGTGCGTTGACCCGCGCAATACCATGGCGCTCAAGGCCCGCCGCCAGGATGCAGGTCAAGCGGTGCACGCGCTGGGCGATGCGTTTCAAGCCTTGCGGCCCGTGATACACCGCGTAGCAACTGGCGATGTTGGCCAGCAGCACCTGCGCGGTGCAGATGTTCGAGTTGGCTTTCTCGCGGCGAATATGTTGCTCACGGGTTTGCAGGGCCATGCGCAACGCGACGTTGCCACGAGCGTCTTTCGACACGCCGATGATCCGCCCCGGAATCGCCCGTTTGTACTCCTCGCGGCTGGCAAAAAACGCCGCATGCGGGCCACCGTAGCCCATCGGTACGCCAAAGCGCTGGGACGAACCGAACACCACATCCGCGCCCAGTTCACCCGGCGGTGTCAGCAGCAACAGGCTCAGCAGATCGGTGGCGACACACGCTAACGCCTGCTGCGCGTGTAACTGATCGATGACCGGACGCAGATCACGGATCTCGCCGTGAGTGTCGGGATACTGCAGCAACGCGCCGAACACCTGATGCTGGTTGAGGTTATCCACAGCGTCGATGATCAGCTCGAAGCCGAAACCTTCGGCGCGGGTTTGCACCACGGAGATGGTTTGCGGATGACAGTTCTCATCGACGAAAAACAGATTGCTCTTCGACTTCGCCACACGCTTGGCCAGCGCCATGGCTTCTGCAGCGGCGGTGGCTTCGTCGAGCAAAGAGGCGTTGGCCAGTTCAAGACCGGTGAGGTCGATGGTCAGTTGCTGAAAATTCAACAACGCTTCGAGACGGCCCTGGGCGATCTCCGGTTGATACGGGGTGTACGCGGTGTACCAGCCGGGATTTTCCAGCACGTTGCGCAGGATGACGGTCGGCGTCAGCGTGCCGTGGTAGCCCATGCCGATCAGGCTGGTCCAGACCTGATTCTGCTCGGCGTAACCGCGCAGCTTGGCCAGCGCCGCCTGCTCATCAAGGGCCGGCGGCAAGTCCAGCGCCCGATTCAGGCGAATGCCCGGCGGCACCGTCTGCTCGATCAGTTCGACCCGGCTGCCCAGACCGAGGCTGTCGAGCATCGCCTGCTGTTCGGCGGCGTCGGGGCCCAAATGGCGGCGCAGAAAGGCTTCGGGGTCGCGTAACTGGCTCAAGGATGGCAACTGGGACATGACGGGCTCTCTCTTGGCTGGCGCTCGGCGTCAATGCAACACGGTCAAACCAGCATAGCAGCCGATCCCGACGCGCACGGCTTGGCGGCAGAGGGGGTTCCGGGGCATGCTGTAGCGCCTGCATCAGGCGTCCAACTTTCGGATGATCGAATCCTCATGAGCCAACTGCCGTTCCTGCCGTTTTCCAAACCTGTCATTGATGAAGCCACGATTGCCGCCGTCGGCGATGTGCTGCGCTCCGGCTGGATCACCAGCGGGCCGAAGGTCCAGGCCTTTGAAGCACAACTGTCGGAATACTTCGGAGGGCGCCCGGTGCGCACCTTCAACTCCGGCACCTGCACCATGGAAATCGCCTTGCGCATCGCCGGCATCGGGCCGGGTGACGAAGTGATCACCACGCCGATTTCCTGGGTCGCCACCGCCAACGTGATCCTCGAAGTCGGCGCCACACCAGTGTTTGCCGACATCGATCCGGTGACCCGCAACATCGATCTGGACAAGCTCGAAGCGGCGATCACCCCACGCACCAAAGCAGTGATTCCGGTGTACCTCGCCGGCCTGCCGGTGGACATGGAACGCTTGTACGCCATCGCCCGCAAACACAACTTGCGCATTGTCGAAGACGCCGCTCAGGCCCTGGGTTCGAGCTGGAACGGCCAGCGCATCGGCGCCACCGGCGATTTCGTGTCGTTCAGCTTTCAGGCGAACAAGAACGTCACCTGCTCCGAGGGCGGCTGCCTGGTGCTGAACACCCCGGAAGAGGCGCGGCTGGCGGAGAAGTACCGCCTGCAGGGCGTGACCCGCAACGGCTTTGATGGTCTGGACGTCGATGTGCTCGGTGGCAAGTTCAACATGACCGACATCGCCGCCACCATCGGCCTCGGCCAGTTCGCCCATATCGAGGCGCTGACCGCCCATCGTCAGGAACTGGCCCGGCACTACTTCAAATGTTTTGGCGATGACTTTGAAGCGACTTATGGCGCCCAACTGCCACCGGCGGACTTCACCCAGAGCAACTGGCACCTGTTCCAGCTGGTCCTGCCGGAGCGCAAGGACGGCTTGCCGGCCCGCGCCACGTTCATGGAGCAGATGCAGGCCAAAGGCATCGGCATCGGCTATCACTACCCGCCGATCCACTTGCTGAGCCTGTACCGCGAGCGCGGGTTCAAGGAAGGCATGTTGCCAGTTGCCGAGCGCGTTGGACGCTTGATCGTGTCATTGCCGATGTTCACCACCATGACCAAGGACGACGTCGAGCGTTCGGTGGCGGCAGTGAAAGCGGTATTGCGCGACGCCTGATCAACGCCTACAAAAAAGCCCCGAGAGATCGGGGCTTTTGCAGTATTACAGTCTGCTTATTCGCCGATGGCAGCCTTGTAGGCAGCAGCGTCCAGCAGCTTGTCCAGCTCGGCCTTGTCGCTTGGCTGGAGCTTGAAGATCCATGCGGCGTACGGATCGTTGTTCAGCTCTTCCGGCGAGTCAGCCAGCGTTTCGTTGACCGCGATCACTTCACCGCCGATCGGGGAGTAGATGTCGGACGCGGCCTTCACCGACTCGACAACACCGGCAGCCTCACCGGCAGCAAACACCTTGCCGACTTCGGCCAGTTCAACGAACACCACATCGCCCAGCGCTTCCTGCGCGTGATCGCTGATGCCCACGGTAACGGTGCCGTCGGCTTCCAGGCGTGCCCATTCATGACTTTCGGCAAAACGCAGTTCGGCGGGGATATTGCTCATGCTCGGTGTCCTCAAGAAAATTGTCAGCGGTCAGGCCCGCCGGAAAAGGTCAGATCAAGGTTTTACCATGGCGCACGAAGGTCGGTTTGACCACTCGTACCGGATACCACTTGCCACGGATTTCCACTTCGGCGCGGTCGGCGGTAGCCATCGGTACACGCGCCAGGGCAATCGATTTGCTTAGCGTAGGAGAGAAACTACCACTGGTGATCTCTCCTTCGCCAACATCGGCGATACGAACCACTTGATGGGCGCGCAAAACACCGCGCTCCTCAAGCACCAGACCCACCAGTTTGTGCGCAACGCCGGCGGCTTTTTCCGCTTCCAGCGCCGAGCGACCGATGAACTGCCGCGAAGCCGGTTCCCAAGCGATGCTCCAGGCCATATTGGACGCCAGCGGCGAGACATCCTGATGAATGTCCTGGCCGTAGAGGTTCATCCCGGCTTCGACCCGCAACGTGTCGCGGGCGCCGAGGCCGATTGGCGAAATACCGGCACCGACCAGATCGTTGAAAAATCCCGGCGCCTGCTCGGCCGGCAAAGCGATTTCCAGGCCGTCTTCACCGGTATAACCGGTGCGGGCGATGAACCAGTCGCCATCGACTTCGGCTTCGAACGGTTTGAGGTGCTGGATCAGTGCGGCGCGGGACTGGGTCACCAGTTCGGCAATCTTCTGCCGGGCCTGCGGGCCTTGAATGGCGAGCATCGCCAGATCCTGACGCTCGTGCAGATGCACGTCGTAACCGGCGACCTGCGCCTGCATCCACGCCAGATCCTGGTCGCGAGTGGAGGCGTTGAACACCAGACGATAACGGTCTTCGAGGCGATAGACGATCATGTCGTCGACGATGCCGCCACGTTCGTTGAGCATCGTGCTGTAGAGCGCGCGGCCGGGGCGATGCAGGCGTTCGACGTCATTGGCCAGCAAATGCTGCAGCCAGGCCTTGGCCTGGGGGCCGTCAATGTCGATAACGGTCATATGGGAAACATCGAACACCCCGCAATCGCGGCGCACCTCGTGGTGTTCCTCGACCTGCGAGCCGTAATGCAGTGGCATGTCCCAACCGCCAAAATCGACCATCTTCGCGCCGAGGGCGAGATGCAGGTCATACAGAGGCGTACGCTGTCCCATGGGTTTCTCCTTCCGGGCGTGGCGAAGGTGCGGACAGCCGCTGTACGGGGTGAAAGCCTCGAAATAGAAGGCTTTCAGCCGATTTCAGCGAACGGGTCTGTCAGACGAACCGCACCGAATGCCGCGCATTGTAGCCGCATGATTCAGGACTGACGACTAAGTGTTTCGGTGCGCCGAGCGGCGGATCAGGCCGATGACCGGTAACAGGCCGACCAACACCAGGGTCAGCGCCGGCAGCGATGCCCGCGCCCACTCCCCTTCACTGGTCATTTCGAAGATCCGCACCGCCAGCGTGTCCCAGCCAAACGGGCGCATCAGCAGGGTCGCGGGCATTTCCTTGAGCACATCGACGAACACCAGCAACGCCGCGCTCAGTGTGCCGGGCAGCAACAGCGGCAGATACACTTTGAAAAACAGTCGCGGCCCACTGACACCCAGACTACGTGCCGCTTCGGGCAATGAAGGCCGTATACGCGCCAGACTGTTTTCCAGTGGTCCGTAGGCCACCGCGATAAAGCGCACCAGATAGGCCATCAGCAACGCCGCCAGACTGCCCAGCAGCAATGGCTTGCCGGCGCCGCCGAGCCAGCCCGACAGCGGAATCACCAGTTCGCGGTCGAGATAACTGAACGCCAGCATGATCGACACCGCCAGCACCGAACCCGGCAGCGCATAACCAAGATTGGCCAGACTGACCCCGGAACGGATTGCCCGGGTCGGCGCCAGACGTCGGGCAAACGCCAGCAACAGCGCGACGCTGACGGTGATCAACGCCGCCATGCCGCCCAGATACAGGGTGTGCAGGATCAGCCCGGCATAACGCTCATCGAGATCGAAGCGCCCGCGCTGCCAGAACCATACGAGCAGTTGCAGCAACGGAATCACGAACGCGCAGGCAAACACCAACGTGCACCAGCCGGTCGCCGCGAACGCCTTTAGCCCGCGCAGCTGATACAACGCCTTGACCCTGGGGCGCTCGTTGCTCGCCCGGTTGGCGCCACGGGCGCGCCGCTCTCCGTACAGCACCAGCATCACCACCAGCAGCAACAGGCTCGCCAGTTGTGCGGCGCTCGGCAGGCTGAAGAAGCCGTACCAGGTCTTGTAGATGGCGGTGGTGAAGGTGTCGAAGTTGAACACCGACACCGCGCCGAAATCCGCCAGCGTCTCCATCAGCGCCAGCGCCACACCGGCGCCAATCGCCGGACGCGCCATCGGCAACGCCACCCGCCAGAACGCCTGCCATGGCGATTGCCCGAGTACCCGCGCCGCCTCCATCAAGCCTTTGCCCTGCGCGAGAAACGCGGTGCGCGCCAGCAGGTAAACGTACGGATAAAACACCAGCACCAGCACCACGATCACCCCGCCGGTAGAGCGCACGCGCGGCAGGCGCAAGCCGCTGCCGAACCACTCACGCAGCAGGGTCTGCACCGGGCCGGCGAAGTCCAGCAGGCCGACGAAGACGAACGCCAGCACGTAGGCCGGGATGGCGAACGGCAGCATCAGCGCCCAGTCGAGCCAGCGCCGTCCGGGGAATTCGCAGAGGCTGGTGAGCCACGCCAGACTGACACCGAGCAGCGTCACACCGACGCCAACGCCGAGCACCAGCGTCAGGGTGTTGCCGAGCAGGCGCGGCATCTGGGTTTCCCACAGGTGCGACCAGATCTGCTGATCGATGGTCTGCCACGACAGCAGCAGGACACTCAGGGGCAACAGCACCAGCGCGGCAATGGCGAGGACGATGGGGTACCAGCGGCGTTGGGCGGGTTGGGCCACTTTTGGGACTCTGAGGGGTGGTTGGTGGTTCTGATTCAGGTGTTTCAGCTCGAGATTGCTGCCCTCACCTAACCCTCTCCCGGAGGGAGAGGGGACTGAACGTGGTGACCTTTCGATTTACGCCGACCTGATACATCGAGCCGAGCTCCGGTCTTGAAAGCCATGGAGATCGGCTCCCTCTCCCCCCGGGAGAGGGCTGGGGTGAGGGCAGCGATCTTGAGCGAACACAGCGACCGGCAAATACTCAGTTCCAACCCGCCCGATCCATCATGCGGATCGCTTCCGCCTGACGCTTGCCCGCCACTTCCACCGGCAAGGTGTCAGCGACGAACTTGCCCCACGCCGCCACTTCTTCCGAAGGTTTCACTGCCGGGTTGGCCGGGAACTCCTGGTTGACGTCGGCGAAGATTTTCTGCGCTTCAGGTGTGGTCATCCATTCGACCAGCGCCTTGGCTGCTTCCGGGTGCGGTGCATGTTGGGTCAGGCCGATACCGGACAGGTTTACATGCACGCCGCGATCGGCCTGATTCGGCCAGAACAGTTTCACCGGCAGGTCGGGCTTCTGCTTGTGCAGGCGCCCGTAGTAGTAGGTGTTGACGATGCCGACGTCGCACTGCCCGGCGTTGATCGCTTCCAGCACCGCAACGTCGTCGGAGAACACATCGGTGGACAGGTTGTTGACCCAGCCCTTGAGGATCTTCTCGGTCTTCTCGGCGCCGTGCACTTCGATCATGGTCGCGGTCAGCGACTGGTTGTAGACCTTCTTCGCCGTGCGCAGGCACAGACGCCCTTCCCAATTCTTGTCGGCCAACGCTTCGTAGGTGGTCAACTCGCCCGGTTTCACCCGTTCGGTGGAATAGGCGATGGTCCGCGCGCGCAGGCTCAGGCCGGTCCAGGCGTGGCTGGAGGAGCGGTATTGCGCGGGAATGTTGCTGTCGATGGTCTTCGAGGTGAACGGCTGGAGGATGCCCATCTGTTCGGCCTGCCAGAGGTTGCCGGCATCCACGGTGAGCAGCAGGTCGGCGGTGGCGTTTTCGCCCTCGGCCTTGATCCGCTGCATCAGCGGCGCTTCCTTGTCGGTGATGAACTTGATCTTCACCCCGGTTTTCGCGGTGTAGGCGTCGAACACCGGTTTGATCAACTCATCGATACGCGAGGAGTAGACCACCACCTCGTCGGCGGCCTGGGCGGCAGTGCTGCCGATCAGGGTCAGGGCCAGTGCGGTCAGGAGACGCTTGGGTGCCAACATGGGAGTGATCTCTCGGTCGGAAAATGTGGGCCAAATGATAAGGACTCACATTTACCAGCTCAATCGAACACTTGGGCAAGGAGTTACCAGATGTTGCACAAGCTGAAATTCATGGCGTCGGTTCTGGCCCCTTCGCGAGCAAGCCCGCTCCCACCCCTGAAATGTATTCCAATGTGGGAGCGGGCTTGCTCGCGAAGAGGCCATCAGCCTCAAACAAATCTCAGGGTTTGGCCAGTACCGGCAGATCCCCGGTCAACCCCAGCGCCTCACGCACAAACAACGCCTTGGCCTCCGGCATCTGCTCCACCAGTTTCAATCCGGCGTTGCGCAACCAGCGCACCGGCAACGGGTCAGCCTGGAACAAGCGCTCGAAGCCCTCCATCGCCGCCATCAATGCCAGGTTGTGCGGCATGCGCCGGCGCTCGTAGCGGCTCAGCACCTTCACATCCGCCAGCCGTTCGCCGCGTTCCGCCGCTTGCAACAGCACTTCAGCCAGCACCGCCGCATCGAGGAAACCCAGGTTCACACCCTGCCCGGCCAACGGGTGAATGGTGTGCGCGGCGTCGCCGATCAGTGCCAGGCCTTCGGCCACGTAGCGTTTGGCGTGGCGTTGACGCAAAGGCACGCACAGCCGTGGATCAGCACTGACGACTTCGCCCAGGCAACCTTCAAAGGCTCGCTCCAGCTCACGACAGAATGCCGCTTCATCCAGCGCCATCAGGCGTTCGGCTTCACTTGGCGTTGTCGACCAGACGATCGAGCACCAGTCCTGCTGCCCGTCACGCTCCAGCGGCAGAAACGCCAGCGGCCCGTGATCGGTGAAACGCTGCCACGCGGTCATCCGGTGCGGCTTGCTGCTGCGCACGCTGGTAACGATGGCATGGTGCAGGTAATCCCACTCGCGAGTAGCGACGCCGGTCAGACGGCGTACCGCCGAATTGGCGCCGTCCGCCGCAATCACCAGCGGCGCACGCAACTGCCGACCATCGGCCAGAGTCAGAAGCCAGTCGTCACCGGAGCGGCGCATCTGTTCCAGCCGTGCGTTGGCCAGCATGCCCAGATCGCAATCGTGCAAACGATCGAGCAAGGCATCCTGCACCACGCGGTTTTCGACGATATGGCCGAGCACTTCGGCATGCACACTGCTCGCCGAGAAATGAATCTGCCCGGTGCCGCTGCCGTCCCACACGTGCATGTCGGTGTACGGGCTGCTGCGGCGCTTGGCGATGCCGTCCCAGACGCCAAGGCGTTCGAGTATCCGCTGGCTGGCCGCCGACAAGGCGCTCACTCGCGGCTCGAACGGCGCGGCGGCGTCGAACGGTTTGACGCTCAGCGGGCTGCCGTCGAGCAGCAACACTTCCAGGCCGCTGTCCTGCAACGCCAACGCGAGGGCGCTGCCGACCATTCCGGCTCCGACAATCAGCAGATCTGCGCGCATTTCCATGCTTTAAGCCTGTCTCGCTGGCGGCATACGCCGCCCGTAAAGGGTTTTAGCCAGCGCGCCAGTTGGCGGCGCGCTGCTGAAAGTGAAAGTGCCGACCCGCCGCTCAAGCATCCGGCCGCGTCCCCAGCCCCATGGCCTGACGAGCAAACCAGCGCTTGGCCGGTGGCAACAGATCGAGACCGAGCAGGCCGATGTTGCGGCCCAGCGAGATCAGCGGCTGGGTGCTGCCGAACAGCCGGGTGACCTGATCGGAGAAGCCCACGGTGAGCTCCTGATCCAGACGCTGCCGCTCGCGATAGGCCTGCAAGGTGGCGAAGTCGCCCAGCGGTTTGTCGCTGGCGAGCAGTGCGGCAGCCAGTGCATCAGCATCCCGCAGGGACAGGTTGAAACCTTGTCCGGCAATCGGGTGCAGGCTGTGCGCGGCATTGCCGAGTACGGCCAAATGCGAGCGCACCTGCTCTTCGGCCTCGACCAGTGACAACGGATACAGATGCCGCGCGCCGACCTGTTTCAAGGTGCCGAGGCGGTAGCCGAACACGCCTTGCAGTTCGCTGAGGAAATCGCGCTCGCTGAGGTCTGCCAGGCGTTGCGCATCCATGCCCAGGCGGGTCCAGACCAGTGCGCAACGGTTGTCCGGCAGCGGCAGCAAGGCCATCGGCCCTTCGTCGGTGAAGCGCTCGAAGGCCATGCCGTTGTGTGATTCGCTCGGGGTGATGTTGGCGATCAGCGCGCTCTGGTTGTACGGACGCTTGCGCACGTTGATGCCCAGTTGTTCGCGCAGACCGGAGCGACCACCATCGGCGAGCACCGCCAGATCGCACTCGACGGTGGTTTCATCATTGAGGGTCAGGCGATAGCCGTCAGGCAGCGGCTCCATGCGCGTGACTTCCGCCGGGCAGCGCCAACTGATCACGTCTTTGTCCAGGTGCTGCCACAGGCACTGGCCGAGCCAGGCGTTTTCCACCACGTAGCCGAGTGCCGGCACGCCCTCTTCCATCGCCGACAGACGGGCGGTGGAGAAGCGGCCACGGTCGGACACGTGAATCTGTTTGATCGGCTCGGCGCGGCGGGAAATCTCCTGCCACACGCCCAGCCGTTGATAGATCTGCCGGGAACCGAAGGACAGCGCCGACGAACGTGCGTCGTAGCTCGGCTGCCAGCTGTCGCCGGGGGCGAACGGTTCGATCAGGACGATTTTCCAGCCACGCGCCTTGGCCCCGGCCTGCAAGGCCAACGCCAGGCTGGCGCCGACCAGGCCGCCACCGATGATTGCCAGATTGACTCGACTCATGCCGCGTGTGTCCGTGCTTGCGCCATCAGCGCTTCGATTTCGGCAACGGTTTTCGGTACGCCGCTGGTCAATATTTCACAACCGGTCTTGGTCACTACCACGTCATCCTCGATGCGCACGCCAATGCCGCGCCATTTCTTCGCTACGTGCTGGTTGTCCGGGGCGATGTAGATGCCCGGCTCCACGGTCAGCGCCATGCCGACCTCCAGCACCCGCCATTCGCCGCCGACTTTGTACTCGCCAACGTCATGTACATCCATGCCCAGCCAATGGCCGGCACGGTGCATGTAAAACGCTTTATAGGCTTCGGTCGCGATCAACTCATCGACCTCGCCTTGCAGGATTCCGAGCTTGACCAGGCCTGCGGTAATCACCCGTACCGTGGCTTCGTGCGCCTGGTTCCAGTTTTTGTTCGGGGCGATTTCAGCGAATGCGGCTTCCTGCGAGGCCAGCACCAGTTCGTAGATCGCTTTCTGCTCGGCGGAAAACTTGCCGTTGACCGGCCAGGTGCGGGTGATGTCGCTGGCGTAGCAGTCGATCTCGCAACCGGCGTCGATCAACACCAGATCGCCGTCCTTGAGCAGCGCGTCATTCTGCTGGTAATGCAGGATGCAGCTGTTGCGCCCGGCAGCGACGATCGAACCATAGGCCGGCATCTTCGCCCCGCCCTTGCGGAATTCGTAATCGAGTTCGGCTTCGAGGCTGTATTCGTACAGTCCCGGCCGGCTGGCCTGCATCGCGCGGATATGCGCCTGAGCGGAAATCCGTGCGGCTTCGCGCATCACCTTCACTTCTGCCGCCGATTTATACAGGCGCATGTCGTGCAGCAGGTGATCCAGGGCAACGAATTCGTTCGGTGGCTGGGCGCCGAGGTGCGCCTTGGAGCGGATCACGTTGATCCAGTCCATCAGATGGCGGTCGAACTCCGGGTTGCTTCCCATCGCCGAATACACCCGGTCGCGGCCTTCGATCAGGCCCGGCAGGATGTCGTCGATGTCGGTAATCGGGAACGCGTCGTCAGCGCCGTAATCACGGATTGCGCCTTCCTGGCCGGCGCGCAGGCCGTCCCATAACTCGCGTTCGGCATTGCGCTCGCGGCAGAACAGCACGTACTCGCCGTGCTCGCGGCCGGGCATCAGGACGATGACCGCCTGTGGCTCGGGGAAACCGCTGAGGTACTGAAAGTCGCTGTCCTGACGGTAGACGTGCTCGACGTCGCGGTTGCGGATCGCGACTGCGGCGGCGGGCAGGATCGCGATGCTGTTGGGTTCCATCTGCGCCATCAGGGCCTTGCGGCGACGGCTGTATTCCGCTTTGGGGATATGGATCATGGGCAGATGGCTTTCCCTGGCACGCGATTAATGCAGCGACGGCTTGGCGGCTGGCGGCACGTCGGCTTTCTTGGTTTCCGAGAACAGCAGCAGCGGCGCGACGCGCAGGTATTCCATGACTTCCATGTAGTCGCTTTCGCCGTCTTCGGATTCTTCCAGAGCGTCTTGCACCTGGGAGATCGCCGCCAGATCCTGCAGCACTTCGGTGGCTTCAGTGCTGAGCATGCTGCTGTCGCGGCAGTTCAGGCCGAAACCGCTGAGGAAGCCCTGGCACCATTGGCCCAGTGCGGCGGCGCGGTCGGCCAGCGGCGCGTCATCGGTCGGCAGCAGCAGAACGACGGTGACGTCGTCACCGGTCAACTCACCCTTGACCATCTCTTGCAGGCCGATCAGGGCGTTGCGGACGTTGTCCTGTGGCTCGTTTTCCAGAAGTTCGGCGGCATCGATCAGCCACTCGTCGGCGTTGAAGCCGGCACCGGCGCAGCTGCGGCCGAGCAGCAGGCCGTGCAGTTCGGCAGGCGAGACGTTGTGGCCGCTGGACGTCAGCAGGGTGGCAAAGGCTTGGTACGGGGAATTCGCAATGGTCATGGGCAGCTAGGCGCCAGACGGCGCTATGTCTAGAATGAAGGCCTTGTATCCTACATCGACAGACTCGCCAAGACTATTAAAGGCTGTCCGCCAGCCAGGCGCCTGCCGCCCATCAGATGAATTCAGTGGACACAATGGAAGACACCGACCTGCAAGCGCTGATGGCCAGACTCGAAAAGCTGATTACCCGAGTCGAGCAACTAAAGAGTCAAAACGCACTCTTACTAGCTCAGGAAAAGACCTGGCGCGAGGAACGCGCTCACCTCATTGAAAAAAACGAAATCGCCCGGCGTAAGGTCGAATCGATGATTTCGCGCCTCAAGGCCCTGGAGCAAGACTCATGAGTTCAAGCAATAGCGTTACCGTGCAGATCCTCGACAAAGAATATTCGATCATCTGCCCCCAGGAAGAACGCAGCAATCTGGTCAGCGCCGCCCGCTACCTGGACGGCAAGATGCGCGAGATCCGCAGCAGCGGCAAAGTCATCGGCGCCGACCGTATTGCGGTGATGGCTGCGCTGAACATCACCCACGACCTCTTGCACAAAGAAGAGCGCCCGGACATCCAGGCCAGCGGCTCGACCCGTGAACAGGTGCGCGACTTGCTCGATCGTGTCGATCTGGTGCTGGCCGACGATCCGGACATCAGCAAGGGCTGATTCGCCAGGCCGCTTGAGGTATACTCGCCGCACTCCCTGGGGTGCTTGCCAGTTGACGATGTCCCTGAGCCGATTTGCACTACCCTGGAGGTTGCACGTTGGGCTGGTGTGCATGTCCGCCAGACGGAAAGCCTTAAAGTCTACTGCATCCTCCACCTTGAACTTTCGGGTTCAAGGGCTAAGTTGACAGCGGTTCATCCGGGGAGCCTGATTCGAATCCGATGCCGGTTTTTGCCGGCATCGGATTTTTTATGCGTGCGTTTTCGCCCTCACCTGCCGAAGCCGAACCATGACCGAACCTGCGCTGCTGCCCCGCCCGCAACTCCGCCGCCTGCTGCGCAAGGCGCGCCGCTCACTGACTCCCGGTGAACAACGACAAGCCGCCAAAGGCCTGTTCCGCCAACTGGCGCAAGACCCGCACTTCCGCCGGGCCCGACATATTTCGCTTTATCTGCCCACCGACGGTGAAATCGACCCGCGCCTGCTGCTGCGTGAAGCCCAGCGTCGCGGCAAAGCCACGTATCTGCCGGTGCTAAGCGCCTGGCCGCGAACCAAAATGGTGTTCCAGCGAATTCGCCCCGGCGACAAGCTCAAGCCCAACCGCTTCCGCATTCTCGAACCACGAGCCAATCTGGCCCATCAGCGCAAGATCTGGACCCTGGATCTGGTGCTGTTGCCACTGGTGGGGTTTGACGATGTTGGCGGACGTCTGGGGATGGGCGGCGGATTCTACGACCGCAGTCTGGCGTACCTGGCCCGGCGCAAGAACTGGCGCAAGCCGACGTTGCTGGGCCTGGCCCATGAATGTCAGAAGGTCGAACGCCTGGCGCAGGCCAGCTGGGATGTACCGTTGCAGGGCACGGTCACCGATAAAGCGTGGTATTTCGCGGGATAGACGCCGCGCAGATCAGCGGCGTCGGGAAGGCAGTTTCAGCGTTTGAAGGCGGTCGACTGTTGGACCTGTTGCGCGACTTCAACCGGAGCATCGGTCTTGCTCGTCCACAGACTTTGCGCGTAACCGGTGGTCACGACACCAAGGCCGAACAAAATAACCAAAGTCCATAGCAAATCCGGTTTGCGTTTCATCGATTGCCCCCCTCAAGGCACATCATCACGATGACAGCAGCGGTTTCCGTTCGTAGGCCGTGCAGCAGCGTCAAGCTTTAAAGGCCGGCATTTTGCGACAACGTGAACCCGGGCGCAAACGCTGACGTCAACCGACCGTCGGTTTGTCATAAAATTGCCCGACAACCTGCCCAATCACCGCTTGAGGAGCAAAAGACATGGCCTATTGGCTGATGAAATCCGAGCCCGACGAACTCTCGATCAAAGATCTGGAGAAACTCGGCAAAGCGCGCTGGGACGGGGTTCGCAACTATCAGGCGCGCAATTTCCTGCGGGCGATGGCGGTGGGCGATGAGTTCTTTTTCTACCACTCCAGTTGCCCGGAGCCGGGTATCGCCGGAATCGGCAAAATAATCGAGGCGGCGTACCCGGATCCCACCGCACTGGAACCCGAGAGCCATTACTTCGACCCGAAGGCCACACCCGAGAAAAACGCCTGGAGTGCGATTGATGTGGCACACGTCGAGACGTTTGCCCGGGTGCTGAAGCTCGATTACCTGAAACAGCAGACTGCGCTGGCCGAAATACCGCTGGTGCAAAAAGGCAGTCGCCTGTCGGTGATGCCGGTGACGGCCGAACAGTGGGCCGCCGTGCTCGGCTTGCGCTGAGAACTTGCCGGTCACGGTTTTTACCGACAAAAGGGGCTAGGCTTGACGCTCATTTGACTGACATCAAGCGAATGGAACGCTTGAACAGTCAGACTGCAAGCCACTGCCGCAGGATGCCCCCATGTCGACGCACAGCCGTTCTTCACTTCTATACGCCGGTTCGCTCCTGGTATTACTCGCCGTCGCTGGCGGCCTCGGTTACTGGATGTCCATCAGCAGCCGCCTGGTCGAAGGACTGTCGATGGGCAACGGGCGGCTGGAAGCCACCGAAGTGCAGATCGCCAGCAAGACTCCCGGGCGCCTCGCCGAAGTACTGGTCGACGAAGGCGACAAGGTCAGCAAGGGCCAACTGCTGGCGCGTATGGACACCCGCACCCTCGAAGCCCAGCGCAATCAGGCCGAAGCCGAAGTGTTGCGCGCCCGGGAGAATCTCAACGCCGCTCAGGCCAACGTGCAATTGCGCCAGAGTGAACTGCTGCTGGCCCAGCAAGAGCTCGGGCGTTCGCAATCACTGTTCAAGCACGGTTATGTCAGCGCGCAGATCATCGATCAGCTGCAGTCACGCATCGGCACCGGTAATGCCGCCGTTGTCGCCGCCCGGGCCCAGGTGTCTGCTGTCAGTGCGGCGATTGGCGCGGCACAGGCTCAAGTCGCACAGTTGACCAGTGAAATTGACGACAGCAGTCTGCGCGCGCCGATTGATGGCGTGATCCAGCTGCGCATGGCCGAGCCCGGCGAAGTGCTGGGGGCCGGGGGCCGGGTCTTGCTGCTGATCGATCCCAACGACCAGTACATGAACCTCTATCTGTCAGCCGCGGTGGCTGGGCGCCTGGCGGTGGGCGATGACGCTCGCGTGCTGCTCGATGCCTTGCCCGATAAACCGCTGCCGGCAAAAATCAGCTTCGTCGCAGCCAAATCGCAGTTCACCCCTAAAGAGGTCGAGACCCGCGACGAGCGGCAAAAACTGGTGTTCCGCGTCAAGCTGCGCCTGGTTCAGCCCAGCGCCGTGCCGCAGGCCAAACCCGGCATGCCCGGGGCCGGCTACGTGCGGATCGCGCCCGTCGAATGGCCGGCCAATCTGCAATGAGCGGCCTTGCGGTTCAAGCGAACGGTATCGCGCACCGCTACGGCAAACAGCAAGCGCTGAGCGACATCGCCTTCAGCCTGCCCGCCGGCACCCGTTGCGGACTGATCGGCCCCGATGGCGCCGGCAAATCCAGTCTGCTGGGGTTGATTGCCGGCGTGAAGACCTTGCAGCAAGGGCAGCTGGACGTGCTCGGTGGCGCGATCGAGGATCGCCAGCATCGCGACACACTCTATGCGCGCATCGCCTTCATGCCGCAGGGGCTGGGCGGCAACTTGTACCCGGAGCTGTCGATCCGCGAGAACATCCAGTTCTTCTCGACGCTGTTCGGCCTGTCCAAGGCTGAAAGCGAGCAGCGCATGCACAGCCTGTTGCTCGCCACGGATCTGCTGAAGTTCGCCGAGCGCCCTGCCGGCAAGTTGTCCGGTGGGATGAAGCAGAAACTCGGGCTGTGCTGCGCGCTGATCCATGAACCGGATCTGCTGATCCTCGATGAGCCGACCACCGGCGTCGACCCGCTCTCGCGCCGGCGCTTCTGGGAGTTGGTCGACGATGTGCGACGCCAGCGCCCGCAACTGACGCTGCTGGTCGCCACGGCCTATATGGAAGAAGCCGAGCAGTTCGAGCATTGCCTGATGCTCGATGCCGGCAAGTTGATCGCCACCGGCCTGAGCCGCGAGCTGGCGAACGTCACCCCCAGCGGCAAACTCGATGACGCCTTCACCCATTTTCAGGGTGACAGCCAGCATGACGCTCAGCCGCTGGTGATTCCACCGCGCACCGGCAACAGCAGCGACATCGCCATCGAAGCCCACGACCTGACGCTGCGCTTCGGCGACTTCACCGCTGTGGATCACGTCAGTTTTGCCATTGGGCGTGGCGAGATTTTCGGCTTTCTTGGCTCCAACGGCTGCGGCAAGACCACCACCATGAAAGTCCTGACCGGGTTGATGCCGGCCAGTGAAGGCAGTGCGACGCTGCTCGGCAACCCGGTGAACGCCAAGGATCTGGCCACGCGCAAGCGGGTCGGCTTCATGTCGCAGAGTTTTTCGCTGTATGGCGAACTCAGTGTGCGGCAGAACCTCGAGCTGCACGCGCGGCTGTTCGACCTGCCCAAAACCGAGAGTGCACAACGCATCGAGGCATTGATTCAGCGCTTCAATCTGCTTGCGGTCGCCGACCAGCCTTCCGGGGCGTTGCCATTGGGACTGCGCCAACGTCTGTCACTGGCGGTGGCGGTGCTGCACCGCCCGGAGGTGCTGATTCTCGACGAGCCGACTTCCGGCGTCGATCCGGCAGCCCGCGATGACTTCTGGCGACTGTTGATCGAGTTGTCCCGCGAACAGGGCGTGACGATCTTCCTCTCCACGCACTTCATGAACGAAGCGCGGCGCTGCGACCGCATCTCGCTGATGCACGCGGGCAAAGTTCTCGCCTGCGACACCCCGGCGGCGCTGCAACGCCAGTTTGCCGGCGAGACGCTGGAAGCGGCCTTCGTCACTTGCCTGGAACAGGCTCAGGGCGCTCAGCCATCAGCGCCTGTGGCCGAACCGCAAATGGCGCCGCCGAGCGCAGCGACAACACCGCTGCCCCGTCACGGTTTCAGCCTCGGTCGCCTGTTGGCCGTGGCCAGTCGCGAAGGCAAGGAGCTGTTGCGCGACAAAGTGCGCATGGCGTTCGCCTTGGCCGGGGCGATTTTCATGATGGTGATCTTCGGTTACGGCATCTCGCTGGACGTGGAAAACCTCGCGTTCGCCGTGTACGACCAGGATCAGACGCCGCAGAGCCGAGCTTATCTGGAGGCGTTTCGCGGCTCCCGGTACTTCGACGAACAGCCGGCCATTCATGACCCGCAGGAACTGCACCGGCGCCTGCAACGCTCGGAAATCAAACTGGCGCTGGAGATTCCCCCCGGATTCGGCCGCGATCTGTACGCCGGGCGCCAACCCGCTGTGGCGGCGTGGCTGGATGGCGGCATGCCGTTTCGCGCCGAAACCAGCCGCAATTATGTTGAAGCCGTACACTTGGCCAATCTGCAACAACTAGCCGAGCAGAGCAGCCCGGCGCTGGCCCACCCGGCGGCCGCCAGCCTGGAAACCCGCTTTCGTTACAACCAGGACGTGGTTAGCGTCAACGCTATCGGCCCCGGGGTCATGGCGCTGATTCTGGCGTTCATTCCGGCGATGCTCACGGCGCTGGGCATCGTCCGCGAAAAGGAGCTGGGGTCGATCACCAATTTCTACGCCACGCCCCTGACCCGTCTGGAGTTTCTGCTGGGCAAACAGGCGCCGTACCTGCTGGTCAGTCTGGTCAATCTGGCGCTGCTGGTGGCGATGAATCGCTGGCTGTTCGGCGTGCCGTTCAAGGGCAGCCTGCTGACACTGGCATTCGGCGGACTGCTGTATGTGTTGGCGACCACCAGCATGGGCCTGCTGATTTCGGCATTCACCCGCACGCAAATCGCCGCGATCCTCGGCACCATGATCATCACCAGCCTGCCGACCATCCAGTTCTCCGGGCTGATCGTGCCGCGCTCGTCGCTGGAAGGTGCGGCAGCAGTGATGGGCATGCTGTTTCCGGCGGGGCACTTCCTCGACATCGCGGTGGGTACGTTCACCAAAGCGCTGGACTTGCGTCAACTGTGGCCACAGTGCCTGGCGCTGTTCGGGTTCTTTGTCGGGTTCACCGGGCTGAGCCTGATCATGCTGAAAAAGCAGGAGGCCTGATGCACAAGTTCGCGCACATCCTGCGCCTGGGACTCAAGGAACTGACCAGCCTGCGCCATGACAGCGTGTTGCTGCTGTTCCTGTTCTACGCCTTCACCGTGGCGATTTACATGCCCGCCGCCGGTTCGGTGATCGGCGTGCACAACGCCAGCGTGGCCATCGTCGACGAAGACCACAGCGCCCTCTCACGCCAATTGGCCCAGGCCCTGCAGCCGCCGGAATTCCAGACGCCGGTGCTGCTGCCTTATGCGCAACTGGATCAGGTCATGGACAGCGGTGAGTACACCTTCGTGATCAATATTCCGGCGGGCTTTCAAACCGACTTGCTCGCCGCGCGGCAACCGGCGATTCAGGTCAACGTCGATGCCACAGCGATGAGCCAGGCGTTCATGGGCGCCGGCTACATCGGCCGGATCTTCCAGCGCGAATTGCTCGACTATGCCGGTCAGGGCGGTGCAGCGGCCAAGGCACCCGTGCAACTGACTACTCGCGCCCTGTTCAACACCAATCTGGAGGGCGGCTGGTTTCTGGCGGTGATTCAGATCGTCAACAACATCACTATTCTGGCGATCATCCTCACCGGCACGGCGCTGCTGCGCGAACGCGAACACGGCACGCTCGACCATTTGCTGGTGCTGCCGCTGACGGCCCTGGAAATCATGCTGGCGAAAATCTGGAGCAACCTGCTGGTGGTGGTGTTGTGCACCTGGCTGTCGCTGGAGGTGGTGGTCAAAGGCCTGCTGGATGTGCCGTTGGCCGGCTCGATGAGCCTGTTTTTGCTGGTGACTGCGGTTTATCTGTTTGCCAGTACCGCGCTGGGCATCTTTCTGGCGACGCTGGCGCGTTCGACGCCGCAGTTCGGCCTGCTGGCGATTCCGGTGATCATCCCGATGTTGCTGCTGTCCGGCGGCAGCACGCCATTGGACAGCATGCCGCAGTGGCTGCAATGGGTCATGCAGGGCTCGCCGTCCACACACTTTGTCAGCCTCAGCGCCGCGATTCTGTTTCGCGATGCCGGGCTGAGCGTGGTCTGGCCGGACTTGCTGGCGCTGACGGCTATCGGCCTGCTGTTCTTCGTCATCGCGTTGGCGCGCTTTCGCAAAAGCCTGGCGTCCTGAACAGCGGCCAGCGTGGTTACTGAATGATCAGGTTGTTGAACAACAGATCTTCAACCACCGGCTTGCCGGTCTCGTCATTCATCACTTGCTGGGTCTGCTTCAGGGCTTCCTGACGCAGCTTTTCCTTGCCTTCGATGCTGCCCATCGCCTCGGTGGTCTGCTGAGTGAACAGCGCCACCAGTTGATTGCGAATCAGCGGCTCGTTGGCCTTGACCAGTTTGGTCGCCTCTTCGCCGGTCACACGCAGCGCCACGTCGGCCTTGTAGACCTTCAGCTTGGGCGTGCCGTCCAGCCCGTAGTTACCCACGAACGGCGGGCTCAGGGTGATGTAGTTGACCTTCGGCGCCTCGCCTTCTTTGGCTTCTTCGGCCAGCGCTGCCACAGGCAGAGACAGGGCCAGCAACAACATGATCCACGCTTTCACAATTCGCTCCTTATCCGGTTTGCGGCCTAGCATAACGACCCGCCGCGCAAGCACAAGCTTATGGCTGACTATCAGGGCCGGGCATGCTCGTTGACCCGTTGACTGACACACCTACACTTATCGGCCATCACTCCCAAAGGAATAGCCCTGATGAAAGCCGTGCTGTGCAAAGCCTTCGGCCCTGCCGAATCGCTGGTGCTGGAAGACGTCGCCAGTCCTGTCGCGAAGAAGAACGAAATCCTGCTGGAGGTGCACGCCGCCGGGGTCAACTTCCCGGACACGCTGATCATCGAGGGCAAGTATCAGTTCAAGCCGCCCTTCCCGTTTTCGCCGGGGGGCGAAGCGGCCGGCGTGGTCAGCGCCGTCGGTGAGAAAGTCAGCCACCTGAAAGTCGGCGACCGGGTCATGGCCCTGACCGGCTGGGGCAGCTTCGCCGAACAGGTCGCGGTGCCGGGTTACAACGTGCTGCCGATCCCGCCGTCGATGGATTTCAACACCGCCGCCGCGTTCAGCATGACCTACGGCACCTCGATGCACGCCCTCAAACAACGGGCCAACCTGCAACCGGGCGAGACCCTGCTGGTGCTCGGCGCCTCCGGTGGCGTCGGCCTGGCGGCGGTGGAAATCGGCAAAGCCATGGGTGCCCGGGTCATTGCCGCCGCCAGCAGCGCGGAAAAACTCGCCGTGGCCAAGGCCGCCGGTGCCGATGAACTGATCAACTACAGCGAAACCAGCCTCAAGGACGAAATCAAACGCCTCACCGACGGCCAGGGCGCCGACGTGATCTACGACCCGGTCGGCGGCGACCTGTTTGATCAGGCCATCCGCGCCATCGCCTGGAACGGCCGCCTGCTGGTGGTCGGCTTCGCCAGCGGACGCATCCCCGAGCTGCCGGTCAACCTCGCCCTGCTCAAGGGCGCCGCGGTACTCGGCGTGTTCTGGGGCTCCTTCGCCCAGCGTCAGCCGCAGGACAACGCGGCGAACTTCCAGCAGTTGTTCGGCTGGTTCGCCGAGGGCAAGTTGAAGCCGCTGGTGTCGCAGGTGTATCCGCTGAGCAACGCGGCGCAGGCGATCAACGATCTGGGGCAGCGCAAGGCGGTGGGCAAGGTGGTGGTGCAGGTGCGCTGAGTGTTTTCTGGCCGGTGACCTCTCGGAGCCGGCCTGATTCGCGCCAGGCAGCAACACAGCGTCGCTGGCTATCAAAGCAACTCGCGAACCTCTCCCGGCAGAAAACTCATGTAGCTACGCATAGGAGCTTCCCGGCAGCCTCTGACGATCATCGGTACGCGCCGGTTCATCTTGGCGATGATTGCCAGACGTTGTTCATCGGCCAACTGACTCTTGAGAATCACGTTGGAAACGTAAGCACGGGTGTAATTAAACACTTCTGCGTCGACCCAGGCGTGCTCAGGCATGTTCCTGAAACCGTCATTGATGACGCGACACTTTACTGACTTCAGCCACTGGTTGATGTCGATCGGCTGATCCCTCGCCAATCGAAAGAGCATCGGCGCCACGATGGGCTGTTCCGCAGGCCGACCGTCTTCAACCGTCCAGGGCCTGAAGCGCCACTGTGTTATGGCGTCTTTGACCGCCTCAGCCAGATCGGGGTGATCACTTTGCACGATGTCGATTGCGCTGACCGAGCCATCCGCCTTGACGATAAAGCTGACCCTGACCTCGCCTTCGACCCCTGCCCTGGACAACCTCTTCGGGTAAATCGGCTGCGGGTTGTTTTCAGGTATGAGTAACCCTTCTGCCGCCAGTGCAAGACTGAAGATCGTCAATAAAAGCCCTGCAAAAAACCACCGCATGATCGCGCCCCTTCCCTATTGAGATGCCTGTCCGGCAACAACAGAAAGTTTACGGAGCACTGTCTTTTAACTGAATGGCGCAGCTTCGCTATTGAATGCAGGACATTTCCTGATCCCGATGGGAAATCCGACGAAACCGCTGGGCAAATGACGGCAGGTAAATTTTCTGACGGACGTTTAGCCGCCGTTCGGCCCGGCAGAGTCGCCCGACAACAAGTGCTCCTGCACCTTCAGACTGCGCGACGGAATCAGCCGGCCCTTGTCATCGAAGCGCAGGACGATCAGCCAGTCGAAGACATCATCCGGCCATTTTTCCTGGCCCATCAGCGCTGTGGGGTCACCGCCGAAGGCTTTGATCAGTTTATTGATATGGCCGTGGTGCCAGGCGATTAGCACCGTCTGCGCCTGATTGCTCTTGCGCAACAGTTTGACCAGTTGATGCAGATCGCCGTTGACGTAGGGCTGCTCGATCGCAAGGTTCAAGCGCTGGGCCAACGGGGTCAGGGTCAGGCGTGAGCGCGAACTTTCCGGGGTATCGCCGGCAGCGATCAAACGCTGGGGGGTGAACGTCTGGCCGTCGAGTTTCAGCGGATTGAAATAGTCGACGTAGGCGGCGGCACGTTGCTCGCCTCGGGCATTGAGCACCGATCCTGTATCCGGTTTTTCCGCATGCCGAATGATCAGCACCGTGGCGTTGCCCAGGCCGGAATGAGAAGGATGATCGGTGACGATCAATGCCAGCAACACGACGGCAAGTCCCGCTGCCACCAAAAATCTCGGCACCAACATGCGAACCTTCAGTGACATTGCTTATCTCGGCTGATCAATCGGCTGAACGGGCCGCGAGTCTAAGTCACTCCATGTAGATAAGTGGTGAAAACGCCCTGTTCTTACAGCTGAGCGACAGGTTCGTAAAAGAACGTGCGACTTCCAACATTTTCCGCTGTTTTGCCGATGCGAACCGGTGCTATTTTCGGTAACGAAACTGTAACATTCGCATCCGCAGTCAAAACAAGAAATCTGGAGCTCTTGAATGTTTGCTTTCTTTCGTCCTGCCGCACATCAGGCTCCATTGCCTGAAGAAAAAATAGACAGTACTTACCGACGCCTGCGCTGGCAGATCTTCGCCGGTATCTTCTTTGGCTACGCGGGTTACTACCTGCTGCGCAAAAACTTCTCGCTGGCCATGCCGTACCTGATCGACGAAGGCTACAGCCGTGGCGATCTGGGTCTGGCGATGTCGGCCATCGCCATTGCCTACGGTCTGTCGAAGTTCCTGATGGGCCTGGTGTCCGACCGTTCCAACCCGCGCTACTTCCTGCCATTCGGCCTGCTGGTGTCGGCCGGGGTGATGTTCATTTTCGGTTTCGCGCCGTGGGCGACTTCCAGCGTGACCATGATGTTCATCCTGCTGTTCATCAACGGCTGGGCCCAGGGCATGGGCTGGCCGCCGAGCGGACGCACCATGGTGCACTGGTGGTCGCAGAAGGAACGTGGCGGCGTGGTTTCGGTGTGGAACGTGGCGCATAACGTCGGTGGCGGTCTGATCGGCCCGCTGTTCCTGATCGGCATGGGCCTGTTCAATGACTGGCACGCAGCCTTCTACGTTCCGGCAGCGGTGGCGCTGGGCGTGGCGGTGTTTGCCTTCATCACCATGCGTGACACCCCGCAATCTGTCGGCCTGCCGCCGATCGAGAAGTACAAGAACGATTACCCGGAAGGCTACGACGCCAGCCACGAAGACGAATTCAGCGCCAAGGAAATTTTCGTCAAATACGTGCTGCGCAACAAAATGCTCTGGTACATCGCCATGGCCAACGTGTTCGTTTACCTGCTGCGCTACGGCGTACTGGATTGGGCGCCGACCTACCTGAAAGAAGCCAAAGGTTTCACCGTGGATAAAACCTCGTGGGCCTATTTCTTCTACGAGTGGGCGGGCATTCCGGGCACGCTGCTGTGCGGCTGGATGTCGGACAAGATCTTCCGTGGCAATCGTGGCCTGACCGGCATGGTGTTCATGGCGCTGGTGACCGTGGCGACGCTGGTGTACTGGCTGAACCCGGCCGGCAACCCGACGGTGGACATGATCGCGCTGTTCTCGATCGGCTTCCTGATCTATGGCCCGGTGATGCTGATCGGCCTGCAGGCGCTGGAACTGGCACCGAAGAAAGCCGCCGGCACGGCTGCGGGCTTCACCGGTCTGTTCGGTTACCTGGGTGGTTCGGTCGCGGCGAGTGCGGCGATGGGCTACACCGTTGACCACTTCGGCTGGAACGGTGGTTTTGTCCTGCTGGTGGGCGCTTGCCTGCTGTCGATGGCCTTCCTGGCGCCGACCCTATGGCACAAGCAAGTCGCCAGTCAGAGCCGCGAAGCCGTCGCCTGATCGGCTTTTGACTGACAGCGCTTGAGCCGCGCCTCCAGATTTCGATCCGGCATGGCGTGGCTGCGCAGGGCGTGGGCGGTCTGCTCGACATAATCGCGAGTGGTGCCGTAACGCCCGCAAGCGCTTTCGAACACCTGACTCAGCACGTGATCCGGCAAGTTGCCGGCATAGCTGGGCAGGTGTCGCTCCAAAACAAACCCTAACGCCTGAACCTGACTGCCATCTTCGAGCCGGCAGTTCAGCCAGTGCGGGCGATAGGACGGGAACGGCATCTCGCGTTTCCACAGCGCGTACAGCGCAGCGTCGAGATTCTCTTCCGGCAGCCGATAGGCGAAGCCGCTGCATGAACCGCCGCGATCCAGACCAAATACCAGCCCGGGCATTTCCGGCGTCCCCCGATGCTCGTGCGACCACAAATACAGGCCGCGGTGGTAGCCATGGACGCGCCCGCGCACCCGCTCCACCGCCGTACATTCCGGGCGCCAGATCAGCGACCCGTAGGCGAACAGCCACACCGGCCCGCCCTTGTGGCGCGCCATGGTCGATTGCATGGAAGCGAGAAGTTGTTCGTGAGTGAGCTGCGGCCCCAGATCGAGCCGCGGAGGATAAGCCAGATTCAGAAAAGCAGATTCTATGGCTGTCATGACGGAAGTGTTCGGCCCCGCAAGTATTACAAGATGTAAGCGCAATTCGTTCGTTAGAACATATAGCAGTAAATCTAAAACGAAAAGTGCTAAAGGATGTATGACCTGCTCGATAGCGCTAAATCGGGTGTATCAGTCAACGCTATGCGGTTTTATATAGCCTAATACCATTGCCGAAATATCTTAAATACCCGAATGAAATATGCATAAGCCTTCGCTTGTTCAGGATTGGTTCAAGAAAGCGCAGGAATCTTCCTACTAAAATGTCGGACTTTCTTTCTTCTCCGTCGCTGAACGCCTACGTATAACGGCCTTCCTCTGGCGCAAGCCATCCCGTTTAACTGAGGCTGCACTATGAAAATCCCAAGACTTCTGGCCGCGTTGCTGATGGCTCAGGCCGGCCATGCATTGGCCGAGGACAATGCGCAAGGCAAAGGCTTCTGGTATGCCCAGACCAGTGTCTACACCCGACATTACTCGCCCGACCCCGAGCACAATAATCATCAGGACTTGATCGGCATCGAACGCAATCAGGCGTCCGGCTGGGTATTTGGCGGGGCAACTTTCCGTAACTCGTTCCGCCAGCGCTCGAACTACGCCTATGTCGGCAAGCGCTATGACAGCAGCGAATATCCGCTGTATCTGAAACTCACGGGTGGGCTGTTGCAGGGTTATCGCGGTGATTACAAGGACAAGATTCCTTTGAACCGCTACGGCGTTGCGCCGGTGATCATTCCGTCCGTCGGGACTCACTACGGCCCATTGGCCGCCGAGCTGGTATTTCTCGGCGCCAATGCGGCGATGGTGACTAGCGGCGTGCGCTTCTAGAAGCGCGGCTCAGGCGCGGGACGCAAGAGCTCGGCTCAAGAGCGCGGCTCAATTCGCGCGGCTCAAGAGCGCGGCGCATACGCAAATACATCGGCGCGCATCTGGTGCGCATCCATCCCGGCTTCCACCAGCGCATCCAGAGTCCCGTAGACCATCGCCGGCGAGCCGCTGGCGTATACATGCAGGGACTTCAGATCGGCGAAGTCTTCACACACGGCCTGGTGCAACATCCCGCAGCGCCCTTCCCAACCGCACTGGTCGCTGACGACTTTGTGCAGGAACAGATTGGGCAGCTTCAGCCATTCGTCCCAATGCTCGATGTCGTAGAAATCTTCCGGACGGCGTACGCCCCAGTACAGATGCACCGGGTGTTTGAAGCCGTTGGCGCGGCAGTGTTCGATCAGGCTGTGGATCTGGCCCATGCCGGTGCCGGCGGCGATCAACACCAGTGGCCCGTCAGGCAACTCGGCGAGGTGAGTGTCACCGAATGGCAGCTCGACGCGCACCATCGCGTTGCGTTGCAACTGCTCGATCAGACTTAGTGCACTGGCCTCACGGGCCAGCACGTGGATTTCCAGATCGCGCCCGCCGTGCGGCGCCGAGGCCATGGAGAACGCCGACTTCTCGCCGTTTTCACGCTCGATCATCAGGTACTGCCCGGCGTGATAACGCGGCGGCTTGCCGGCCGGCGCACGCAGGCGCACGCGCCAGGTGTCGCCACCGACATCCCGGCATTCGATGACCTGACACGACAGGCTGCGCACCGGCAGTTCTCCCAGCGCGAGCACGCCATCCCACAGCAGGACGCAGTCTTCCAGCGGCTCGGCTATGCAAGTGTAGAACTCGCCGTGGTCGTGCACCTTGCCGGCCTGCTCGACCCGGCCTTCCACCAGCAGCGCCGCACATACGTGGCAATTGCCGTTGCGGCAGCTTTGCGGGCATTCATAGCCCAGGCGCCGCGCACCATCGAGAATCCGCTCGCCGGGCCGTATCTCAAGCACCGCTCCGGAGGGCTGCAGGGTTACACGCATCAATCTATTCCTAACTGATTCCAGATGGCATCGATCCGCTGGGTGACGGCGTCGTCCTTGACGATTACGCGGCCCCACTCGCGAGTGGTTTCGCCCGGCCACTTGTGGGTGGCATCCAGGCCCATTTTCGAGCCCAGGCCGGACACCGGCGAGGCGAAGTCGAGGTAGTCGATCGGCGTGTTGTCGATCATCACCGTGTCGCGCTTGGGGTCCATGCGCGTGGTGATGGCCCAGATCACGTCGTTCCAGTCCCGGGCGTTGATATCGTCGTCAGTGACGATAACGAACTTGGTGTACATGAACTGTCGCAAAAACGACCATACACCGAGCATCACGCGCTTGGCATGCCCCGGATACGACTTCTTCATCGTCACCACGGCCATGCGGTACGAGCAGCCTTCGGGCGGCAGATAGAAATCGGTGATTTCCGGGAACTGCTTCTGCAGGATCGGCACGAACACTTCGTTCAGCGCCACGCCGAGGATCGCCGGCTCATCCGGTGGACGGCCGGTGTAGGTGCTGTGATAGATCGGCTTGATCCGGTGGGTAATGCGCTCGACGGTGAACACCGGGAAGCTGTCGACTTCGTTGTAGTAACCGGTGTGGTCGCCGTACGGGCCTTCGTCGGCCATTTCGCCCGGATGAATCACCCCTTCGAGGATGATCTCGGCAGTGGCCGGCACTTGCAGGTCGTTGCCACGGCACTTGACGAGCTCGGTGCGGTTACCGCGCAACAGGCCGGCGAAAGCGTATTCGGAGAGACTGTCCGGCACCGGCGTCACGGCGCCGAGGATGGTCGCAGGGTCGGCGCCCAGCGCCACGGAGACCGGGAACGGCTGGCCCGGGTGCTTCTCGCACCACTCACGGAAGTCCAGCGCACCGCCACGGTGGCTGAGCCAGCGCATGATCACCTTGTTGCGGCCGATCACTTGCTGACGGTAGATGCCGAGGTTCTGGCGATCCTTGTTCGGGCCTTTGGTGACGGTCAGGCCCCAAGTGATCAGCGGGCCGACGTCGCCGGGCCAGCAGGTCTGCACCGGCAGCATCGCCAGGTCGACGTCGTCGCCTTCGATGACCACTTCCTGGCACACCGCGTCTTTGACGACTTTCGGCGCCATCGAGATGATCTTGCGGAAGATCGGCAGTTTCGACCACGCGTCCTTCAAGCCCTTCGGTGGCTCCGGCTCCTTGAGGAAAGCCAGCAGCTTGCCGATCTCGCGCAGTTCGCTGACCGACTCGGCGCCCATGCCCATGGCCACCCGCTCCGGGGTGCCAAACAGGTTGCCGAGCACCGGGATGTCGTAGCCGGTCGGCTTCTCGAACAGCAGCGCCGGGCCCTTGGCCCGCAGTGTGCGGTCGCACACCTCGGTCATCTCCAGCACCGGCGAGACGGGAATCTGGATGCGTTTCAACTCTCCGCGCTGCTCAAGCTGCTGCACGAAATCCCGAAGATCCTTGAATTTCATTGACGATGGCACCCTCAAAATAGGCGTACATCCTACCTGCTATGCAGCCCTGTGGCAGCCTGTCGCTGCTTACTTGGCTGCATTCGTCTGTGCTTGTCCACGGTTTTCCCGGGCCTGCAGGCCGATAAACAGCGGCTCAAGGATCGGCGCCACAAACCGCGCACCGACTTCGGACAGGTGATTGTCATCGGTGTACAGCGAATACCCACCGAGTTCGGCGTGACACAGGCCGTTTTCATCACACAGTCGCGGCGCCGGATCGACCACGCGCACTGCCGGATCATTCTGCGCCAACTGCGCGAACAACTGACTGATGAACAGCTGACGCTTGTGGTGCGCCTCGACGGCCAGTCCGACGTCATCCACCGGACGATCGAGCATCGCCAGCCGCGTCAGTCGATACGGCGGGCTGAACGCCTGCAACGGCGCCTCTTTCACCAGCCATACGCGATGCCCGGCTGCCCGCAATTGTGCGACGCGAGTGCGCAGGCCTGCGGCAAAACGCTGCTCGGCCTCGGCGCGATCGTAACGACCGTCTGGCGTTCTCAAGACATGCCCGAGATCACCCTTGGCATCGCCGTACAGGTACAGGCTCCAGCGGGCGACCAGCACCACATCGCTGATCGCCTGGTTTTTCAGCCCCTGCTCGACCCGCTTGTTGAAGCGTGCACAAACCCCGTCATGCTCCAGCCCATCGACCGGAATGCACCCTGGAGAACTGGCCAGAATCACGCTGACACCGTGAGCTTTGGCACCGTCATCGAACACCGGGATCAGCGCCGTGGCATGGCTGTCGCCCCAGACCAGCGCGCGGGTCGGCAGATCCGCCACGCCGTAATGGCAGAACAGCTTGTCGTCCGGGGTCTTGTCATCCGCCAGACATGCCATCAGCTCCGGCCGCCATTCGCGGCCTTTGGCGTATTGCAGCGCCTGCTCGGACAGGCGCCATGGCAAGCCATCGGTCCAGCGCAGTGATTGCCCGGCCAGACCGAGCACCAGGATCCCGCAGAAACCGGCCAGCAGAATCTGCCGACGACCGGCGAGCAAGCGCCGTTCACGGAACGGCGTTTCAACGAACTTCCACGACAGATAACCCAGCACCAGGGTCAGCAGAATCAACCCGGCCGTGTCGAGCGCGCCCGGCTCATCGACACTGGCGTAGCTGGAAAACACGAATACCGGCCAGTGCCACAAATACCAGGAATAGGAGATCAGCCCGAGGCCGACCATCACCCGACTGCTCAACAATTGACCAACCAGCGTTTCGCGATGACCGTTGGCCAGAATCAGCAGCACCACGCCCAGCACCGGCAGCAACGCGGTGACACCCGGGAACGGCGTCGACTTGTCATAGGCAAACACCGCCAGCAGGATCAACCCCATGCCGAGCAGGCTCAAGGCCTGGGCGGCCAGCGGCTTCAAGCGCCAGGCGTGTTTCGGCGCAACCGCCAGCATCGCCCCGGCCAGCAACTCCCAGGCGCGCATCGGCAGCAGGAAGAAGGCTTTCTCCGGATGATGCTGGATCGCCCACACACTCAGCCCGAACGACACCAGCAGCACGCCGAACAGCGCCAACCGCCAATGTTTCAGACGGCTCGAGAGCAACGTCAGCAGCAGCGGGAAGAAGATGTAGAACTGCTCCTCCACCGCCAGTGACCACGTGTGCAACAGCGGTTTCAGGTCAGAGGCAACGTCGAAGTAGCCGTCCTGACGCATGAACAGGATGTTCGAGACGAACGTCACCTGATAGCGCACCGAACGCCCCAGCTCTTCGTAGTCCTTGGGCGCCAGCAGGAACCAGCCCACCGCCAGCACCGCAATGATCATCGCGAACAGCGCCGGCAGAATCCGCCGCGCACGCCGCGCCCAGAACTCGACGAAGCTGAAACGGCCAGCCTGACGCTGATTCCAGATGATCGAGGTGATGAGGTAGCCGGAAATCACGAAGAACACGTCCACGCCGACAAAACCGCCGGTAAACCCCGGGACGCCAAAATGGAACAGCACCACGGCGATCACCGCGACTGCTCGCAGGCCGTCGATATCCCTTCGATAAGCGAGTGTGCTCATAAAATCTTTAATGCCAATCAGGTGGTTGTTTTTTGTACAGCTCGAGCCTTATTCACAGAGGCTCCAAGCGCTGTTTGTGGGTTGCCCGATCACAGACCTTACCAGATCAGGAACCTCCCATTGCCGGGGTAAATTTCATGCAAAAAAAAGGCGCCCCCCAAAGGGGCGCCCTTTTTATCGGTTCAACCGGCGATGTTACTTGCGCTTCATCGACAGGAAGAACTCGTCGTTGGTCTTGGTCGTTTTCAGCTTGTCGACCAGGAACTCGATGGCAGCCACTTCGTCCATCGGGTGCAGCAGCTTGCGCAGGATCCACATGCGCTGCAGTTCGTCGTCGGCGGTCAGCAACTCTTCGCGGCGGGTGCCGGAACGGTTGATGTTGATGGCCGGGAACACACGCTTCTCGGCGATCTTGCGATCCAGAGGCAGTTCCATGTTGCCGGTACCCTTGAACTCTTCGTAGATCACTTCGTCCATCTTCGAGCCGGTTTCAACCAGCGCCGTGGCGATAATGGTCAGCGAGCCGCCTTCTTCGATGTTGCGCGCAGCACCGAAGAAACGCTTCGGTTTCTCCAGGGCGTGAGCATCGACACCACCGGTCAGCACCTTGCCGGAGCTCGGGATCACGGTGTTGTAGGCACGGGCCAGACGGGTGATGGAGTCGAGCAGGATCACCACGTCCTTCTTGTGTTCGACCAGGCGCTTGGCCTTCTCGATCACCATTTCGGCAACCTGCACGTGGCGGGTCGGCGGCTCGTCGAAGGTCGAGGCGACCACTTCGCCGCGCACGGTGCGCTGCATTTCGGTCACTTCTTCCGGACGTTCGTCGATCAACAGCACGATCAGGTGAACTTCAGGGTTGTTACGGGCGATGTTCGCCGCGATGTTCTGCAGCATGATCGTCTTACCGGCTTTCGGCGGTGCAACGATCAGACCACGCTGGCCTTTGCCGATCGGGGCGCACAGGTCGATCACACGACCGGTCAAGTCTTCGGTGGAACCGTTGCCGGCTTCCATCTTCATGCGCACGGTCGGGAACAGCGGGGTCAGGTTCTCGAAGAGAATCTTGTTCTTCGCGTTCTCCGGACGATCGAAGTTGATCGTGTCGACCTTGAGCAGAGCGAAATAACGCTCGCCTTCCTTCGGAGGGCGGATCTTGCCAACGATGGTGTCACCGGTGCGCAAGTTGAAACGACGGATCTGGCTCGGCGAGACGTAGATATCGTCCGGGCCGGCGAGGTAGGAAGCGTCAGCGGAGCGCAGGAAGCCGAAGCCGTCCTGGAGAATCTCCAGCACGCCATCACCGGAGATTTCCTCGCCGCTTTTCGCGTGCTTTTTCAGCAGGGAGAAAATCACGTCCTGCTTGCGCGAACGGGCCATATTTTCTATGCCCATCTGTTCGGCCAATTCGAGCAGTTCGGTAATCGGCTTTTGCTTGAGTTCAGTCAGATTCATATAGGAATGACGTAATCATTTATGGAGGGGGGAAATTAAGCTTTTGGCTTAATGAGGCCGCGCCGCGGAGAAGGCGACAGGATCGCGAACTTGTTCGAAAAGGAGTGCGTCGGCGACGGCTAGCAGGGGGCAGTGGAGAAACCAGTGCGGGGCCGAATGTACCACCTGAGTTTCGGAGCGTCTAGCCCTGAATACGCAAAAAGCCCCGCAAATTGCGAGGCTTTTTTTCGGCGATTTACTGCGACGCTTAGATGTTGGCGTCGAGGAAAGCAGCCAGTTGCGACTTCGACAGGGCGCCGACTTTGGTCGCTTCAACGTTGCCGTTCTTGAACAGCATCAGCGTCGGGATACCACGCACGCCGTGCTTGGCCGGGGTTTCCTGGTTTTCGTCAATGTTCAGTTTGGCGATGGTCAGCTTGCCTTTGTAAGTCTCGGCAATCTCGTCCAGAACCGGAGCGATCATTTTGCAAGGGCCGCACCATTCAGCCCAGTAGTCGACCAGTACAGCGCCTTCGGCCTTGAGTACGTCGGCTTCGAAGCTGGCGTCGCTAACGTGTTTGATAAGATCGCTGCTCATGGAATTCTCCAGGTTGTAAGCAAAAAAACGTGGCCCATCATAGCCGCCCTTCCCTTGTTCAGGAAGCCGCAGTTGATTGAGTCTTGCTATGGCACTCGATGAGTTTGGGTATAGCCCAAGTCACGCCGTGGCGGGGGCAATGAAGGAAATTCCGGTGCGCAGGGCCGCATTGCGCACGTGCTCCTGCATGGCCTTCTGGGCCGCAGCGGACGCCCGGCGCGCGAGGGCACGAAGGATCTTGCGGTGCTCCTGCCAGGTTTCCATCGCCCGTTCGGCGCGGATGAACGGTAGCTTCTGGCTCTCCAGAAAGATCTCGGCGCTGGCGGTGAGGATGCTCAGCATCGCCTGATTGCCGCTGGCCAGCAGAATACGCCGATGGAATTCGAAGTCGAGTTTCGCCGCGGCCTCGAAGTCGCCAGCCTTCAATTGCTCGCGCATCGCCGCAACGTTGTCCTCAAGCGCATCCAGGTCAAACGTGCTCAAGGTCACCGCCGCCAGCCCGGCGGAAAACCCCTCCAGCGCATAGCGCAACTGAAAGATGTCCAGTGGCGAGGCCTGCGCTGCGAACGGCCAGCCCGGCGCATTGTCACCCTGCGCAATGTCCACCGGTGCCTGCACGAACACGCCTTTGCCCGGCTGAATACTGACCACGCCCAGCGCACTGAGCGACGACAACGCCTCGCGCAACGACGCCCGACTGACCCCCAGTTGCACCGCCAGATCCCGTTGCGACGGCAACGCATCGCCCGCACCAAAACCCTGCTCGGTGATCAGTTTGCGTATGGCTTGCAGCGCCACTTCGGGTACGGCGCGGGAGATCGAGTTCATGGTTTTTCAGACGAGCCAGGCCAAGGTGCGGCTAGTTGTAAAGCTATTCGCCGGATCCGGCAAGTCGTGCCCCAGCGGGGTTCGGCGCCCGCTGCCGGTGCGCCATCGGGGTGCGAAAAACAACCTGACTGTTCAGACCAGTAAGACCGAACAAACCCGGCAAACCCGCGGCCTGCCGGGGATAAATCCGGGTATTGGCACGGCCCGTGCTCTGTCCGATCGCAGAAATCACTTCCCGTCGATCCGGAGATTTGCCATGACCCTGCGTTACCGAGCCCTCCTCGCCGCTCTGTTTTCCAGCCTGATGCTGAGCCAGATCCCCGCCCACGCCGATGGCCTGGAAGACGTGGTCAAACGCGGCACACTGAAAGTTGCCGTGCCTCAGGACTTCCCGCCATTCGGCTCGGTCGGCCCGGACATGAAACCCCGTGGCCTGGATATCGACACGGCAAAACTGCTGGCCGAGCAACTCAAGGTCAAACTCGAGCTGACCCCGGTCAACAGCACCAACCGCATCCCGTTCCTCACCACCGGCAAGGTCGACCTGGTGATCTCCAGCCTCGGCAAGAACCCGGAGCGTGAGAAAGTCATCGACTTCTCCCACGCCTACGCGCCTTTCTACCTCGCGGTGTTCGGCCCGCCTGATGCCGCCGTCACTACGCTCGACGACCTCAAGGGCAAAACCATCAGCGTCACCCGTGGCGCGATCGAAGACATCGAGCTGACCAAGGTCGCCCCCGAAGGCGTGACCATCAAGCGCTTCGAGGACAATAACTCGACCATCGCCGCCTACCTCGCCGGCCAGGTCGATCTGATCGCCAGCGGCAACGTGGTGATGGTGGCGATCAGCGAGAAGAACCCGAAACGCGTGCCGGCGCTGAAAGTGAAGCTCAAGGATTCGCCGGTCTACGTCGGCGTGAACAAGAACGAGCCCGCGCTGCTGGGCAAGGTCAACGAGATCCTCGCCACCGCCAAGGCCGACGGCGCGCTGGAGAAAAACTCGCAGACCTGGCTCAAAGAGCCGCTGCCGGCCGACCTCTGATCGGTCGCGCGGGAGACAATCGATGGCTTATCAGTTCGATTTCATGCCGGTGGTGCAAAACACCGACCTGCTGCTGCGCGGCGCGCTGTTCACCCTGGAGCTGACGGCGATTGGCGCGCTGTTCGGGGTCGGCGTGGGCATCGTCGGCGCGCTGGTGCGGGCGTGGAACATCCGCCCGTTCTCGGCACTCTTCGGCGTCTACGTCGAGTTGATCCGCAACACGCCATTTCTGGTGCAACTGTTCTTCATCTTCTTCGGCCTGCCATCCCTCGGGGTGCAGATTTCCGAGTGGCAGGCGGCGGTGCTGGCGATGGTGATCAACCTCGGCGCGTATTCGACCGAGATCATCCGCGCCGGCATCCAGGCGATTCCGCGCGGACAACTGGAAGCCGCTGCCGCACTGGCGATGAGCCGTTTCGAAGCGTTCCGCCATGTGGTCCTGCTGCCGGCGCTGGGCAAGGTCTGGCCGGCCCTGAGCAGCCAGATCATCATCGTCATGCTCGGTTCGGCGGTGTGTTCGCAGATCGCCACCGAGGAGCTGAGCTTCGCCGCCAACTTCATTCAGTCGCGCAACTTCCGCGCCTTTGAAACCTATGCGCTGACCACGCTGATCTACCTGTGCATGGCGCTGCTGATCCGCCAGTTGCTGAACTGGATCGGCCGCCGCTATATCGCGAGGAGCAGCCGATGAGCGATTTCACCTTCTGGGACATCCTGCGCAACCTGCTCACCGGCCTGCAATGGACGCTGGCGCTGTCACTGGTGGCATTCATCGGAGGCGGGATCGTCGGGCTGCTGATTCTGGTGATGCGCATCTCGAAAAACCCGTTGCCGAGCAATATCGCCCGCACCTGGATCGAGCTGTTCCAGGGCACACCGCTGCTGATGCAGCTGTTTCTGGTGTTCTTCGGCGTGGCGCTGGCCGGAATCGAGATCTCGCCGTGGATGGCGGCGGCGATTGCCCTGACATTGTTCACCAGCGCCTATCTGGCGGAGATCTGGCGCGGTTGCGTCGAAGCGATCCCCAATGGCCAGTGGGAAGCCTCGTCGAGCCTGGCGCTGAATCCGCTGGAGCAGTTGCGCTACGTGATCCTGCCGCAGGCGCTGCGCATCGCCGTGGCGCCGACCGTGGGCTTCTCGGTGCAGGTGGTCAAGGGCACGGCGGTGACCTCGATCATCGGTTTCACCGAGCTGACCAAGACCGGCGGCATGCTCGCCAACGCCACCTTCGAACCGTTCATGGTCTACGGCCTCGTTGCCCTCGGCTACTTCCTGCTCTGCTACCCCTTGTCGCTCAGTGCGCGCTACCTGGAAAGGAGACTGCATGCCTCTGCTTAGAATTTCCGCCCTGCATAAATACTACGGCGATCACCACGTACTCAAAGGCATCGACCTGAGCGTCGAGGAAGGCCAGGTGGTGGCGATCATCGGCCGCAGCGGCTCGGGCAAATCGACCCTGCTGCGCACCCTCAATGGCCTGGAATCGATCAACGACGGGGTGATCGAAGTCGACGGCGAATACCTCGACGCCGCCCGCGCCGACCTGCGCAGCCTGCGGCAGAAAGTCGGCATGGTGTTCCAGCAGTTCAACCTGTTCCCGCACCTGACCGTCGGCGAAAACGTGATGCTCGCGCCGCAAGTGGTGCAGAAAGTACCGAAGGCCAAGGCGGCCGAACTGGCGCGCAAGATGCTCGAACGCGTCGGGCTGGGGGAGAAGTTCGACGCCTTCCCGGATCGGTTGTCCGGCGGACAGCAACAGCGCGTGGCGATTGCCCGGGCACTGGCGATGTCGCCGAAAGTGTTGCTGTGCGACGAGATCACCTCGGCGCTGGACCCGGAGCTGGTCAATGAAGTGCTCGCCGTGGTGCGCCAACTGGCCAAGGAAGGCATGACGCTGATCATGGTCACCCACGAAATGCGCTTTGCCCGGGAAGTCGGTGACAAACTGGTGTTCATGCACCATGGCAAGGTGCATGAAGTGGGGGATCCGAAGGTGTTGTTTGCCAATCCGCAGACGGCGGAGCTGGCGAATTTCATTGGTACCGTTGAAGCGATAGCCTGATAACGCTTCAGCGCCTGAGCGGACGCCTTCGCGAGCAAGCTCGCTCCCACAAGGTTCTCTGCTGCAGCACAAGGGTGTGCTCGCCGCAAAACCTGTGGGAGCGAGCCTGCTCGCGAATGGCCGCGCCGCGGTCTCAAGCTTTTATGCGCAGGATCAACGGTTTGAGCCATGCGCGTTGGCGTCAGCGTTTGATCGTGGCACGATGGCGGGGTTATCGACCGAGACCCCCTGACCATGCCGCAATCCAAAGCCAAGAATCTGTCCCTGATCGCCGCAATCGACCTGGGCTCCAACAGCTTCCACATGGTCGTGGCCAAGGCCCAGAACGGTGAAATCCGCATCCTGGAGCGCCTCGGAGAGAAAGTGCAGCTCGCCGCCGGTATCGACGATGAGCGCCATCTCAACGAAGAATCGATGCAGCGCGGCCTCGACTGCCTCAAGCGCTTTGCCCAACTGATCAACGGCATGCCACTGGGCGCCGTGCGGATCGTCGGCACCAACGCCCTGCGCGAAGCGCGCAATCGCCTGGAATTCATCCACCGCGCCGAAGAAATCCTCGGTCACCCGGTGGAAGTCATCTCCGGCCGTGAAGAAGCGCGGCTGATTTATCTGGGCGTTTCGCACACCCTCGCCGACACCCCGGGCAAGCGTCTGGTGGCCGACATCGGCGGCGGCAGTACTGAATTCATCATCGGGCAGCGTTTTGAACCGCTGCTGCGCGAAAGCCTGCAAATGGGCTGCGTCAGCTTCACTCAGCGTTATTTCAAGGACGGCAAGATCACCCCGGCCCGTTACGCCCAGGCGTACACCGCGGCGCGGCTGGAGATCATGAGCATCGAGCACGCCCTGCACCGCCTGACCTGGGATGAAGCCATCGGCTCCTCGGGCACCATCCGCGCCATCGGCCTGGCGCTGAAGGCCGGCGGGCATGGCACCGGCGAAGTGAATGCCGAAGGCCTGGCCTGGCTCAAGCGTCGTCTGTTCAAACTGGGTGACGTCGACAAGATCGACTTCGAAGGCATCAAGCCTGACCGTCGGGCAATCTTCCCGGCTGGCCTGGCGATTCTCGAAGCGATCTTCGACGCCCTCGAACTGCAACGCATGGATCATTGCGAAGGCGCACTGCGTGAAGGCGTGCTCTACGACCTGCTCGGCCGCCATCACCACGAAGACGTGCGCGAACGCACCCTGACTTCGCTGATGGAGCGCTATCACGTCGATCTGGAACAAGCCGCGCGAGTTGAACGCAAAGCCCTGCACGCCTTCGATCAGGTCGCCGCGGACTGGGAGCTGG
Organism: Pseudomonas sp. MWU347; assembly: GCF_017947305.1. Classification (NCBI taxonomy): domain Bacteria; kingdom Pseudomonadati; phylum Pseudomonadota; class Gammaproteobacteria; order Pseudomonadales; family Pseudomonadaceae; genus Pseudomonas; species Pseudomonas sp. MWU347. Next base: position 395,436 of record NZ_JAFGZB010000001.1, read on the forward strand.
ATGACGGTATCTGGCGCGAACTGCTCGGCTGGGCAGCGAAAGTCCACGAAGTCGGCCTCGACATCGCGCACTACCACTACCACAAGCACGGCGCCTACCTGATCGAACACTCTGACCTCGCCGGTTTCTCCCGCGAAGACCAGCAAATGCTCGCCCTGCTGGTGCGCGGCCATCGCCGCAACATCCCCAAGGACAAGTTCGCCGAGTTCGGTGACGACGGCGACAAGCTGATCCGCCTGTGCGTGCTGCTGCGCTTCGCGATCCTGTTCCACCACATCCGTGGCACCCAGGCGATGCCACAAGTGACGCTGCATGCCAAAGGCAACAATCTCGACGTGGAATTCCCGGAGAACTGGCTGGATGAGAATCAGCTGACTCAGGCGGATTTCGGGCTTGAGGCGGAGTGGCTGACGCGGGTGGGGATTGTTCTGACCGTGCATTGAGTAACGGGCAGGCACAAAAAAGGCGATCCTTCGGGATCGCCTTTTTATTGGGTGTTTGGCTTGGTTCAAAAGGGGTGCTTGAGATCGATCCCCCTCACCCCAGCCCTCTCCCCCAAGGGGGCGAGGGGGAAAGGGAGCCGATTTATGGGCCTTTCAAATCCTGAGTTCGACTCGAAATCTCAGGTCGATGTACCTCGAACATCCAACTCGGTCAGTCCCCTCTCCCTCCGGGAGAGGGTTAGGGTGAGGGCGCTTTTAAGCTGTTAGCTGCTCACCGGCAGAATCGGGCTGCCCAGGCGTTCCAGCAAGGTCGCCTGCGCGCTGCGCGGGTTCTGGTTGCCGGTTGGCGTGTTGCGGATGTAACGGCCATCCGACTGCAGGCTCCAGCTGTGGGTGTTGTCGGTCAGGTACAGCTCCAGCTCTTTCTTCACGCGAGTCAGCAGCTTCTTGCCTTCCACCGGGAAGCAAGTCTCGACGCGCTTGTCGAGGTTGCGCTCCATCCAGTCGGCGCTGGAGAGGAACATCTGCTCCTCGCCGCCGTTGAGGAAGTAGAACACTCGGGTGTGTTCAAGGAAGCGACCGATGATCGAGCGCACATGGATGTTGTGCGAAACCCCGGCAATGCCCGGACGCAGGCAGCACATGCCACGCACCACCAGATCAATGCGCACGCCGGACTGGCTGGCCTTGTACAGCGCACGAATGATCTTCGGATCGGTCAGCGAGTTGAACTTGGCGATGATGTGCGCCGGTTTGCCTTCGACGGCGAACTGGGTTTCCCGGGCAATCATGTCGAGCATGCCCTTCTTCAGAGTGAACGGCGCATGCAGCAGCTTCTTCATGCGCAGGGTTTTACCCATGCCGATCAACTGGCTGAACAATTTGCCGACGTCTTCGCACAAGGCGTCGTCGGAGGTCAGCAGGCTGTAGTCGGTGTACAGACGCGCATTGCCGGCGTGATAGTTACCGGTGCCGAGGTGCGCGTAACGCACGATTTCACCGGCTTCGCGACGCAGGATCAGCATCATCTTGGCGTGGGTCTTGAAGCCGACCACGCCGTAAATCACCACCGCACCGGCCGCTTGCAGACGGCTGGCCAGTTGCAGGTTGGACTCCTCGTCGAAGCGAGCGCGCAGTTCGATAACCGCGGTCACTTCCTTGCCGTTACGCGCGGCGTCTACCAGCGCATCGACGATTTCCGAGTTGGCGCCGGAGCGGTACAGGGTCTGGCGCACGGCCAATACATGCGGGTCTTTCGCCGCCTGGCGCAGCAGGTCGACCACCGGAGTGAACGACTCGAACGGGTGCAGCAGCAGGATGTCCTGCTTGCTCACCACGCTGAAAATGTTCTCGCTGTTCTGCAGCAGCTTAGGGATCTGCGGGGTGAACGGCGTGTATTGCAGCTCCGGGTGGCTGTCCAGACCGGTGATGCTGAACAGCCGGGTCAGGTTGACCGGGCCGTTGACCTGATACAGCTCGGTCTCGCTCAGGTTGAACTGCTTGAGCAGATAGTCCGAGAGGTGTTTCGGGCAAGTGTCGGCGACTTCCAGGCGCACCGCATCACCGTAGCGCCGCGAGAACAGCTCGCCACGCAGGGCGCGCGCCAGGTCTTCGACGTCTTCGGAGTCGAGCGCCAGGTCGGCGTTTCGGGTCAGGCGGAACTGGTAGCAACCCTTCACCTTCATGCCCTGGAACAGGTCATCGGCGTGGGCGTGGATCATCGACGACAGGAACACATAGTTGTCGCCCGGGCCGCCGACTTCTTCCGGAACCTTGATGATCCGTGGCAGCAGGCGCGGTGCCGGGATGATCGCCAGACCGGAATCGCGACCGAAGGCGTCGATGCCTTCCAGTTCGACGATGAAGTTCAGGCTCTTGTTCACCAGCAACGGGAACGGGTGCGTCGGGTCGAGGCCGATCGGGGTGATGATCGGTGCGATCTCGTCGCGGAAATAACGGCGCACCCAGGTCTTGATCTTGGTCGTCCAGTGACGACGACGGATAAAGCGCACCTGATGCTTTTCCAGCTCCGGCAGCAGGATGTCGTTGAGGATCGCGTACTGGCGGTCAACGTGACCGTGCACCAGCTCGCTGATCCGCGCCAGCGCCTGATGCGGTTGCAAACCGTCGGCACCGGCCTGTTCCCGGGCGAAGGTGATCTGCTTTTTCAGGCCGGCGACGCGGATTTCAAAGAATTCGTCGAGGTTGCTGGAGAAGATCAGCAGGAACTTCAGCCGCTCCAGCAACGGATAGGACTCGTCCAGCGCCTGTTCCAGCACGCGGATGTTGAACTGCAGTTGCGAGAGCTCGCGATGGATATACAGGCTGCTGTCATCCAGGCCCGGGATTGCAATCACTGGCGCCGCCGCGACGGCTTCGGTAACCGGCGCGGGTGGCGCAGGCTCGAGTTCCGGCGGGGTTTCGGTGATTTGCTCCACCACCGGTTGAGCTTCTTTTACTGCAACTTCAGTGAGTCCTTCGGTATTCATCGAATGTTCCTGGGAGGGCTATTTCTGCTCTCGTAACAATTGAGCGGCGCGGACAGCAAAGTAAGTCAGGATGCCATCAGCGCCGGCACGTTTAAAGGCGGTCAGTGATTCAAGAATTACCGCCTCGCTCAACCAGCCATTCTGGATCGCCGCCATGTGCATGGCGTATTCGCCGCTAACCTGATAGACGAAGGTCGGCACTTTGAAGGCATCTTTTACCCGCAAAAGAATGTCCAGGTACGGCATGCCGGGTTTGACCATGACCATGTCCGCGCCTTCAGACAAGTCCGCGCCGACTTCGTGCAGCGCTTCGTCGCTGTTGGCCGGGTCCATCTGATACGAGGCCTTGTTGGCCTTGCCCAGATTCGCCGCCGACCCCACGGCATCGCGGAACGGCCCGTAATAGGCGCTGGCGTACTTGGCCGAGTAGGCCATGATCCGCACGTTGACGTGACCGGCCAGCTCCAGCGCCTCGCGGATCGCCTGAATCCGACCGTCCATCATGTCCGACGGCGCCACGACCTGAGCGCCGGCTTCGGCGTGGGACAAAGCCTGTTTGACCAGTGCGTCGACGGTGATGTCGTTCTGCACGTAGCCTTCTTCGTCGAGAATGCCGTCCTGCCCGTGGGTGGTGAACGGATCGAGGGCGACGTCAGTGATCACGCCCAATTCCGGGAAACGCGCACGCAACGCGCGCGTGGCGCGCTGGGCAATGCCCTCGGGGTTCCAGGCTTCGGCAGCATCAAGGGATTTCAGTTCGACAGGCGTGACCGGGAACAACGCCAGCGCCGGGATCCCCAGCCCGACCCATTGCGCCGCTTCTTCAAGCAGCAGGTCGATGCTCAGACGTTCGACACCGGGCATCGAGGCCACGGCCTCGCGACGGTTTTCACCCTCAAGCACGAACACCGGCAGAATCAGGTCATCGACCGTCAGCACGTTTTCCCGCACCAGCCGACGCGAAAAATCATCACGACGATTGCGACGCAGGCGAGTGGCGGGAAACAGACGATTGGCAGGGGTAAAGCTCACGGCGGACTCCTGAGCCCGCGCAAACGGGCGAGCGTGACAGTTATAGACGGCCATTATGACCAACAGATTACAGTTGTGCGTACCCCGTGACATGTAGCCGCATTCCATTGTTGGCGTAGGAATTGTTCACGTCGAGACACATTTCGACACTTTCATGAATGTGTCCGAAGGGTTAGGCTGCGCGTTCATTTCGCCAGCACCCAGACAATGCTCCAACAATTTCTGCATGACTTTGGCTACTTTGCCTTGTTCCTCGGCACGTTCTTCGAAGGCGAAACCATCCTGGTGCTCGCAGGCTTCCTCGCGTTCCGTGGATACATGGACATCAACCTGGTGGTGGTCGTGGCGTTCTTCGGCAGCTATGCCGGCGATCAGCTGTGGTACTTCCTGGGGCGCAAGCACGGGCGCAAATTGCTCGCACGCAAACCGCGCTGGCAGATGATGGGCGACCGCGCGCTGGAACACATTCGCAAGCATCCGGACATCTGGGTTCTGAGCTTCCGCTTCGTTTACGGACTGCGCACGGTGATGCCGGTGGCGATCGGCCTGTCGGGTTATCCGCCGGGACGTTATCTGTTGCTCAACGGTATCGGCGCAGCGATCTGGGCCACCGCCCTGGCAGCCGCCGCCTACCACTTCGGCGCGGTGCTCGAAGGCATGCTCGGCAGCATCAAGAAGTACGAGCTGTGGGTGCTCGGCGCGCTGCTGATTCTTGGCGTTGGTCTGTGGCTGCGTCGCCGCTTCAAGAATGCGCGACTGGCAAAACAGGTTTACGCCGACGAGCAAGCAGCAAAAGCGGCACTGCTGAATCAAGCCGAAGTGGCCAAACCTGCCGAACCGAAGACGCCAGCCGAATAACGCGCTGACGCCTGGCGCACAGCCCTGCGCAAAGCCCGGGCTGGCCGGCTCTTTTAGTCATTTATCCCCTCTGCGCCAGCGGACTCCCGTTCGCCAGCGGTGTTCTCACGCCAAAAATCTCCTGCTCGTCACGAGGCAGGCAACCGCAAATAATGAACACCCCGCCGTTGTTGCGATCCATTTAGAAAGCGCTCCATGCAGGTGCCGCCGCCACTTCAGCCTATGGCAACGCGCGATAAATTAGTGGACATTTAGCGCCATGAATCTGGAGAGAAACCCATGAGCAAAAAAGTTGCAGTGATCTTGTCCGGCAGTGGTGTGTACGACGGCGCCGAGATCCACGAGAGTGTCATCACCCTGCTGCGCCTGGATCAACGCGGGGCGCAGGTACAGTGCTTCGCGCCGAACATCGCGCAATTGCATGTGATCAATCACCTGACCGGTGAAGAAATGCCCGAAACGCGCAACGTGCTGGTGGAGTCGGCGCGCATTGCCCGCGGCAACATCAAGGACATCCGCGAGGCCGACGTCGATGACTTCGACGCGCTGATCGTACCTGGCGGTTTTGGCGCCGCGAAAAACCTCTCGAATTTCGCCGTTGAAGGCGCCGGTTGCGCAGTACAGCCTGAGGTGCTGGCCTTGGCGGAAGCATTTGCCGAAGCGGGCAAACCGGTGGGCCTGATGTGCATCTCGCCGGCGCTGGCAGCGAAGATCTACGGCCCGGGCGTGACCTGCACCATCGGCAACGATGCCGACACCGCGACCGCGATGAACAAGATGGGCGCCAGCCATGAAGACTGCGCGGTGACCGACATCATCGAAGACAAGGCACGCAAACTGGTGACGACCCCGGCTTACATGCTGGCGCAGAACATCAGTGAGGCGGCTTCGGGGATCAACAAACTGGTGGACCGGGTGCTCGAACTCACCCACGAAAACGATGTTTGATCTCTGACTGCATGCAGAGCGAAATGTGGGAGCGGGCTTGCTCGCGAAAGCGGTGTGTCATTCAAATCAATGTTGTCTGATTCGACGCCTTCGCGAGCAAGCCCGCTCCCACAGGGGAATGGTGATTATTTCAAGGTTTGCGGGTCAGGCGGGTGAGGATGCGGTCCAGCGCATTGGCAAACGCCTGCTTCTCACGCTCGCCGAACGGTGCCGGGCCGCCGCTGATCTGGCCCTGCTCACGCAGGTCGGTGAACAGGTTGCGCACCGCCAGCCGCTCGCCCATGTTCTGCGCATCGAACTCCTTGCCGCGCGGGTCCAGCGCCGCCACGCCCTTCTTCACCAGACGATCGGCCAGCGGGATATCGCTGCAGATCACCAGTTCACCAGGCACCGCGTGCTCGACCAGATAATCGTCCGCCGCATCCGGACCGCTGGGCACCACGATCAGTTTGACGATGGCCAGCCCCGGCTTGGTCTGCGGCTGCCCGGCCACCAGCACCACTTCGAACTGGCGCTTGAGGGCGAACTTCACCACCAGATCCTTGGCGGCCCGGGGGCAAGCGTCGGCATCGATCCATACACGCATGATTTTTTCCTCTTCAAAAAAGCATCGCGGGCAAGCCCGCTCCCACAAGGTTAACGCTAAACCTGTGGGAGCTTGGCTTGCCCGCGAATGTGAGCGCAGCGAATGTGTTAAGCAGTGACCCGCTTCTTCTCCGCGATCCGACTCCGTCCGTACAGCACAACAATCGCCAGAATCGCCACGGCCTGAGCCGTCAGCGAATAGGCGTCGGCGTGAATCCCCAGCCAGTCGAATTCAAAGAACGCCACCGGTCGCGTGCCGAAGATCCCGGCTTCCTGCAGCGCTTTCACGCCATGCCCGGCGAACACCACCGACAAGGCACAGAGCAGACCGGCGTTGATGCTGAAGAACAGCGCCAGCGGCAGTTTCGCCGAACCGCGCAGGATCACCCAGGCCAGACCGATCAACAGCACCAGTGCGGTCGCACCACCGGCCAGCACCGCGTCATGCCCGGCGGGGCCGGCCTGCAGCCACAGGGTTTCGTAGAACAGGATCACTTCGAACAACTCGCGGTACACCGAGAAGAACGCGAGGATCGCAAAACCAAAGCGCCCGCCGCCGCCGACCAGACTCTGCTTGATGTAATCCTGCCAGGCCGCGGCGTGGCGCCGGTCGTGCATCCACACACCGAGCCACAGCACCATGACGCTGGCGAACAGCGCCGTGGCGCCTTCGAGCAGTTCACGCTGCGAGCCGCTGACGTCGATCACATACGCCGCCAGCGCCCAGGTGCCAAGACCGGCGAGCAGCGCCAGGCCCCAACCGATGTTGACGCTGCGCACTGCCGACTGCTGGCCGGTGTTGCGCAGGAACGCGAGGATCGCCGCCAGCACCAGAATCGCTTCGAGGCCTTCGCGCAGCAGAATCAGCAGGCCGGAGATAAAGCTCAGCGACCAGCTCAGACCATCGCTGCCGAGCAGTTCGGCGGACTCTTTCAACTTGCCCTTGGCTACGTCCAGACGCTGTTCGGCCTGCGCCACCGGCAAGCCGTCCTGCAACGATTGACGGTAGGCCATCAGCGATTTTTCGGTGTCCTTGCGCACGTTGGCATCAACGTTGTCCAGCGAGCTTTCGACCAGCTCGAAACCTTCCAGATACGCCGCCACCGACAGGTCGTAAGCCTGATCGTGTTCACCGGCGCGATACGCCGCCAGGCTCTTGTCCAGCGTGGCGGCAGTGTAATCGAGCAACTGCGCCGGGCCACGCTTGACCTGCGGCGGCTGCGCGCGTTGGGCACGGAAGCTTGCGGCGACCTGCGGGCCTTCGGCGGCCTGCACTTCGGCCGGCGTCTGGCGCGCCAGATCAGCGATGTTGAAGTTCTTGTCGGACTTGGCCGCAGCCGGGTCGGCACTGAAACCGGCAATGTAGGTCGCCAGATCCCAACGCTGACGGTCGTCCAGTTGATCGGCGAACGCCGGCATGTCAGTGCCTTCGACGCCTTGGCCGAGGGTGCTGTAGATCGCGTACAGGCTCAGGTGATCGATGCGTGCGGCATCGCGCAGATTGGCTGGCGGCGGCGTCATGCCGAGCCCCGCCGGGCCGTCACCGGCGCCGGTTTCACCGTGGCATACCGAGCAGTTCTGCGCGTACAGCGCCGCGCCCCGGGTCGGATCGGGAGTGATGATCGGCGCTTGGCTGACTTCATACGCCACCGCCAGTTTCGCCCCCAGTTGTCGGGCCTGACGCGCGACTTCAGCGCCGTCCTGTTTCGCGGTGATGGCGGCGTGCAGAGCCTCGACACCCTGCTCCAGCTCAGCCTTCTCCGGTTTGGCCGGCAGATCGCCGATCAGCCCTTGCAGCACCTGGGTGAATTCCAGTTGCTCGCGGTATTCGCCGTCGTCGACGACCTTGCCCGCCTCGACCGTCGGCGGATAGTCGGCGCTGATGTAATCGAGCAGGTGCAGCGCCTGCGGGGCGCCTTCCACGGTGTCGGCCAGCAGGTTGAAACTGCTCAGGGCAAACAGCGGGAACACCAGCCAGGCCAGGAATCGGGACGCGGCAGTCATGAATGAGTCTCAAATGGAAATGCGAAGTTACATATTGTTCACTTCGAACGCCTTTCACTCAAGCTTTGTCGACGTCTCGTGGCGTTTTAACGCAGCGCTGCGGCGGTGTTGCGGTAGTGCTCAAGCATGAATTCGACGAACACTTGCACCTTTAGTGCGACGTGCCGGGCATGCGGATAGAGCGCGTAATAGTGGCGCCGCCCAAGGCTGTAGTTGGGCAGGATTTGCACCAGCCGACCGCTGAGCAGATCGTCCTGCACTGTGGCCCGGGTGAACGCGGCGATGCCAACCCCAGCCAACGCGGCGGCGTGCAGCGAACTGATCGAATCGGCCTTGAACCGGCCCTGCACGCGCACGCTGGTGGTGAGTCCACGCGTATCGGTCAGCACCCAGTCGCTGCCACCGGCAAACGCCAGCAACTGCTGCTCGGCGAGTTCGCGCACCTGTCGCACCAAACCATTGCGCGCCACATACACAGGCGAAGCCACCAGCAACATGTCCGAGACAGTCAGCAACCGCGCCACCATGGATGAATCGGCCAACGGCCCGCAGATGCGCAGGGCCACATCGAAACCCTCGGCGATCAGATCGACGAAACGGTCATCGCATGACAGGTCCACTTCAATCTCGGGATAGCGCTGCTGAAACGCCGGCAACCAGCTCGCCAGTTCCAGCGTACCGATCACCATCGGTGCACTGATGCGCAGCACACCGCTGGGGCTTTCATGTGCCTGCCCCACCGCCAGTGCGGCTTGATCGAGGCGATCGAGAATGTCCACGCACGCCGCGTAATACTGCTGCCCCGCCGTGGTCAGGCTGAAACCTCGGGTGTTGCGGTTGATCAGCCGCGTGCCCAGCTCGCGTTCCAGCTGCTGCAACTGCCGGGAGATGGTCGAGTGAGTGGTGTCGAGGCGCTCGGCAGCGGCGCTGAACCCGCGACACTCGACGATGCAACGAAACGCGCGCATGGCTTGCAGTTGATTCATTAAAGCCCCGGATCTGTTGAGCGCTGAGCGCGCAAGCCTAGCGCAATCCTTGTCCACCCGGCAGCAGCAAAGCGCCCCTATAATGCGTCACCTCCGTGCTTTTGCCGTTCAAGGAAGAACCCGTCTCCATGCGCCATTGCCTGCCGCTCTACCTGCTGCTTAGCCTCATCATGCAACTGAGTGGGTGCGCCGCTTACCGCAATTACGATCAGGAAATGCAGCAGACCATCGATCAGATGGCGCAGGGCAATCTCAACGAAGCGCTTTATCTGATGGAGCTGCACAATCCTTGGGAAGACAAGGATCTGCTGTATTTCATGGAACGCGGCGCGATCCTCAGCGCCGGCACCAACCTGCCAAAAAGCCAGGAAGCGTGGCGCAGTGCTGACCGGATGATTTTTCAGCGCGAAGAAGCCGTGCCCTCCGCAGGCATGAAGTTGCTGACCCGTTTCGGTAATGAAATGGGCACCATGCTGGTCAATGACAAGCTGCAGCGTTACGAAGGCTACGACTACGAAAAAGTCATGCTGACCACCGAAATGGCCCTCAACCAACTGGCGGAAAACGATTTCGACGGGGCCCGCGCCGACATCAAGAAAACCCACGAGCGCGAAACCCTTATCGCCCGCCAGCGGGAGCGGCAATACGAAGAAGCGCAAGAGCAAGCTACGCAACAGGGCATCACCCTGCACTACAAGGATCTGGAAGGCTATCCGGTGGCCATCCTCGATGCCCCGCAAGTGCTTGAGCTGAAGAACGGCTACCAGAGTGCATTCAGCCATTATCTGGCCGGCTTCACTTATGAAGCGCTGGGCGAACGCGCGCTCGCAGCGCCGGGGTATCGACAGGCGATCGAATTGCGCCCGGGCGTGCCGCTGCTCGAAAACGCTTTGCGCAACCTGGACAAACCCGGACCGGCAGCCGATGAAAGCGAGATTCTGATCGTGGTCCAGGCCGGTTTCGCCCCGGCACGCAGTTCGGTGCAAGTGCCGATCCCGGTGCGGCTGAACGAAAACCTGACGATTGTTGCACCGATCTCGTTCCCGGTGATGGTGCCCGACACCCTCACACCTGGCGTGACCCAGATCCTCGTCGACGGTAAAAAGCACCCATTGACCATGATTAACAGCGTGTCGGACATGGCCATCCGCACCTTGCGCGATGACATGCCGGCGATCATCTCTCGCGCCATGTTCCGCGCCAACATGGCCGCCATCAGCCAGGCGCAAAAGAACGAGCGCGATCCGTCCAAGGCGTCGTTGGTGGTGACCGATCCTGATCCTTTTGAAGAGGCTGACACTAGAACCTGGCGCACGCTGCCGGACAAAACCCTGGTCGCCCGTCTGCGCCTGAAAAAAGGCCTGCACCGCGTGCGTTTTCCGTATTTTCGTGCAGAAGACGGGTTCACGGTACGCGTCGACCGCAGCCATCAAGTGTTCAACCTGCGGGTATTCATGGGCCAGAACTATTACATCGGATCGGCATTGGTCCTGCCCGAAACGCCATGAACGAAAGGTGTCAGATAATGCAGAGGAGTAATGGCACCAAACTAACAAGTGCGATTAAAAAGCTATTACATGGCCAGCATCGCCCGCTTATAATGCCGCGCCCGCGCTATAGCGACGCGGCATAAAAGCTCCTCTGGTTATGAGGAATTGGCAGGAGGCCAGCGCCACTGTCGATGGGTCACACCAGCCCGACCAGCACCGGCGGCTGATGCAGTTTCTAGCTCAGGGAAGAAGTACCCCCATGGCATTGCGCACTCCCACCTTGATCGCGCTCAGCGCGGTTACTCTGCTGTCCGGCTGTTCGGCGTTTCGCAACTACGATTCGGAACTGGCCCAGACCAACCAGCAACTGGCCACCGGCAACGTCGACGCCGCGCTGAGCCTGCTGGAAAAGAACAACACCGGTCCGGACAAAGACCTGCTCTATTACTTCGAGAAAGGTGAGTTGCTGCGCGCCAAGGGCGACCTGTCCGGCAGCCAGAACGCCTGGACCAGCGCCGATCAGGTGGTTGGCCAGTGGGAAGATTCGGTCAAGCTCGACACCGGTAAATACCTGGCTCAGTTCGGCAGCTTCCTGGTCAACGACAAGGTGCGTCGCTACGAAGGCTACGACTACGAAAAAGTCATGTTGACCACGCAGATGGCCCTCAACCTGCTGGCAGTCAATGACTTCGATGGCGCCCGCACCGCGATCAAGAAAACTCACGAACGTGAAGCGGTGATCGCCGACCTGCGCGACAAGGAATACCTCAAGAGTGAGGAAGAGGCCGAGAAAGAAGGCATCAAGACTCAGTACAAGGATCTGCAAGGCTACCCGGTCGCCAGCCTCGACGCGCCAGAAGTGGTCAGCCTGAAAAACAGCTACCAGAGTGCGTTCAGCCATTACCTGGCCGGTTTCGTCTACGAAGCCCTGGGCGAGAAAGACCTGGCTGCGCCGGGCTACCGCAAGGCGGCCGAACTGCGCCCGAACACCCCGCTGCTGGAGCAGGCGCTGGTCAACCTCGACAAGCCGAGCAAGTCCGACGACAGCGATATCCTGATCGTCGTGCAAAGCGGTCTGGCACCCTCGCGTGATTCGATCCGCGTGCCGCTGCCATTGCCGATCTCCAACAACGTGGTGATCACCCCGCTGTCGTTCCCCATCATCAAGCCTGACACCTCTACCGCACCATTCACGCAGATTGGCGTCGATGGCCAGCAAGTCAACCTGACCGCCCTCAACAGCACCACCGCCATGTCGCGCCGCGCCCTGCGCGATGACATGCCGGGGATCATCGTGCGCACCACCGTGCGCGCGATCACCAAAGGTGTGGCGCAGAAGAAGATCAACGAAACCAACCCGCTGGCCGGTCTCGCCGTGGGTATTTCTTCAGCGGTGCTGGAAGGTGCCGATACCCGTACGTGGCGCACCCTGCCGGACAACACCCAAGTGGTGCGTCTGCGCTTGAAGAAAGGCGAGCATCAAGTCAGTCTGCCGAGCGCTGTCGGCGGCTCGCTGGTCAAGGTCACCGTCGATCAGCGTTATCAAGTGATCAGCCTGCGTGCCGTGGGAAATCAGGTATTTGCCGGTGGCGTCGCCGCCCACGTCATTCCGAGCGCCGGCGCGACCAACGTCGCCAGCCTCAAACAACCTTAAGAACGGAGTCTTTGCATGCGCTTCAAACTCTTCACCGTTGCCGCCCTCGCCGTGCTGGCCAGCGGCTGCGCCACCCCGCCACCTCCTGAGCCGGGCAGCGCCGCGAGCAAGGTCGTTGCCATGGGTCCGCAGAAACACATCGCAGTCGGCGCCATGCGCGTCGCCCGAGAGAACGGCTTCATGACCGTCAATGTGCAGTTGACCAACACCCTCAACAGCAACAAGACGTTCTACTACCGTTTCGCCTGGCTGGGCCCGGAAGGTTTCCCGATCGCCGAAGAAGAAGTCTGGAAAAGCCAGATGATGTACGGCGCTCAGACCAGCTTCATCCAGGGCATCGCCCCGACCCCGAAAGCCGTGGATTTCCGTCTCGAACTCAAGACGCCTTAAGTCCGCCACCCTATTCCTGTTTTAGAGAGCATTCCCATGTTTGCACGCTTTTCCCTGATCGCTGTCCTCGCCCTGCTGGCTTCCGGTTGCGCCAACACCTCGCCGACCCTGGGCAGCAAGAACATCAGCTACGGCGACACCAAAGCGGTTGAAACCGTGACCAACGAATTCGGCTCGACCGACCTGCAAATGATCGCCGAATCGATGACCCGCTCGCTGGCCCAGTCCGGCATTCTGCAGGGCCGCCCGGTGGTGCAGGTTTACGACGTGAAGAACAAGACCAGCGAGTACATCGATACCCGCGAAATCACCACCAGCATCAAGACTCAGCTGATGAAGTCCGGCACCGCCCGCTTCGCCAGCGACAACACCGCGATGCAGAGCCAGGTCGACCAGCTCAAGCTGCAGAACCAGAGCGGCCTGTACAAGAAGAGCACCGTGGCCAAGACCGGCAACATGATCGCCGCCAAATACCGTCTGGAAGGCTCGATCAGCTCGATCGTCAAGCGCAGCAGCGACTACAAGGACGTCTTCTACAAATTCAGCCTGCAACTGATCGACGTCGAAAGCGGTCTGGCCGAGTGGATGGACGAAAAAGAGATCCGCAAAACCACGGAGCGTTAATTGATGCGCGCATGGATTGGCATGATGGCCCTGGCTTGCGCGTTCAGCGTGCAAGCGGCCCCGAAAGTCGCGGTAACGGATCTGGCGTATCAGGAACGGGTGGAGCAGTACATCCACATCGTTTCGGCGCAGAACAATTACCGCGAGGGTTACTACAGCTCCAGTGGTTCGTCGAACTACAACGAGCTGGAAGCGACCACCAGCTACATCGAACAAGGTGAGCTGCGTAAATTCACCGGCGACATCAAGGGCGAGATCCTCCGCACCGGCATGTTCCAGCTGGTGCAGGGCACGCCGTACACCGCGTCGTCCAAGGGTGACGTCTACGACGTGATCAAGCGCATCAAGGCCGGCAACTTCAAGGGTGCCGACTACGTGCTGTTCGGCACCGTGTCGGACATCGACTTCACCCAGGACATGAACGAGCTGGCGCACACCGACAGTTATTCGGCGGTGCTGGGCCTGACGCTGGTGGCGGATTTCAGCCTGATCAACACCAAGACCTACGAGATCACCTCGGCCTTCACGGCAATGGGCGAAGCGCAGGACACCAAACTGGTGAACGGCCGCGACATCAAGATCTCGCTGAATCGCCCTCGCGTGGTACGTGAAGTTTCGAAAGCGCTGGGTGAGGACGTGGCCGGGCAACTGAGCATGCAGCTCGGTGGCGGCGGTTACGAGCAGCCGCGTGAGGCGCAGCAGCGCAACAATCTGCCGCGTGATACCGCGCCGGTGATTTTGCACTGACCGGCTGAGTGAATAACTCTGTGGTGAGGGGATTCATCCCCGATGGACTGCGCAGCAGGCCCCTTCTTGTCAGGTCAAGAGCGGGGCCGCTTCGCGCCCCATCGGGGATGAATCCCCTCGCTACAGCGGAGTTCACTGGAGAAATCAGTAGGAATAAAAAGGCGACCTCAAGAGGTCGCCTTTTTTCTGCCTGCGGGTTTTACACCGCCGCTTTACGCAACGTCGCCATGAACGCCGCCGCACCGATGAACAGCCCGGCAAAGGTGCGGTTCATGCGTTTCTGCTGCTGCGGTGTACGCAACAGGCGCAGCACCTTGGACGCCAGCCCGGTGTAACCGGCCATGACAATCAGATCCACGCAGATCATGGTCGCACCGATCACCACATACTGAATCAGCAGCGGTGCGTGGGGATTGATGAACTGCGGCAACACCGCGAGCATGAACACCAGCGCCTTGGGGTTACTGATGTTCACCAGAAACCCACGGAACACCAGCGCCAGCGGCTTGCCGATCGGCCGTACCGCCGCGTCATCGCTCATGTCCATCGGCAGCGCACGCCACTGCTTGATCGCCAGATAGACCAGATACGCCACACCGAACCATTTGATCGCGTGGAATGCGGTGGCCGATGCGGTGAGGATCGCGCCGACACCGGCGCCGACAATCGCGATCTGCACCGCCAGGCCGATCTGCAGGCCGAGGGCGTTCCAGTAACCGCGCCAGAAACCGTATTGCAGACCGCTGGACATCGACGCAATGGCGCCCGCGCCCGGGGACAGACTGATCACCCAGCAGGCGGCAAAGAATGCCAGCCATGTTTGAAGCTCCATCGCACACCTCGACTCATGCTCGTGACAAGACGTCAAAGCTAATGCGCTTTGGCGCGGATGACTACCGATTTTTGCTGGAGGGTTCGGGCGCGGCTGATGGCCTCTTCGCGAGCAAGCCCGCTCCCACATTGGATTTGTGTCGATCACAGATCCAATGTGGGAGCGGGCTTGCTCGCGAAGGCGTCAGATCAGACGCCCGAGGACTACTTCTCGAAACCGCTCGAAGGAAACACATCACTCCCGCGCCAGCGCCGCACCGAACGCTGGAAGAACAGGCTGTTCGGCACTTGCACCATGGCGCTGCCCGTCCCGAGCTCCTCGGCTTCGACCAGCGTGGTGTAGAGCAGATTGATCGCCACCACCCGGCCTTTGACACCCGGCTTGTCGGTGGTGTCCACCAGCTCGACCACATCGCCCAGGCGGAACGGGCCGACGGTGAAGATCAGAATCGCGCAAAGCAGGTTCGACAGCACACTCCACATGGCGAAGAACGCCACCGCCGCCACCGCGACGAAACCCGACAGCGCCGTCCACAACACCGTGGCCGATACGCCGAGGCGCTCCAGCACAAAAATCACCGCGCTGCCCATGATCAGCCAGCGCAATACGCCACGCAGGGGCATCAGCAACTGCGGCGGAAACGGATAGCGCTCGCCCAGGCGGGTGAGGAATCGAGCGACGACACGTTGAGCGAAGTAACCGGCCAACAGGATCAGCAGAATCTGCACGCCGAGCCAGATCGGCTCGACCCACATCGCCGGCAGCGGCAGCTTGAACGCTTCCATCAGGACAGCGCCTCCAGCTCCGCCTGCATGCTTTCCAGCGTTTCGAGTGCCTCCATCCACGCTTCTTCCAGTTCGGCTTCGCGCACTTTCAGCTTGGCCTGCTCTGCCAGCAGATCACGCAATTCGTTCTTGCGCGCCGGCTCGTAGATGTCGCTGTCACCGAGGCTGGCATCGACCTTGGCGAGTTTTTCGTGGAGCTTGCCCAGTTCGGCTTCGAGCTTGTCGGCCTCGCGCTTGTGCGGTGCCAGTTGCTGACGCAATGCAGCAGCGGCCTGGCGCTGGGCCTTTTTGTCGGTCTTGTCCGGGTTGACCGGGGTGTTGCTGACCGGCGCATTGCGTTGACGATATTCCACCAGCCAGCGCGCGTAGTCTTCGAGGTCGCCATCGAACTCTTCGACCTTGCCGTCCGCGACCAGGTAGAAGTTGTCGGTGGTGCTCTTGAGCAAGTGCCGATCGTGAGACACCACCAATACCGCGCCGCTGAATTCCTGCAGCGCCATGGTCAGCGCCAGGCGCATTTCCAGGTCGAGGTGGTTGGTCGGTTCGTCGAGCAGCAACAAGTTCGGCCGTTCCCAGGCGATCAATGCCAGCGCCAGACGCGCTTTCTCGCCACCGGAGAAATTCAGCACCGGCTCGTCGATGCGTGCACCACGGAAATCGAAACCGCCGAGGAAGTCGCGCAGGGTCTGCTCGCGTTCGGTCGGCGCCAGACGCTGCAAGTGCAGCAGCGGGCTGGCCTTGGCATCCAGCGAGTCGAGCTGATGCTGGGCGAAATAGCCAACCACGGTGTTTTCGCCACGGGTCAGGCGCCCGGCCAGCGGTTCAAGCTCGCCGGCGAGGTTCTTGATCAGGGTCGATTTACCGGCACCGTTCGGCCCGAGCAGACCGATCCGCGCACCCGGGGTCAGTTGCAGCTTGACCTTCTCCAGGATGGTTTTGTCGCCGTAACCCAGGCGCGCATCGGACAGGTCGATCAGTGGACTGGAGATCTTGGTCGATTCGCGGAACACGAAGTCGAACGGTGAATCGACGTGGGCCGCCGACAGCTCTTCCATGCGCTCCAGGGCCTTGATCCGGCTCTGCGCCTGACGGGCCTTGGTGGCCTGAGCCTTGAAGCGGGCGATGTAGCTTTCCATGTGCGCACGTTGCGCCTGCTGCTTCTCGTAGGCCTGTTGCTGCTGGGCCAGACGTTCGGCACGGGCGCGTTCGAACGCGGTGTAGCCGCCACGGTACAGGGTCAGTTTGCGCTGATCGACATGAGCCACGTGATCGACCACTTCATCGAGGAAGTCGCGGTCGTGGGAAATCAACAGCAAGGTGCCCGGATAGCTTTTCAGCCACTCTTCGAGCCAGATGATCGCGTCGAGATCCAGGTGGTTGGTCGGTTCGTCGAGCAGCAACAGGTCCGACGGACACATCAAGGCCTGCGCCAGGTTCAGACGCATCCGCCAGCCACCGGAGAAATCTCCTACCTGACGATCCATCTGTTCATTGGTGAAACCGAGACCGGCCAGCAACTTGCGCGCCCGCGCATCGGCGGTATAGCCGTCGGCGCTGTCGAGTTCGGCGTGCAGACGGGCCAGAGCCGTGCCATCGTGGGCCGCTTCGGCGGCGGCGAGGTCACGTTGCACTTCGCGTAGACGCAGGTCGCCATCGAGCACATAGTCGACCGCCAGGCGTTCGAGGGTGTCGACCTCCTGGCGCATGTGCGCGATCCGCCAGTCGGCCGGCAGCAGGCAATCGCCCGAGTCCGGGTGCAACTCGCCGCGCAGCAAGGCAAACAGGCTGGATTTGCCGGCGCCGTTGGCACCGATGAGGCCGGCTTTGTGGCCGGCGTGCAGGGTCAGCTCGGCGTCTTCTAGCAGACGTTGCGGGCCACGCTGTAAAGTCAGGTTCTGAAGTCGGATCATAATGGCGGCGGAGTCTACCAGCTTCGCTCACAACTGGCGCGAGTAGCACGATGTCCTCTGACCTGTGGAGCTTTTCCCTTGCCACCTACGCCAGACCGGGCGTGGAACCTGCCTGCCTGCAACTGCAAGCGGCGGGGGCCAATGTCTGCCTGCTGCTGTGCGGTTTATGGCTGGAGCAGCGCGGCGCGGCCTGCGACGAACAGCGCGTGCAGCAGCTGAAAACGCTGGTGGGGCCGTGGGATGCGGAGGTGGTGCAGCCACTGCGTGCGTTGCGTACTCAGTGGAAAACCCTGGCCGAGGAAGATCCGGTGCTCAAGGGGCTGCGAGCACAAATGAAGGCGCTGGAGCTGGAAGCCGAACGGCATCTGCTGTGGCAACTGGAACAGGTTGCGCAGGATTGGCCGCGCGATGACGCATCAGCGTCGGGGGAGTGGCTGGAGAGTCTGACGGGATCGGCCGCCAGCCCGAACCGCGACGCGCTGCAAGTGCTGCGCGTCGCGGCAACCGGCACTTAGGAAGCGCTGGTCGGGTTGCTGCTGGCGCTCGACGCAGCGGCTGGCGTTGGCGCAGTCGTGGTGGTCGAGGTGGAAGCGGCTGGAGCAGGCGCGGCGGCGGCCGGCGCCGGAGCGGCTGGCTTGGCGGCAGGTGCAGTCGCCGGCTTGGCGGCAGCTGGTTTGGCAACGGCCGGTTTTTTCGCGGCAGGTTTGGCAGCTGGCTTGGCGGCTGGTTTAGCGGCTACTGGTTTGGCGGCAGGCTTGGCTGCAGCGGTCGCAGGTTTTGCTGCTGCAGGTTTGGCAGCGGTTTTAGCGGCAGGCTTGGCCGCTGGTTTGGCAGCAACCTTGGCAGCAGGCTTTGCCGCGACTGGTTTGGCCGCAGTCTTGGCTGCCGGTTTTGCCGCAGCGGTTTTCGCGGCAGGTTTGGCAGCCGGTTTTACCGCTACTTTGGCAGTTGGTTTAGCAGCAGCGGTTTTTGCCGGAGCGACTTTGCGCGCAGCAGGTTTTGCTGCTGGCTTGGCAGCCGGTTTGGCCGCTGCAGGTTTGGCAGCGGCAGTACGTGCGGCCGGTTTCGCAGCGCTCGCCGCAGCCGGTTTTTTCACTGCGGTTTTGGCGGCGGTTTTAGCCGGTGCCTTGGCTGCTGGTTTGGCTGCCGGTTTGGCTGCCGGTTTTGCCGCAGCGGTTTTCGCCGGGGCTTTCGCCGCAGCAGGTTTGGCTGCCGCTTTTTTCGCAGGCGCTGCTGCTGGTTTGGCGGCGCGGGAGGACAGCGCTTTGCCGGCGGCCTCTTGCACCCGGCCGACACCCTGGGCCAGTTTCAGGCTTTCCTGGGCATCGCGCTTGAGTTGCAGAATGTAGCCGCGAGTGTCGGACTGACGATCCTTCAACGCATCGAGCAGGTCTTCAAGTTCTTTGACGGCAGCCTTGGCCTTGTTCTGCGCCTTGGCTTTACCGGCAGAGGCTGCGTCCTGCAATTTGGTGCGGGACTTGTGCAGTTTTTCTTGCGCCTTGCCGCGTTGCTTTTCCAGTTTGGCGAGCAGTTTTTCAGCATCAGCCAAGGCTTGGGAGCAAGCGTTTTCCAAATGCTCGAGCAGGCTGCCCGAGAGTTGTTGGAGTAAGTGCAACGGAGTGTTTACAGGCTTCTTGGTGGCCGACATGGTTTACCTCCTGGCTGACGTGAGTGCGGCTCATACTAGACCTCTGCAGTTACCGCCGCTAGGTCATCTTGACAGTATCGAAACCGTTGCGTTGCAACGAAGCGAAAATGTTCTGCACAAAGACAAAAGCAGTTCACCGTTGCAGACCTTCGCGCTGGCATAATCGCCCGCATCTCAGGACGGAGAGTGCCCATGTCGCGCTACCTTTTTTTATCCCTCTGGATGATTTTTTCCGTGGCCTACGCCGAGGAAAAAACCACCGCGAACGATGCTCACGATCTGGCCTACAGCCTCGGCGCCAGCCTCGGTGAACGGCTGCGTCAGGAAGTGCCGCAATTGCAGATCCAGGCATTGGTCGACGGTTTGCAGCAGGCCTATCAAGGCAAGCCGCTGGCACTGAGCGAAGCGCGGATCGAGCAGATCCTGGCCGATCATGAATCGCAAAACGCCGAGCACTCATCGCTGCCGTCGAGCGACGCCGCGATGGAAAACGAACAACGTTTTCTCACCGCCGAAAAAGCCAAACCGGGCGTGAAGGAACTGGCCGACGGCATCCTGCTGACCGAGCTGACACCGGGCACCGGTGCCAAGGCCGGCCCCGATGGAAAAGTCCAGGTGTTGTATGTCGGACGACTGCCGGATGGCACCGTGTTCGATCAGAACACTCAGCCGCAATGGTTCAGCCTCGACAGCGTGATTGCCGGCTGGCGTACTGCGTTGCAGAACATGCCGGTGGGTGCCAAGTGGCGACTGGTGATTCCATCGGATCAGGCCTACGGCGCTGACGGTGCGGGCGATCTGATTGCGCCGTTTACCCCGCTGGTGTTTGAGGTCGAGCTGCGGGGCGCAACGAGCTGATCGCACCCAGCACGCAGGCATAAAAAAACGCGGTGCGCTTTCGACGCACCGCGTTTTTTTGTATGCGAGAAACGAATCAAGCCTGAACCGGATCTTCCTGCTTGTGTGCCGTGTGCAGCACTTCAATCAGGCAGTCTTCCAGTTCGAAGCGTTCGTGCAGCAGGCCACCCAGCTCCTTGAACTTCTCGGCGACGCATTTGCCTTCATCGCAAAGGTCGTTGAACGCGAGGAGTTTTTCGGTGATGACGTCGATTCGCGGATAGAGCGTTTCGGCAAGTTCGAGGCCGCGCTTGTCGTTGAAGGCCTTGGCTTCACCGGTCAGCTGTTCGTAGATCTCGAAGTGCCCGGCCGACACGTAATCGACCAGCACGCCACAGAACTCCTGCAGAGGCTTGCGGCTCTCGGAGAGCGACTCAGGCTGTGCACCGAGATTATCGTAGGCGTCGATCAGCTCCTTGCGCTCTTGCAACCAGCGGTCGATCAGCAGATGAACTCCACCCCAGCGTTCCTGAGCATTCTGACAACTTTCGAGCATGGCGATCTCTCTTCCCTTGTGGGTCATGCTGCTCTACACCCGCGCCCCTCTTCTGGCTGTTATCGCTTGGGGGCCGACCGGGCAGAGCGTCATCGAGCAACATAAATCCAATGACACGTGCGGGCCAGATTATGCCCGCACGCCTATGGCTTCAAGGTACGCAGGAGATAAAGTTCATACAAGTGTTTAATCCCTGACCAGCGTGTGGTGCGACGCTTCGCCGCTGAGCGGTCGCTGCAGAGCGCTCCAGACCAGCCGCAGCAATTGATAGACCGCCAGGATCGACATCGCCACAAAGAACAGCAGGCTCCATTCCGGAATGCTCAAATCGAACAGCGTCCAGGAAATTTCTGCGCAATCTACACCGCCCCTAAGCATCCGCAACGTTGCACACAACCACGGCAGGTTGCTGAACAACGCTTCGGCATCAGGCGCGCACCTCGTCATCTGCATCAACGGGTCACTCTGCAACAACACCTGTCGCCAGGCCGCCGTCGTCCCGCCCAGGCTCAGGCCAAGCGCGGCGACCCAGTACAGCGACAGGCCGACACGCCGTGGGCCGTGGACCGCCGCCAACCCGCAACAGAACGTCAGCAACGCCATGAAAAACCTTTGCGCCAGGCACAGGCTGCAGGGCGTCAGCCCGACCGCATACTCGAGATAATAGGAAGCTCCCAGGGCCATGGCCCCTGCAGTGAAAGCCGTGAAAAACAAGGAGCGTGAACAGGCCAACGACATGGCTTTTCCGTAACAGTGGAGACAGGCAGTTACGGTAGAGGAAAGCTTGTCAGCCTTTCAAGGCGGGGCCTTGGCGACAGTTCACCAGAAGTGTAGGGAAAACCCGACAGGTGCGAGAGGAATAGGTGTAGTCCGTTGTAGGACTTTGCCCAAGACGCCCGCCACAGGTAATTTTTCGCTCACTGAACGTTAACGAGGGAGCATGCTCCCTCGCGATATCAGGCGTGAACCGGCACCGGCAACGGCGCGGCCAGCAGACGCTCATCCAGCAATCCGAGACCCTCCTGGAACAGCTGGTTACTGCGCTCGGTGTCACCCAGTTGCGCAAGCAGACGTGCCAGCTCGGCGCAGGCTTCCGGGTTACGCTGCACTCGCAGACTGCTTTCCAGGTAATCCCGTGCCTTGCCCCACAAGCTGGCTTGCAGACAGAGACGACCGAGGGTCAGCAACAGGCTCGGATCCGCTGGATGCTCCTTGAGCCAGCCTTCAGCGGCCTGCAACTGACGCGCCGGATCGCTGCCGCGCACCAGGCCATACTGACGCGCGAGATGGCTGTCGTACTTGCGCTTGAGGGCGCTGCGCAGGATTTCTTCAGCTTCGACCTGAGCACCCAACTGACGCAATTGCTCGGCGTATGCCAGCACCAGCGCCGGCTCCTGACGCTGCGCGGAGGTCAACTGCTCCCAGGCACGAGTGAGTGACTGCAGACCGACCTTGCCGTCCTCGTCCCGATGCGCCGCCAGGGACAGGTTGTTACCCCAGGCACGCCGCTCCAGTTCAGCCAGTTCGGCCGCAGGCAAAGCCTTGTCCTTGCGCAGCTCCGGCAACAGGCGAATCACCGCCGACCAGTCGCCGCGCTGCTGATGCAGACGCTGCAACTGACGCAGGGTCTGCACGTTATGCGGATGCCGTTCGTGCATCGCCTGCAGGGTCACCAGAGCGCCGTCGGTGTCACCACGATCGGTCTGCAACTGCGCATGGCTCAAGGCAATCGCCAATTCGGCCTGAGGCTGGCGCTCCAGCGCACGTTCAAGCAACTGATCACACTCTTCGTACTTGCCTTGTTCGTTGGCCGCGCGTGCCGCGCCGAGGTAATACAACAGCGGCTGGCGCTCGGCCTCGGCGGCGCGAGACAGATGACGTTGCGCGCTGGCCCAGCGACCTTCGGCCAGATCCAGCTGCCCGTGTTCGATGGCCACCTGCACCCGCCGGCTGCGGTTGCGGCGCGACCACGGATTGACCACGCCACTGGAGGCCATGACCAGCTCGACCAAGGCCTTGATCCCCCAGATCAGCAGCCACAACACCGCGATCAGGCCCAGCGTGGCCCACAGACTGGCCTCGTAGCGGAAGCTCTTGTAGGCAATCAACACGTACCCGGAGTGTTCGGCAATCGCCAGGCCCAGTGCCGCCGTCGCCGCGATCACCAGAAACACGATCACATACAGGCGTTTCATGGCGTGGTCTCCTGCGCGGTGTTGGCGGCAGGTTTGGCGAACGGTTTGACCGACTCTTCAGCGTTGACGTTACGGCGCTCCAGATAAGCCTGCACCGCACTCAGCGTGCCGGTCAGGTCCGGCGTCTTGACGGTGACCGGTTGCTGGCTCAGCTCGGCAACCTGTTCAAGCATGATTTTGCTCTGCGGATTGTCCGGATTGAAATTGCCCTTGAGCACGTCCCGCGCTTCGGTCAGTGCCTGGGTGTAGACCGGCGCCTGGCCATTGAGCGCAGCCCACTGCGCCTGCTCCAGCGCGAGACTCAGGGCCAGACGCACCTGACTCAGGCTCTGCCCGGCCAGCAGTGGCTTCACATTCTTGTCGGCATTGAAATCGATGCGGATGTAACGCGACACCTGATCCCACCACTGCGCCCAGCGACTGGCGCCATCGCCGTCAGCGGTCAGGCCCAGCAGCGATTCGCCGCGATCCTTGTACTCAGGCGCCAGCTCGGTCAGTTCGATGACCTGATCACGCAAGGCACCAATGCGCAGGAACAGACCGGTGCGATCCGGCTGCTCGGTGCTGCGCAGCGCCACGAGGGTTTTCGCCACTTGCTCGCGGGCGGCGAACGAGCCGGGATCGTTCTGCTCACGCAGAATTTCGTCGGCACCCTGCACCAGCGCCTGGGCGCTGCTGATGTCCTGCAAGGCCGACAGACGCAGGCTGGCCAGACGCAGCAGATGCTCGGCCTCGGCCAGACGCCAATCCTTGCGGCTGGCGCCGAGAACGGTTTCCAGACGCTGATTGAGGCGCTGCTGATCCCCCTGCAATTGCGTCACCAGACGCTGACGTTCGGCGAGTTCATCGGCACCGGGCAATTGCGCGAGGCGCTCGGTCAGACGCTGTTCGTTGAGTTTGAGGCTCTGCGCCTGATCGTTCAACGCCTGCACCTGATCCGACTGCTGTGCGGTGTTGCTCTGCAGGTGACGCACCTGCCAGACACCCCAGCCACCGATCGCCACGCCGGCAGCGCCGAGCAACAGGGCGACAATGGCCAGTCCGTTGCCTCGGCGCGGCTCTTTGGCCGGCGGTGGAGTTTCAACCTGGGCATCGATCACAGGCTGGACATCAACTTTAGGCAAGGCTGTTTCGCTCACGTATCCATCCTTTGCATTAGAGAACGGGCACGGGATGCTCCCGTAACGCCGTCAGCAAAGCCGCGGCATTCGCGCCGCGGCAATCCACAACTGTTCGGGCCCCGGCGGCATGTGCCAGCTCGGCAACCCTTGGGCTTGGCACAAACAACGGCAACTGCGCAATTGAAGGCCAGGCATCGCCGGCCATCTGGCGCAAGTGCTCGAAACCCTGTCCACTGCTGACCACCAGCCCGTTCAAGCGTTCCGCTGCAATGCGCCGCGGCAGCTCTTGCGGCGGGTAGGCCGGCAGGTCACGCCGATACAACTCCAGATACTCGACACTAGCACCAAGCGCGCGCAGGCGCTCGGCGAGCAGCTCGCGGCCACCCTCGCCACGCAGGATCAGCACCTGCGCGCCGGGCTCGGTGACCGCCTCGCGCAGACGCGACAATTGCAGCAGGGCTTCACTGTCATCGCCGTCGGCGGGAAAGTGTACGTCGAGACCGTGATCGCGAAGAATCTGCGCGGTCGCCGCACCGACGCTGAACCACGGCATCGACAGCGACTGAAGCCCATGAGCGTCCAGCAGATCAAGCGCAATCCGCGCCGCCGGCTTGCTGACCACGATGACCGCGCTGCAACCCGGCAGCTGCGCCAGCGCCTGACGTATCTTGTCAGAGACCGGCAGCGGCGCGATGTCCAGAAGCGGCAGGCAACTGCTGAAAATCCCCTGTCCGGCCAACACCGCGGCCAGCGCCGCACAGTCATCCGCAGGGCGCGTCAGCAGCAGGCGCCAGCCAGTCACTCGTGACCTGCCTCGCCATACACCGCTTTGAGAATGTCGTCGGCACCCTGGCTGAGCAAGTCTTCGGCAACCTTCACCCCCAGCGTCTCGGCATCGGCACGCGGCGCGCGCGCCTCGGCGCTGAGCAGCTTGCCACCACTCGGTTCGCCCACCAGCCCACGCAACCACAACTGCTCACCTTCGAGCACGGCGTAGCAGGCAATCGGCACCTGGCAGCCGCCATTCAGGTGTTTGTTGAGGGCACGTTCAGCGGTCACGCGCGAAGCGGTGTCGGCGTGATGCAACGGTGCGAGCAAGGCGTGGATTTGCGTGTCGGCGCTGCGGCACTCGATGCCGACGGCGCCCTGACCACCGGCCGGCAGGCTGTCATCGACGCTGATGGCCGAGGTGATGCGGTCTTCAAAACCGAGACGGATCAGACCGGCCGCCGCGAGGATGATCGCGTCGTACTCGCCGGCATCGAGCTTGGCCAGACGAGTGTTGACGTTACCGCGCAGGAAGCGGATTTCCAGATCAGGACGACGGGTCAGCAACTGCGCCTGTCGCCGCAGGCTGGAGGTGCCGACGATGGCGCCGGCAGGCAGCGCATCCAGGCTGGCGTAGGTATTGGAAACGAAAGCATCGCGCGGGTCTTCGCGTTCGCAGATACAGAACAGGCCAAGGCCTTCGGGGAAGTCCATCGGCACGTCTTTCATCGAATGCACGGCGATGTCGGCTTCGTTTTCCAGCAGCGCGGTTTCCAGCTCCTTGACGAACAGGCCCTTGCCGCCGATTTTCGACAGCGGCGAGTCGAGCAGCTTGTCGCCGCGACTGACCATGGGCACCAGCGTCACCAGCAGACCCGGATGGGCCGCTTCCAGACGGGCTTTGACGTATTCGGCCTGCCAGAGGGCCAGCGCACTTTTACGGGTGGCGATGCGGATTTCGCGAGAGGACATGGATCAATCCGTACTGAATAGATACGGCGGATAATAACAGCTCAGCCAAATCCACTTTGACTTGAATCAGAAACGGCGTGGCCTCCCTGGCCTGCGATGCCCGGTAGAAGAAAGTGAAACCAAGCGCGAAGGCCGGGTCAGAGGCCCTGCATCATCTTGCGCACACCGGCCACATGTCGACGACTGACGATCAGCGCATCACCATTGAGGCCTTTGAGGAACAGCTGGAAATGCCCCAGCGGCGTGCGTTGCAGACGCTCGATGCGGTCACGGGCGACCAGCGCGTTGCGGTGGATACGCACGAAACGCTCGCCGAATTCGTCTTCGAGGGCTTTCAGCGGCTCATCCAGCAGCACCTCGCCGCTTTCATGGCGCAGGGTCACGTATTTGTGATCGGCAATGAAATAGACCACCTGATCCAGCGGGATCAGCTCGATGCCTTTGCGGGTGCGGGCGCTGATGTGACTGCGCGGGCCATTACCGCTTTCGGCGGCGGGACGGGTCAGGGCCGAGAGTTGCGCCCGGTTGGGACGTTCAGCCCGTTTCAGGGCGTCATGCAGATGTTCGGTTCGCACGGGTTTCACCACATAGCCCACGGCGCTGGCCTGCAGGGCTTCCACGGCAAATTCATCGGGGCCGGTGCAAAACACCACGGCCGGTGGCGTTTCGCGTTCGCACAGACGGGCAGCGACCTGCAGGCCATCGAGGCCCGGCATGCGGATATCGAGCAGCACGATATCCGGCTTGTGGCTGTCGATCAGCGCCAACGCCTCTTCGCCATTCGTGGCGCTGGGCTCCAGGACTGTATAACCCTCGAGCTCGCTTACCATTCGGCTTAGGCGCTCGCGAGCCAGTGGTTCGTCATCAACGATCAGGACATTCATATTGCGCTGGATTCCTGCGTGAGTCTCGCACAAGGATAGCGTAGACAGGTGAAGTGACGTCCGTCACCGCGATCCACGCTAAGACTAGCCCGAGCGCCAAAAAGTGCCGTACGTCGGCCAGCAATATTTGCCAGTGTCCGGGTCGTACTGCTCAAAGCCCGCTGTTTCCTGCGTTTTTCACGGGGTATGCCAAAGGACAAAACCACCCACCCCCTCTTCTTATAGTCGGCGTCCGGACCTTTGTGCGATCCGCAGTCGCGCCGACCCTTATGTCCAACTGTAGACGCTTGCCGGGCCGATATTGCTCAATCGAAAAATATCCTTGCGCAAATCCCCCACAGACGGCGCCGACTATGAATGAGCAGATGAGAAAAAAACGTATCGACCGGTGTCAGCGACAGGATTGGCAACCCTGTTATTATCCGCGCCAGCGTTTCACGCCTTCTTTCTTCAAGCCGATACGAGCGAATTCATGAGCACTGACAAGACCAATCAGTCCTGGGGCGGCCGCTTCAGTGAACCCGTCGACGCCTTCGTCGCCCGCTTCACCGCCTCCGTCACCTTCGACCAGCGCCTGTATCGCCACGACATCATGGGCTCGATCGCCCACGCCACCATGCTGGCCAAGGTCGGCGTGCTGACCGATGCCGAGCGCGACAGCATCATCGACGGCCTGAAGACCATTCAGGGCGAAATCGAAGCCGGCCAGTTCGACTGGCGCGTCGACCTCGAAGACGTGCACATGAACATCGAAGCGCGCCTGACCGATCGCATCGGCATCACCGGCAAGAAACTGCACACCGGGCGCAGCCGCAACGACCAGGTCGCCACCGACATCCGCCTGTGGCTGCGCGACGAGATCGACCTGATCCTGGCCGAGATCACCCGCCTGCAAAAAGGCCTGCTGGAGCAGGCCGAACGTGAAGCGGCGAGCATCATGCCCGGCTTCACTCACTTGCAAACTGCTCAGCCAGTGACCTTCGGGCATCACATGCTGGCCTGGTTCGAAATGCTCAGCCGCGACTACGAGCGCCTGGTCGACTGCCGCAAGCGCACCAACCGCATGCCACTGGGCAGCGCCGCGCTGGCCGGCACCACCTACCCGATCGATCGCGAATACACCGCGCAACTGCTGGGCTTCGACGCCGTGGGCGGCAACTCGCTGGACAACGTTTCCGATCGCGATTTCGCCATCGAATTCTGCTCGGCCGCGAGCATCGCGATGATGCACCTGTCGCGATTCTCCGAAGAGCTGGTGCTGTGGACCAGCGCGCAGTTCCAGTTCATCGATCTGCCGGACCGCTTCTGCACCGGCAGCTCGATCATGCCGCAAAAGAAAAATCCGGACGTGCCGGAACTGGTTCGCGGCAAGACCGGCCGCGTGTTCGGCGCCCTGATGGGTCTGCTGACCCTGATGAAGGGCCAGCCACTGGCCTACAACAAGGACAACCAGGAAGACAAAGAGCCGCTGTTCGACGCCGCCGACACCCTGCGCGATTCGCTGCGGGCGTTTGCCGACATGATCCCGGCGATCAAACCGAAACACGCGATCATGCGCGAAGCGGCCCTGCGTGGTTTCTCCACCGCGACCGACCTGGCGGACTACCTGGTGCGCCGTGGCCTGCCGTTCCGTGACTGCCACGAAATCGTCGGTCACGCGGTGAAGTACGGCGTCGACACCGGCAAGGATCTGGCCGAGATGAGCCTGGAAGAACTGCGACAGTTCAGCGACCAGATCGAGCAGGACGTGTTCGCCGTGCTGACCCTGGAAGGCTCGGTGAATGCCCGTGACCATATCGGCGGGACGGCGCCGGCGCAGGTCAAGGCAGCGGTGGTTCGCGGTCAGGCCGTCATCGCCAGCCGCTAAAGGTCAAAAGCTTCGCGAGCAAGCCCGCTCCCACATTTGGATTGATGTTGAACACAACATTGTGACCAACGAAATCCCCAGTGGGAGCGGGCTTGCTCGCGAATGCGTCCTTCAGAACGCCAAAAAACTTACTTCTTGGCAGCGATCATCGCCAAAAACGCCGGCATCGCCGCCTCTTTGTCCGCTGCAATCTTCTGCACATGCGGATTCTGCTCTAGCCGCTCCAGCAGCGCCTTGGCTTTCGGCATCTCTGCCAGCAAATCGATCCCGAACAGTTTCTGCCCGACCGCACAGGCCAGCGGCACGCTGTACAGGAAATACAAATCCGCGATGCTCAAACTGTCGCCCGCCACGTACGGGGCGAATTTGCCGTGGCGGCCCAGTGCCGCGAAACCCAGCAGCAGCTCGGCTTGGGTTTTCTCCTTGATCGCCTCCGGCACCGGCGAGCCGAAGAACGCTTCGCCATAACAGGCGCGGCCCGGCAGTTCGATGTACAACTCGATTTCCTTGGCGATCGCCAGCACCTGCGCCCGCTCGAATGGATCGCTCGGCAGCAGCGGCGTGCCCTTCTGGGTCTGCTCGAGGTATTCAAGGATGATCGCGGTTTCGTTAATAAATCCGGCATCGACGCCGAGTACCGGTACTTTGCCGCGCGGGCTGATCGCCAGCGATTGCGGGGTCGGCGTCGGGTAGAACGTCACCTCTTCGAACGGCAGGCCTTTTTCCAGCAGCGCCAGCTTGACCATGTTGTAGTAGTTGCTGACAGCGAATCCGTAGAGCTTGAACATCACATAGCCTCCAGGCCGTGCGGGGTGGGCAGTCACTGTTTATAGATCGCCGGGCGTGATCCTGCCAGCAGCATCACGCCGCTGAATGCGGGTAAACTGGCGCCTTTCCTTGAGGAGCCTGCCATGAGCGAGCCGACTGACATCGACAATGATGAAGAAGAGTTCACCGAATCGACGCTGATCGAAGCGATCGAGAACCAGATCGAAAGCGACAACCCGCCAGCGGCCAAGGCAACCTTCAACAAGCTGACGCTGGTCGGTTACGAGCGTGATGACATCCTGAATCTGATGGCCCACGTGCTGGCCTACGAAATCGACGCGATGCTCGACGAAGACCGCGCGTTCAATACCGAGTGGTATGAAACCGCGCTGCGTGCGTTGCCAGAGTTGCCACCGGAAAAGCAGTAACAACACATTTCCCCTGTGGGAGCGGGCTTGCTCGCGAAGGCGGTGGATCAATCACGAACAGGGCGACTGACCCGACGCCTTCGCGAGCAAGCCCGCTCCCACAAGGTTTGTAACGTATCCATCCAGCCATCTCTCCGGCCCCGACTACACTGGAATTCGCCTCAAGACAAAATCCCTGATCTGAGCACTGGACATGCCGCAAAAGCGGGTTCACCTTAGGGGCGCTGTCGTCCAATTCCTAGAAAGTCTGGAGTCCTTATGTCGCTTACCCCTGAGCTGGTTGCCGAACTGGAAGTCCTCGCACTCTTTCCCCTGGACAGTTCCCAGGAAGGTTTGAAAATTCATCAGACCGCTGCCCCGAAACATATCGCCGCCGCCAAACGCCTCTTCGAGAAAGACCTCACCGACAAGCCCGATGGCGGGTATCTGACCAGCCTGGGTCGTGATGCCGCGCAAAATGTGCAAACCGTGCTGACCATTCTGAGAGAACAGGAAACCGCCTGATTTTTCCCGTCTTCGCCCACGGGAACTCCTGCCACGGGATTTCCGCGGGCCCGCTTGATCGCTCACCGCTAAAAATCTGACGTCAAAAAACAAATTCAGCTTAAAAGTCCCGCTGCGCAAAGGCTAAACTGCCTCCCATTCCGAGACCCTCTTCGTCCGAGCCTGCGAGCCGGTTTGAGCTGACATGACGCGCACCCATGAAATCCGCCCCGACCTGGACGAAGGCATCGACCGCAAGGTGCTCAGCCAGCTGCGCGCGCGTTTTCTCAAACTCAATGAAGGCCGGCTCGGCCGGGCACTTGAAGGCCTGTCGAGCCGCCAGCAAGGCGTGCTGACCCTGCTGCCGCTGTTCTTCCACGTCAATCACCCGCTGTTGCCGGGCTATGTTTCCGGCAGCACCCCCGCCGGGCTGTCCAACTATGAACCGGACGCCAGCGCCCTCACCGAAGCGCAGCGCCTGACCCGCTCGTTCTCCTACAAGCCGCGCCATGGCAGCAACCCGCCTCGGCCGATTCACGGACTGTTTCTGATGGGCAGCCTCGGCACCCTGGCCCAGGCCGATCAGAGCGACATGGACGTGTGGGTTTGCCACGCACCGGACCTGAGCGAAAACGAACTCGCCGAGCTGCGCAAAAAATGCCAGCTCCTCGAAGCCTGGGCCGCGACCCAAGGCGCCGAGGCGCACTTCTTCCTGATCGACCCGGTACGCTTCGTCAAAGGCGAACGCGACACCCAGCTCAGCTCCGAAAACTGCGGCAGCACGCAGCACTATCTGTTGCTGGACGAGTTTTATCGCACTGCGATCTGGCTGGCCGGGCGCACACCGATCTGGTGGCTGGTGCCGGTCTACGAAGAAAGCGCTTACGACCTGTACACCCACACTCTGCTGTCCAAGCGTTTCATTCGCGCCGACGAGACGCTTGATCTCGGGCATCTGGCGACAATTCCGCCGGGCGAGTTCATCGGTGCCGGCCTGTGGCAATTGTTCAAGGGCATCGAATCGCCCTACAAGTCGGTGCTCAAGCTGTTGCTGACCGAGGTCTACGCCAGCGAACACCCGCAAGTGCAGTGCCTGAGCCTGCGCTACAAGCAGGCCGTGTTCGCCAATCAGCTGGATCTGGATGAGCTGGATCCGTACATGGTGGTGTACCGACGCATCGAGGAATACCTCAGCGCCCGCAACGAGCCGGAGCGTCTGGAGCTGGTGCGGCGCGCGCTGTACCTCAAGGTCAACCGCAAGCTCACCGGCAACAGCCGCACCCAGAGCTGGCAGCGCTCGTTGCTGGAACGCCTGGCGCACGAATGGCATTGGGATCAGCGCCAGCTGGCCTTGCTCGACAGCCGCAGCCAGTGGAAAGTCCGCCAGGTCAGCGCCGAACGCCGCGCGCTGGTCAATGAGCTGAATTACAGCTACCGCTTCCTGACCCAGTTCGCCCGCAGCGAACAGACCGTCAGCCTGATCAACAAGCGCGACCTGAACGTGCTCGGTCGTCGCCTGTACGCCGCGTTCGAGCGCAAGGCCGACAAGGTCGAATTCATCAATCCCGGCATCGCCCCGGATCTGGCCGAAGACACCCTGACGCTGGTGCAATCGCCGAATAAAAAAGAGCCTGGGCAAACCCAGTGGGGCTTGTACAACGGCAGCCTGAATGCCCTGGAATGGGAGCACTTCGCGCCGATCAAGCGCAGCCGCGAACTGCTCGAACTGCTGACCTGGTGCCATCGCAACGGTGTGATCGATAGCAGCACCCGACTGGCGCTGCACCCCGGTACCAGCGACATGAGCGAGTTCGAGTTGTTCAACCTGCTCGGCAGCCTGCAGCAGTGCATCGCCCTGCCCCTGCCGACCGTTGCCGAAGAACGACTGCTGCGCGCTGCGGTGCCGAGCGAAGTGCTGATGCTGGTCAACGTCGGTGTCGATCCGCTCAAGCACCACCGCGACCTGAACATCCTGATGACCACCGAGCGTACTGACTCGCTGAGTTACGCCGGGGTGCGCGAAAACCTTGTGCTGACCCTCGATCAGGTCACGCTCAACAGCTGGAATGAAGTGCTGGTCAACCGTTTCGACGGCCCCCACGCGCTGCTCGATTGCCTGCGCGACTACCTCAACAATCTGCCGCGCGGCGCGCAGCAGCCGTCATTGAAGGTGCGCTGCTTCTGCCACAACCGCGCGCAGTTCATTGCCCGGCGCGTGGAAGAAGTCATCGACACCGCGCAGACCCTGCTGCTCAGCGAGCTCAATCACCGCTACCTGATTCAGGTGCAACAGCACTATCACGTGCTGGAGCTGGTGCCGGGCCAGGTCAACCATGTCGCACTCGCCACACTGCCGGCGCTGCTCGATTATCTGGGCGAAGAACAGCCGCGCTACAGCCCGCTGCACCTGGACCCGATGGCGCTGGAGGATCACGACCTCGCGTTGATCCTGCCGATGGGTCAGCCGGAATCGATTCAGGTGTTCTACCGGATCAGCGAACAACAGGCCGAGCTGTACGTGCTGGATGAGTTCAACGCGCTGTGGCAACAGCATCTGCCGTATCACGATGAACAGAGCCTGCTGGTACCGCTGCAGCGCTTCCTGCAATCGATCCAGTACCGACGCGAAGCGCTGTTGCCGATGGATGGCAGCCCGGCGGTCGGCCTCGACACCTTGTATTACCAGCTATTGCCTTCCGGCCCCGGGCGGGCGCGCCGGGTCGAACCACGACCGGCGCCGCAGACACCGGTCAACAAACCGTTCTACGACGTGCAGGCGATCGTCGGCAAAGCCGCACCGGGAGAGGTGCAGGTCACCTTATATTGCAATCAACGGGAATTCAGCGAGCTGGAATATGGCGACCAGCTGTTCCATGTGGTCGCCCGGGAGATCGTCGAGCAGCGCCGCGAGACCGAGCGCTATCGCTGCTACATCACCGACCTGGACCTCTCGGGCCTGCTCGGTGATGGTCAGAGTTCAAGCAATTTGTATCTGCGCTACAAGGCCGACCTGGAGCGCGCCCTGAACGAGGCGCTCGAACAGGTCTGAGGCGGGATCACTCGCGGAATTCACCGCCGTTGGCAGGCTGCGATTCAACTTCCAGCAACGTCAGTTTCAGGGTCTTGCCACCCGGAGCCGGCCAGTCGATGTGCTGACCGACCTTCAGGCCCAGCAGCGCGCTGCCGACCGGCGCGAGGATCGAGATCTTGCCTTCGTCGGCGTTGGCATCCTTGGGGTAGACCAGCGTCAGGTGATAGTCCTTGCCGCTGCCTTCTTCGCGGCAGTGCACGCGGGAATTCATCGTCACGACATCGGCGGGCACTTCATCGTGGCCGACCAGCGTATCGGCGCGGTCCAGTTCGGTTTGCAGCGCGATCACGCCCGGCGCAGCCTGGTCTTTCTCATTCAGGTTGTCGATCAAGCGCTCCAGACGTTGCACGTCCAGACGGGTAAGAGTGATGGAAGGTGCGGTCATGATCCGGGCAGACTCCTTTCTTCTGCACACAAAAAAAGCAAAACCCCGCCAAAAAAGACGGGGTTTTCACCATGCCTCGATGGGTTGAGGCGTGTTCGGACACTATCACAGCTCAAAAAATATACAAGCCACCCACTTTTGATCTGGCAAGAACCCCTGTGGCGAGGGGATTTATCCCCGATGGGTCGCGCAGCGGCCCCAAGCTTCTGAGACTGCTGCGCAGTCTATCGGGGATAAATCCCCTCACCACAAGGTCGAGTCAAGTCAGGGCTTTTCGTGCGGCAGCCTGCTGGCAGATGATCCGACGGCGCTGATCGTCTGCCGAGCGCCATTCGCGAATATCCTCGACATGGCGGAAGCAGCCGAGACAAACCTTCTGTTCATCCAGCCGGCACACGCCGCTGCACGGCGAAGGCACGGCCGGGCTGATGTTGCTGTAAAGCGGCTTTGGCGGACGAACAGGTGCGCTATCAGTCACGAAATCACAGACCTTCGAAATCGAATTCGACACCGGCCTGCTGCTTGACGATGCGCTCGAGCATCTCGCCCAGTTGCTCTTCGCTCTTGTCGCACATCCAGCGCTCGCTCTCTTCGTCGTAGTCGAAGTGGAAACCGCCGGAGACCGCCGCCAACCACAGCTGGCGCAACGGCTCCTGACGACTGAAAATCAGCTGCGTGCCGTTTTCAAACTTCACAGTCAGTACACCGGCCGAGCTTTCCAGGTCGATATCCAGGTCGCTTTCGTCAAAGATGTCCTCCAGTTTTTCCTGGGTTTCATCGACCAGATCGTGGAAACGCGCTTCGGACAAACTCATTGTGGCAACCTCAAAAAATGTCTGATCAGGCTCAAGCGCCGCAAGATACGGACGCTGCCGGCCGATTGCAAAGATTAACGACCAAGCACCTGCCGGCACATCCAACACAACACTTGTGGGAGCGGGCTTGCTCGCGAAGGGGCCGGCACATCCAGCATTTTTCTCGACTGGACCGACGCCTTCGCGGGCAAGCCCGCTCCCACAGGGGTTTATGCGTATTCAGACAGCCCCGCCGGACGGGAACCCCCTCGCATAGGCAAGCTGCCGGGTGGCCGGTATACTCCGGCGCAATTAACGCATTTTCAAGGATTTCGCCATGAAGCGCCTGATCTCTTCCCTTGCTGCGCTCGTCGCGGTTGCCTGCCTCGTTTCGGCCTGTGGTCAAAAAGGCCCGCTGTACCTGCCGGATGACGATCAGGACCCGGCCGAGCAAGCCCAGTCTTCGCAGAAGCAGCCGTCCAAAGCACACAAGCACGACGTTTACCAATAAGGGATCGCCATGGACGCTTTTAACTACCGTGGCGGGGAGCTGTTCGCGGAAGGTGTGGCGCTGTCCGCCATCGCCGACCGCTTCGGCACGCCCACCTACGTCTACTCGCGTGCGCACATCGAAGCCCAGTATCTGGCCTACGCCGACGCGCTGGCCGGCATGCCGCACCTGGTCTGCTACGCCGTCAAGGCCAACTCCAACCTCGGGGTTCTGAATGTCCTGGCCCGTCTCGGCGCCGGTTTCGACATCGTTTCCCGTGGCGAGCTGGAACGTGTACTCGCCGCTGGCGGCAGCGCCGACAAAATCGTGTTCTCCGGCGTCGGCAAGACCCGTGACGACATGCGTCGCGCGCTGGAAGTCGGCGTGCACTGCTTCAACGTCGAATCCACCGACGAGCTCGAGCGCCTGCAAGTCGTGGCTGCCGAGCTGGGTGTTCGCGCACCGGTCTCGCTGCGCGTGAACCCGGACGTCGACGCCGGCACCCACCCGTACATTTCCACCGGTCTCAAAGAGAACAAGTTCGGCATCGCCATTGCCGACGCCGAAGACGTGTACGTGCGTGCCGCGCACCTGCCGAACCTGGAAGTGATCGGCGTCGATTGCCACATCGGTTCGCAATTGACCACGCTGCCACCGTTCCTCGATGCCCTCGATCGCTTGCTGGATCTGGTCGACCGCCTCGGCGATTGCGGCATCCACCTGCGCCACATCGATCTCGGTGGCGGCCTGGGCGTGCGTTATCGCGATGAAGAGCCGCCGCTGGCCGGCGACTACATCAAGGCCGTGCGCGAGCGTCTGAACGGCCGTGACCTGGCGCTGGTGTTCGAACCGGGCCGCTTCATCGTCGCCAACGCTGGCGTGCTGCTGACTCAGGTCGAGTACCTCAAGCACACCGAACACAAGGATTTCGCCATCGTCGACGCGGCGATGAACGACCTGATCCGCCCGGCGCTGTATCAGGCCTGGATGGACGTCACTGCGATCAAACCGCGTGACTCCGCTGCGCGCAAATACGACATCGTCGGCCCGATCTGCGAAACCGGCGATTTCCTCGCCAAGGATCGTGAGCTGGCGCTGGAAGAAGGCGACCTGCTGGCCGTGCATTCGGCCGGTGCCTACGGCTTCGTGATGAGTTCCAACTACAACACCCGTGGCCGTGCCGCTGAAGTGTTGGTAGACGGTGATCAGGTTTTTGAAGTGCGCCGCCGCGAAACCGTGGCCGAGCTGTTTGCCGGCGAAAGCCTGCTGCCGGAGTAACCCATGCTGCTGCGTTTTACCAAAATGCACGGCCTGGGCAATGACTTCATGGTTCTCGACCTGGTCAGCCAGCACGCGCATATTCAGCCCAAGCACGCCAAGCAATGGGGCGACCGGCACACCGGTATCGGTTTCGACCAGTTGCTGATCGTCGAAGCGCCGAGCAACCCGGACGTGGATTTCCGTTACCGGATCTTCAACTCCGATGGCTCGGAAGTGGAACAGTGCGGCAACGGTGCGCGCTGCTTCGCCCGCTTCGTGCTCGACAAACGTCTGACGGCCAAGCGGCAGATTCGCGTCGAGACCAAGGGCGGCATCATCGAGCTGGACGTGCGTAACGACGGCCAGATCGGGGTGAACATGGGCGCGCCGCGTCTGGTGCCGGCGGATATTCCGTTCGACGCACCGGCGCAGGCCAGCAGCTATCAGCTGGAAGTCGACGGCACCACGGTCGAACTGGCCGCTGTGTCAATGGGCAACCCCCATGCGGTACTGCGCGTACAGGACATCAACAACGCACCGGTGCATGAACTGGGGCCGAAAATCGAACACCATCCGCGCTTCCCGGCGCGGGTCAACGTCGGCTTCCTCCAGGTCATCGACCGCAACCGCGCGCAGTTGCGCGTCTGGGAACGCGGGGCCGGGGAAACCCAGGCCTGCGGCACCGGCGCTTGCGCCGCGGCTGTCGCGGCAATCAGCCAGGGGTGGATGGATTCGCCGCTGTTGATCGACCTGCCCGGCGGGCGTCTGTCCATTGAATGGGCAGGCCCTGGCCACCCGGTGCTGATGACCGGCCCGGCAGTGCGTGTATACGAAGGACAAGTGCGTCTTTGAGTGAGCAGAAGCCATGACCGATAAGCCTCAGGTACCCGCCCGACAGTCCGACGAATCAGCGTCCGAGAGCCTGGAGGCGGCAGCGGTTGCCGCATACCTGGAGGCTCATCCGGACTTCTTCGTCGAGCACGAAGAACTGCTGCCTGCCATGCGCATTCCCCACCAGCGCGGTGACACCGTTTCGCTGGTCGAACGCCAGATGAGCATCCTGCGCGACCGCAACATCGAGATGCGCCACCGCCTCTCGCAGTTGATGGACGTCGCCCGCGACAATGACCGGCTGTTCGACAAGACCCGCCGCCTGATCCTGTCGCTGATGGACGCGGCCAGTCTGGAAGACGTGGTGATCAGCGTCGAAGACAGCCTGCGCCAGGACTTTCAGGTGCCCTTTGTCAGCCTGATCCTGCTCGGCGACAACCCGGCACCGGTTGGCCGCTGGGTGACTCATGCCGACGCGCAAACCGCGATCGGCGGTCTGCTCACCGAAGGCAAGAGCGTCAGCGGCACTCTGCGAGAACATGAGCTGGACTTCCTGTTCGGCGAAGAACAGCGCAAGCAGATCGGCTCCACCGCGGTAGTCGCGGTCAGCCATCAAGGCATCCACGGCATTCTGGCGATCGCCAGCCGTGAT
The DNA here is from genome assembly GCF_017947305.1 of Pseudomonas sp. MWU347. Classification (NCBI taxonomy): domain Bacteria; kingdom Pseudomonadati; phylum Pseudomonadota; class Gammaproteobacteria; order Pseudomonadales; family Pseudomonadaceae; genus Pseudomonas; species Pseudomonas sp. MWU347. The sequence goes on from NZ_JAFGZB010000001.1 coordinate 433,243, forward strand.
CCGCAGCACTACAAGAGTTCGGTGGGCACGCTGTTCCTCAGCTACATCGCTGAAGTCATGGGCCGCGTGCTGCCACGGGTCAACAGCTCCCTGCGCTCGGTACGCTGAGCATGGAACGACAACTGGACGCTTACTGCGAACACTTGCGCAGTGAGCGACAGGTGTCGCCGCACACCCTGTCGGCCTATCGCCGCGACCTCGATAAAGTCCTCGGCTGGTGCCTCAAGCAGAACATTGGCAGTTGGGCGGCGCTGGATATTCAGCGCCTGCGCAGCCTGATCGCCCGCCTGCATGCGCAGGGGCAGTCGTCACGCAGTCTCGCCCGATTGCTTTCGGCGGTGCGCGGGCTCTATCACTACCTCAATCGCGAAGGCCTGTGCGACCACGACCCGGCCACCGGACTGGCGCCGCCGAAAGGCGAACGGCGCTTGCCGAAAACCCTCGACACCGACCGTGCGCTGCAACTGCTTGAGGGTGCGGTCGAGGACGATTTTCTCGCCCGTCGTGATCAGGCGATTCTCGAATTGTTCTATTCCTCGGGCCTGCGCCTGTCCGAGCTGACCGGGCTCAATCTCGATCAGCTGGATCTGGCCGACGGCATGGTTCAGGTGCTCGGCAAGGGCAGCAAGACCCGCCTGCTGCCGGTCGGCAAAAAGGCGCGCGAAGCACTGGAGCAATGGCTGCCGCTGCGGGCCATGACCAACCCGGCCGACGACGCCGTATTCGTCAGCCAACAAGGTCGGCGCCTCGGCCCACGGGCGATTCAGGTGCGAGTAAAACTGGCCGGCGAGCGCGAACTGGGGCAGAACCTGCACCCGCACATGCTGCGGCATTCCTTTGCCAGCCACTTGCTGGAATCCTCGCAGGACCTGCGCGCGGTGCAGGAACTGCTCGGCCACTCGGACATCAAGACCACGCAGATCTACACCCACCTGGACTTCCAGCACCTGGCGGCGGTCTATGACAGCGCCCACCCACGGGCCAAACGCAGCAAAGGCGACGATTCATGAACATCCAGTTGATCACCTTCGACCTCGACGACACTCTGTGGGACACCGCCCCGGTGATCGTCAGCGCCGAAGCGGTATTGCGCCAATGGCTGAGCGAACACGCGCCGAATCTGGGCGCAGTGCCGGTGGAGCATTTGTGGGGGATTCGTGAGCGGGTGCTGGCCAGCGAACCGGGCCTCAAGCACCGCATCAGTGCGTTACGTCGGCGGGTGCTGTTCCACGCACTGGAGGAAGCCGGGTACGCCCACGGCGAAGCTGCGGATCTGGCCGACAAAAGCTTTGAAGTATTCCTGCATGCGCGGCATCAGATCGAGGTGTTCCCGGAGGTCGAACCGACCCTGGAAATCCTTGCCAACCATTACGCACTCGGCGTGGTCACCAACGGCAACGCCGACGTGCGTCGGCTGGGCCTGGCGGATTACTTCAAGTTTGCGCTGTGCGCCGAAGATATCGGCATCGCCAAACCGGATGTGCGGCTGTTTCAGGAGGCGTTGCAGCGTGGTGATGCCACAGCCGAAACCGCCGTACATATCGGCGATCATCCCGGCGATGACATTGCCGGTGCGCAGCAAGCCGGCATGCGCGCAATCTGGTTCAACCCGGCGGGCAAGGTCTGGGAAGCGGAGCGGCTGCCGGATGCCGAGATCCGTAGCCTGACCGATTTGCCGGCAGTGCTCGCCCACTGGAATGCCCTCTCGAACTGATCCACTATCCCCTGTGGGAGCGGGCTTGCTCGCGAAGAGGCCGTGTCAGTCGACATACAATTTGAATGACACACCGCTTTCGCGAGCAAGCCCGCTCCCACAGGGGATTGCGTGTATCCATGACCTCTTTGTTTCAGGCATGAAAAAGCCCGCAGCGACGGCGGGCTTTTTCAGCAAGCAGGTAGCACGCCTCAGATAGGGCGGCTGCCGTACTTGTTATCCGGCTTCTTGGGCGGATCGGCGACCACGTTGGCCTCCACTTCCTGCACCTTGCCGCCGCGCGCAAGGAATTCTTCCATGGCCTTGGCCAGGGCGTCGCGCTCCTTGTTCTTGGCTTCGATGCTCGGCAACTCGTCGATCGACACCGCAGCCTTGGCTTTGCCTTTGGCAGCCGGGGCCGGCGTATCGTCACCGCCATCGTCGTCAGCAACGTCTTCCGCTGCTGCTTCCAGGCCTTCCTCGGCCTCGTCTTCGTCGCCTACTTCGAGGTCGTCGTTTTCCAGATCATCGTCGCTCATGTTCTACCTCATGACTTGCGAAAAGCAGATTAGTTATAGACCAGCTTTGGCGACTGTCGAAAGTCGCCGTAAAAAAATCGGTAACCGCTGGTGACCAACGGTTTACGCCCCTTCACCGTGCAGGGTGGCGAGGACTTTACGGGCACCGCCATGATCACGGTGCTCGCCCAGATAAACACCTTGCCAGGTGCCCAGAGCCAGTCGCCCTGCCGAAACCGGCAGACTGATCTGACAGCCAAGTACGCTGGCCTTGAAGTGCGCCGGGAGGTCGTCCAGGCCTTCGTCGTTATGCTCATAGCCGTCTGTTCCTTGTGGGATCAGACGATTGAAAAATCGTTCGAAGTCGCGACGGACCGCCGGATCGGCGTTCTCGTTGATGGTCAACGACGCCGAGGTATGCTGCAGCCACAAATGCAACAGACCGACCCGGCACGCCTTGAGTTCAGGCAGGCCGGCGAGTAACTCGTCCGTTACCAGATGAAAGCCCCGGGGCCGTGCCCGCAGGGTTATCAGAGTCTGTTGCCACATACAGTTCTCCGCACGTTCGGGGCGCATTCTAGCGCGCTCTGGGAAAAAACAAAGGCCCTAATATTCCTGCAATGATGTAAGCGATTGGCCGCAGAAAAATGCCCGCCGTAAACACGACCAAAGCCGTACGAAAAATCCTTTCAGCCTTCCTTTCAATGACAAATTCCAGACAAAAAAATGCCCGGCGAACCGGGCAAGTTTTTTAATGCGCGTACTTACAGGTTGTAGCCGCGTTCGTTGTGTTGTGCCAGATCCAGACCCACTGCCTCTTCTTCCTCGGTGGCACGCAGGCCCATGACCACGTCCAGTACCTTGAGGATGATGAAGGTGACGATCGCGGTGTAGATCACCGTGAAGCCGACACCTTTGCACTGAATCCACACTTGCGAAGCGATGTCGGTCACGGTGCCGAAGCCACCCAGCGCCGGCGCGGCGAACACGCCGGTGAGGATCGCGCCGAGGATACCGCCGATACCGTGCACGCCGAAGGCATCCAGGGAGTCGTCGTAACCGAGTTTGCGTTTCAGCGTGGTCGCGCAGAAGAAGCACACCACACCGGCCGCCAGACCGATGATCAGCGAGCCCATCGGGCCCACGGTACCGGCTGCCGGCGTGATTGCCACCAGACCTGCAACCACACCCGAGGCAATGCCCAGTGCGCTAGGTTTGCCGTGGGTGATCCACTCGGCGAACATCCAGCCCAGTGCAGCGGCAGCGGTCGCGATCTGAGTCACCAGCATCGCCATACCGGCGGTGCCGTTGGCGGCTGCGGCGGAACCGGCGTTGAAGCCGAACCAGCCGACCCACAGCATGGCCGCGCCCATCAGGGTGTAACCAAGGTTGTGCGGTGCCATCGGGGTGGTCGGGAAGCCTTTGCGCTTGCCCAGCACCAGGCACGCCACCAGACCGGCGATACCGGCGTTGATGTGGACCACGGTGCCGCCCGCGAAATCGAGCACGCCCCAGTCGCCCAGCAGCGAACCCGGACCGCTCCAGACCATGTGCGCGATCGGCGCATAGACCAGCGTGAACCAGACGCCCATGAACACCAGCATCGCGGAGAACTTCATGCGCTCGGCGAAGGCACCGACGATCAGCGCCGGGGTGATGATGGCGAAGGTCATTTGATAAGTGACGAACACTGCTTCAGGGAACAGCGCTGCCGGGCCGGTAATGCTGGCAGGCGTGACGCCCGCGAGGAAGGCCTTGGCAAAGCTGCCGACGAAGGAGTTCAGGTTGACGACGTTGGCTTCCATCCCGGTGGTGTCGAACGCCATGCTGTAGCCATAAAGGAACCACAGGATGGTGACCAGGCCGGTAATGGCGAAGCACTGCATCATCACCGAAAGAATGTTTTTCGACCGCACCATGCCGCCGTAGAACAGCGCGAGGCCCGGAATAGTCATGAACAGCACGAGGGCTGTGGAGGTCAGCATCCAGGCGGTGTCGCCGGAATTGAGGACTGGAGGCGCCACCGGATCTGCCGCCATAGCCAGGCCGGGCATTACGATGGACAACAGGGCGCCTAGCCCTGCGAATTTACGCAGAGTCATATTGTTTTCTCCTGGGGCGTTGGGTTTGTGGCGGCGTTTAGATCGCGTCGGTATCGGTTTCGCCGGTACGGATGCGGATCGCCTGTTCCAGATTGACCACGAAGATCTTGCCGTCACCGATCTTGCCGGTGTTGGCAGCCTTGGTTATCGCCTCGATAACCCGATCCAGATCCTTGTCGTCGATAGCAACGTCGATTTTCACCTTGGGCAGAAAATCGACCACATACTCCGCGCCGCGATACAGCTCGGTGTGACCCTTCTGCCGGCCGAAGCCTTTGACTTCAGTAACGGTAATGCCCTGCACGCCGATTTCGGACAGCGACTCGCGCACGTCGTCCAACTTGAACGGCTTGATGATGGCAGTGACTAGCTTCATGAAACTCTCTCCCGAATTGGTGGACTTGCCCCAGGAAAACAAACCCGACTCAAGTCTAAGCGCAGTGCCTGGCTTTGTAACGCATCGTCGGCCTTACCTGCCCGACTGACGCCAGCTAACCGCTGCCGGCGAAACTCCCCGTCCCGCCTGCCGCACTGCATTCGTCACAGCGACTGCATCAGTGCATGGGTCACTACCGACTAAGCAGAAAGCTTGCCATCTCGCCAAATTCCTCTGATTTCAAGCCCTTGGCCGCTGCCACAGGCGCCCGCGCAAAAAAGCCCCGACGGTTACGCACAACAACGGTGCGCTGCCGTCCGTCCGCTTGCGCGAAAAGCGTGCATCCGTGCCTGCGTCAATGACTATAGACACTGCGTGATACACTGCCCGCCACTGTTTACAGGACACATTCCATGCTCGCGCCCAAAGACTTCCTCGACGCCCTGAGCGGTACCGCCTCCCGCCTGTTCAGCGGCGACACTCCGCTGCCGAAAGCCGAAATCGAAAGCCAGTTCAAGATGCTGCTGCAGAGTGCGTTCAGCAAACTCGATTTGGTGAGCCGTGAAGAGTTTGATAGTCAGATGGTTGTGTTGGCGCGTACCCGCGCTCGCCTCGAAAGCCTTGAGGCCAAAGTCGCCGAGATGGAAGCCAAGCTGACGCCGCCGGCCGAGTAAGTCTGCAGACCCTGAGCAAAAATGCCTTGAAGTTTGCGAAAGAAATTAAACCGCTCCTGCCGAGGCAGGAGCGGTTTCCGTCAGATCAATCCTCTACAATGAATTATTCCAACGGTCTCGCAGAAACTCGTACAGGCGAAAAGCCCATAACGCGATTCTGACGAGGCGCCACATATGTTTAAGAAACTTAGACATACTTTGGCCCTCCTTGCGTGGGGCCAAACCTCCGATGCACTTTCCGGCGTACGAACACCTTCGGGACTACACGTGAGTGTGTCCGCCAAGGCGGCCGGGTGTGAGTCCCTCAAAAAAAGCACCGGCACGGGTCTCACACCGTGTCGAGGAACATGAAGTCTTTGCGCTCCCGGCCACACTTCGCGAATACCCCATGAGTGGGCATCGTCATTGCGGACTTTATGACCGCCCTTAGAAAGCGATTTAAACAACTTGTATCAAGTTGTTAGGAGGCGCTATCAACGGGACCGTTGCCCCCCCTTTCAAGCCCATCTGATACTTGCGCCAATGAGCAAACATGCATAACCTGATCGCACGTGAGTGTGTCCGCAAAGGATACGCAGGCCTTGGCCTCACCGAAGCCTGCAAACTGAAAACCGTCTCCTCAAGGCGGTTTTTTTTCGCCTCGAAATTGGTTGACCGCTTTCCCGCAACATCCAGTGAAAGTTCGCCCCCGCCTGATCGCCCTTCCCCAACTACCCTTCAAAAACCCGCAGGAAGCGGTCCCCGATTCAGCTCAAGGAACGACCATGTCCCTCTCCATCGTCCACAGCCGCGCCCAGGTTGGCGTGGATGCTCCCGCTGTCACCGTCGAAGTCCATCTGGCCAACGGTCTGCCGTCGCTGACCATGGTCGGCCTGCCCGAGGCGGCGGTAAAGGAGAGCAAGGATCGCGTGCGCAGCGCGATCATCAATTCCGGGCTGCAGTTTCCGGCGCGGCGGATCACCTTGAATCTCGCGCCGGCGGACTTGCCCAAGGACGGCGGGCGCTTTGATCTGGCGATTGCCCTGGGGATTCTGTCGGCGAGTGTGCAGGTGCCGTGTCTGACGCTGGATGAGGTGGAATGCCTTGGTGAACTGGCGTTGTCCGGTGCTGTGCGGCCGGTACGCGGGGTGTTGCCGGCGGCACTGGCGGCGCGCAAGGCCGGGCGGGCACTGGTGGTGCCGCGGGCGAATGCCGAGGAAGCGTGCCTTGCTTCGGGTTTGAAGGTGTTTGCGGTGGATCATCTGCTGGAGGCAGTGGCGCATTTCAACGGGCATACGCCGGTCGAGCCTTATGTCTCGGACGGGCTGATCCATGCGGCGAAACCTTATCCCGACCTCAATGAGGTGCAAGGACAGATGGCCGCGAAACGGGCGCTGCTGATCGCGGCGGCGGGCGCACACAACCTGTTGTTCAGCGGGCCGCCGGGGACCGGCAAGACCTTGTTGGCAAGTCGCTTGCCGGGCCTACTGCCGCCACTCTCCGAATGCGAGGCGCTGGAAGTGGCGGCGATTCAATCGGTCGCCAGCGGCGTGCCACTGACCCATTGGCCGCAACGGCCCTTTCGCCAGCCACACCACTCGGCCTCCGGGCCGGCGCTGGTCGGTGGCAGCTCGAAACCGCAACCCGGCGAGATCACCCTCGCCCACCACGGTGTGCTGTTTCTCGACGAGCTTCCGGAATTTGATCGCAAGGTGCTGGAGGTGCTGCGCGAGCCGCTGGAATCCGGGCATATCGTGATTGCCCGAGCCAAGGATCGCGTGCGTTTTCCGGCGCGCTTCCAGTTGGTGGCGGCGATGAATCCGTGCCCTTGTGGATATCTTGGAGAGCCGAGCGGCAAGTGCTCTTGTACACCGGACATGGTGCAGCGCTACCGCAACAAGCTATCGGGGCCGTTGCTGGATCGGATCGATCTGCACCTGACGGTGGCGCGGGAAGCGACGGCGTTGAATCCGGCAGTGAAGCCAGGCGAGGACAGCGCCAATGCGGCAGCCGTGGTGGCCGAGGCACGCGAACGTCAGCAAAAGCGTCAGCGTTGTGCCAATGCGTTCCTCGATCTGCCAGGCCTGAAGCGGCACTGCCAGTTATCCACAGCCGATGAGAAATGGCTGGAGTCAGCCTGCGAACGGCTGACCTTGTCACTACGCTCAGCTCATCGTTTGCTCAAGGTCGCCAGAACCCTGGCAGACCTTGAGCAAGTCGATGCAATCAGCCGTGAGCATCTGGCCGAGGCGCTGCAATACCGGCCGGCGACGCCTTAATGCTCGGTCAGATCCACCAGCGGCGCCTGTCGCACTTCGGTTTCACGCCCGGCCTGGATTTCGCTCACGCGCTTCAAGGCGTTATCCACAGCGCCTTTGTCTGCCAGCAGGCTGTAGCTGATCTGAAACTGTTGGCTGGCCTTTGGCGCAATGGTCGGCACCAGATTCAGCGGACGCTGATAGCGGCGGTTGTAGGAAAAGCTGGTGCCCGGCTCAAGCCCAGTGACATAGCCCTGCCCTTGGGTATCGGTATTTTTCCACAGGGAAAACACTGGCAGCTGTTGTGTATTGAAGCCAACAGAGACACCGAGGCTGCCAGCCTTGTTGTGCAAAACAGTCAGGGTTTCGCCTTTTGCGTCGGCGTAGGGCACGACGTTATAGACGGTTTCGTCGTAGTCCTTGGTTGGACCGCGATAAGTCTGCCAGTCCGCCAACTCGGCTTTGGCCTTGTCGTTGAACGGCGAGACCTGTTTCACCGGCGCCGCGAACCGCGCGCCCTGCTCAAGGAACGGTGTACTGAAGTTGCTGTGATACAGCGCCTGGTATTCCTTCGGATAATCGCCGTTGTTGGTCAGCGTATCGTTGAGGGCAAAGCGCACGCTGCCCGGCTCGGTGACCAGCTCAGTGACGACCGAGAAATCGACTTTCTTGAACGCCTGTTCCTTCAGTTCACCGCGCAGACTGATGGCGTAGGGTGGTTTTTCATCGATGTGCAGCGTGACAGTGCTGGCCGGAATGTTCGCGGCGCGGCCGTGCAGGGTCAGCATCTCGCCATTGTCGATGCCCGGATGGCCGACCCATTCGTAACCGCAGCGGGTCACCAGCTCATTGAAGCCTTCCAGCCAGCCCAGACCACCGCGTCCATTGAGTTCGATGAAGGCCGGGTTGACCACTTCCTTGACCGGCGAATCCCAACCCATGCGCACGTTACCAACCGACGCCTGCAAGACATTCATGCCGCGGGTCGGCACCACCGAGAGTTTCATCGTGCCGTTATCGATATCGACGATGCTGACACCTTCCTGTCGTCCGCCGTGCAAGGTTCGCAGACTCACGGAGAAAGGCTTGTCGGTTTTCAACCCGAGCTGCTCACTGGTAATGCTCCAGTTTTGCGCGGGCTTGTTGGTATCGAGGAGTACGTAATCCCAGGCCATGGCGTGGGAAGCAGCAGAGAGTGCGCCGAATGCAACGGCGAGTTTGAACGGGGTCATGGCAGCAGCCTTTATTGGAGTTGTGCCATTTTTATAGCGCTGCGGAAACGTTTCAGCAAGTCCAGGAGAGTAAGAGATCGAGTGCTTTATCCAGAATTGGCAGTGATGCATTCGCGAGCAGGCTCACTCCTACAGGGGTCTTCAGTGATCACAAATATTGTGATCGACCAATACACCTGTAGGAGTGAGCCTGCTCGCGATAGCTATTTCATCTGCGCATCAACGAAAACGATCAACCTCAGAACGCAAGTCCGCCGCCAATTTCTCAAGCTCCTTGGCGGTCACGGCCAAGTTAGAAACAACCTCACGCTGCTCACTGTTGGCCAGCGCAATGCTCTGCAGGTTACTGCTGAGCAAAGTAGCCGTGCTGCTCTGCTCCTGGGTCGCGGTGGTAATCGCGGCGAACTGCTGCCCTGCCGAACGGCTCTGCTCATCGATCCGCGCCAGCGCCGACGCCACGTTGGCGTTGCGCGACAGGCCTTCCTGCATCAGCAGGTTGCCCTGCTCCATGGTGCTGATGGCGTTGCCGGTTTCCTGCTGGATGCTGTGAATCATCCCGGAGATTTCATCAGTGGCCTGACGGGTGCGCGACGCCAGGTTACGCACCTCATCAGCGACCACGGCAAAACCACGGCCCTGTTCACCGGCACGGGCCGCTTCGATGGCCGCGTTGAGCGCCAGCAGGTTGGTCTGTTCGGCAATCGAGGTGATCACACTGACAATGCCGCCGATTTCCTGGGAACGCTGGCCAAGGGTGTTGATCACGGTAGCCGTGGTGTTCAACGCACCAGCGATTTGCTCAAGCGACGAAGACGCTTCGTCCATGGAAGTACGACCGATCTGCGTCTGCTGAGCGTTTTCCTGGGCCAGACGCTGGGTGGCACCCATGTTGTCGGCAATGTTCAGCGAGGTGGCGCTGAACTCTTCAACTGCGCCGGCCATGCTGGTGATTTCGCCGGACTGCTGCTCCATGCCTTCGTAGGCACCACCGGACAAACCGGACAATGCCTGGGCGCGGCTGTTGACCTCTTCCGAGGAGCGGCGGATGTGTTCGACCATCGTCGACAGCGCCTGGCTCATCTGGTTGAACGCACGGGACAACTGTCCGATCTCGTCGTTGCTCGACACGTTCAGGCGCACGCTCAGATCACCTGCGCCCAGCGCTTCGGCCTGACGCACCAGATCACTCAGCGGCGCCAGTTTGCTGCGCAGCAACCACACCACCGAACCCACCGCCAACAGCATCGCCAGCAGGCTGCCGATGGCCAGTTGCGTGCCGACGCTCCAGGTCACCGCGCGAATCTCGGCTTTCGGCATACTCGCCACCACCGCCCACGGCCCACCGTCGAACGGTACCGAAACACTGTAGAAATCTTCGTTCTTGTCGCCCCAGAACTGACCTTTGCCAGGGGTCTTGGCCAGAGCGCCAATCACCGTAACCGCCTGATCCAATGCCTGGACGCCCGCCGGGGACACCAACCATTTGTTCTGCTCATCCAGCAGCGCCAGCGAACCGGTCTGGCCGATGCGGAAGCGCTTGAGGTTGTCGAACTGGGCGTTCTGCGCATCGGTGTAATCAAAACCAACGAACAACACCGCAATCACCTTGCCGCTGCCATCGCGCACCGGGGTGTATTGGGTCATGTAGGAACGATCGAACAGCAGCGCGCGGCCGACGTAACCCTGACCCGCCATCAACTTCGCGTAGGCCGGATGTGCGTGATCGAGCAAAGTGCCGATGGCGCGCGTGCCGTCCTGTTTGGTCAGCGAGGTGCTGACCCGCACGAAGTCTTCGCCGCTACGCACGAACAGCGTGGCAACGCCGGCGGTCATCTGCTTGAACTCGTCGACTTCCTTGAAGTTGTTGTTCAACACTTCGCTGCCCAAGTGCAGGCCCGGGGTCTGGGTGCCGGCGACGTTCACCGGTTCATCCGGGTGAATGCTCAGGCCCGCGCTGAAGCGCTTCTCGAACAGCCCGCTCAGGCGCTGGGTGCTTTCGCGCAGCGTGCCGTGGAAAGTGCTCAACTGGTCGGCCAGCAGCCGCGCCTCACTGGCGAGGTGCTCTTCACGGGTGGCGAGGTTGGCGGAATCCAGCGAACGCAGGGCGAACACCGTACTGCCGCTGATGACGATCGCCAGTATCACAGCGAGCGCGAGGCCCAGCTGCGAGGCGATCCGAGCGCGAGGTTGAGACATGGACAGCTCCTGGCCGAACTTGCCGATCCTCCTTGATCGCAGCTCGGATAATTTTCTAATGGGGGTGAATCGTGGATACCTGCACGGCGGTTCCACATGCACGTATTCGGCGGTAAAGCCGAATACTTGAGCGAACAGCAGGGTTATGGCACAAGGCCGGCATTGTGGCGGCTCTAACGTTTCAGCTCAAGCGCTTGACCACCGGCAACGCCATGGCCCGCACTTCGCCTTGCAGGAAGTCGCTGAGACGGCGCAAACGTTCACCTCCCGGACGGGTTTTTGGCCATACCAGGTAATAATTCAGGCCGCTGGCGACCGCGGTCGGCCAGGGCAGGCTCAGTCTTCCTTGCGCCACATCTTCGGCGACCATCAGCAGATCGCCCATTGACACCCCGTAGCCTCGCGCCGCGGCGATCATCCCAAGTTCGAGGGTATCGAACACCTGTCCGCCCTTGAGCGAAACCTGATCGGACAGCCCCATATGTTCCAGCCAACTGCGCCAGTCACGCCGATCCGGGGTCGGATGCAGCAACTCCGTGGAGGCCAGCCGCGCCACATCCCACGGCTGGTCATTCAGCAGGTTTGGCGCACCGACCGGGATCAACTCCTCGGGAAACAGCAGGCTGGCCTCCCAGTCGGGCGGGAAGTGCCCATCGCTCAGCAGCACCGCGCAGTCGAAGGGCTCGTTGTTGAAGTCCACCGAATCCACGTCCATCCACGCACTGGTCAGCTGTACCTCATTGCCCGGTTGTAGATGGCGAAAGCGGCTGAGTCGCGCCAGCAGCCAGCGCATGGTCAGGGTCGACGGCGCTTTCATGCGCAGGATGTCGTCTTCGGCGCGCAAGGTGTTGCAGGCGCGCTCCAGCGCCGCGAAACCATCGCGAATGCCGGGCAACAGCATCCGCGCCGATTCCGTCAGTTGCAGGTTGCGCCCACTGCGATGAAACAGCTTGCAGGCGAAATGTTCTTCCAGCGTCTTGATGTGCCGGCTGACTGCACTCTGGGTGATCGACAATTCCTCGGCCGCCCGGGTGAACGAGCTGTGCCGCGCCGCCGCTTCGAATGCGCGCAGGGCATACAAGGGTGGAAGACGACGGGACATACACAAAGCTCCTTTGGCGGCATCCGGCCACCCCGGCGAGGTTTACTCATGATGAGTTTTAATCATGCCACCCATCCTTTTTATCCTTTTGTGCAAACCCTGCCAAGCGCCGAGAATCGACGGTCTCTTGTTCCCTCTGATTGATGGGTGGTGATGACCATGCAGCATCCTGTGCGTACCGAACTCTGGGCCATCCTGCGGCTGGCGGGGCCGTTGATTGCTTCGCAGTTGGCGCACATGTTGATGGTGCTGACCGACACCCTGATGATGGCGCGCCTCAGCCCCGAAGCCCTGGCCGGCGGCGGACTGGGGGCAGCGAGTTATTCATTCGTGTCGATTTTCTGCATCGGCGTGATTGCAGCGGTCGGCACGCTGGTGGCGATCCGTCAGGGCGCCGGCGACATCATCGGCGCGGCCCGCCTGACCCAGGCCGGGTTGTGGCTGGCATGGCTGATGGCGCTGGGCGCCGGGTTGCTGCTGTGGAATTTGAAACCGGTGTTGCTGCTGTTCGGCCAGACCGAAACCAACGTCCATGCCGCCGGGCAATTCCTCATCGCCCTGCCCTTCGCCCTGCCCGGCTACCTGAGCTTCATGGCCCTGCGCGGTTTCACCAGTGCGATCGGCCGGGCGACCCCGGTGATGGTCATCAGCCTCGGCGGCACCGTGGCCAACTTCCTGCTCAATTACGCACTGATCACCGGCATGTTCGGCCTGCCGAAACTGGGGTTGACCGGCATCGGCCTGGTCACGGCAATCGTTGCCAACTGCATGGCGCTCGCGCTGGCCTGGCACATCCGCCGGCACCCGGCCTATGACGCTTACCCGTTGCGCGCCGGCCTGTCGCGGCCAAATCGTCAGTATCTGAAAGAACTGTGGCGCCTCGGTCTGCCGATTGGTGGCACCTACGCGGTCGAAGTCGGCCTGTTTGCCTTCGCGGCCCTGTGCATGGGCACCATGGGCAGCACGCAACTGGGCGCACACCAGATCGCCCTGCAGATCGTTTCGGTGGCATTCATGGTGCCGGCCGGGATGTCCTACGCGATCACCATGCGCGTCGGCCAGCACTACGGCGCCGGGCAACTGAGCGATGCGCGGATGTCCGGCCGGGTCGGCATCGTTTTCGGTGCGGTGGTGATGCTGGGTTTTGCCATGGTGTTCTGGCTGTTGCCGAATCAGTTGGTCGGGTTGTTCCTTGATCACAACGATCCGGCCTTTGCCGAAGTGATTCGTCTGGCGGTGAGCCTGCTGGCGGTGGCGGCGTGGTTCGAGCTGTTTGACGGCACGCAGACCATCGCCATGGGCTGCATCCGTGGACTCAAGGATGCGAAAACCACGTTTCTGGTTGGCCTTGCTTGTTATTGGTTGATTGGCGCACCGGCGGCGTGGTGGATGGCGTTCCACCTGAACTGGGGGCCGACGGGCGTCTGGTGGGGATTGGCGCTGGGCCTGGCCTGCGCGGCGGTGAGCCTGACGCTGGCGTTTGAATGGAAGATGAAGCGGATGATTCAGCGCGAACCTCTGTCATCAAACCAGTACACAGTCGCTCAGGCAGACTGAGATTCCCTTGTGGGAGCGGGCTTGCTCGCGAAAGCGGTGGGTCAGGCAGCCTATGCTTTGACTGACACGACGCCTTCGCGAGCAAGCCCGCTCCCACAGGGATTCATGCCTAACCCGGAGATTGCGTTCAACTGACGATTTCGAGGGCTGGCTGCTGGCTAGAGCCGAAGGTCAGGTATTCAACCAGCTCTGCCAACGGCAACGGCCGGCTGATCAGATAGCCCTGCACCTGATCACAGCCAAACCCGCGCAATAACTCCAGTTGCTCCGGGGTCTCCACGCCCTCCGCCACCACTTCCAGATGCAGGTTATGCGCGAGGTTGATCATCGCGTGCACCAGTTTGCGATTCTCTTCGCGCTGCTCCATGCCGCCGACAAAGCTTTTGTCGATCTTCAGCAAGGTGATCGGCAGGCTGTTGAGGTGCACGAACGAGGAGAACCCGGTGCCGAAGTCATCCAGCGAGAAACGCACGCCGAGACGGCCGAGGGCGTCCATGGTCTGTTTGACCAGATCGCTGCGCCGCATGACGGCGGTTTCGGTGAGCTCAAACTCCAGCCACTGCGCCTCGACCCCGCGCTCGGCAATCAGCCGGCTGAGCGTCGGCAGCAACTGGCTGTCCTGAAACTGGCGGAACGACAGGTTGATCGCCATGTGCAGCGCCGGCAGCCCGCGCTCGCGCAGTGCCTGCATGTCGCGCAACGCGCGGGAAATCACCCAGTAGCCCAGCGGCACGATCAGACCGCTCTGCTCGGCCAGCGGCACGAATTCGCTCGGCGGTAGCAGACCGCGCTCGCCATGGCGCCAGCGCACCAGGGCTTCGAGGCCGACGATCTGCCCGTCTGCAAGATTCAGCCGTGGCTGGTAGTGCAACTCCAGCTCATCGCGGCGCAAGGCCCGGCGCAGCTCACTTTCGAGGTCGGCCATGCTCCGGGCGTTGCGGTTGATGCGTTCGTTGAAGATATGGAAGGTGCAGCCCTGCGTACTCTTGGCCTGCTGCATGGCAATGTGCGCGTGCCACATCAGCGGGTCGGCACCACCCTGTGCACGGGCATGGGCGATGCCGAGGCTGGAGCCGATCAACAGGCTTTCGCCATCGACCCAATACGGTTCGGCGAGGGCTTCGGTAATGCGTTCGGCCATCCACTCGGCGCGTTGCGGCGCGCGGCGGGTGTCGATCAGCAAGGCAAACTCGTCGCTGCCCAGCCGCGCCAGTTGATCCCCGGCCTCAAGCTGACTTTTCAGCCGCGCGACGACTTGCAGGATCAACCGGTCGCCGGCCTGATGACCGAGGGCGTCGTTGGCGTGACGGAAGTTGTCGAGATCGAGATGCCCGAGGGCCAGACCACGGCCGTCGTTTTCCGCCAGGCGCGCCGCGAGCAGGGTCTGGAAGCCCTGGCGGTTGGCGATGCCGGTCAGCGGATCCTGTTCGGCCAGGCGTTGCAGGGTGTTTTCGAGGACGCCGCGTTCACGCACATGGCGCAGACAACGGCGGAGCATGCCGGCGTCGAGGGCGTCGAACACCAGCCAGTCACTGACGCCAACCGGCGCGGTGGCCGGTTCGTGATCCAGCAGCAACACCGTCGGCAGGCTGCAACGGCCCGGGGCCGGCTGCAACGCGGGAACGGTCAACAACACCGCGTGACGATTGTCTTCGAACAGACTGCTGACCGACTCCCAGCTCGGCGCACTGATCAGCACCGCCGCGCTCCCCATCGGAGCCAGACACTCGCGCAATAACGCTGTCCACGCTGGCTCTTCGGCCAGTAGCAGCAAACGCAAGGGTTCGACAGGCGTAGACAAGCTAGCTCCCTAGACTCTGCAATGATGTGGGCGGGGCATTATGCCGTTGCGATGTTCAATGACAACGATTATCAGAACGTTATTTTGTGTCACGAATGAGAACATTAGCCGCAAAATCACCGTGTATCCTCCGCGAAAGTAACAAAACCGGCAAATTTGAGTCGCGTGGTACGTCACAAGTCGGACAGAGCAGCACAAATCGCTGAGCCTGTTAAAATGCCGGCCCATTTCGTCAACGACTCCCGAATTTTCGTATGTCCCGACTCAATCCCCGGCAGCAAGAAGCCGTGAACTACGTCGGCGGCCCTCTATTGGTGCTCGCCGGCGCTGGCTCCGGCAAGACCAGCGTGATCACCCGCAAGATCGCGCACCTGATCCAGAACTGCGGCATCCGTGCGCAGTACATCGTCGCCATGACCTTCACCAACAAGGCTGCGCGCGAGATGAAGGAGCGGGTCGGCACCCTGCTGCGTGCCGGCGAAGGTCGCGGCCTGACGGTCTGCACCTTCCACAACCTGGGCCTGAACATCATCCGCAAGGAGCATGCGCGGCTGGGCTACAAACCCGGTTTCTCGATCTTTGACGAGACCGACGTCAAAGCCCTGATGACCGACATCATGCAGAAGGAATACGCAGGCGACGACGGCGTCGACGAGATCAAGAACATGATCGGCGCCTGGAAAAACGACCTGATCCTGCCAGCCCAGGCGCTGGAAAACGCGCGAAATCCGAAAGAACAGACTGCCGCCATCGTCTACACCCATTATCAGCGCACGCTCAAGGCGTTCAACGCGGTGGACTTCGACGACCTGATCCTGCTGCCGGTAAAGCTCTTCGAAGAGCACGCCGACATCCTCGAAAAGTGGCAGAACAAGGTGCGTTACCTGCTGGTCGACGAATACCAGGACACCAACGCCAGCCAGTACCTGCTGGTGAAGATGCTGATCGGCAAGCGCAATCAGTTCACCGTGGTGGGCGACGACGACCAGTCGATCTACGCCTGGCGCGGCGCACGGCCGGAAAACCTGATGCTGCTCAAGGATGACTACCCGTCGCTGAAAGTGGTGATGCTCGAGCAGAACTACCGCTCCACCAGCCGCATCCTGCGCTGCGCCAACGTGCTGATCTCGAACAACCCGCACGAATTCGAAAAACAGCTGTGGAGCGAGATGGGCCACGGTGACGAGATCCGCGTGATCCGCTGCCGCAACGAGGACGCCGAAGCCGAGCGCGTGGCCATGGAAATCCTCAGCCTGCACTTGCGCACCGACCGCCCGTACAGCGATTTCGCGATCCTCTATCGCGGCAACTACCAGGCCAAGCTGATCGAACTGAAGTTGCAGCACCACCAGGTGCCGTACCGCCTGAGCGGCGGCAACAGCTTCTTTGGCCGTCAGGAAGTGAAGGACCTGATGGCCTACTTCCGCCTGATCGTGAACCCGGACGACGACAACGCCTTCCTGCGCGTGATCAACGTGCCGCGCCGGGAAATCGGCTCGACCACCCTGGAAAAACTCGGCAACTACGCCACCGAACGCAAGATCTCGATGTACGCCGCCACCGACGAAATCGGTCTGGGCGAGCATCTGGACAGCCGCTTCACCGATCGCCTGTCGCGCTTCAAGCGCTTCATGGACAAGGTCCGTGAGCAGTGTGCCGGCGAAGACCCGATCTCGGCGCTGCGCAGCATGGTCATGGACATCGACTACGAGAACTGGCTGCGCACCAACAGTTCCAGCGACAAGGCTGCGGACTACCGGATGAGCAACGTCTGGTTTCTGATCGAGGCCTTGAAGAACACCCTGGAAAAAGACGAAGACGGCGAGATGACCGTCGAGGACGCCATCGGCAAACTGGTCCTGCGCGACATGCTCGAGCGGCAGCAGGAAGAAGAGGACGGCGCCGAAGGCGTGCAGATGATGACCCTGCATGCGTCCAAGGGCCTGGAATTCCCTTACGTGTTCATCATGGGCATGGAAGAGGAAATCCTCCCGCACCGCTCCAGCATCGAAGCCGACACCATCGAAGAAGAACGCCGCCTGGCCTACGTGGGTATCACCCGCGCCCGTCAGACCCTGGCGTTCACCTTCGCCGCCAAGCGCAAACAGTACGGCGAGATCATCGACTGCGCGCCAAGCCGCTTCCTCGATGAGCTGCCACCGGACGACCTGGCGTGGGAAGGCAACGACGACACACCGACCGAAGTCAAAGCCGTGCGCGGCAATAGCGCATTGGCTGATATACGCGCGATGTTAAAGCGCTAGAATTGACCACTTTTTTAAAGCTTAGGGCGCACAAGCGCTGAACGAGGACAGCTTCATGGAAGCATTGCAGCAGAAAATCCGCGAACAAGGCATCGTGCTTTCCGACCAGGTCCTGAAAGTCGACGCCTTCCTGAACCACCAGATCGACCCGGCCCTGATGAAGCTGATCGGCGACGAATTCGCCACGCTGTTCAAGGATTCGGGCATCACCAAGATCGTCACCATCGAAGCCTCGGGCATTGCCCCGGCGATCATGACCGGTCTGAACCTGGGCGTGCCGGTGATCTTCGCCCGCAAGCAACAGTCCCTGACCCTGACAGAAAACCTGCTGTCGGCGACCGTTTACTCGTTCACCAAGAAGACCGAAAGCACCGTGGCCATTTCGCCGCGCCACCTGACCAGCAGCGACCGTGTGCTGATCATCGACGACTTCCTGGCCAACGGTAAGGCTTCGCAGGCGCTGATCTCGATCATCAAACAGGCTGGCGCCACCGTCGCCGGTCTGGGCATCGTGATCGAGAAGTCGTTCCAGGGCGGCCGTGCCGAGCTGGATTCGCAGGGCTATCGCGTTGAATCGCTGGCCCGCGTGAAATCGCTGAAGGATGGCGTCGTTACCTTCATCGAATAAGCCACACCGCATTACCCCCTGTGGGAGCGGGCTTGCTCGCGAAGGCGTCGTGTCAGTCGAGCTATTCTTTGACTGACACGACGCCTTCGCGAGCAAGCCCGCTCCCACCGTTGGTTTTGGGGTGGCCCGTTACTGTGCGGTGGCTTTGAGGCCGGTGAGCAGCAGACGCTGGAACAGGTCTTCTTTCAGGCCTTCCGGGTGGGTCAGTTGCATACGTTCAAGGTGTTCGGGGAACGTCGAAGCCTCCGGCGCATCCAGCGCAGCCTTGCCCAGCTCCAATATCTCACTCAGCTTGAACTTACTTTTCAGCCAGTTCAGCGCCCGCAGCAGATCCCGTTCGATCGCGGTGAAATCACAACCCAGCGGATACTCGGGAAACAGATTCGGATGCTTCGCGGCGATCGCCTGCAAGCGTTGCGGGGTGTTGTCGGCAAAGCGTGGATCGAGGCGGAAATCCTTCGGCAGTTTGCCGACCTTCTGCGCCTGTTCGATCAGCCCCGGTTGAAAGCGTGAATCGCTGATGTTCAGCAACGACTCGATTACCACCGCATCGGTCTTGCCGCGCAGATCGGCAATGCCGTATTCGGTGACCACGATGTCGCGCAGGTGCCGTGGAATCGTGCAATGGCCGTACTCCCAGACGATGTTCGAGCTGACCTCGCCGGCGGACTCGCGCCAGCTGCGCAGGATCAGAATCGAACGCGCATCGTGCAGCGCGTGGCCCTGGGCGACGAAATTGTATTGCCCGCCGACACCGCTGAGCACCCGCCCGTCTTCCAATTGATCGGCCACACCCGCGCCCATCAGCGTCATAGTGAACACGGTGTTGATGAACCGGGCATCGAGGCGCTGCAAGCGCTTGAGCTCTTCCTGCCCGTACAGCTCGTTGATGTAGCTGATGCGGGTCATGTTGAATTCGAGGCGCTTGCTCAGCGGCAGCTCGCGCAGGCGCTCGTAGAAACTGCGCGGGCCGAGGAAGAAGCCGCCGTGCACCGAGATGCCATCGGTCTGCGCCGACTCATCGAGGGTGCCGGCGTTGGCCTGCTCCTGAGTGTGCACGTCGGGGTAGACCTTGCGCCGGATGATCCCGGCATCGGCCAGCACCAGCAGGCCGTTGACGAACATTTCGCTGCAGCCATACAGACCTTTGGCGAATGGCGCAGTGCCGCCCTCGCGCTCGATCAACTGTGCCCACTGACTGAGATTGATGTCGTTGAGCAAGGCTTGGTAACCGGCGTTGTCCGCCTGCCGCGCGAGCAACGCGGCGGTGAGTGCGTCGCCCATCGAACCGATGCCGATCTGCAAGGTGCCGCCGTCGCGCACCAGGGTGCTGGCGTGCAAACCGATGAAGTGATCCTGAAAACCCACCGGCATGTTCGGCGTGGAAAACAGCGTGCTGCTGTCCTTCGCGTCGATCAGCAGGTCGAAGGTGTCGATATCGACTTCGGCATCGCCGGGCATGTACGGCAGATCGGTGTGCACCTGACCGACCAGCAGAATGGTCTCCCCGGCGTCGCGACGCTTGGTGATCATCGGCAACAGGTCGAGGGTGATGTCCGGGTTGCAGCTCAGGCTCAGGCGATCGGGATGCTCGCTGCTGCTGGCGAGCAATTGCGCCACCAGATTGAGGCCGGCGGCATTGATATCGCGGGCGGCGTGGCTGTAGTTGCTGCTGACGTAATCCTGCTGGGCCGGCGGGCTGTTGAGCAGGCTGCCGGGCTGCATGAAGAACTGTTCGATACGGATGTTGGCGGGCAGGCTGTCACGCTGCAGATCGGCGAGGAAATCGAATTCGGGGTAGTCGCCGAACACGCGCTCGACGAAGGGTTCGATGAAGCGCTTCTGCAGACCGTCGCCCAGCGTCGGCCGCCCCAGGCATAGCGCGGTGTACATCGTCAGCTGTCGTTCGGGCAAATCCTTGATCCGCCGGTACAGCGCGTTGACGAAGTGATTGGGCTTGCCCAAGCCCAGCGGCATGCCCATGTGGATATGCGCCGGCAGGCGTGCAAGCACCTCGTCCACTGCCTGTTCGATCGAACACAACTGCACCATCTGAAGCCTCCTGCCCGTTCCGTGAATAGGGGTAGACCGAGCTTGCCTCGACTTTGCTGCAAAGGACAGCGAAAGCCGTGAATCGCAGGCACAAAAAAACCGTCCGAAGACGGTTTTTTTCGTCAGAAGCGCGGCTTATTTCAGGCCGGACATCTTCTGGATCGCGCCTTTCAACTCGTCATCCGAGCAGTCGGCGCAGGTACCTTTGGGTGGCATCGAATTCAGGCCAGTGATGGCTTTGGCCAGCAGGCCGTCGAGGCCGCCCTGGTGATCAGCACGGTCTTTCCAGGCCGCTGCGTCACCGATTTTCGGGGCGCCCAGCAGGCCCGTGCCGTGACAAGCGTTGCAATGTTTTGCAATCACTTCATCCGGCGTCTTCGCCCCACCACCGCCTCCAGCGGAGGCAGCGACTTCCATCCCTTTGCATTCCTGCCCCTGAACGCACACCTGGCCGACCGGCTCGAGGCGCTTGGCAATGTCGTCATTCGTCGCAGCTTGAGCGCTGACAGCCCAGAGGGCCAGTACGGTTGCTGGTGCGGCCAGCATTTTCATAATTAGGTTCACGCGTTCACCCTCAATGGTGGCTATTCACGCCTGCGGCCACGGTTCGCAGGCGGGCGCAAGTATAGCGGGTAGCCCGCCACACTGAAACAACCCCATAGTCGAAGGGGTTATACCGCGCGGTGAAAAAACTCTGCGGATGCCTTCGCCGTCATGGCTTGGCGCCTCTATCGTTAAAAATTTGCCGGCGTGGCTGCGCTGATTAGTCGCGCAGGCGCGTCGAACGGATTACGGAAACGGTGCGGCTTGGTACTTTCAAAATAGTAGCTGTCGCCGGCTTCGAGAATAAAAGTTTCCAGACCCACCACCAGTTCCAGACGCCCTTCCACCAGAATCCCGGTTTCTTCGCCTTCATGGGTGAGCATTTCTTCGCCGGTATCAGCGCCCGGCGGGTAGATCTCGTTGAGAAACGCGATGGCCCGGCTCGGGTGCGCACGGCCGACCAGTTTCATGGTCACGGCGCCGTCGGAGATGTCGATCAGCTCGTTGGCCTTGTAGACGATCTGAGTCGGGACTTCCTGCAGGATTTCTTCGGAAAAGAACTCGACCATGGACATGGGAATCCCGCCAAGAACCTTCCTCAGCGAACTGATCGAAGGGCTGACGCTGTTCTTTTCGATCATCGAAATGGTGCTGTTGGTGACGCCCGCGCGTTTGGCGAGTTCACGCTGGGAAAGCCCTTTGAGCTTGCGGATCGATTGCAGTCGTTCACCGACGTCCAAGGCGGGAGCCTCCTGATGTTGTAAGAATATTGAGCGTTATCATGGCGACAGCGTTCAGTATTTACAACACTTGGCCCCCGCAGCGGCGTCAACCCTCGGAATAGAGCCTTGGCACGCGACGCAGGTTGCAGAAGATCTGGTACGGAATGGTGTCCGCCCACTGCGCCACTTCGCTGGCGAGGATGTTTTTGCCCCACAGTTCGACGGTCGAACCGAGGTCCGCTTCCGGCACATCGGTGAGGTCGATGCAGAGCATGTCCATCGATACGCGGCCAAGCAGGCGGCTGCGTTTGCCGGCCACCAGCACCGGCGTGCCGGTCGGGGCATGACGCGGGTAGCCATCGGCATAGCCCATGGCAACCACGCCGATGCGCATCGGCTTGTCGGTGATGAATTTGGCGCCATAGCCGATCGGCTCGCCGGCGGGCAGTTCGCGCACGCAGATGACTTTCGATTCGAGGGTCATCACCGGTTGCAGGCGCTCGGCCACGGCGTTGGCTTCTTCGAACGGGGTCGCGCCGTAGAGCATGATGCCCGGGCGCACCCAGTCACTGTGGATCTGCGGCCAACCGAGCACGGCCGGCGAGTTGCGCAGGCTGACTTCGGCAGCCAGACCCTGACGCGCCGCTTCGAACACCGCGACCTGATCGGCGCTGCTCTGCTCATGCAGTTCATCGGCGCGGGCGAAGTGGCTCATCAGCACGATTTTCGCCACTTTGCCGCTGGCCAGCAGGCGCTGGTAGGCGGCTGCGTAATCCTTCGGATGCAGGCCCACACGGTGCATGCCGGAATCGAGCTTGAGCCACACGGTGATCGGTTTGCTCAATGCCGTCTGCTCGATGGCTTCGAGCTGCCACAGCGAATGCACCACGGTCCAGAAATCATGTTCGACGATCAGTGCCAGCTCGTCAGCCTCGAAGATGCCTTCGAGCAACAACACCGGGGCCTTGATGCCGGCCGCGCGCAGCTCCAGCGCTTCTTCAATGCAGGCGACGGCAAACCCGTCGGCCTCGGTTTCCAGCGCCTGGGCGCAACGCACCGCGCCGTGACCGTAGGCATCAGCCTTGATCACCGCCAGCGCCTTGGCGCCGGTGACTTCGCGGGCAATTCGGTAGTTGTGGCGCAGGGCTTCTAGGTCGATCAGGGCACGGGCAGGACGCATGGCGGCAGACTTCTAGGCGGTCATGGAAATAAAAAACCGGCGCCGACTGACGACGTGAACCGCCAACAGCGCCGGGAGAGGGATCTTTGAAACGGTTACGGCAACGCGGCGACGATGGAAATCTCGACCAGGATGCTCGGCTTGGCCATCTTCGCTTCGACGGTGGCCCGGGCCGGCGCGGCGCCTTTGGGCAGCCACTGATCCCACACCGAGTTCATCCCGGCAAAGTGCGCCTCGATGTCGTTCAGGTAGATCGTTGCCGACAGCAGATGCTGCTTGTCAGTCCCGGCCAGATCCAGCAAACGCTCGATATTGGCGAGCACCTCGCGGGTCTGCTGTTCGACTCCGGCGTCGAAGTCGTCGCCGACCTGCCCGGCCAGATACACGGTGCCGTTGTGGGTGACGATCTGACTCATGCGCTCATTGGTGAGCTGGCGCTGGATTGCCATGTTTTGCGGACTCCTGAGGCTTGTTGCCGTAACGGGAAATATCGAGGCCTTCGGCGCTGATCTGCGGCTTTTTCTTCGCCATCAGATCGGCCAGCAAACGACCGGAACCGCACGCCATGGTCCAACCCAGGGTGCCGTGACCGGTGTTGAGGAACAGGTTCTTGAACGGCGTGGCGCCCACGATCGGCGTGCCGTCCGGGGTGGTCGGACGCAGGCCGGTCCAGAAGCTCGCCTCGGCCAGATTGCCGCCCTGAGGATAAAGGTCGTTGACGATCATCTCCAGGGTTTCACGCCGACGCGGGTTCAGCGACAGGTCAAAACCGGCGATTTCGGCCATGCCGCCGACGCGGATGCGGTTGTCGAAACGGGTGATCGCGACCTTGTAGGTTTCGTCGAGAATGGTCGAGGTCGGGGCCATGGCCGGGTTGGTGATCGGCACGGTCAGCGAGTAACCCTTGAGCGGATACACCGGAGCCTTGATGCCCAGCGGCTTGAGCAGTTGCGGTGAGTAGCTGCCGAGGGCCAGCACGTAGCGGTCGGCGGTTTCCAGCTTGCCGTCGATCCATACACCGTTGATGCGGTCACCGGCGTAGTCGAGGCGCTGGATGTCCTGGCCGAAGCGGAATTCCACACCAAGTTTCACGGCCATTTCCGCCAGGCGCGTAGTGAACATCTGGCAGTCGCCGGTCTGGTCGTTCGGCAGACGCAGGGCGCCGGCGAGGATGTCGGTGACATTGGCCAGGGCCGGCTCGACACGGGCAATGCCGGCGCGGTCGAGGACTTCAAACGGTACGCCGGATTCTTTCAGCACGGCGATGTCTTTAGCGGCGCCATCGAGCTGTGCCTGAGTGCGGAACAGTTGCGTGGTACCGAGGCTGCGGCCTTCGTAAGCGATGCCGGTTTCGGCGCGCAGTTCATCGAGGCAGTCGCGACTGTACTCGGACAGACGCACCATGCGCTCCTTGTTCACTGCGTAACGGCTAGCGGTGCAGTTGCGCAGCATTTGCGCCATCCACAGGTACTGGTCGATGTCGGCAGTGGCCTTGATCGCCAACGGCGCGTGGCGCTGCAGCAACCACTTGATGGCCTTGAGCGGTACACCCGGCGCAGCCCATGGCGAGGCATAACCCGGCGACACCTGGCCGGCGTTGGCGAAACTGGTCTCCATGGCCACGGCTGGCTGCCGGTCGACCACCACCACTTCAAACCCGGCACGGGCCAGATAGTAAGCACTGGCGGTACCGATGACGCCGCTACCCAAGACCATTACGCGCATTTTTGTATCCCTCATCGCGGCGGGGCCGCGTACGTCTGTTGTTAGAGCAATGATGCGCGCAGTGTAAAAAAGAATGGCCAGTGCATTTCACTATATAAGCGCCTATATTTGGCGACAATTCTCGGCAAAAACCCTTTTCACGGAGGCGCATCCCCTATGCGTACCAACACTCAGACCAAACGTGAGCTGGACAAGATCGACCGCAACATTTTGCGGATCCTGCAGGCGGACGGGCGCATATCGTTTACCGAACTCGGGGAGAAGG
The DNA here is from genome assembly GCF_017947305.1 of Pseudomonas sp. MWU347. NCBI lineage: Bacteria > Pseudomonadati > Pseudomonadota > Gammaproteobacteria > Pseudomonadales > Pseudomonadaceae > Pseudomonas > Pseudomonas sp. MWU347. The sequence continues at coordinate 458,110 of NZ_JAFGZB010000001.1, forward strand.
TTGGTCTGTCCACCACACCGTGCACGGAGCGGGTGCGCCGGCTGGAGCGCGAAGGGATCATCATGGGCTACAACGCCCGCCTGAATCCGCAGCATTTGAAGGGTAGCCTGCTGGTGTTCGTCGAGATCAGCCTCGATTACAAATCCGGCGACACCTTCGAAGAGTTCCGCCGCGCGGTGCTGAAGCTGCCGCACGTGCTGGAATGCCACCTGGTGTCAGGAGATTTCGACTATCTGGTGAAGGCGCGGATTTCCGAGATGGCCTCGTACCGCAAACTGCTGGGCGACATTCTGTTGAAGTTGCCGCATGTGCGTGAGTCCAAAAGCTATATCGTGATGGAAGAGGTGAAAGAGAGCCTGAGCCTGCCGATTCCGGATTGAGATTTGTGCTTCCTGATCCGGCCCCATCGCTGGCAAGCCAGCTCCCACAGGTTCAGTGATTAACACATATTCTGTGAACGACAACGATCACTGTGGGAGCTGGCTTGCCAGCGATTGGGTCGACTCGGTTCCAGCAATTGCGCTAAACCAGCACCTGCCGATTCGCCGCCATGTATTCGAAGATCTGCTTTTCAACCCGTGGATGAATCAACTCCACCGGCCCCCGCCCGTTCGGGCATGGCAGGGTTTTGGTGGTACCGAACAACCGGCAAATCAGCGGTCGCTCGCCATACACCGTGCAGCCATTCGGCCCCAGGTGTACACAGTTCAGTTCTTCCATCGCCGCATCCTGCTCGGCGCGGGTCTTGCGCGGCAGGCGTGACATTTCTTCCGGCGAGGTGGTCACCGGCCCGCAGCAGTCATGGCAGCCCGGCACGCACTCGAACGTGGGGATCTGCTGACGCAGGTCGCGAATGGTCTGGCGGTTGCAACTCATCGAAACGGTAATCCACATGAAATAGGCGGCAATTGTGCCGCAAAAGCCGAGATCCACACAGCAACGGCCGACCAGTGTTGCCCGTCTTCGGCCGTGCGGCTTATGCTCCGTCAAATTTTCTCGACACCCAGCCGTTGGATGATGCCCATGAATGCCCGCGCCCGAACCTTCGCGAGCCAACCCCACGTTGCCTCTTACTACGCCGCCAGCAGCCTGCCACAGCCCGACTATCTGGTTCTGCAAGGCGAGATGAGCGCAGACGTGTGCGTGGTCGGCGGCGGCTTTTCCGGGTTGAACACCGCGCTGGAACTGGCCGAACGCGGCCTCAGTGTGGTGTTGCTGGAAGCGCACCGGATCGGCTGGGGCGCCAGCGGCCGCAACGGCGGGCAGTTGATTCGCGGGGTCGGCCACGGCCTCGACCAGTTCAGCAACGTCATCGGCGCTGACGGCGTTCGCCAGATGAAACTGATGGGCCTGGAAGCGGTGGAAATCGTCCGCCAGCGCGTCGAGCGTTTCCAGATCCGGTGCGATCTGACCTGGGGCTACTGCGATCTCGCCAACAAACCGGCCGATCTCGAAGGCTTTGCCGAAGATGCCGAAGAGCTGCGCAGCCTCGGCTATCGCTACGAAACCCGCCTGCTGCAAGCCGATGAAATGCACACCGTGGTCGGCTCCAAACGCTATGTCGGTGGCTTGATCGACATGGGTTCCGGGCATTTGCACCCACTGAACCTGGCGCTGGGCGAAGCCGCTGCCGCACAGCAATTGGGCGTGCAGCTGTTCGAGCAATCGGGGGTGAAGCGTATCGATTACGGCACCGAGGTTCGCGTCCACACCGCTCAAGGTTCAGTGCGGGCGAAAACCCTGGTGCTGGGCTGCAACGCTTACCTCAACGATCTCAATCCGCAACTCAGCGGCAAAGTACTGCCCGCCGGCAGTTACATCATTGCGACCGAACCGCTGTCCGAAGAACTGGCGCACAGCCTGCTGCCGCAAAACATGGCGGTCTGTGACCAGCGGGTGGCGCTGGATTACTACCGGCTCTCGGCGGATCGGCGCCTGCTGTTCGGCGGTGCCTGCCACTATTCCGGGCGCGACCCGAAGGACATCGGCGCCTACATGCAGCCGAAGATGCTCGAAGTGTTTCCGCAACTGGCGGGCGTGAAGATCGACTATCAATGGGGCGGCATGATCGGCATCGGCGCCAACCGTCTGCCACAGATCGGCAGGCTCAATGATCAACCGAACGTGTATTACGCCCAGGCCTATTCCGGGCACGGAGTGAATGCCACGCACCTGGCGGGCAAGCTGCTCGCCGAGGCGATCAGCGGGCAGCACAGCGGTGGCTTTGATCTGTTCGCAAAGGTGCCGCACATCACCTTCCCCGGCGGCAAGCATTTGCGCTCGCCGTTGCTGGCGTTGGGGATGTTGTGGCATCGGATTAAAGAGTTGGTCTGATGTTTTTTTGAGGCCCTGAATACGCCTTCGCGAGCAAGCCCGCTCCCACAGGTGACCGCGCTCCACCTTGAGAACACGGTCGAATGTGGGAGCGGGCTTGCTCGCGAAGGGGCCGAAACAGGCGCTAAAACGTTCAGATCCGCCAGAACGGCTTCAACCCCTCTTCATTTGCCTGCTCCCGGGTCAACCCGACGTCCTTGAGCTGCTCCGGCGTCAGATTCATAAGCGCCTTGCGCGTGTGCAGACGATGCCAGAACAGGCCCCAGCGACTCAGGCCGGATGGCGCGTTACGCATGGCGCTATTCCATGCACTGTCCTCCTGCCCTGCCGCCAGTTCCTGACTGCGTAACGTCAGCCGCACATCGCTCAAGCCGTTCATTTTTGTTGCTCCTGTTTACTTGGGTAGCCAGAGATTCCATGATGCGCGGGTCGGCAAAAGCATTACAGATTCAACACATCTGTATTAACTCCATACAGATTTGCCATTCCTGAGACTGAATTACCGATTTTTGCTGCATCTGTACTGGTTTAACGAATAACCTGCATCGAGGCAGTGCCATGACCCTGTATGTGAACCTCGCCGAACTGCTCGGCACCCGCATCGAACAAGGCTTCTACCGTCCTGGCGATCGCCTGCCTTCGGTGCGCGCCTTGAGCGTAGAACACGGGGTCAGCCTCAGCACGGTGCAGCAGGCCTATCGCATGCTTGAGGACAGCGGTCTGGCGACACCGAAACCCAAGTCCGGCTACTTCGTGCCGGTGGGTCGCGAGCTGCCGGAGCTGCCCGCAGTCGGGCGCCCGGCGCAGCGGCCGGTGGAGATTTCGCAGTGGGATCAGGTGCTGGAGCTGATTCGTGCGGTGCCACGCAAGGACGTGGTGCAACTGGGTCGGGGCATGCCCGACGTGACCACGCCAACGATGAAACCGCTGTTGCGCGGACTGGCGCGGATCAGCCGACGCCAGGACATGCCCGGTCTGTATTACGACAACATCCACGGCACCCTTGAACTGCGCGAACAGATCGCCCGGTTGATGCTCGATTCCGGTTGCCAGTTGAGCGCCAGCGACCTGGTGATCACCACCGGTTGCCACGAAGCGCTGTCCACCAGCATCCACGCCATCTGCGAACCGGGCGACATCGTCGCGGTGGATTCGCCGAGCTTCCACGGCGCCATGCAAACGCTCAAAGGCCTGGGCATGAAAGCCCTGGAAATCCCCACCGATCCGCTCACCGGCATCAGCCTCGAAGCGCTGGAACTGGCGCTGGAGCAGTGGCCGATCAAGGTCATCCAGATCACCCCCAACTGCAACAACCCGCTGGGCTACATCATGCCGGAGTCGCGCAAGCGCGCCCTGCTCAACCTGGCACAGCGTTTCGACGTGGCGATCATCGAGGACGATGTGTATGGCGAACTGGCCTACACCTACCCGCGTCCGCGCACGATCAAGTCCTTCGACGAAGATGGTCGAGTGCTGCTGTGCAGCTCGTTTTCCAAGACCCTGGCGCCGGGGCTGCGCATCGGCTGGGTCGCGCCGGGTCGTTATCTGGAACGGGTGCTGCACATGAAATACATCAGCACCGGTTCCACCGCACCGCAGCCGCAGATCGCCATCGCCGAATTTCTCAAGGGCGGCCATTTCGAACCGCACTTGCGGCGGATGCGCAGCCAATACCAACGCAATCGTGACGCGATGATCGACTGGGTTACCCGCTACTTCCCGGTCGGGACCCGCGCCAGTCGCCCGCAGGGCAGCTTCATGCTTTGGGTCGAATTGCCGGAGGGTTTCGATACGCTGAAACTCAATCGCGCGCTGCACGATCAGGGCGTACAGATTGCCGTCGGCAGCATCTTTTCCGCCTCGGGCAAGTACCGCAATTGTCTGCGGATGAATTACGCGGCCAAACCGACACCGCAGATCGAAGAGGCGGTGCGCAAGGTCGGCGCAGCGGCGATCAAACTGCTGGCCGAAGCCTGATCATTCCAGCTGAAACGTACCGAATCCCTCAAATCGCTGAAGGTCGGCGACACGACTTGAGGCATCACTGACGCGCGCTTCGATTTCCAGCTCCACCTCCAGATGGCGCCCGGCGGCGAGGCTGCCAGAGCGCCAGGCGGTGATGCGATCGCCAGGCTGCAACAGGCCCGCCTCGCCATCATCGCGCTGCCATTGCACCGGCGCGCCATCCAGACGCGCTGCCACAATGCGTATCTGCAACCGTCCCGGTGCCCAGCGGTAATGCAGCGCATCGCTGCTCGGGGCAGCAAAGTACCACCTGATCGCGCGCGCAGCCGGACATTGAATCCGTAGATGAACCGTGCGCACACCAAAACTGCCTTCATTGCCCGATGGCCGGGCGAGCAGCTCCGCCCGCGTCGAAACGCCATAGTCCACAGCGCTCGGTGAGAGTGTCATCTGGCAGGCCTCGCTGGCCATGACCGAGGTCGATGCCAACGATGCCAGCGTGATCAGGACAATCCATCGATGCATGCGCAATAACTCGGTCATGTAAGGTTCAAAGGCTGACAGAGCGCGTCGACGGGCTCGATCAATGCTTGCTCGTCCGGCGCTTCAGCCAAATTGAATTGCAGGTCGCAGTGCGCGCTATCCGACAGTTGCACCCGCAGCGACTGACCGGGTTTGATGTCCGGCAGAAAGATCGCCCCGGCCTCAAGCACCGTGGTCACGTATTCGCCTTGCCCGTTCTGTACGGCGAGGCCACTGGGCAACCATTGCCGGTCAAGCGTCCTGGCCTTCAACAGCACACGCCGCACGCGGGTGATGGAAAAATCCATATGCTGAACCGAGCCACGCCCGGCCTCGACCTCCTGATAACCGTCGAGCACCTCGACGTTGCGCGGCAAACTCAACGGATCGACTTCCAGCCGGGCTGTGGAATAGGCCGGCAAACTCGCCACCACCGCCCGGCCCAATCCATCCGTCCACACCGGGCCTTGCGGCGTGTACAGCTTCAGACCCGCACGGTCGCCAGCCTTGAGCACGGCAAAGGTCTCGCGCAGCGGATACGGCGACAGCGTCACACCGTCGCGATGCAACGCCATGCCGCCGCGCAGCCCCAGGTCGAATTCGCTTGCCCCGGCTCGCTGGTTCAGGCCCAGATCCAGACTGGTGTAATGCGCCAGTGCGTTGACCCGCAAACCCAGCGATGGCGCCGCAGCTTCACGCTGTTCGGCACTGGCGCTATAGGCCAGGGTTTCACTGAGCACTTCACTCATCGACACGCCACTGCGCACCCCTGATCGCGGATCGCTGCGCAGGTAACTGCGAGCCCTGCGCTGATCGCCCAATGGTATCCCGGCCGTCAGATAGACCGAGGTGCCCCGCTGCCTCGCGTCGGCATCGCCGATCCCTCGCTCCAGACTCAACGACAGGCTGATGCGCGCGGGCAGTGTCTGCGACCAGGACAATCCCAGGCGCATGTTGGGTGGCTCGTCCACGCTGGTGTAGCGCGACCAGGTCATGCCGAATGCCCCCCAGCGCTCGACAGTACCGTTGAGCGAAAATGTCCAGTGATCGCGCCCGGAGGCGTCGGCCCGTCCCTGCTGCTGGCTCCAGCCGGTGTCCGACAGGCTGCGAAAGCCCTTGCCACGGTGCACCGCAACCACACTGGTGGACAGATTCGGCGACAACACGGCACTGACGGTCATTTGCACCTCATGACCTGCAATGCCTGTGTCTCGATCGCTGGACAGCACCTGGCGCACACCGGTGCTCAGATTGCCCGGCCATTGACGCTGCAGCCCCCAGCCTGCCGACAGATAATCCGCCCCACCGAGGAACCCGCCGCTCACGCGCAACGCTCGTGACAGACTCCACTCCCGGCCAAGGGTGGCAAATGACGGCGCCTGACGATCATCCGAACCCTGGCGTCGCACCGTGCCCAGCGCCAGATTGAAGCCGTCGGCGCGATCGAATTGTGGATCCTGCAGGCTGGCTGCCGGGACGCGAAAGCGCCGCACTTGCCCTTCCTGCTCGTGCACGCTGACCTCGAGGTCGAGCTGGTTGCTCAACAACGGCAGCGCGCGCAAGGTGAAGGGGCCGCCGGGAACCAGCGTGGTGTAGATCAGCACGCCGTTCTGCCGGACTTCGATTCGCGATGGCGACCAGGCTATGCCCTCGACCTCGCCACGTGCGCCCTCCTGTGCCGCGCGCATTTGCGCGAACGCACCTTCCGGCAGAATCTGCACTCCGTTGAAAGATTCGCCGGCGAACAATGGCGACTGCAAGTTCAACTGGCCGATCTGCACGTTGGCTTCGTAAGCTTCCAGAGTGCGCGTGCCATAGGCATACAGATGCTCGAAACGCGTGCTGTCGGGCAACTGCGTATAGGACTGGCGACTGCGCAAGACCCAGTTGCCGGCATTCAGGCCGAACTCCGAACCCAGCCTGCGAAAATCGCTACGTTGCCCCTCGTGCTGGCTGCCCATGACCAAAACATCGTAGTTGAACACGCCGCCCACTCCGCCATTGGCGAAGCTGCGTGGCTGAAATTCCGGCAATGCCAACAGGTCCGTCGGCAGCAGCAGGTCGATCTGTTCCTTACCGGGATGCAATGCAACGGTGGCCGCTGGCAGACCTTCGCCCAGCGTCAGGCACTGCTGCGGTTGAACGGGGGGCAAAGCCGCTTGCGCGCGCACACCAGCAGCCTTGAGCAAGGCCGGTTGCAGGCACGGCTCGCCCTGTTCATTGAATGTCACGAACACCCGCCCCCGTGGCTGTCCATTGACCTCAAGCGCGACCAGCCATGTGCCTTGGGAGAAACGCGGTGCCTGGCGAAAGTACTCAGCCAATGCGGGGTCGAGCCCGCGCTCGCGAAGCACCTGCGCATCGAATTCCACCCCTTCACTGGCCATCGTCATGCCGATCGCATTCGCCATCAGCAGTGCCAGTCCCTGACGGGCACACGTGCGCATCAGTGCGTAACCGGGGCATCAAAGTGATCGACCGCAAAGCCATATGTGGTCGCCGGAAAGATCCGCACTGCCATGGTTCGCACTGTTACGTTCAACGGCAAGCCGACAGACAGGCGCTCCCCTGGCAGGATCCAGGTACGCGGCAGATCCACCGCCTGCGTGCCCGGCAGCGGAACAATCGCTTTAGCCAGGCGCACCACGTAAGGACTGGGATTACTGACCAGCAAACCTTCAGCCGTGGCTGACCAGCTCAGGCGTTTCCATGGCTCGCGCTCCACTGGCAGATCGGCGGGGCGCAGGATCACCGGCAGGTTTTGCCGAACACCCAGATTGACCCGGGCACCGTCGACACCTGCCACAGGATTGATCCCCTCAAAAATCACCCGTTTCAGACGCTCGGTCTGCAATGGTTCGGCGCTCTGCAACATGAACCGTACCTGCTGCACCGCACCAGGCTCGACACGGGCAATCGGCGGACTGAACAGCAACAGCTGTTGATCGTGCGGCTCGATATTTTCGACCGTGGTGTGCAGCAGGGCCGGACGCGTTTCGGTGTTTCGCACATTCATCGTCGCTTCACCGACACCCTCATCCACCACCAGCACAGGGGTTTGCGGCACCATTCCGGCAGCGTGAACCCCGGGCATCAAAATCAAGACGAGCAGGCACAGTGGCAACGCCCGCAAGCCTGGGCGGCACATTGAAATCGGCATCGGTATTGCTCCGCAGGGGGCAGCGCACCCGGCAAAGGGCGCGCTGAATGAACCTGAAAGAACCCGGTAATGGCCGGGTTCTGACGATCAGAGGTAGAACATCTCGAAGGTCACCGAGCCATCGAGCGGGATCTCGCTGGTGATCGGCAGCGCGTTGCTCGGGCCGATGATCGGCAACAGGCTCATCGGAAACCCGTGGTGACGGGCCGCGACCGGGCCAGCTGCCACGCCGGAACCCCATGAGTAGAGCGCCGGGGCATTGCCCACCAGCGGCGAAGCAGGCAGTTGCCACGCCGGTGCTGCCAGAGTGCGTGTCATCAGAGTCTGCGGCGCACCGTCGGCTTCCGGACGACCGTGACGCAGCGCAAATCCGCCGATACGGATGCCGTTGATTTCACCCAGGCCGTAGAACAAAGCCGGATCGTTATTACCGGCACCATCGTTGATGCCCGGCAATTTGGTGGCTGTACGATTGTCTCTGACCGACACCTCGACCGATGCCTCTGCATCACAGTTGATGTGCAGCGAAATGTCGTGGGTCGGCAGCAGCGTCTGCGTGGTCTTGTTCAGGGTGGCTGCGGATATCTTGCGCAAATCTACCGTGCCGCCACCGGCAAATGCGGGGATGCACGACGTCGGAATAATGGTTCCGACCACACTCAGGTCTACGCTCTCGGCGACCACCAGGGTGGGTAATACTGCAGCCGCGACGGCTACCATCCATGTTGTTTTTTTCATCAGTCCCTACTTCATCGGTTATTGATCAATGGCAGTTGTTCAGCGCATTGCCTTCACAAGACGCTGAACACCGGGGGCGATGATTTCGTTTTTTGCAGGATTCGTATGTAGGAATAGGCACCGACCAGGAGCTGAAAAAACAACAAAGCAAATAGTCCAAAACCACAGGCGAACTCATTCCTACTTTTGAACGACTAATTGTTTACACAGTGTGGCGAGGATCCGCCGGAAACGGTCTTGGAAATCCTCTGCGTGCCATACTCCGTCACCCCCTGCCTCCAGCCGAGAAACCAACGTGCAACCCGGAAAAAAATTGCTCGCTGTCTGTGTGTTGTGTTCGTTGGCCAGTGGTTGCGCCACCCTCGATGCGCCGCGCGAACCCAGCCAGGCGTTGCCGGCCGCGGGCTCCGCATTCGGTCGCTCGATTCAGACCCAGGCAGCGCCCTGGCAGGGCCGTTCCGGCTTCCGCTTGCTGTCCAACAGCACAGAAGCCTTCACCGCCCGCGCCGAGCTGATTCGCAATGCGCAAACCAGCCTCGACTTGCAGTACTACATCGTCCATGACGGCGTCAGCACGCGGATGCTGGTGGAAGAACTGCTCAAGGCCGCCGACCGCGGCGTGCGCGTACGCATCCTGCTCGACGACACCACCAGCGACGGCCTCGACACGATCATCGCCACGCTGGCGGCGCATCCACAGATCCAGATCCGCCTGTTCAATCCGCTGCACCTGGGCCGCAGCACCGGCGTTACCCGCGCTGCCGGACGCCTGTTCAACCTGTCGCTGCAACACCGGCGCATGCACAACAAACTGTTCCTGGCGGACAACAGCGTGGCCATCGTTGGCGGGCGCAATCTGGGCGACGAGTATTTCGATGCCGAGCCGAATCTGAATTTCACCGACATCGACATGCTCAGCGTCGGCCCGGTGGCCGAGCAACTCGGGCACAGTTTCGACCAGTACTGGAACAGCGCGCTGAGCAAGCCGATCAATGAATTCCTCTCCAGCAAACCGAGCATCAAAGACCTGCAAAACACCCGCACGCGCCTGGAAGAGTCGCTGGATGAAACCCGTAAACAGAATCACGCGCTGTATCAACAGTTGATGACGTTCAAGACCGCGCCACGCATGGACATCTGGCGCAAGGAACTGATCTGGGCCTGGAACCAGGCGCTGTGGGATGCGCCGAGCAAAGTGCTGGCCAAGGACGAACCGGACCCGCAACTGCTGCTGACCACGCAACTGGCGCCGGAGCTGCGCGGCGTCAGCAAAGAGCTGATCATGATCTCGGCGTACTTTGTGCCCGGCCAGCCGGGGCTGGTGTACCTGACCGGGCGCGCCGACGCCGGGGTCTCGGTGAGCCTGCTGACCAACTCGCTGGAAGCCACCGATGTGCCGGCGGTGCACGGCGGTTATGCGCCGTATCGCAAGGCGCTGCTGGAGCACGGGGTAAAACTGTATGAGCTGCGCCGTCAGCCTGGGGATAACTATGGCAGTGGCCCGCACCTGTTTTACAGCAAGTCTTTCCGTGGTTCGGATTCCAGCCTGCACAGCAAGGCGATGATTTTCGATCGGCAGAAAGCGTTTATCGGCTCATTCAACTTCGATCCGCGCTCAGTGCTGTGGAACACCGAAGTCGGGGTTCTGGTGGACAGCCCGGAACTGGCCGAACACGTGCGCGAACTGGCGCTGCAAGGCATGGCGCCGGCTCTGAGCTATCAGGCGAAATTGCAGGATGGGAAGATTGTCTGGGTGACCGAGGACAACGGCCAAATACACACGCTGAGCAAGGAGCCGGGGAGTTGGTGGCGGCGCTTCAATGCGTGGTTCAGCACCACTGTCGGTCTTGAGCGGATGCTCTAGTCGAATTGAAAACTCATTTGTGGCGAGGGAGCTTGCTCCCGCCTGAGTGCGCAGCGCTCACGAAGTCTTTGGGGCCGCTGCGCAGCCCAGCGGGAGCAAGCTCCCTCACCACAAGAATTCTTTCGCTTTAAGAGCTGACTTAAGCAGGCTCGGCCACTGTGCCGAATGCCCCCTGACGCATCAGTAGAATCACCAATCCAAACGCCCCCGCCGCCATCAACAACGGCAACGCATGCCCGCTGATCCACTGACTGCCCGCCCCCGCCAGCAACGGCCCGATCAGACAGCCGACACCCCACAGCTGCGCAATGTGCGCATTGGCCCGCACCAGCGCATCGTCGCGATAACGCTCACCGATCAGGATCAGCGACAGAGTGAACAAGCCACCCGCGCTGGCGCCGAACAACACCCACAACGGCCAGATCAGCAGCGTATCGATCAGCATTGGAATCGCCAGGCTCGACAGCATCAGCACCACCGCGCAACCGGTGAACAACGTGCGTCGAGACAGGTAATCCGCCAGCGCGCCAATCGGCAGTTGCAGTAGCGCATCGCCGACCACCACCGTGCTGACCATCGCCAGCGCAATCTCGGCGGTGAAGCCCTGTTGCAGGCAATACACCGGCAACAGCGTGAGGATCATCGCTTCGAACGCGGCGAACAGTGACACCGCCCAGGCAATCGCCGGCAGCTCCCGGGCAAACCCCCACAGATCGCTGAACGTCACACTGCTGGCTTCACTGCTCGGCGCACCGCTGCGGCCCATCAACAGCAATGGCGAGACTGTCAGCAGCCCGACACCGACCCAGAAACCATAATCATGCTCAGTGCCTAGCGCACCCAGCAGCAGCGGACCAGACAGTTGGCTCAGCGCATAGCTGCTGCCATACAGAGCGACGAGACGACCGCGCCAGTGTTCGACGACCAGTTGATTGATCCAGCTCTCGCCGAGGATGAATACGATGGTCAGGATCACCCCAATCATCAGGCGCAGCACCAGCCAGACCGGATAACTCGGCAACAGCGCGAGCAAGCCGATCGACAACGCCCCGGCCCACAGGCAAAGACGCATGAGGTTCGCGGTGCCGAAACGTGCCGCCAGATGACTGGAAATCTTCGCGCCCAGCAATACGCCAATCGCCGGCATCGCCGCCATCACGCCGATGGCGAAAGAGCCGTAACCCCAGCTCTCCAGACGCAACGACACCAGCGGCATGCTGACCCCCAGGGCCAGGCCGACACTCAAGACAGACGCCAACACGGCGAAATACGTCGCCCAACGCATGGTCCACGCTCCTGTGGATATTCTTATGTGCGCCACAAAATCAAATGTGGGAGCAAACCCTGTGGTGAGGGGATTCATCCCCGACAGGTCGCGCAGCGACCTCAAAACCTGCACCCTCGCATGCACTGGTTTTGCGACTGCTTCGCAGCCGATCGGGGATAAATCCCCTCACCACAGAGACTTGCTCCCACAGGGGATCTCCGTAAGTTCGAAAGCCTGAACGAATCAGGCTCCCGCTAACGGCTTACAGCTTGATCCACGTCGCCTTCAGCTCGGTGTATTTGTCGAACGCGTGCAGCGACTTGTCGCGACCGTTGCCCGACTGCTTGAAGCCGCCGAACGGTGCGGTCATGTCGCCGCCGTCGTACTGGTTGACCCACACGCTGCCGGCGCGCAGTGCTTTGGCAGTCAGGTGCGCCTTGGAGATGTCCTGAGTCCATACCGCAGCGGCCAGGCCGTACGGCGTGTCGTTGGCGATCTGGATCGCTTCTTCGGCGGTATCGAAGGCGATGACCGACAGCACCGGGCCGAAAATCTCTTCCTGAGCGATCTTCATCGCGTTGCTCACGCCGTCGAAAATCGTCGGCTCGACGTAAGTGCCACCGGTTTCCTGGAGGATGCGCTTGCCGCCCGCCACCAGTTTGGCGCCGTCGGTGTGACCGGATTCGATGTACGACAGCACGGTGTTCATCTGCTGGGTATCGACCAGCGCACCGACATTGGTTGCCGGGTCCAGCGGATTGCCCGGCTTCCAGGCTTTCAGCGCCTCGATCACCATCGGCAGGAATTTGTCCTTGATCGAGCGTTCGACCAGCAGACGCGAACCGGCGGTGCAGACTTCGCCCTGGTTGAAGGCGATGGCGCTGGCGGCGGATTCGGCAGCGGCTTGCAGGTCCGGCGCATCGGCGAAGACGATATTCGGGCTCTTGCCGCCAGCTTCCAGCCACACGCGCTTCATGTTCGATTCGCCGGAGTAGATCATCAGCTGCTTGGCGATCTTGGTCGAACCGGTGAACACCAGCGTGTCGACGTCATTGTGCAGCGCCAGCGCCTTGCCGACGGTGTGGCCGTAGCCCGGCAACACGTTGAGCACGCCTTTCGGAATGCCGGCCTCAACCGCAAGCGCAGCGATGCGGATGGCGGTCAGCGGGGATTTTTCCGACGGTTTGAGGATCACCGAGTTACCGGTCGACAGCGCCGGGCCGAGTTTCCAGCAGGCCATCATCAGCGGGAAGTTCCACGGCACGATGGCGCCGACCACGCCCACCGGCTCGCGGGTCACCAGACCCAATTGATCATGCGGAGTGGCGGCGACTTCGTCGTAAATCTTGTCGATCGCCTCACCGCTCCAGCTCAGCGCTTGCGCCGCGCCCGGGACGTCGATGTACAACGAGTCGCTGATCGGCTTGCCCATGTCGAGCGTTTCGAGCAACGCCAGCTCTTCAGCGTGCTGCTTGAGCAGGCTGGCGAAACGAATCATGGTGGCTTTGCGTTTGCTCGGCGCCAGGCGCGACCAGACGCCGGAATTGAACGTGGCACGAGCGTTTTCCACGGCGCGCTGGGCGTCGGCGGCGTCACAGCTGGCGATCTTGCCCAGCAGACGGCCATCGACCGGGCTGATGCACTCGAAGGTCTCGCCGGAGACGGCGTCGGTGTATTCGCCGTTGAGGTAGGCGCGGCCTTCGATCTTCAGGTCGCGAGCACGTTGTTCCCAATCGGCACGAGTCAGGGTGGTCATTCGAGTGTCCTCCTCTTGTTGAATACGAGCGCCGCGTTCTTCGCGGACGTCTTCAGGAATGCTGCCCGGCCGGCCTGCTTTTTCGGCCCAAGGCACCCGCCACCCTAAACCAGCGACCGGGGTTGTTTCAATATATTTGACATAAGAGCGCCATACGGCCTTGCGGTGTTCATTTTAATAAACATAGACTTTGGCCCTTTCAAGCCACCGCGCCGTCATCACGGGAGAAAACAACAATGAACATCCAGAACGTCGTCGATATCAGCCTGACCAGCAGCGAAGCCGAACGCTATCGCCCGGACCCGGCCAAAGTGCTCAAGGGCGATCCCGAGCAAGCGGTGTTCAACCAGTACGACAGCCCTTGTGGGCAAATGGGTGTTGGCGTGTGGGAAGGCGCGGTCGGGCAGTGGACGGTGAACTACACCGAGCATGAATACTGCGAAATCCTGCAAGGGGTTTCGGTGCTGCGTGACAGCGATGGCAATGCCAAGACCTTGCGTGTTGGCGACCGCTTTGTGATTCCGGCCGGTTTCCGTGGTACCTGGGAAGTGCTGGAGGCTTGCCGCAAGATCTATGTGATCTTCGAACAGAAGGCCTGAGTCTTTCGCTGATATTACCGGCCCCTTCGCGAGCAGGCTCGCTCCCACATTCGACCGCATTCCATTGTGGGAGCGAGCCTGCTCGCGAAAGCGTCGCAACAGTCAGCACAAAACTCCAGGCAACAAAAAAGGCCCGTATCGTGAGATACGGGCCTTTTTCGTAAGTCGGGAAAAATCAATTACTTGATTTTGCCTTCCTTGTAGATCACGTGCTTGCGAACAACCGGATCATATTTCTTGATCTCGATTTTGTCCGGGGTAGTACGCTTGTTCTTGTCGGTAGTGTAGAAGTGACCAGTACCGGCGCTCGAGATCAAACGAATCAATTCACGCATGATTAGCTCCCTTAAATCTTGCCATCGCGGCGAAGTTCGGCGAGCACGACACTGATGCCACGCTTGTCGATGATGCGCATGCCTTTGGCAGATACGCGCAGACGCACAAAACGTTTCTCTTCTTCAACCCAGAAGCGGTGATGCTGCAGGTTCGGCAGGAAACGACGACGGGTTTTGTTGTTTGCGTGGGAAATGTTATTCCCGGTTACCGGACCCTTACCGGTAACTTGACATACTCTCGACATGCCTCAGCCCTCTAAAACCACATGCCCAACCCGGCATGGGTTGGCCGCTTAATCTCTCAGTCATTTGGCGCCAGGCGCCGCGTTTCTTTAGAGGTCTTACCGGCTACACCTACAGTGAAGGAACCGGGCCCCTAGAAAAGAGCGCTGCTTTATACCAGAAAGACCGGGGTGCAACAACAATGGATGTGCAATCAAGCGGTAAAAAGGCGCATTTTCCGCCTGCAGACGCTTTGGATAAAGGCTGAGGCGAGTTTTGACCACTCGTCGCAGAAAACCGCTCTAACAGACGTTTCCGACTTTTCCTCGTGCACCGCGGTCTGAAAAACGTCACTGCGCTGCCCCAAAAATGCAAAAAGGGGATAGTCATTTGCAATCCAGCCCTCTAGGGTAACCCTTTTCCAGACTGCACCTGCAGATGGCCTTCGATCTGTAAAGGAAGCCGACCATGCGCCTCGCTGCCCTACCCCTGTTGCTCGCCCCGCTTCTGCTGAGCCCCCTGGCCCAGGCCGCCGCCCTGAGCGTCTGCACCGAGGCCAGCCCTGAAGGGTTCGACGTGGTGCAATACAACTCGCTGACCACCACCAATGCCTCGGCCGACGTGCTGATGAATCGCCTGGTGGACTTCGACACCGCCAGCGGCAAAGTCGTGCCGAGCCTGGCCGACAGCTGGGAAGTCAGCACCGACGGCCTGACTTATGTGTTCAAGCTGCACCCGCAGGTGAAGTTTCACAGCACTGACTATTTCAAGCCGACCCGCACCCTGAGCGCCGAAGACGTCAAATTCAGCTTCGATCGCATGCTCGATCCAGCCAACCCATGGCACAAAGTGGCGCAAAGCGGCTTCCCGCACGCCCAGTCCATGCAGTTGCCGGCGCTGATCAAGAAGATCGACGCGCTTGACCCGCTGACCGTGCGCTTTACCCTCGACCACCCGGACTCGACGTTCCTCGCGACCCTGAGCATGGGCTTCGCCTCCATCTATTCCGCCGAATACGCCGACAAGCTGCTCAAGGCCGACGCCACCGACAAGCTCAACAGCCAGCCGATCGGCACCGGTCCGTTCGTGTTCACGCGCTTTCAGAAAGACGCCTCGGTGCGCTACAAGGCCAACCCGGACTATTTCGGCGGCAAGCCGGCGGTCGACCCGCTGATCTTCGCCATCACCCCGGACGCCAACGTGCGCCTGCAAAAGCTGCGGCGCAACGAGTGCCAGATCGCCCTGTCGCCAAAACCGCTGGACGTGAAGGCTGCGCAGGAAGAGCCGACGCTGAAAGTAGAAAAGACTGACGCCTTCATGACCGCTTTCGTCGGCATCAACAGCCAGCACCCACCACTGGACAAACCAGAAGTGCGCCAGGCGATCAACCTCGCCTTCGACAAGGCCAACTACGTCAAAGCCGTGTTCGAAGACACCGCCGAACCCGCCAATGGCTCTTACCCGCCGAACACCTGGAGCTACGCGAAGAACCTGCCGGGCTATCCGCACGACGTGGCCAAAGCCAAGGCGTTGCTGGCCAAGGCCGGACTCAAGGACGGCTTCCAGACCACCATCTGGACGCGTCCGTCCGGCAGTCTGCTCAACCCGAACCCGAGTCTGGGCGCGCAGTTGCTGCAATCGGATCTGGCGGAAATCGGCATTCAGGCGGAAATCCGCGTGATCGAGTGGGGCGAGCTGATTCGCCGCGCCAAGGCTGGCGAGCATGACCTGCTGTTCATGGGCTGGGCCGGCGACAACGGCGACCCGGATAACTTCCTCACGCCGCAGTTTTCCTGCGCGGCGGTCAAATCCGGCACCAACTTCGCCCGCTACTGCAATGCCGACCTGGACAAGTTGATCAGCGCCGGCAAGACCACCAGTGAGCAAGGCGTGCGCACCAAACTGTACGAACAGGCACAGGCGCAGATTCAGCAGCAGGCGCTGTGGCTGCCACTGGCGCACCCGACCGCCTATGCGCTGACGCGCAAGGATGTGCAGGGTTACTCGGTGAGCCCGTTCGGGCGGCAGGACTATTCCAAGGTCAACCTGAAATAACCCGTCACAACACAATTCACCTGTGGGAGCGGGCTTGCTCGCGAAGGCGTCGGATCAGCCAAACTCTTATTGACTGACACATCGCCTTCGCGAGCAAGCCCGCTCCCACAGGGGTTGGTGTTTGTTGTTGAAAGCTACATCCAGCCACATTCCGCCATCGACAGCGGCTCGCCGTCGCCAATGATGAAGTGATCCAGCACCCGTACATCAATCAGGTCCAGAGCCTTCTGCAAGCGCTTGGTCAGTTGTCGATCCGCCTGGCTCGGATCGCTGTTCCCCGACGGGTGGTTGTGGCAGAGAATCACCGCCGCCGCGTTGTTGGCCAATGAGCGTTTCACCACTTCCCGGGGATGCACGCTGGTGTTGTCGATCGAGCCGCGAAACAGCGCCTCGAACGTCAACACCTGATGCTTGGAATCGAGAAACAGGCAGCCAAACACCTCGTGTGGCTCGTGGCGCAGCATGGATTTCAGATAGTCCCGAACTGCCTGCGGATTCTCCAGCGCCGGTTTTTTACGCATGCGCTCGGCCAGATGTCGCCGCCCCATTTCCAGCACCGCCTGCAACTGCGCGAATTTCGCAGGCCCCAATCCCAACTGTCCGCTGAACGCCGCAAGATCGGCCTCCAGCAACGCGCGCAGGCTGCCGAATTGCGTCAACAGGTGTCGCGCCAGATCCACCGCGCTTTTTCCCGTGACCCCGGTTCGAAGAAAAATCGCCAGCAACTCGGCGTCCGAAAGACTTCCCGAGCCCTGTTCAAGCAGCTTCTCCCGCGGCCGCTCCGCCGCAGGCCAATCGCGAATACTCATACACCTTCCTTGTCTGTGGGCACCGCTGTTCCGTAGCGGTCGCTGTGATATCGTAGCCCATCTTTTTTGCGGGCGAATTCACCCTGGGGAGGGGGTTTCGCCACGTATGTCACCCACGAAATGTAAAGGCAGACCTATGCAGCGGCTGTATCGGAAACGCATCGTTCTGGGCGTCGGCGGCGGCATTGCGGCCTACAAGAGCGCCGATCTGGTTCGTCGCCTGATCGACCAGGGCGCCGAAGTGCGTGTGGTCATGACCCATGGCGGCGCCGAGTTCATCACCCCGCTGACCATGCAGGCCCTGTCCGGGCACCCGGTTCACCTCGACTTGCTCGACCCGGCCGCCGAAGCGGCGATGGGCCACATCGAACTGGCCAAATGGGCCGATCTGGTGTTGATCGCCCCGGCCACCGCCGACCTGATCGCCCGTTTGGCCCAAGGCATCGCCAATGATTTGCTGACCACTTTGGTTCTTGCTACCGACGCCGTGGTGGCCGTCGCGCCAGCAATGAATCAGGCGATGTGGCGCGATCCGGCAACCCAGGCCAACCTGCAACTCCTTGAAAGCCGTGGCCTGAAGACTTTCGGCCCGGCCTCTGGCAGCCAGGCCTGCGGCGACGTCGGCATGGGCCGGATGATGGAAGCCACCGATCTGGCGCAGTGCGCGGCGGACTGCTTCCAGCGTCAGGCGCTGACCGGCAAGCACGTGGTGATCACCGCCGGCCCGACCCAGGAAAACATCGACCCGGTGCGCTACATCACCAACCACAGCTCCGGGAAAATGGGCTTCGCTCTGGCCGAAGCCGCGGTGGAAGCCGGCGCCCGCGTGACCCTGATCAGCGGCCCGGTACACCTGCCGACGCCGGATCGCGTCACGCGTATCGACGTGGTCAGTGCCCGCGACATGCTCGCAGCGTGCGAGTCGGCCATCCCGTGTGATGTGTTCATCGCCTCGGCAGCGGTGGCGGACTACCGTCCGGAAGTCGTTGCCCCGCAAAAACTCAAGAAAGACCCTACAAGCGGCGACGGCTTCGTCCTGCAAATGGTGCGTAACCCGGACATCCTGGCCACCATCGCGACCCGTCCCGACCGTCCGTTCAGTGTCGGCTTCGCCGCCGAGACCGAACACCTGCTCGACTACGCTGCACGCAAGCTGAAAGACAAGAATCTCGATTTGATCGTCGCCAACGACGTCGCCAACCCGAGCATCGGATTCAACAGCGAAGAAAACGCCTGCAGCGTGATCGACCGTGAGCTTCATGCCACTGTTTTCGCCCAGACCAGCAAGAGCAAGATCGCTCGCCAACTGGTCACTTTTATCGCCGAACGTCTGAACCAGGTTTAATTTACATGCACGCTTTGCAAGCCAAGATCCTCGACCCACGCATCGGTACCGAATTCCCGCTGCCGCAATACGCCACCCCAGGCTCCGCCGGCCTCGACCTGCGCGCCATGCTGGAACAGGACATCGTGATCAAGCCGGGTGAAACCGTGCTGATCCCAACCGGTCTGTCGGTGTACATCGGCGACCCGAACCTCGCCGCACTGATCCTGCCGCGCTCGGGCATGGGCCATAAGCACGGCATCGTGCTCGGTAACCTCGTTGGCCTGATCGACTCCGATTACCAGGGCCCGTTGATGGTGTCCTGCTGGAACCGTGGCCAATCCGACTTCACCATGACCGTCGGCGAACGTCTGGCGCAGCTGGTGCTGGTACCCGTGGTGCAGGCGCACTTCGAAATGGTTGAAGAGTTCGTCGAAACCGAACGCGGCGCGGGCGGTTTTGGCCATACCGGCACGAAATAACCCTGAAATATTATTGTGGCGAGGGGATTTATCCCCGATGGGCTGCGAAGCGGCCCCAAGGCTTTTGGATCTGCTGCGCAGCCATCGGGGATAAATCCCCTCACCACAAAATTTGTGCTTTTTCGGCAGCAGGCTTTAACACCGAAAATCAAGGTTTTGCCGGCCGCAGGCCACGCCAGACGAGGCGTCATGGCCCTTTCACACCACGAACTCTCTGCGGAAAACGCCGTCATACCCTTCAGTTTGAGCCTGCCGCCGAGTGAATCGTCGGTGTGTCCCGCCACTTTCGAGATGGAGCATTTGTGCAGATGAGCACCCCCGCCAAGATCGCCCCGAAGCTTCCCGACAGCATCTTCCGCGCCTATGACATTCGCGGCACCGTGCCGGAATTCCTCAATGCCGAAACCGCTTACTGGATCGGCCGCGCCATCGGCTCACAGAGCCTGGCCCAAGGTGAACCGAATGTTTCCGTCGGTCGCGACGGTCGCCTGTCCGGCCCGGAGCTGGTTGCAGAACTGATCCGCGGTATCGCCGAGAGCGGCTGCCACGTCAGCGACGTCGGCCTGGTGCCGACACCGGCGCTGTATTACGCGGCCAACGTGCTGGCTGGCAAGTCGGGGGTAATGCTCACCGGCAGCCACAACCCGTCGAACTACAACGGCTTCAAGATCGTGATCGCCGGCGACACCCTGGCCAACGAGCAGATCCAGGTGCTGCACGAGCGCATCAAGACCAATGACCTGACCAGCGGTCAGGGCAGCGTGACCCAGGTCGAAATCCTTGACCGCTACACCACCGAAATCGTCAAGGACGTCAAACTGGCCCGCCGCATGAAAGTCGTGGTCGACTGCGGTAACGGCGCGGCCGGCGTGATTGCCCCGCAACTGATCGAAGCGCTGAACTGCGAAGTCATCCCGCTGTTCTGCGAAGTCGACGGCAACTTCCCCAACCACCACCCGGACCCGGGCAAGCCCGAGAACCTCGTCGACCTGATCGCCAAGGTCAAGGAAACCAATGCCGACCTCGGTCTGGCCTTCGACGGTGACGGCGACCGCGTCGGCGTGGTGACCAATACTGGCAGCATCGTCTACCCGGATCGCCTGCTGATGCTGTTCGCCCGCGACGTGGTGGCGCGCAACCCGGACGCGGAAATCATCTTCGACGTCAAATGCACCCGCCGTCTGGTGCCGCTAATCAAGGAATACGGCGGTCGCCCGCTAATGTGGAAGACCGGTCACTCGTTGATCAAAAAGAAAATGAAACAATCCGGTGCTCTATTGGCCGGTGAGATGAGCGGCCACATCTTCTTCAAGGAGCGCTGGTTCGGTTTCGACGACGGCATCTACAGCGCCGCACGGCTGCTGGAGATCCTCAGCAAGGAAAAATCCACCGCCGAAGAGCTGTTTGCGACCTTCCCGAACGATATTTCTACGCCGGAAATCAATATCCATGTGACCGAAGAGAGCAAATTCAGCATCATTGATGCACTGCACGACGCACAGTGGGGCGCAGGCGCCGACCTGACCACCATCGACGGCGTGCGAGTCGATTACGCCAAAGGCTGGGGCCTGGTGCGCGCCTCCAACACCACACCGGTGCTGGTGCTGCGTTTCGAGGCCGATGACGAGGCAGAACTTGCGCGTATCAAGGCTGTGTTCCACGCCCAACTGAAACGCGTTGCACCTGATCTCCAACTACCGTTCTGATTCACCCGGAGCCCTGAATGACCCTCGAACGCGAAGCCGCCGCCCACACCGCCCAGGTCCTGTCCGAAGCGTTGCCTTACATCCGACGTTATGTCGGCAAGACCCTGGTGATCAAATACGGCGGCAACGCGATGGAAAGCGAGGAGCTGAAAACCGGCTTCGCCCGCGACATCGTCTTGATGAAAGCCGTGGGCATCAACCCGGTGGTGGTTCACGGCGGCGGCCCGCAGATCGGTGATCTGCTCAAGCGCCTGTCGATCGAAAGCCACTTCGTCGATGGCATGCGCGTCACCGACGCCGCGACCATGGACGTGGTGGAAATGGTCCTCGGCGGTCAGGTCAACAAAAGCATCGTCAACCTGATCAACCGTCACGGCGGCAGTGCCATCGGCCTGACCGGTAAAGACGCCGGGCTGATTCGTGCGAAGAAACTGACCGTCACCCGCCAGACCCCGGAGATGACCCAGCCGGAAATCATCGACATCGGTCAGGTGGGCGAAGTGGTCGGGATCAACACCGAGTTGCTGAACCTGCTGGTCAAAGGCAACTTCATCCCGGTGATCGCGCCGATCGGCGTCGGTGAGAACGGCGAGTCGTACAACATCAACGCCGACCTGGTGGCCGGTAAAGTCGCCGAAGCGCTGAAAGCCGAGAAGCTGATGCTGCTGACCAACATCGCCGGCCTGATGGACAAGTCCGGCACCGTGTTGACCGGCCTGAGCACCCAGCAGGTCGACGATCTGATCGCCGACGGCACCATCTACGGCGGCATGCTGCCGAAGATCCGTTGCGCACTGGAAGCGGTTCAGGGTGGCGTTGGCAGCTCGCTGATCATCGACGGTCGCGTACCGAACGCGATCCTGCTGGAAATCTTCACCGACACTGGTGTGGGCACGCTGATCAGCAATCGCAAGCGTCCGTAAGCCGTCGCGGAAACAAAAAGACCCCGCTCAGCCTGACTGAGCGGGGTCTTTTTTTGCCTGCGGCCTTCCATCTATTGTGGCGAGGGAGCTTGCTCCCGCTTGAGTGCGCAGCGCTCACAAGCTTTTCGGGTCTGCTACGCAGCCCAGCGGGAGCAAGCTCCCTCGCCACAAAAGCTCATTCCACAGTTCAGACGCCGAACTGGGCGCGATACGCTTCCACGGCTGGCAAATGCTGCTTGAGCTGCGGGTCGTCGGCGAGGAATTCCAGCACCTGGTTCAGCGAAACGATGCTGATCACCGGAATACCGAAGTCACGCTCGACTTCCTGGATCGCCGACAATTCACCGTTGCCACGCTCCTGACGGTTCAGGGCGATCAGCACGCCCGCCGCCTTGGCGCCGTCCTGGGACGCGATGATCTGCATCACTTCGCGGATCGCGGTGCCGGCAGTGATCACGTCGTCGATGATCAGCACGTCACCGGTCAACGGCGCGCCGACCAGGCTGCCGCCTTCGCCGTGGGCCTTGGCTTCCTTGCGGTTGAAGCACCATGGCAGGTCGCGGTCGTGATGCTCGGCCAGCGCGACAGCGGTGGTGGCTGCCAGCGGGATGCCTTTGTAGGCCGGGCCAAACAATACGTCGAAAGGAATGCCGCTTTCGGCGATGGCTGCCGCGTAGAAACGCCCCAGCTGCGCCAGGGCCGAACCCGAGTTGAACAGGCCGGCATTGAAGAAGTAAGGACTGGTGCGCCCGGACTTCAGGGTGAACTCACCGAAGCGCAAAACGCCGCGATCGATGGCAAAACGAATGAAATCGCGCTGATACGCTTGCATGAAAAAAACCCCAAATACCACGGATTTAGCTAATTAGCTTGACGCCGTGTATCATACACGCACGCGATTTTTGGGGCCATTTATGCGGATCATCAGTGTGAACGTCAATGGTATTCAGGCTGCAGTCGAGCGTGGTTTGCTCAGTTGGCTGCAAGCACAGAATGCCGACGTCATCTGCCTGCAGGACACCCGTGCCTCCGCCTTTGAACTGGATGACCCAGCCTTCCAACTGGATGGCTACTTCCTTTATGCCTGCGATGCTGAAGTCCCTGCCCAAGGTGGCGTGGCTTTGTATTCGCGGTTGCAACCGAAGGCTGTCATCAGCGGTCTCGGTTTCGAGACGGCCGACCGCTACGGGCGCTACCTGCAAGCAGATTTCGACAAAGTCAGTATTGCCACCTTGCTGCTCCCTTCGGGGATGAACGGCGATGAGGACTTGAACCAGAAGTTCAAGCTCATGGACGACTTCGGCAAGTACCTGGACAAGCAGCGGCGTAAACGTCGCGAGTACATTTATTGTGGCTCGCTGTACGTTGCGCAGCAGAAGCTCGACATCAAGAACTGGCGCGACAGCCAGCAATCCCCGGGCTTCCTGGCGCCAGAACGCGCCTGGATGGACGAGATTGTCGGCAACATGGGCTATGTCGATGCCCTGCGCGAAGTCAGCCGCGAAGGTGACCAGTACAGCTGGTGGCCGGACAACGAACAGGCCGAGATGCTGAATCTGGGCTGGCGCTTCGACTACCAGCTGCTGACCCCAGGCTTGCGCCGTTTCGTACGCAGCGCGCGCCTGCCACGTCAGCCACGGTTCTCGCAGCACGCGCCGCTGATCGTCGACTACGACTGGACGCTGACCATCTAAGCGTCGATCCGTCGTTAAAAAAATGCCCGTATCGCGAGATACGGGCATTTTTTATGCCGCGCCTGAAGCCGTCCTGACCTCAGACGGCGACAAAAAACGGCAAGGCCAGGTAAAGCTTGATGACGATCACGTTGATGATGTCGATGAAGAATGCACCGACCATCGGCACCACCAGAAACGCAATCTGCGAAGGCCCGAAACGCTGCGTCACCGCCTGCATGTTGGCAATGGCGGTTGGCGTTGCGCCCAGGCCAAAACCGCAATGCCCCGCCGCCAGGACCGCCGCGTCGTAGTTACTGCCCATCACTCTGAATGTCACAAAAATCGCAAACAGCGCCATGACCAACGTTTGCGCAGCCAGGATGATGAATATCGGCAGTGCCAACGCTGCCAGATCCCAGAGTTTGAGAGACATCAAGGCAATTGCCAGAAACAGCGACAGGCTGACATTGCCCAGCACCGACACTTCACGCTCGAATACCTGATACAGGCCCAGCGCCGATAGCCCGTTACGCAGCATCACCCCCACAAACAAAACGCAGACAAACGTTGGCAACTCGAATGCGGTTCCGTGCAGAAAGCCATTCAGAAGATTGCCAGCCAATAAACTGACCGCGATCAATGCAAGTGTCTCGATAAACGAAAAGGGCGTAATCGAGCGCTCTTTGTTCGGCTGCTCAAAACCCTTTGGCATCCGTGGCGTTTCTTGAAACTGGCAACCGGGCACCTCAACGCGTTTGATGAGCAGGCGGGCCACAGGCCCACCTATCAAACCGCCCAGGACCAAGCCGAAGGTTGCCGAGGCGATTGCAAGCTCGGAGGCCGAAGCAAGGCCGTACTTTTCACTGAATACCGTGCCCCACGCCGCCCCCGTACCGTGACCGCCCGCAAGCGTGATCGAACCCGTCAGGAGCCCCATCAACGGATCAAGACCCAACGTTTTGGCAAGGCCAATGCCCAAAGCGTTCTGAACCACCAGAAGCCCGGTAACCGCCAGTAGAAATATGCCGACTACGCGACCACCCTTTTTCAGGTTGGCAAAGTCTGCGCTCAAACCGATTGTGGCAAAGAACGCCAACATCAACGGCGTCTGCAGTGAAGTATCGAATCTGATTTCTATATCAAAAGTTCGCAATATCAATAAACCCAGCGCAACCACCAGTCCACCGGCGACGGGTTCAGGAATATTGTAATTACGCAGAAATCCGACTCGTGCAATAAGTCCGCGCCCCAGTAATAGCACCAGAGAGGCGGCCACGAGCGTTCCATAAAAATCGAGCTGGATCATTGGGGATATTCTTGGCTATTTATTCATCAGGCGCACTTTTACCCGCGCACGCCTATTGAATCGGCTGATTGTCTCAACACTGATTGATGTGGAATTCAAGGGCCTTTGATGGCTTGAATATATCGAGATATTTCTGAAGCAATGTTGCGCGGAGCAACCTTAACAATCGACAAGTCCTGTTGCCAAGGACTGAGATCGCGTTAAAGCATTGCAGTTGTGACTAAAAGTGTAGGCGTTAGATATATAAAAATATCCACTACCGCTTGTCGCAGATAGAACTGCTCCTACACGAAAGAGTAATTATTCGAGTTGCAAAAACACAAATGCCCTGACAAGTCAGGGCATTTACATTAAAACTTTACGAGTCACGGAGGCTTTGCATTGATCGTTATTTGATCAGTCGCCAAGTGAATGGATAACGGTAGGGAAAGCCTTCGTTCGCCTTCACCCCGGCAATGATCGTCAGCACCAACGCGCCGATGGCCAGCAGGCCCAGCAAGAAGAAGCCGATGATCAACACCATCAGCAGCAGACAGATCGCGGCAGCAATCGCCACGGTGATTTGAAAGTTCAGCGCTTCCTTGCCCTGTGCGTCGATGAATGGATCGGTCTCGCGCTTCATTTGCCACAGGATCAGCGGCCCGATCAGGTTGCCGAACGGAATCCAGATCCCCAGCAAGGCGGACAAGTGACAAAACATCGCCCATTGGCGAACCTCCTGGCTCGGCTTGGGCAGCAACTCTTGCTCATCACTCATCACGTCCTCCTTGCGGGTTGCGAACCTGCTCAGTCGGCCAGTGCAGCCTTTTGCAGTTCGAAGATTTCGTTCATGCCTTTCTTCGCCAGTTCCAGCATGGCGTTCAGATCTTCAGGCTGGAACGGCGCGCCTTCGGCGGTACCCTGGACTTCGATGAAGCCACCGGTGCTGGTCATCACCACGTTGAGGTCGGTCTCGGCGGCGGAATCTTCAAGATAGTCCAGATCCAGCACCGGCTCGCCCTGATACATGCCGACCGATACCGCGCCGATCATTTGCTTGAGCGGGTCGCCGCCTTTCAGGCCGCCGCGCTTCTTGATCACTTTCAGTGCATCGACCAGTGCCACCATGGCGCCGGTGATAGAGGCGGTGCGGGTGCCGCCGTCAGCCTGGATCACGTCGCAGTCGACGTACAGGGTCACGTCGCCCAGCTTGGACATGTCCAGCGCAGCGCGTAGCGAACGGCCGATCAGGCGCTGGATTTCCAGGGTGCGGCCGCCCTGCTTGCCACGGCTGGCTTCACGCTGGTTACGCTCGCCAGTGGCGCGCGGCAGCATGCCGTACTCGGCGGTCAACCAGCCCTGGCCTTGCCCTTTGAGGAAGCGCGGCACGCCGTTTTCGACGCTGACGGTGCAGATGACCTTGGTATCACCGAATTCGACCAGTACGGATCCCTCGGCGTGTTTGGTGTAGTTGCGGGTAATGCGGATCGAGCGAAGCTGATCGGCAGCGCGACCACTTGGACGTTTCATAGGGAATACCTGTACTGGGGACGGAAAACTGCCGAGCATTATAGAGCGCTGCACCGCGCCTGGGCACGGGTTAAAAATTCCGACCGTCGACCCAGAGGCCTGAAACGCGCATAACCGACGGCCTGCAGCCCTTTGTCACACCGTGTGTTTGGGCGCATCCGCCGCACTGCGCTACAATCCTGCGCCTTTGCTGCCAGTCGGCTTAAATTCATTGATATCGAGCCTGCGGAACATCCCTTCTGCGCCGATCTGCATTGCGAGGTCACCGCCATGGTGCACAGCATGACCGCCTTCGCCCGCGTCGAGAAAGCCGGCGTCCAGGGCACCCTGAGCTGGGAGCTGCGCTCGGTCAACAGCCGCTATCTGGAACCGCACCTGCGCTTGCCGGAGTCGTTCCGCGACCTCGAGGGCGCGGTGCGTGAAGCCCTGCGTCAGGGCCTGTCGCGGGGCAAACTGGAATGCACCCTGCGCTTCACCGAAGAAAGCACCGGCAAGCCGTTGCAGGTCGACCGCGAGCGCGCCGCGCAACTGGTCGCCGCCGCCGAAACCGTTGCCGGCCTGATCAAGAACCCGGCAGCACTCAACCCGCTGGAAGTGCTGGCCTGGCCCGGCGTACTGGTGGCCGACGCCACTGATCCACAGGCGCTGAACGCCGAGGCGCTGGCGCTGTTCAATCAAGGTCTCAAGGAACTCAAGGCCGGCCGCGAGCGCGAAGGCGCGGAGCTGGCACGCCTGATCAACGAGCGCCTGACTTCCATTGAAGAGGACGTCGTGACCTTGCGTGAACTGGTGCCGCAGATGCTCGCGACCCAGCGTCAGAAAGTCCTCGACCGCTTCACCGACATGAAGGCCGAACTGGATCCGCAGCGCCTGGAACAGGAAATGGTCATGCTCGCGCAAAAAAGCGATGTGGCCGAAGAACTGGATCGCTTGAGCACCCACATCATCGAAGTGCGCCGGGTGCTCAAGTCCGGCGGTGCCGCCGGTCGGCGCCTGGATTTCCTGATGCAGGAGCTCAACCGCGAAGCCAACACACTGGGCTCCAAGGCCTTCGATCCGCGCAGCACCCAGGCCGCCGTCAACCTCAAGGTGTTGATCGAGCAGATGCGCGAACAAGTGCAGAATATTGAGTAAGGCAACAGACATGACCCACAGCACCGGCACCCTGTACATCATTTCCGCGCCATCGGGCGCAGGCAAGAGCAGCCTGGTCAAGGCTTTGACCGATGCCAATCCGGAGATCCGCGTCTCGATCTCCCACACCACCCGCGCCATGCGTCCGGGTGAAGTGGACGGCGTGAACTATCACTTCGTGACTCGCGAAGAGTTCGTGAAGATGGGCGAGCACGGCGATTTCCTCGAACGCGCCGAAGTCTTCGGCAACTTCTATGGCACCTCGCAAAGCCGCCTGCAGCAGACGCTGGACGAAGGTCACGACCTGATTCTGGAAATCGACTGGCAAGGCGCCGAACAAGTGCGCAAGCTGATGCCGCAAGCACGCTCGATCTTCATCCTGCCGCCGTCGTTGCAAGCATTGCACCAGCGCCTGACCAACCGTGGCCAGGACAGTGACGAGATCATTGACGGGCGGATGCGCGAAGCCGTCAGCGAGATGAGCCACTATGTCGAGTACGACTATCTGATCATCAACGACGATTTCGCCCATGCACTGGACGATCTTAAGGCGATTTTCCGCGCCAATCAGCTGCAACAGAAACGCCAGCAGGTACGTTTCGGCAAATTACTGGCCGAACTGCTCGGTTAATCAGCACTTCCCAAAACCGCTGCAAGCGCTTTACATTGGTGCTTGCAGCGCGTTGAAGGGTCTGGTCAAAAAATCAGCGCTTCCCTAATCGCTGGTGATTTTTTAAACTGCTCAGTCCGCTCGCCCAACCGGGCAGCGCGCATATTGCATTCGCTCCGAGGAATACCATGGCCCGCGTAACCGTTGAAGACTGCCTAGAACACGTGGAAAACCGCTTTGAGCTGGTCATGCTCTCTACCAAGCGTGCCCGTCAACTGGCCACCGGCGGCAAAGAGCCACTGGTCCAGTGGGAAAACGACAAGCCGACCGTTGTCGCCCTGCGTGAAATCGCAGAAGGCCTGATGAGCTACGAGTTCATCGCCGAGCAGGAAATCGTCCACGAAGACCCGGTCTTCGCTGCGTTCGAGGACGAGTCCAACGAGGCCGTCTAAGCCTATGCCTGGTCGACGTAGCACGGCGCGGGAACACAGCCTACGGCAGGAGTCATCATGCCGAGCATAGACGCCCTCGCCGATCGCTTATCGACCTACCTCGGCAATGACCAGGTCAACCTGGTCCGCCGAGCGTATTTCTACGCCGAACAAGCCCATGACGGCCAACGCCGCCGCAGTGGCGAGGCGTACGTCACGCATCCCCTTGCCGTGGCAAATATTCTTGCCGACATGCACATGGACCATCAGAGCCTGATGGCCGCGATGCTGCATGACGTGATCGAAGACACCGGTATCGCCAAGGAAGCGCTGCAAGCGCAGTTCGGTGAAACCGTGGCCGAACTGGTCGACGGGGTCAGCAAACTGACCCAGATGAACTTCGAGACCAAGGCCGAAGCCCAGGCTGAAAACTTCCAGAAAATGGCCATGGCCATGGCACGCGACATTCGCGTGATCCTGGTCAAGCTCGCCGACCGCCTGCACAACATGCGCACGCTGGAAGTGCTGTCCGGGGAAAAACGTCGCCGGATCGCCAAGGAAACCCTCGAAATCTACGCGCCCATCGCCAACCGGCTGGGCATGCACGCGATTCGTATCGAATTCGAAGACCTCGGCTTCAAGGCGATGCACCCGATGCGTTCCGCGCGGATCTACCAGGCGGTCAAGCGCGCCCGGGGCAACCGCAAGGAAATCGTCAACAAGATCGAAGAGTCCCTCGGCCACTGCCTCGCGATCGACGGCATCCAGGGCGAAGTCAGCGGTCGCCAGAAACACCTTTACGGCATCTACAAGAAAATGCGCGGCAAGCGTCGGGCCTTCAACGAGATCATGGACGTCTACGCGTTCCGGATCATCGTCGACAAGGTCGATACCTGCTACCGCGTGCTGGGTGCTGTGCATAATTTGTACAAACCGTTGCCGGGACGCTTCAAGGATTACATCGCGATTCCCAAGGCCAACGGCTATCAGTCGCTGCACACCACGCTGTTTGGCATGCACGGCGTACCGATCGAGATCCAGATCCGCACCCGCGAAATGGAAGAAATGGCCAACAACGGCATTGCCGCTCACTGGCTGTATAAATCCAGCGGTGACGAGCAGCCGAAAGGCACTCACGCCCGCGCCCGCCAGTGGGTCAAAGGTGTGCTGGAAATGCAGCAACGTGCCGGCAACTCGCTGGAATTCATCGAGAGCGTGAAGATCGACCTGTTCCCGGACGAGGTCTACGTGTTCACGCCCAAAGGCCGGATCATGGAGCTGCCCAAAGGCTCCACGGCGGTCGACTTTGCCTACGCGGTGCACACCGACGTCGGCAACAGCTGCATCGCCTGCCGGATCAACCGCCGACTCGCACCGCTGTCCGAACCGCTGCAAAGCGGCTCCACGGTCGAGATCGTCAGCGCCCCTGGCGCGCGGCCGAACCCGGCGTGGCTCAACTTCGTGGTCACCGGCAAGGCACGTACGCATATCCGCCATGCACTGAAACTGCAACGTCGCTCCGAGTCCATCAGCCTCGGCGAACGCCTGCTGAACAAGGTGCTCAACGGTTTCGACAGCTCACTGGAGAAGATCCCGGCCGAGCGCGTCAAGGCGATGCTCACCGAATACCGCCTCGAACTGATCGAAGATTTGCTCGAAGACATTGGTCTGGGCAACCGCATGGCCTATGTCGTGGCGCGCCGCCTGCTCGGCGAAGGCGAGCAGCTGCCGAGCCCGGAAGGCCCGTTGGCGATTCGCGGTACCGAAGGTCTGGTGCTCAGTTACGCCAAATGCTGCACGCCGATCCCGGGCGACCCGATTGTCGGGCACCTGTCGGCGGGCAAAGGCATGGTCGTGCACCTGGACAACTGCCGCAACATCAGCGAAATCCGGCACAACCCGGAAAAATGCATCCAGCTCTCGTGGGCCAAGGATGTCACCGGCGAATTCAACGTCGAGCTGCGCGTCGAGCTGGAACACCAGCGCGGCCTGATCGCCCTGCTGGCCAGCAGCGTCAACGCGGCCGACGGCAATATCGAGAAAATCAGCATGGACGAGCGCGATGGCCGCATCAGCGTCGTCCAACTGGTGGTCAGCGTCCACGACCGTGTGCACCTGGCCCGCGTGATCAAGAAACTGCGCGCCCTGACCGGGGTCATCCGCATCACCCGCATGCGTGCCTAATTCACACCTAACAAGGAGTCATACATGACCAAGACCGTTATCACCAGCGACAAGGCCCCAGCCGCCATCGGTACCTACTCCCAGGCGATCAAGGCCGGCAACACCGTCTACATGTCGGGCCAGATTCCTCTGGACCTAAAGACCATGGAACTGGTTGAAGGCTTCGAAGCCCAGACCGTCCAGGTGTTCGAAAACCTCAAAGCCGTGGCTGAAGCCGCTGGCGGTTCGTTCAAGGACATCGTCAAGCTGAACATCTTCCTCACCGACCTGAGCCACTTCGCCAAGGTCAACGAGATCATGGGCAAGTACTTCGACCAGCCGTACCCAGCGCGCGCCGCCATCGGCGTTGCTGCCCTGCCGAAGGGTTCGCAAGTCGAAATGGATGCCATCCTGGTCATCGAGTAATGCGCACGGCGCAGCCTTCAAACGCTGCGCCGACTGCTCTGCGGTAAAGAAAAGGTTTTGAAAGGATTCCACCATGCGCAAAGCGCTTGCTCTCTCGCTGCTCGCCATTTTCCTCGGCGGCTGTGCCAGCGACCCCGCCGACCGTGACATCAGCGGCACCTGGATCAACCAGGTGGCGATCGACGCTGCTGCCAAGGGCGGCCCCCTGCGCGAAGCGCTTCAGGCCTATGGCCCGAACCTGGAGTGGGACGTCAACACCAAGGCCGGTCAGGCCCGCTACACCAACGGTTTCGAGAACGTCGAAGGACGGCTGCAGGGTGAACAGTCCGGCGCCTGGAAAGTCGACTTCTATGGCAGCTCCGGCAGTGAGCTGAAGCGCGACGGCGGACGGATGAAACAAGCCGCCACCGAGAACGAGCCGGATCAGTTGTTCGACCGCGCACAAATCCCCGTGCCGGAAGGCGCACCGATTGGCGCCAGTTTCGAACGCGCACTGTATTCGGCCTATCTGGGCGGCAGCTGGAAGATCGCCAGCGGCGACGGCGAAGGCAACACCGTGCAGTTCCAGGCCGATGGCCAGGTCTCCGGCCTGCCCGGCGCCGACCGCTATGCCCTGTGCCTGGCAGGCGACTGCGCCTCGATGAACAGCGACCACGACAGCATGTGGCTGCAACTCAACGGCCAAGGCAACAACTGGATCTTTGCCCGCAAAGGCAAGGCGCTGGAGATCTTCCAGGCAGTGAACAGCGCACTGGCGGATGAAATGCCGCAGTTCACCCCGGGTGAGCGCAAGTGGTTGCTTGAGAAGCAGTAAGCTTCCCCGAGACAGCACATAACCTTGTAGGAGTGAGCCTGCTCGCGATGACGGTTTAACAGCCAACATAAGTGTTGAATGTTATAGCCACATCGCGAGCAGGCTCACTCCTACAGTTGTTTTTGGGTGTCTGGAAGTCAGCACTTACCTTCAAGAATCGCCGCATAGCCTTCACGGTAACTCGGATACTTCGGCGTCCAGCCCAGCGCCTTCGCCCGGGCATTGCTGCAGCGCTTGCTGCCGGTGCGGCGTACGCTGGCATCTTCCGCCCAATCGGTGACCCCCTGATACTCGCGCAGCCAGGCGACCACCTCGGCCAGCGGTGCCGGCGCGTCGTCCACGCCAATATAGATATCCTGCAATGGCTCGCCGCGATTAGCCGCCTGCAGCAGAAATGCCATCAGCCCCGCCGCGTCATCAGCATGAATACGATTGCCGTACAGCGGCGGCTCGACCGCCACCCGATAACCGCGACGCACCTGGGTCAACAGCCATTCACGTCCGGGGCCGTAAATGCCGGTCAGGCGCACGATGCTCGCCGGGATACCGCTTTTCAGCGCCACTTGCTCAGCCTCAAGCATCACCTGCCCGGAATAGCCGCTGGCGACGGTCGCTGAATGCTCGTCGACCCACTCCCCTTCCTGCTGGCCGTACACGCTGCTGCTGGACACGAACAGCAGTCGCTCAGGCACCTGGCCAAAGTCATTCAGCCAGCTCAGCACATTCTGCAAACCCTGTACGTAGGCGGCGCGATAACCGGCTTCATCGTGATCGGTGGCGGCCGCGCAATACACCAGATAATCCACCGCCCCGAACGGCCAGTTTTCCGGGCAATCTTCCTTGAACAGGTCACCAGCGACGCCGATGACGCCATCCGGCAAACGCGAAACATCACGGCGCAGACCATGCACCTCCCAGCCGGCGGCCAACAATTGCGTAGCCAGACGACTGCCGACGTCACCACAACCGGCAATCAAAATAGAAGGCGCGGACATCAAAAAACTCCCAAACGAAAGGAACAGACTAGCCCTCGCAAAGGACGAACGGCTAGCAATGAAGGAAAAAAAGAAACTCTATTACTTTTGTTAACAAGAATTACTTGCAATAATGCACCCCACTTTTGTTCTCGGCCTCACGAGGCCTGGAAGAGCATCAACCGTTTTCTACTTCAGGTCCGGCCAGCATGACACGTAATCAAAACCCCGCTTCGCCAACCACACGACCTCGCGCCTGGAGCGCGGTGGCGGCCCTGCTGCTCAGCCTGATGCTGGCGCCGACCGCTGCTTTCGCTGACGCACAAGCGCCAGCCGCTCCGGCTGCCACCGAACAGCACGCGCCTGCTACCGCCGCGCCAGCCGCCACCGACCCGGTACAGGCTGTAGACGCCAGCGCAGCAGACGCGCCTGAAGTGCTCGAACCTGACAACAGCTTGGGCATGGCCCACGACCTGTCGCCATGGGGCATGTACCAGAACGCCGACATCATCGTGAAAATCGTGATGATCGGTCTGGCCATCGCTTCCATCATCACCTGGACCATCTGGATCGCCAAAGGCTTCGAGCTGATGGGCGCCAAGCGTCGTCTGCGCGGTGAAATCGCTGCCCTGAAAAAAGCCGCGACCCTCAAGGAAGCCAGCGCCACTGCGGCAAAGGAAGGCACCCTCGCCAATCTGCTGGTGCACGACGCCCTCGAAGAGATGCGCCTGTCGGTCAACAGCCGCGAGAAAGAAGGCATCAAGGAGCGCGTCAGCTTCCGTCTTGAGCGTCTGGTCGCAGCCTGTGGCCGCAACATGAGCAGCGGCACCGGCGTCCTCGCCACCATCGGTTCCACCGCGCCGTTCGTCGGCCTGTTCGGTACCGTGTGGGGCATCATGAACAGCTTCATCGGCATCGCCAAGACCCAGACCACCAACCTCGCCGTCGTGGCGCCGGGCATCGCCGAAGCGCTGCTGGCCACCGCGCTGGGGCTGGTTGCCGCGATTCCTGCGGTGGTGATCTACAACGTGTTCGCCCGCTCCATCGCCGGCTACAAGGCGCAGGTGTCCGACGCTTCGGCGCAGGTCCTGTTGCTGGTCAGCCGTGACCTCGATCACCAGCCTGAGCGCAGCAGCTCGCAACCACACATGGTGAAAGTGGGGTAATCGGCCATGGGCCTGCATTTGAAAGAAGGCGCAGACGACGATCTGGCCGAGAACCACGAAATCAACGTCACGCCGTTCATCGACGTGATGCTGGTGCTGTTGATCATCTTCATGGTGGCCGCGCCGCTGGCTACGGTGGACATCAAAGTCGACCTGCCGGCCTCGACCGCCAAACCGGCGCCGCGCCCGGAGAAACCGGTGTTCCTCAGCGTAAAAGCTGATCAGCGCCTGTACATCGGCGACGATGAAGTGAAAGCCGAAACCCTTGGCGCCGTGCTCGACGCCAAGACCCAGGGCAAGAAAGACACCACCATCTTCTTCCAGGCCGACAAGGGCGTGGACTACGGCGACCTGATGAGCGTGATGGATAAATTGCGTTCCGCCGGTTACCTGAAGGTCGGTCTGGTGGGCCTTGAGAGCGCAGCCAAGAAATGATCACGACGCGCCATAAGCTGACGCGTTACAGCGGTAGCCTGGCCGTGGTGCTGGGCGTTCACGCGCTGGCCATCGCGCTGGCGCTGAACTGGACCGCCCGCCCGCCCATCGAACTGCCGCCGCAGGCAATGATGGTCGAGCTGGCACCGGTTCCGACCCCGCCACCGCCTGCTCCGCCGAAAGTCGTCACACCGCCGCAGCCACCGGCTCCGGTCGAAGAGTTGCCGATTCCGAAACTGGCTGAAGCACCCAAGGCCGAGATTGCCGTACCGAAGCCCAAACCCAAGCCAAAGCCGAAACCGCAGCCGCCCAAACCGGTGGAGAAAAAACCGGAACCGGTGAAGGAAAAACCTTCCGAGGAAAAACCGGCGGAGACGCAGCCGACCCAGGCCCCGACGGAGAAATCCGCCCAGCCGGCACCGGGACCGTCGGCCGCACAAATGGCCGCCAAGGCCAGCTGGCAAAACACCCTGCTCGCGCACTTGGGCAAGTACAAGAAGTACCCGCAAAGCGCACAGGCACGGGGCAAGGAAGGCTTGAACCGTCTGCGTTTCGTCGTCGACGCTGAAGGCAATGTGTTGTCGTTCGAACTGGTAGGCCGCTCGGGCAACGCCGATCTGGACCGGGCCACCCTGGAAATGATCCGCCGCGCGCAACCGCTGCCCAAGCCACCGGCCGACATGCTCAATAACGGCTCGATCGAAATTGTCGCGCCGTTTGTGTACTCGCTGGATAAACGCCGCTGACCCATTGTGGGAGCGGGCTTGCTCGCGAAAGCGTCGTGTCAGTCGACATCCATGTATCTGACACACCGCATTCGCGAGCAAGCCCGCTCCCACAGGGTCGACAGTGAGATCGAAAAGGCACCGAAAGGTGCCTTTTGCCTATCTGGCAACGGCAAACTCACATTGCCCGGTGTCGCATTCCTCACTCAGTCTGATAACGTGCGTCTATCGATTGCAGCCGTTATGCTTGGCCCGCAACTTCATGGACGCTTGCTATGACCCTCACAGAATTACGCTACATCGTTACCCTCGCCCAAGAGCAGCACTTCGGCCACGCCGCCGAGCGTTGCCACGTCAGTCAGCCGACCCTGTCGGTGGGCGTGAAAAAACTTGAAGACGAACTCGGTGTGCTGATTTTCGAGCGCAGCAAAAGCGCCGTGCGCCTGACCCCGGTCGGCGAAGGCATCGTCGCCCAGGCGCAGAAAGTCCTGGAACAGGCGCAAGGCATCCGTGAACTGGCCCAGGCCGGCAAGAACCAGCTGACCGCCCCGCTGAAAGTCGGCGCGATCTACACCGTCGGGCCGTACCTGTTCCCGCACCTGATTCCACAACTGCACCGGGTCGCCCCGCAGATGCCGTTGTACATCGAAGAAAACTTCACCCACGTGCTGCGCGACAAACTGCGCAATGGCGAGCTCGACGCGATCATCATCGCCCTGCCGTTCAACGAAGCCGACGTGCTGACCCTGCCGCTGTACGACGAGCCGTTCTACGTCTTGATGCCGGCCCAGCACCCGTGGACGCAAAAGGAATCCATCGACGCTGCCCTGCTCAACGACAAGAGCCTGCTGCTGCTCGGCGAAGGCCACTGCTTCCGCGACCAAGTGCTTGAGGCCTGCCCGACCCTGACCAAGGGCAACGACGGCGCCAAGCACACCACGGTGGAATCCAGCTCGCTGGAAACCATCCGCCACATGGTCGCGTCCGGTCTGGGCATCTCGATCCTGCCGCTGTCAGCGGTGGACAGCCACCACTACGCCCCGGGCGTGATCGAAGTGCGTCCACTGTCGGCGCCGGTGCCATTCCGCACCGTGGCGATTGCCTGGCGCGCGAGCTTCCCACGGCCGAAAGCCATCGAGATCCTCGCCGACTCTGTTCGCCTGTGCTCGGTGGCCAAGCCCGCCGCACCGGTCACGGCCGGTTAAGCCAGGGTCATGACCGAGCTGTCGCAAGTGTCGGTGACGGCACTCAAGGGTGTCGGCGAAGCCATGGCCGAGAAGCTGGCCAAGGTCGGCCTGGAAAATCTCCAGGACGTGCTGTTTCACCTGCCGCTGCGTTATCAGGATCGCACCCGCGTGGTGCCGATCGGCCACTTGCGCCCTGGCCAGGACGCCGTGGTCGAAGGCACCGTCAGCGGTGCCGACGTGGTCATGGGCCGGCGTCGCAGCCTCGTCGTGCGCATGCAGGACGGCACCGGCGGCCTGAGTCTGCGCTTCTACCATTTCAGCAACGCGCAGAAAGAAGGCCTCAAGCGCGGCACACGGATTCGCTGCTACGGCGAAGTGCGCCCCGGCGCCTCGGGGCTGGAAATCTACCACCCGGAATACCGCGCCATCACCGGTGACGAACCGCCGCCGGTGGACGAAACCCTGACCCCGGTTTACCCGCTCACCGAAGGCCTGACCCAACAGCGCCTGCGCCAGTTGTGCATGCAGACCCTGACGCTGCTCAAGCCGAACACCCTGCCCGACTGGCTGCCGACCGAACTGGCCCGCGACTACCAACTGGCGCCGTTGGCCGACGCGATCCGCTACCTGCACAACCCGCCCGCCGATGCCGATGTCGATGAGCTGGCCCTCGGTCATCACTGGGCCCAGCATCGGCTGGCCTTCGAAGAGCTGCTGACCCATCAACTGTCGCAACAACGTCTGCGCGAAAGCATGCGTTCACTGCGCGCGCCAGCGATGCCGAAGGCGAAAAAGCTGCCGCCGAAATACCTGGCCAACCTCGGTTTCAACCCGACCGGCGCCCAGCAACGCGTCGGCAACGAAATCGCCTACGACCTCAGCCAGCACGAACCGATGCTGCGGCTGATTCAGGGCGACGTCGGCGCGGGCAAAACCGTGGTCGCCGCCCTCGCGGCACTGCAAGCACTGGAGGCCGGTTATCAGGTCGCACTGATGGCGCCGACCGAGATCCTCGCCGAGCAACACTTCATCACCTTCAAGCGCTGGCTCGAGCCGCTGGGCATCGACGTGGCGTGGCTGGCCGGCAAGCTCAAGGGCAAGAACCGCGTCGCCGCGCTGGAGCAGATCGCCAGCGGCACGCCGATGGTGGTTGGCACCCACGCGCTGTTCCAGGACGAAGTGCAATTCAAGAATCTCGCGCTGGTGATCATCGACGAACAACACCGCTTTGGCGTGCAGCAGCGTCTGGCGCTGCGGCAGAAAGGCGTCGGCGGGCGCATGTGTCCGCACCAACTGATCATGACCGCCACGCCGATCCCACGCACGCTGGCGATGAGCGCCTACGCCGATCTCGACACCTCGATCCTCGACGAACTGCCGCCCGGTCGCACCCCGGTCAACACCGTGCTGGTCACCGACACCCGTCGCGTCGAAGTCATCGAACGGGTGCGCAGCGCCTGCGCCGAAGGGCGTCAGGCCTACTGGGTGTGCACGCTGATCGAAGAGTCGGAAGAGCTGACCTGTCAGGCCGCCGAAACCACGTTCGAAGACCTCACCGCCGCACTCGGCGAGCTGAAAGTCGGGCTGATCCACGGGCGCATGAAGCCTGCCGAGAAAGCAGCGGTCATGGCCGAATTCAAGGCCGGCAACCTGCAACTGCTGGTCGCCACCACCGTGATCGAAGTCGGCGTCGACGTGCCCAACGCCAGCCTGATGATCATCGAAAACCCTGAGCGTCTGGGCCTCGCGCAGTTGCACCAATTGCGTGGCCGCGTTGGCCGGGGCAGCGCGGTCAGCCATTGCGTGCTGCTCTACCATCCGCCGCTGTCGCAGATCGGCCGCCAGCGCCTGGGCATTATGCGCGAGACCAACGACGGTTTCGTCATCGCCGAAAAAGACCTCGAACTGCGCGGCCCCGGGGAAATGCTCGGCACGCGTCAGACCGGCCTGCTGCAATTCAAGGTCGCCGACCTGATGCGCGACGCCGATCTGCTACCCGCCGTGCGCGATGCTGCGCAAGCGCTGCTGGAACGCTGGCCGACTCACGTCAGCCCATTGCTCGACCGTTGGTTGCGCCACGGGCAGCAATACGGCCAAGTGTGAGCACCGTCGCAGTTTGTGCAGGATCGTTCCTACAGAGCTGGT
The DNA here is from genome assembly GCF_017947305.1 of Pseudomonas sp. MWU347. Lineage (NCBI taxonomy): Bacteria > Pseudomonadati > Pseudomonadota > Gammaproteobacteria > Pseudomonadales > Pseudomonadaceae > Pseudomonas > Pseudomonas sp. MWU347. The sequence goes on from NZ_JAFGZB010000001.1 coordinate 496,872, forward strand.
TATACTCCTGCCATTGTTTCAAAAACGGATACAGACCATGACTGACGCAGCTCTCGCCCCTGAACTTCCGCACGCGCCGTCTGTAATTCGGCTGCTGCTCGGCAAGCTGGGGATCGCCTACGAAGAAGTGCTCGACCACCACGGCCTCAACGCTTCGCGCAAGGTACAAGCCGTGTTGCTGGACGATGCCGTCGGCGCGCTGATGGTGCTGTTTCCGCAGAGCCAGTTGCTCGACCTCAACCGCCTCGCCGAACTGACTGGCCGACGCCTGACCGCCGTGTCCACCGAGCGCCTGGAAAAGATGCTCGGCAAACACAGCCTGAGCCTGCTGCCGGGCCTGCCGGCACTCACCAGTTCGCCGTGTCTCTACGAAGAGAGCCTGCTGCGCGAGCCGAAGCTGCTGATCAACTCCGGCGAGCCGGGCCTGCTGCTGGAAATCACCAGCGAAGCCTTCAAGAGCATGCTGACCAAGGCCAGCGCCGCCAACTTCGGCGAAGCCCTGAGCAGCATCCGCCCGAACCTTGATCGCCCGGACGATGACCGCGAGGAAATCACCCAGGCTGTGCAGGCGTTCACTGCACGCCGGATTCAGCAGCGTCTGGAAGCGACCATCGAAATTCCGCCGCTGGCCGAGACCGCGCAAAAAATCATCAAGCTGCGCGTCGACCCCAACGCCACCATCGACGACATCACCGGCGTGGTCGAAACCGACCCGGCGCTGGCTGCACAAGTGGTGAGCTGGGCGGCGTCGCCGTACTACGCCTCGCCGGGCAAGATCCGTTCGGTAGAAGACGCGATCGTTCGCGTGCTCGGTTTCGATCTGGTGATCAACCTCGCGCTGGGCCTGGCCCTCGGCAAGACCCTGAGCCTGCCGAAAGACCACCCGCAACACACCACACCGTACTGGCAGCAATCGATCTACACCGCCGCCGTCATCGAAGGCCTGACCCGCGCCATGCCGCGCGCCCAGCGCCCGGAAGCCGGTCTGACCTATCTGGCCGGTCTGCTGCACAACTTCGGCTACCTGCTGCTGGCCCACGTGTTCCCGCCGCACTTCTCGCTGATCTGCCGTCACCTGGAGGTCAACCCGCACCTGTGCCACAGCTACATCGAGCAGCACCTGCTGGGCATCAGCCGCGAACAGATCGGCTCGTGGCTGATGCGCTACTGGGACATGCCCGACGAACTGGCCACCGCCCTGCGCTTCCAGCACGACCCAAGCTACGACGGCGCCTACGCCGAATACCCGAACCTCGTCTGCCTGGCCGTGCGCCTGCTGCGCAGCCGCGGCATCGGTTCCGGCCCCGACGAAGACATCCCCGACGCCCTGCTCGAGCGCGTTGGCCTGACCCGCGACAAGGCCAATGACGTGGTCAGTAAAGTCCTCGAAGCCGAAGTCCTGCTGCGTGAGCTGGCTTCGCAATTCAGCCAGGCTTAAAAACTTCGCGAGCAAGCTCGCTCCCACAAGGTTTCGGTGACCTCCTGTGGGAGCGAGCTTGCTCGCGAAGAATCCACCCCAATCTACCTGCCTGACACAAAACCTGTGGTGAGGGGATTTATCCCCGACCGACTGCGCAGCAGTCGCAAACCCAGGCAACAGGGTGTGTCAGTTATATCGAGGTCTCAGGTTTTGGGGCCGCTGCGCAGCCCATCGGGGATAAATCCCCTCGCCACGACAGCCCATCTTCTCAAGCCCTTCTACTCAAGCCTTGGGCTTGGCCTTCCTCGGCTTCAAATACTTCATCAATCCCTGAAACCACATCACCAGCGCCGGATTCCCCTTCAGTTGGATCGACTTGTCCTGAATCCCCTGCATAAACGCCAACTGCTTGTTCTTCGCCTGCATCGTGGCAAAGGCATAACCCGCATCCTTGAACGCAATCGCAAACGCCGGCTCCGCCACCACCCCAGACTTGCTGGTGATGCGCTGATTCTTCACCACGAAATGCCGCGCCACCTTCCCGTCCAGCGTTTGCAGCTGAAACACCAGATCCTTGTCACCCAACTGCTGCTGGAACGCAGGATTTGTCCGGCTGGCCTTACCCATCAACAGACCCAGCATCCACAGAAGAAAACGAAATTTCATGCGCACAGCCTCAAAAGGAAAATGAACGGCCGGGGCAGTGTAAGGGATTCAGACGATAACGCCACTATCGGCCGCTATTGGAAGATGATGCAGACCATTTCCCGCACGATGACCGCCAAGTCACGCTTCTGCATCCCACTTCCTACACCTGTTGAAACACATCCCTGTAGGAGCTGCCGAAGGCTGCGATCTTTTGATCTTCCGGCCTGCAAACCTATGGGAAATTTCCTGCAAGGCGTGGTGTTGTGCGTGAACTAGGCAGGATGAGGGTTCATCGATAGCCTCAATAGGTCACCACGAATTGGTGATACGGACGTGCAAGTCCGGCGGGAGTCCACATTGGTTATGGCAATTCGCCGAGCGTTTTCCTATGCTCGCGGATCGTTATGGCTGCTGTGTATGGGAGGCCTTCGGGTCTGCCGGGTGACTCCACCGGTCTTGCACACCTATGCACAGCTGCCACCACTTTCGAAGTGCGAGCGAAACGGTGTCGGCTCCTGAAACTGGAGTAAGACCGAATGATCAAACCAACACCCAATCCCCCCGAAACCCCAGACATATCGCCCTACGAATCGCTTGAATCCAAGAAATTCCACGAAGCCGCCGAACGCGCCCTCGACCACCACTTCAAACCGCGCACCGAATCCCAACCCAAACGTGAAACCGGCCTCTTCAGCCTCACCCCAGGCACCGATGCCGAAGCCCTGATGGCCAACGCCTCCGAAGACCTCCTGTCCATCAGCGCCATCGCCTGCGACCTCGCCGACGACCTCCACGGCTCCCGCCGCTCGGTAGCACTGGCCCTGAGCAGAATGGCGGATGGGGTGCGATTGATGGTGGAAGGGACGCTCGACCATATTGAAGTGCGGAACCTGGCAGCCAAGTCCTAGCGAAATTTGCGGATGAAAAAAGGGGACGTTAAGTCCCCTTTCTGCACCTATCGGTAAAAAATCCAGACACAAAAAAACTGCCAATCAGGCAGCTTTTTCGAGAATCCGAAACCTTCAGCCGGCCAGTCGACCGACAGGCTCGAAATCACTGCCTTTGGACAGTGCGACATCCAGAAAGCGGCTGCGCTTACCGGAACGTTTGGCCAAAACCTCACGAGCTTCGGCCTGGAACCGGGCAGCCATCATAGGCTTGGGTTCATGTTTGGACTTTTTCATGGAAACCTCTCGGGTCTCGAAATTTGACTGGATAGTATTACCGCTCAACCCCAATAACAAGCCGGCCCGTCGGATCAAAGCCAAACCCTAAACTCTCATACAACGGTATAGCAGCGGCGGCTGGTTCTTGAACTTCAATTTCCGTACAACCTATTAAGATCGCGTAGTTTTCAATCGCGGTTAGCGCCAAAGCAGCCACGGTGCCTCGCAACGGATGAGATCTGTCCGGCTTGCCCTCCAGAATCACAATCTTGATGCACAGCTTGCTCTTGCGAGGTGAGGCATAACACAACCCACATAATTCCCGGTCGAACCAAAGCGAGACATCAAAGCCTCGGATGTCAGCCTGCTTCCATTGATGCACGTCATGCCATGGGTATAGCGTAGCCTCATCCCCCCACAGATCGGCGGCTTCAATGGCAGCAAGAGTAATGGGCTCATATCGAATTTGAGTTGTATCAATACCTCTGGTTATGAGGTTCTGGTTCTCGCGCGCCAGGGCTTCCGCTGCCTTACGCGCCTCAGATCTCCAGATCTGGTAGCGATACCCGTTCCCTCGACTCTTGGACATGGACAACCACTGGCAATTTTCAAGGTCGAGAGAGTAACGGCGTTTGAAAGCTTTTGAACATCAACAGAAATACCCTGACATTGATTATCTGGTCCGAGCAATCCGCGGCCCTTTAGCCTCAGCCCACTTACGCCATCGTTCATCGGCAGGACGGGTGAGATTGGTTACGCCGTAACGAGATTTGTGGATGTAAAAAAGGGGACGTTAGGTCCCCTTTCTTCAAGACTTTATCCCCACTGACAACCCGTCTCTGGGGAGGCCTCGATGCTGAAGTCTTCATCGAACGAATACTGTTTTCCGGATTTGTAATTCGTGTAACGCATTGAGTTCACCCGAGCGCCTTGCGTTGCAATGACATACTGCCCTGTCACTGCACCGTCTGAAACTTCCACCCAAGTCGTCGTGAATTCGTAGGGGCCGTCCTCCGTCATGACGTATTCTTCGGTTCGGTGATGAACCAGAGCAATGGCGTTCTTCGACTTGCTATACCTGACACTTGCGCCGCTCCATTTGGCGGCCGCGTCGTAATAGGTTCTGAATTCAAAATCGATATTTTTGCCTTCCAGCGAGCGGAAGCACCTTACCTGTGTAGAAACTTCACTGTGCGCAGCCAGTGGCATTAGAAGAAGCACAGAAATAAACGCAGGCAAAAATTTCAAACCGAACATTCCTTTAGCGGTTTCATGAGGTATCAGAAAACACATCTACAGCAACTCAACGAGCGTTGATCACGCCTCGGGCGCCAAAGCGCAGCGCTCACCCACCCTCGCCGGGATCTTCGAAGCCTTCCCCGCTTCAGACATTCGCGATGAGTATTGCTTGTATGCCGCCACCGCCCGCTCTTTATCGTTCAGGGCCCAATAACTGTCAGCGAGATTCAGATAAGCAACCGTCCTGTTTGGGTGGTTGGCAATCACTGCATTGAGCAACTCAATCGACTCAGCGTAGTAATCCGCCTCGCCCAGTAAAAACCCAAGGTCGTTGGACCAGCCGGGACGCTGCGGGTAGTAGTACTTTGCGACGATATAGCTTTCCGGGGGACAAGTGTCATGCGAGCCGCCGCCCATCAACGCGTAGCTCATCGTATCCTTGAAGGAAGAGTCATCACCCTTTCGGTAGGCTGCCAGCGCCATATCCAGCAAATCAGCCGAATCGACGGTCATCAATTTCTTTCTCACGCCCTTAATACTGCCAGTACGAGCAACCTGCAGCTTCTGCAGCGCTTCACGCCCATCGAAAGAAGCGAGAGTGATGGGGCCCAATGTCTGCACCGGCAACTCCACTACGCTGACAAGCGACCGGTCACAGGAGTCGTTGTTCGCCACTTCCAGGAGAGCTTTCAGCTCAAACTGCTTTGAACCTCTGTTGAAGGCGAACAACAGGTTGAAGTTATAAACCGCGTTATCTTCTTCGCTGGTTACTAGCGCGATGTAATCCCCAGCCTCAACAAACGGTTGCTTGACCACAGCTTCCTCAGCCTGTGGATCAATGACGGTCATTACGCCAGGGCGACCTTTGAGTACATGGACGCTGAATTCACCCTGAAGCGCAGACGAGTACTGACTTTTGATCAGAGGCAGCGCCTTCGACGTATCGAGCAATATGTCCTCATCACGTGCCTGTACCGGCGCAATCAACAACCGGTTAGAGGCCTCGTCCGCGTCTCCTGCCAGAACGAATACGTTCTGCCGTGATGCATCACCCAGCAAACTCGCAGGAATTTCCTTGAGGACTTGCGGGGTAGAAAATGCGTAGGAAGTGGATAAAAGCCCAAGGCTCAACACGATAAAGCGGAAGAACATATTCACTGTTTCATTCCCTGAATTTCAGATCGCTCAACGACGCGTTGCGAAATCTTCTGCGCTTTGCCGGCGGCACTCATCGCGTCGCGGTACTCGCGGTAATACCGCTGCGCTTCCTCTTGCCGATCAAGTCGCCACAGCGAATCAGCCATGTTCAGCATCAGCACTGTGCGTTTGCCGACAGCTTCAACGCCTCGATAAAACTTCATTGCCAACTCATCGTTACCGCCCTCGGCCAGATAAAAACCGAGGTCGTTGTAAGCCTGAACATTTTGCGCCGGGGGATGACACGCCATATAGGATTCCGGGCTTAAAAAGCTCAGGCTCCATTCGATGGACTCTGCTCGGGACTGCGCAGGCTTAATACTCGAAGAATTTTTCAGAAGGTCCTTTGGTGGCTTAGTCTCCAAGACAGGATTGAGTACCTCGCCCTCTTCAGAAACCCATTGATTACCCACCCATTTACCCTCACAAAACCGTTCGTAAGTCTCAGCAAGTACGCAACCGGTTTCCATCGAGATCACATCGCAATGTCCCTGTGATGTCGCTATTTCCTCGCCGTTCTCACCTATGACAACGCCGTACTCCACCGCAGTCGCCAGTAGAAATTTTTTGTCAGGGCTGAGCCACTCGGGATAGGCCTGAGCACCAATGCCGGCATGGAACAAGGGGAACGTTTGTCCATTCGCGGTGAACCAGGCGGTCGTAGATTCCACGACGGGCGTTGTCCATTTTTTTGCCTGGAACGTAACGGTGTTTCCGGCGGCTCCCACTATTGGCGGGTCAACGGCAAAGACATTGGCAGCGCTGAACAAACTGCCGATCATCAACACCCACTTAAGGCTGGCCATAGCTAATCCTTTTCGCCGTTAGCCGGCCTTTTGTTTTGTCAGGCACTTTGCATAGCCGTCCGCAAACTTGGCATCGAATGACAATGCCACTGGCTCCTCCAACTCCGCCGAGCTATTGAGCAATACACGGGTAGCCGGGGTGTATTTGATCCAGCCAATCGTGCCGGTGCCGTCGGTGTCGAAAAACAGCTGAGCGCGCACTACTTCACCGTCGTCCTCATCGATCAGCAAATTGACCTTGTCCTTGCCGACATAACGAAACGGAAAATCGCTGCTCCTGACAAGCTCAGTAAGGTAGCCGTAGCAACTCCCTTCGCTGGCAGTCGCGGTCAGTGAATGAGGTAATAGCGAAAGCGCAATCAGCACAGGCCGAATGAAAAACCGGTTCATCCACTCACTCCTCATCCATCGGCGGCGATTCCACGTCGGTCATGCTCAGCAGCCGAAACTCATTGTTCACAAACTCGTAGTAACGATCCCGATTACCACTTTCCAACGCATTCCCCTGCGCATCTTCTTCGCCGTCGAGCGTGATGCCGGAGACGATGATCAAGCGGCTATCTGGCTGGTAAACCATGCCAAAAGTGCTGCCGTCGTAAGCATTCGGCAGACCGCCAACTACTTCACCGGTCTGGGCGTCCAGCACTTCGCCGCAAATGGCGCTACCGCCACAGCCGAGCCTGTGCAGGATGTAATGGCCGGCGAAGTTGACCTTGCCTTTCAGGGCTTGTGCCCGCGCTTGGTCCATCATTGGGCTGCTGTTTTCTTGCGGCACCAGATTATGGTTGGGGCCGTTGAAAACTGGCGTGACGGTGTAATCCTTGAAGGTTGGATCTGCAGCGAAGGCCATGGCGGTTGAAATTGCCAAGAGACAGCCCGCTAACAGTGACAGCCAGTTCATACGCAACAACCGTCGTTTCACTTCGTATCCTTCGAATTCATCAATTCCAGTTCACCATCCCGATACAACACCTCACACCCCAACCACGCCGGATCCACCTGCGGCATCACCGCCGACGGCTTGCGCAACTCGCGCAACAACGTCGAACCATGGGACAACCGCCCGCCCATACGCGCAATCACCGCTCGTGCTGCTTGATAGTGCGCATGCCGCCCCGGATCTAGGGTGTCTTCCAACAAAATGTCCACGCCGAGAATGCCTTGCACTTGCCCCGGATAAATCATGAAACCGGTGGCCTGCTCCGCACCTTCGCGACCGTCCTGCCAGAAGCTGCCGTCGCGAGTGCGTACGTCCGGATGCGGCGCGAACCAATGTTCGCGATCCGCCATGGGCATGGCGTGGTGCAGACGGAAGAAGATGCGCATCAGGTTGTCGCGATACCACTCGCGTACTTGCAGGTAGTAGCCGCGCAGGCCCGGCAGGCCGGTCGAATGCGCGAGGCGGATCAGCCCGGACCATTGCGGGAATGGCTGTAGCGGCAGTTCGCTCGACGCGGGTCGCGGGGTGGCCGGGTCGGTTTCCCACGGCAGTCGATGAGGACTGTTTTCCAGATTGTCGTAAGCGGTCGGCGGACGGCCCAGCCAATCGCCACCGCTGCTGGCCAGTGCCGTGGCGATGCACAGATTGCCTTGCACCACGAACACGTAGAACCGGGTGAACCAGTCTGCCAATTGCTGGCCATCGGCAGCTTGGGCGACCAGTTCGGCCAGCTCCCGATCGAAGCGCTGCAAGCCGTTTTCAAGGTTCAGCAAATGGCTCCGAGCCTTGCGTTGCATACGCAAAAACAGCGGCAACGAACGCAGCATTTTGAGTGGTTGCCACGGCAGATGCGGGGTCGCGCCACCGACTTCACCAGCGTAGTTGCTGGCGCTGATACCCCAGTCGGCCAACCGGGCAAGAAACAGATCATTGTTGATGTAGGACGCACCGCCGAACACAGCAGTGAACGGCTCGTTGTCCTGCAACACTCGCGCATCCCAGCGCGCCATGATCGCCGGAATACTCGCAGCGGCTCGGCGCTGGGCGTACTCCACCAGCACGCTCGGTTGCGGTGGCAGAATCTCGGCGATGTTGGCGGCGGTCAGGTGGCGGCGCCAGCCGTAGTCACTGATCGGCCGGTATTGCAGCAGCCAGAGTTGCGAGCCGTCCCAGGCCCATTCGACGTCGCCGGGCACGTAGTGGAACACGCGCAACACGTCTTGCAGAAAGCGCCAGAGCAGGTCCTCGGTCAAGCCGTGAGATGGCGTGAACATGCCGCTACGCCACGCATCACCGAGTCGCGAAAGCGTTGCTCGTGAGGGGCTGACGTGACCGTCGGCCAACGATTCGAGATGGCCTTCAACCCATTCCAGTTCTACCGAGAGATGGCGCACGAACGCGATCCCGGAAACTACCGGCGTGATGAAGCGTTGCACCACCACTTCCTCGACGCCCTCGGCCGTCAGTTCAGCGATGCGTTTCGGCACATTGGCGGGCGGCTCGCGCAGATAGGTTGTGCTCAAACCGGCATTCGCCGAATCGGCCTGATCCTCGCCATAACTGGAGGAGCGCACCGCCCAGGTCACATCAGGTTGGGCGGCGAGAAATGCCGGCAGACGCGGATCGGTGCAATCGTTGAGCGTCAGCGCCGCCGGCACCGCTTGCCGCGCCAGTTCAGCCAGGCGCAAACGCCCGCCCTTGGTGTGCGCGACAAACCCGCGCTCGCCCGACTCCAGCCACTGTGCGAACTGCGCGGGCGAGTCGATCCACGGGTAATGGCCCCAACCGGGTTTGAGACTGATAGTCAGATCAGCGCGAGCGAGAATCGCAGACCACGCTGCCGCTTGCTCGATGCCGAGTACAGCGTCCTGATCGCCCCAAACCAACTCGACCGGATCGGTGATCCACTCCAGCAGTGGCAGCGCGGTGTCGGCGCGAATCAGGTCCCAATGCGGAACGAACGCACGGCAACGCGCATAGCCGGCGCCCATGCGCTGGTACTGCGCGGGCGTCCAGGTCTGGTTGGAAAACTTGCGCGCGAACAGTGTGGGTTTGTTCGAAAGCAGCCAATGAATGCTCTTTCGGATTGGCAGCGGTGACATCAACGCCGGCAATCGACGCTGCCACAAAAAGGCGCCCACCGGCGCCAGCAACACACTGCGAGAAAAGTGCCCGGGCCGACGTTGCAGCGCATGCAGCACCAGCAACGCGTTGACTCCGACGGCCATGATCGCGCTGCCCTTTTGCGTCATCGTCAGCAAGGTCTGCGCATAAGCCGCCAGATCCTCGCAGGGCGGCTGCGGGTTGGCGCCGAAACCCGGCAGCTCCAGCGGCACCACCTCGTAACGCTGAAAATGCGGCAGCGCGTCATCCCACCAATCGGCGGCGCTGCCGTTGCCGGCCAACAGGTACATCAGGGGCTTGCTCATGGGCGATCCTCAGGTCAGGTCGCGCAGAGCGGCGTCGAGGGTTGGATAACGGAACGTGTAGCCAGCCTCCGTCAAACGCTGCGGCACCACGCGCTGACCGTCAAAGAACAACTGCGCCATCTCCCCTGCCAGCGCACGCACTGGCGCGGCGGGAATATGGAACCACACCGGACGCTTGAGGACCTTGCCGGCCTGCTCGGCGAACGCTGCCTGACTGACCGTTTCCGGCGCCACCATGTTGTAGGTACCGCGCAGACTGTCGTCATCGAAAGCCCTTGCGATCACCTGAAGCACATCATCGCGATGCACCCAACTCATGATCTGCCGACCATCGCCCATGCGCCCGCCGAAGCCCAAGCGGAATGGCAGCAGCAACGGCGTCAACGCGCCGCCCGGGCCGAAGACCACGCCGAGGCGTAGCACCACCTGACGCACGCCAAACTCAGTGGCCGGTTGCGCGGCGGCTTCCCAACGCGCGCAGAGTTCGGCCATGAAACCGTCGCCCTTGCTGGCGTGTTCGTCGAGGTTTTCACTGGCGTCGCGCACGCCGTAGAAGCCGATGGCCGAGGCTTGAATCCACAGCGTTGGTTTTTGCTTGGTGTTCTTCAGCCAGGTCATCAACGCTTCGGTGGTGCCGACTCGGCTGGCGAGCAGTTGCGCCTGACGCTTGGGACTCCAGCGTGGGCCGGCGACGGGTGCTCCGGCGAGATTGATCACTACGTCGAAGGCTTCGTCGTGGCTGAGTTCGCCGAGCGAATGCATACAGCGGACGCGGCCGTTGAACAAGGTGGCGGCGCTCAACGGATCACGCGTTAGAACGCTAATTGAATGACCGGCGTCGAGTAACTGGTGGACTAAAGCTTCACCTATAAACCCTGTGCCGCCGGTGATCAGTACGCGTTTGAAAGCGCTGCCAACAAACGGGTTGGATGTGCTCGGAGTCTTTACTGAAGGGGATTTTCGGCGGTCATGGCGATATAGCCAAACCAGCGGTGGCAACAACACCAGCAACGCAAAGCCGTCGAGCCACAGGTGCGACCAGACCTGCCGTTGCGCTGAAAGCCACATGTCCTGCGGCGCCCATAACAGGATGCCCGCGATCAACCAACCCCAGACTGCCGGGGCTTTCAAGCGATTGCCCAAGTGCACCAGAGCGAGCATGTACAGCGAATAGCTTTGCAGCGTCGCGCCGAAAAGCGCGAGCCACCAGACTTGTTGTTCGTGGCCGGCCGCAGGCACCGCATCGGCGCCCCAGAATGCGAGTTCGAGGGTGTGCAAATAGCCGTCGAGTAAACCGGAGTGACCGGCCCAAGTCAGGGTGAGGCCGGCGAGAATGTGCACGATTGCGGCGGCGTATAGCCAGAGCACTAGCGCAGGGCGAAGGGAGTTCGAGGGGGCTGGCATTCCGTGTCCTGAACGCATTCCTTGGGGGTGGGGGAGTTTAAAGGAAAATGGGAGTTGTCAGACGCTTAAGCACTAAACGTTTTATGGTGACGGATTCAGGCTCAGCGCGTGCGAAAGCGCATCAAACATGCCCCAAAATTCAAATGCAGTGGCAAGCCTCAATCGGCGCGGCGCCTGACGATCCCAATCGCCCCACGATGAAGAGGCCCAACTGATTACCTTTGTCAGCCGCCATTTGATAACAGGCTAACGCCCGAGACATATCCTTCGTTCTAAGCTCGCCACAACAAACCGTTTCACTGTGTTCTTCCTTGAGTCATTCAGGCTTTGCGTTTGGAGAACCGGGTGACGCATTGCTTGGTTATGTTCATTTCCCAGTAGGTGCTGAGCAACACTTTACGCTTTTTGTCGACGCGCAAATTAACGAATCCATCGCCGCAATCCGGCTGCAATTCTTCGAAGGTGCCGATTCTGGCTTGGTAAATGAACACCCGGTAGTAGTCGTAAGTACCCATGCCGTCATCAAGCTGCCAGATCGCGAAATCCTGAGCGCCGTCGAAATTGAAATCGTCGAACTGCATGTGGAGTTCGTTTACGGCTTCAAAATCGACCGTCCGCGACTCGTGATGCGTTTCGCCTTTAACCGCGACGTTCAGCGTGGAGCCTTTGAGAACCAGCGTTGTTTCAACGCCTTGGGTTGGGCTGAACGTAGCGGTTTCGGCTAGCGACGGGATCGTCCACAGCAGGCCCAGCAGTGATAACGCTAAAGTTTTGAAATGCATGTACTCGCCCTATTCCCACTTGCATCCGGACTCCGGAGAGGAGTCGATGCTGGTATTGATTCCGAAGCTGTACACCTTGCCGTTGGACTGCTTTGTGTAAGACATCGAGACGATCTGCGAGCCTTGTGTCATTAACTCATAAGTGCCCGTGACCTCGCCGTTGATGACTTCGGACCAAGTTCTGGTGTGCTGCCAAGGCGCGTCCGGATCGAGGATTTCATTCTGAGAATCCGTCAACACAATGGAAATAGGCTCGCTGGATTTGGCGTACTTCACAAAACCACCGGACCATTTGCTGGCTTCGTCATAGTAGGTACGGAGTTCGAACTTTACCGGGCTCGATTGGGATAGTTCGAAGCAAAGTGATTCGGTGGTGACTGCGCTTTGAGCGCCTAAAGGAAATAGCGCAAAAAAGAGAAAGAAAAGTTTATGCATGCTCATCCAAGTCGTCGCTTTCGCGCGAATGCTCTGGCTTGTCCGTTTCAACGTCTGCTCTTGTCCGGTGCCAAAGCCAATTGGCGAGCACGCTCTATCGTCGCGCGAATTAGGCAGGCATCGGACCACTCACCGAAAACAGATTTATACGATTTCGGGTCGGCCTGGCACTCCGCATCTCGAAATTTCATCCAGGCTCTTTGAGTTTCCCTCAGTGCTTTCTGACCGCTTTCGTCCAGCCGACTCATACGATCCCGATATACAGAGTTCAACAATGCATCCGCGTCAGGAACCATCAGATCAAGAACACCATTTCCCGAGGGAAACCACTCAACGTCCGCCAATGCCTGTTCGCTTTCATTGTTCCAATTGTAGAGGCCGTTTTCTTCGATCTTCAGTGTGGCGGATCGCTGATGGTGATTCGTCGGATCACTCTCGCTGACCTCCGAGCGATAAACAATTTCCAAATAGATAGGGTCGGTTGTTCGCTGAGGATCATTCAATAGCGTTTGCCGAACAATGGCCCGTTGCTTTTTGCTCTCAGTGATCTCTATCGAAAAGCACGGATCCGGCCCAGGACGTTCTGCGGACGCCTTCCTCTCCAGGCATTGATTACGAACCGCCATGGAAGGGCTATCCGAACCGCCACCCACATCAACGACTCTGACAAGCAACCGGACTTCCGGATCCTCGGAAAAGTCGGCCTGAAGGATGGTGGCAATCATCGTGCCCTCAGCCATGACCACAGGCGACAGTATTGAAAGTAAAATAATGAGACTGAATCTGAAAATCTGCATTCCTTGGCGTCCGTAAAAAAGTCAGTGACCCGTTCAATTCTGAACGGGTTTGCGACAGAAAATAGAGTCAGAACCGACAAACGGGCCAGATCTATTTAAGTTCTCAACCAAATTCAAAGCGGTCGAGCGCAAAAAATAAATCCGGCTCCTTTACCAGAACAGATCCATTAAAGCTTCGTAGTAAACGTCCCATCAAACAATAACGTTTCTAAGGCCTAGTCATGACCCGTGAGCCTTAACAGAAGAAGAGAAGTCTGCAACTTCTTCTATTACTGCGTTGTAGCACGCTGCCTAACCCGATCAGGAACCTTGGCTTGCTTGCCATTCTCGCTCATGAGATCGGTGTATACCTTATAGTTCTTTCCAGCGGATGCTTTATCACCCGCCTCCCAATAAGCATCTGCGAGATTAAGATAGGCAACTGTCCGCTTCGGATTTTCTGAAATAACTTTTTTCAAGAGCCAAATTGCGTCGGAATTGAAGCCTGCTTGCTGCCAAAAAAATGCTACGTCATTGAACACTTGTTGGCTGGCAGAAGAGTAACCATACTCACCAATGTAGCGTTCAATAAAATTACGTTTCGGAAAGCGAGAAAATCTTGCTTTATCCTTATAAAGGCGCGACGTGGCGTTTTTGAACTCGACCAAAAGTTCTTCTTTTATATTTTTCTCAACACCAGAAACCATTTCTAGCTTACTCAGACATTCAGCGCTTTCACATTTCTGCGCTTCATCATGTTCAAGCACTGAATAGCAATATGGTTGTGGTTGCCCAGCGGAGCTAGGACCTTTCTGTATATACACCAGACTTTCACCACTTGCATTAATTGGTTGGCAATAAGGAACCACACCGAAAGCGTCAGGTACTCCGGATTTATTTTTGATAATATCCACGCCACTTACGATCTTGCTCGCATCAAGTGTTTGCACCTTTCCGTCAGCACTCAAAATCCAGAAGCTGTTTTCCTGAGAGCTACAGTTACATTCACAGCTCAATATATAACTCTGGCTCCTGATATCAAACTTTGCCTTTGGAACGCCATCAGAACCACAGAAGTTCTCAGAAATAGCCACTGAGCAAATATTGGTATCAGGATCGCATGCCAGCTTTTTCCCTTCGCTCCACGCTGGAGACGAAAAAAAAATCAAAATAATAAACCAGCGAAATTTAAAGCTCACAGATGTCACCCTCTACGATTATTCCGTAATTGCCATTTTCTCGCGTGGCAGTATTGCCACTCATTGTAGCGGTATACTTTTGCCCCTGAATGATTCCCATCCGGCGACTGAAGGCATCGGCCCTATACGCCTCTGAGGCTTTTTCCGCTCGTTTTTTACAGACAAAAATCAGTAGCTCTTTTTGGGTAGTAATATTAGCACTAGGGAACTCGGTTCTAATAAGCTGCTCCGCCTTCGCGAGATGATTTTGCTGAACACACAAGTCGTATAGCGCACAGTAAGTACGCAGTTGAATTTTCACCATCAGATTCGGTGCCAATTCGCGCATCAACTTGATACAAGCCATCACATTCTCATTATATTTCGCCGCATGATTCAGCTGAATCTTTTGAAACGCTTCGACCTCGCCAAGCTTCTTGAAAGCCGATTTCCATCCTGCATTGTTGCTGGCGATTACTCCCGTCGCCCAACTCATTTGGGCGGCGGTATTCGCAGAGTTCAACGAATTTATCAGTGTCTGGAAATTCATGTTGGCACCAAAACATCCGTCAAACGTGGCTTGATCTGCTCCACGCATCTCCAGCAGAACTGGCCCTAACGTGCCCTGCCCGAAGTTCCACTGAATAACACCGAAAGACATGCCTTGACCATCGAAATTACCGGCCAGTGCCTCATAATCCAACTTGCTCTTTCCTTCGTATCCGGAGGAAACCAATAGTGCGATTTCTTTGGCCTTGTTGAGTGGAATGCAAACGGCCGACAGCGCATTCGCTACAAAGGCAATCGAATGGAAATGCCATATCAAGTCGGTACTGATAGCAGCCTTTTCTTTCAGTTCATCCCAAAACACATAGCTGCTGATCCTTTCTTTCTCATGCTTCAGTGTCTTCGGGGCGTGCTCAAGCTCGGTATCAAGCCGGCTCCATTTTGGAGCATCTGCTTTCGCTTTCCACTCCGTCGGATGATGTGCAACCAGCTTGGACCATTGCGACCGCGTATCAGGGTTTTTCAACGCCTCGGCCAACTCGGCCGGATCGACGTCGCCGCTCTGGTCTTTATCGACCTTCGTGAACAGATCCTGAAAGAACGCAGGCATGTCCTTCGGATCGAGAAACCCGTCCGCTGTCGCATTGGTTTCTTCGACGATCTGAAACCCCAGCTTTTCCCAATCATGCTGAGTGATAATTTGTGCGCCCACTTTCTTGACTAGACCATTGACGGCCTGAGCATTGTCAGTAACGGTCACATCGTAGTAATCGTCGGTACCCACCTTGATGACCGGCGTCTTGTTCAAATCAACTGCATGTTCCTTTTTCAGCACCGTACTGTCTGTCGCAGGTGCTTTTTTCTTCAGATCGCTTCCGGCTGGCAAGTACAGGTATTGCTTGCCGATCTTCAGACCAGCCGTATTCTTGAGGAAGTCTTTTACGTCTGCTTCAGCAGTGAATATCTCGACGTGCACTTGATACTTACTCGCTACACCGCCATCTTCGCCGGTCAGGTTTTCAGTCAATCCCAGGTAGCCAATCGGATCTCCAGCCTTGATTCCAATGCTTGCGGACTCCACAGAGTCAAAGCTGCTCGGGATTACATCCCAAGCAACAAAGTCGTTTTCCACAATTGCCCAGAAGCTGGGAGGAAGGTTTCCATCCCCAGCCAAGCTACCGCTGCTCGTACATTTCGCCATTCGACGAATTGTCCCTGCAACATTGAGGTTCAGTACCTCTTTGCTTTCAAATTCCACCGAACTTTGAGGGTTAAGTTGCAGTGAGCCAATCTTATCACCGGCATTCTGCCCATTTTGGGCAGAGATAGGACCCTGATAAAGATCCAATCTTGTCAACGCGGTTCCTTTCACCTTACCTTGCCAATATTTTGGCTTTAAACGCTCCGGGATCGGGTCTGCCAGCCATATACGTGCGGGTTTGGAGTTTTTGTAGGGTTCTCCGTCTTTCAAATATGCGAACCAGACCTCCTTTCCAGTCTCGCGAACTTTGTGACCGTTCTTTTTAACGCTACCTGAAAGAATTTTCCCTTTCGCATAGGTAACGTTGCCTAGGGCCTTTTGATCCAGTATTTCAAGTTTGGTCCCCGCAACGAGCTTGCCAACGTTCTGAACGCTACTGGATTCAGGGAAATCGTCGTAAGCGTTGAAGTCACTTACCTTCATGGTCACTTGAGGCTTCGGAGTTTCTTCCTCAGTCAGCGGATAACGCTTGAAGGGCAGAAGGTGCATGTACAAGCTGTAGAAATTCAGCTTGTTTTGCTTGCCTTTATTCGGTCCTTCTTCTGGGTTTGGCGCAGATTTGTACTCATGTCGCACCAAACAAAACGAGTTGGAATACTGCAGTTTTTTCTCATTTTCGCCGAACGTAGATTCTAGATAGTCTTCGTTAAGCCGATAGGCCACAACCTCGCCGTCAGCCATGCAGCGGATCGGTTCGTTCAAGATGCATTGAGGGGCACTGGCATTGCTAATGTGAATACCACCATGCCAGAACTTATTACTGCCCAAGAGATAGTGGCCCGATGTTTCTTTTTCTAGTGCTTTATATATTTCGTCGGCGCTCTCGAATTGCTTCCCGTCCGCCTTTCTGAACGGGTATTGAAAACTCATGAGCGGTGATCCTGCCGGAGCCGGGGTCGCTGCAGGGGCCGGAGCAGGAGCAGGCGTCGGTTGCGCACCGCTCCTATACTCCGCCTTAGGCCGGAGGTACTTGTTTGGCATCGGCCAATAGCCGCTGCCCTCACCGTACTTTGCGGACTTTGGCCCGGTCGAACTCTGTGAGCCAAAAAAATTTCCCTTGACCCGATTAGCGTCCATGTCCTCGATCACACCGGTATGGTGCATACCTGTCCATAGCGCGATATCACCCGGCTGAACGCTGTTAAGGGCAATGAACTCGAAATGCGTGGTGTCTGTCGCAAGTTGACTTGTAGTGCGGTAGGGGATGTCATACCCCGCATCACGGAGCATTAGGTTTAGTAAGTGAGAACAATCAATTTCCTTCCGACCGTTACCGTTTTCGTCCGCAGATCCGCCCTTACCATAGCCGTATTCGTATCCGCTGTAAGGGTATTTGGCGCGCTGTTCAAGTAGACCCGTGCTCATTGATAGCATCCTGCTTTAAAGGCAATGAATTGAATTATTTGCGGTAATGCCTTGGGTGCTTAGTCGTTCGACGCCTCTAGCACCTGCCTCATTGCCTTTCTTGTCGGCCTCCTGATAACACGCCATCGCCCGAGCCAAATCACTAGGGATGATTGCGCCGGCTTCATAGGCGCCGCCTAGTTGAATCAATGCACTCGGGGAACCGAGCCGGGCAGAGCTTACAAGAGCCCCCAGTGACTTTTCTGGATTTACACAGGCTCGCTTCTCTTCGTAATTGCCTTCATCGCAATAGAAGTCAGCAAGGGCAATCCCTGCTTCAGGTACGCTCTTGGCAGCTGACTCCAGTAGTTGAAGGATCTTTACGTTTTCCAACCGCGGCGCTTGACCTGAAAGGCTGATACCCGCTGCTGCGAAAGCCGCCTCCGCGGAGCCTTGGTCTGCCCCATGCAAATAACTGTTCAGAGCAGAAATGTACAACTGGCTGGAAGAGGAGGATTCGATATCGATAGCCAGTTGGTTATACATCGCCCCTCTTTTTAGTGCGCGCTCAGCCGGTGAAGCCTTTAACTTCGGGTATTGAGCATCAAGTGCAGACTCAAGCGACCAGTCTTCAGCACGGCTCAATATCCAACAGTCGTTATGTTTGAAAGTGAAGATCTTAAGTACTTCACCGTTTGAATCGCGAACAATCACATTGTTTGGCAGCTGGACTTGCATGCTCAGCCCAGACTTCGCGATGTTGGCAGGAGCAAGCATCACCAGCGATTGAAGGTCCAACACCCTCGACTTTCGCTCCACCACTCGCGGCTTTGACTCGGTGGAGACTACCTTTTGCTCGATCACGGGCGAGGCGATAAACGCTTGCTGCACCTCAGGCTTGGACGAGAACTCTTTTACGAAATCTGCGAAGTTGTCGCTCGGGCATTGCACGGTGCTAGATTGTGCCGCAAAGGCGTCTGAACAAAACCCAAACGCCAAAAGCACCAGACATTGCAGCTTGAATTGACGCACTCGATTGTTCCTTGTCATCACGAACTCATCACTCAGAAAACACAAAAAAAGCCTTCGGCTTAACCTTCTCAGGCACCGCATTCCCCAACGCCTGATCCATCAAACTCCCCGCCTTATCCTTATCCGCCGCCCCCGGCAGCACCGGCGGTTTAATCCCGATCCCGGTGCCATTCCCCGGCGAGCCCCCGGCATTAATCTTCACCACCGGCCCAACCACGGTCACACCACCACCATCAAGCTTGATAAAGCTCCCACCCCCCAGGATGGTCAGCTCCGTCCCCGCCTCGATAACAATCTTGTCCCCAGCCTTGAGGTGAATCTCTTTCCCCACGCTGGTCAGTTGTGCCGTGCCCAGCTTCACATGCTGGTTCTGCCCAACCGTCAGGTGGTCATCCAGCTTCGCTTCAACCTTGCGGTCGGAAATCGTGGTGCGATGTTCTTCGGCCTTCAGCTCGGTGTAGGTGTTCTTCACCACCGTGTCATGACGTTCGTTGCCGACGCGGATTTTCTGGTCGTGCTCGATGTTTTCGTCCCAGTCGCGCTGGGCGTGGATGTAGATCTGCTCCGCACCCTTTTTGTCTTCAATGCGCAGTTCGTTGTAACCGCCGCCACCCGGGGAGCTAAGGGTCTTGAACACGCTGCGGGTTTTGTTTGCCGGCAGGGCGTACGGCACCGGGTTTTCCTTGTGGTACAGGCAGCCGGTGACGAGGGGTTGGTCGGGGTCGCCTTCGAGGAAGGTGACGAGGACTTCCATGCCGATGCGCGGGATGCTGATCGCGCCGTAGCGGTCGCCGGCCCAGGAGCTGGAGACGCGCAGCCAGCAGCTGGTTTTGTCGTCGGCCAAGCCTTCGCGGTCCCAGTGGAACTGGACTTTGATGCGGCCGTATTGGTCGCAGTGGATTTCTTCGCCTTTGGGGCCGGTGACCATGGCGGTCTGGCTGCCGAGCACCCGCGGTTTGGGGTGCTCGAGGGCCGGGCGGTAGAACACGTCCCACGGGGTGGCGAGGAAGGTGTTGCGGTAGCCCTGGTGGAAGTCGTCCTTATTGTCGGTGGTGTCGCTGGTCACGCCTTCTTCGAGGACTTGCGGCTGTTTGCCTTCGTGGAAGATTTCGGTGAGCAGCCACAGGTCGTTCCACTCGCTGCGCGGGTGGTCGGACAGGGCCATGAAGTGGCCGCTGACCAGTTTGGTCTGGTCGCCGCGACCTTCGGCCTGGCGGTAGTCGGCGCGATGGCGTTCGAGGGCGCGCTGGCTGAGGAGCTTGCCGCGCGCGCGGTCGATGAATCGGCCCGGGTAGTCGTAGTCTTCGAGATCCGGTTCAGTGCTCTCGCCATCGGGTTTGTACGCGGCTTCCATTTGCAAGCGCGGTTTTTCAAAGTCGTAATCGCGGCGCGTGGTGCGGCTGGTGCGGGTTTCCAGGCGCATTTTGAAGCCTTTGATCACCGGTTCTTCGGCGACCATGCCGCTGCCCTGTATGTAGGCGGTCGGCTGGCCGAGGTCGGGGAACACGGTCTGGTCGTCGCCGAACACCAGCAGGTGAGCCTTTTCGCTGTGCTGGAAGTGGTAGTGAATACCCTCCTCTTCGCACAGGCGCTGGACGAAGTGCAGGTCGGTTTCGTCGTACTGCACGCAGTAGTCGCGATCCGGGCACGGCTGGCTCAGTTGGAAGCTGTAGGCGTTGCCCTTGATCCCGTGTTCGTCGAGGATCAGCGCGATGATTTTCGGCGCCGACATCTGCTGGTAGATGCGCTGGTTGGTGCGGTGATGCAGGTATTGCAGCTGCGGCACCAGCGAGACCTTGTAGCGGGTCAGGCGCTTGCCGGCATCGCCCTGGGCGACGCGGTAGATCTGCCCGTGGATGCCCGAGCCCTGTGGATCGAACGCGAGGAACGCCTGCTTGTGCAGGAGTTTTTCCAGGTCCAGATCGGGGTTTTCGCTGACCAGTTCGAGGTCGAAACGAAACGGCTGGCTGATGCCTTCAGTGCCGGTGAACGACAGCACTTGCAGGTCGCCCACGTAGTCTTCGACCTTGAGGCTGAAGTGGGTTTCGTTAGCTGGGTTGAACATAAAGCGCTCCCTGTTCGAATGTCGTCCGTTACGCCCGAAGTCGCAACCGTTGCAGCCAGGACGAAGTGGCGCCCAAGGCGTCACGCAATTGGTCGGCAGTGATGGTGCGTTCTGCCGCATTGAAGCTCAGCGCGGTTCGCAGCGCTGGCCAGCCGTGTTTCGGTAAGTTCGCCGGGGCTTGCAGCTCGCGCTCCAGGTGCTCGTCGCGGGCCTGGGTCGAGGGCAAGCGGCGGAACGGGTGTTTGCCGCTCGCCAGTTCATAGATCACGCAGGCCACGCCGTACACGTCCGCGCTGGCCGACAACGGTTGGCCCTCAAGCAGTTCGGGGGCGGCGTAGCCCGGGGTCCAGGCGTTGAAACGCTCGCGGCTCAGGTGCGGCAGGCCGGGCAACACGCCCTCGTCTGCCTGACCGAGACCGAAGTCGAACAGGCGCAGGCCGTCTTCGCTGAGCATGACGTTGCTCGGTTTCATGTCACCGTGCAGCACGCCGCGACGGTGGGCGTAGGCCAGCGTATCGAGCAGCGGCAGCGCGATGTCGCGCGTTTCTTTCCACGGCAGGCCGAGGGGCCGCTCGCAGAGCAATTTGTCCAGGGTCAGGCCACGCATGTATTCCATGGTGATGAAGGCCCGCTGGCAGTCGGTGTCGACTTCAAAAGTGTGCGCACGCACGACGTTGTCGTGGCGCAGGCGTCGGGTCAGGGCGAACTCGCTGTAAAGCAAGGCACTGGCGTCCGGCGATTCGGCAAATTCTTCGCTGAGGATTTTCAGCGCAATGTAAGGGTCGGGATCGCCGAACTGTTCGTGCAGCAGATCCCGTGCCCGATAGACCGCACCCATGCCGCCCGCCCCGAGCAGACGCTCGAGGTGGTAACGGCCGGCGAGTACGTCCGGCAATGCACCGATGCTGGCCTTGGTCGGCGCCAGCAACGGCTCGGCGTTGTTTGCCTTGGCGAAGGCGAAGTAGGTCAGGTTGCTGGCCTGCTCTTCGCTCATCAGCAAGTCATCGACTGAGGATTCGATTTCAGTCATTGGCGGATCACCACGGCAGTCAGGTTGTCCCGGGCGGCGCCACGCAGGGCGCCGTCGAACAGACGTTCCAGCGCCACATGCGGCGCGCTGAGGCTGAGGGCGTTGCCCAGGGCATCGCTGCTCAGGCCCTGATACAAACCATCGCTGCACAGCAAAAACGCATCGCCCGGATAGACCTCGAGTTCGAGGACATCCAGGGTCAGCTGTTCGGCGGCACCGACGGCGCGGGTCAAGGCCTGAGCCGCCGGGTGCGCTGCCGCCTGTTCGACGCTCATCTGTTGCTCGTCGATCAGTTGCTGTTGCAGCGAATGATCCTTGGACAGCTGATACAGCCGCTGCCCACGCCACATATAGCAACGGCTGTCGCCAGCCCAGATGCAGGCCGCGCGATTGCCCTCCACCAGCAGCGCCACGACGGTGCTGCCCATGATGCTGTCGTGACGCCCGGCGGTGACCGTCAATTCCTGCCCCAAACGCCGGTTCAGCCAGTGCAGGCACTGGCGAATGGCTTTGAGGCGTTCGTCGAAGTCCTCGTGTTGCGGCAGTTCAGCCAGGCTGGCGACGATCAACTGGCTGGCGATGTCGCCACCCTGATGACCGCCCATGCCGTCCGCGACCACCCACAGCCCCTGCTGTGGCGAGTCGAGGAAGGCATCTTCGTTGCGCGCCCGCACCTTGCCCGGGTCGGTACGCGCCGCGCTGCGCCAGGGACTGGCCACCAGCATCAGAGCTGCACCGGCATACGGAAGGTACGCAGCACGCCCATGTCGAACGGGTTCGGCGTGCGTTGGCTGGTCAGCAGGTAGTTGGCGCGCAGGCCACCCACGTCGGCTTTGAGCACCAGCACGTCGCGACCGGTCAGGTACTCGGTCTGCATCAGGTCGAACAGACGGAACAGCGACCATGGGCCGGAGTTCTTCTCGATGCCGATCGGACGCCCCGCCATCTTGTCCATCACCAGGCTGGTGCGACCGTCTTCAGCATCGGTCGGCCACTTGAACGTCATTGGCAGGATCGGACCGTGGCGGTACTCCATGGTCTTGTCGCCGAACTTGAACTCGGAACGGCTCACCGCCGGATCGAGGGTGTACGGCTCCAGTTTGAACTGCACGGTCGGCTCGGCCGGGTTGATCGAGAAGAAGCTCTGGCGAATGGTCAGGGCTGCGGCCATCTGGTCGAGGTACATCTTCGATACCGGCAGGCTGTGACCGTCGACGCTGCGCATCCGGTAGTTGCCCGGATCACCGCTGACGAACGGACGCATGTAGCTGTCGAAGAAGCGGTCGACGGTGCCTTGAGCGCGGAAGAACTCGCGGAAGTCGCTGATCGCCACGTCGCTGGTGCTGCTGGCGCTGAACGGATAACGCTTGCTGATGGTTTTGCCATACACGCTGTACAGCTCGTTCTGATAACGGCCGTTCAGGTATTGGTAAGCGTCGTTAAGCACCAGGCGCCACGAGTCTTCGGCCAGCACGTTGAACCACACGCTCAGCGGACGCGGCAGGCGACCCGAGGCTGCACGCAGGTTGGTCAGCGCATCACGCTGGCCGCTCATGCGGGTTTTCGCCATTTCGAACGCGGCTTGTTCCGGCGTGCTGGAACGGGCCAGACCGGACAGTTGCAGTTGCAGGTCGTTGAGCGCGCTGATGGCCGGGGTCAGGTCAGCGGCCGGGCCGTTGTTGTCATCGAGCAAACGGTGCAGCGGCTCGAAGCGGCGTTGCAGCGACTTCTTCGCGGTGTCCGGCAGGCTTTTCGCCACGGCCATCGCCGAAGCCTTGTCGGCGACAGCCGAGGCCAGTTTGCCGACCTTGCCCAGTTTGCCCTTCTGCCCGGCCAGTGCATCGGCGGCATCACCGGCTTCATCCACCGGATCGGCGGCGGCCGGGAAGCGCGTGTTCTCGCGCACTTCAGTGAGCAACGCCAGCACCGGCGAGTTGGCTGAAGTCAGGCCCGCCAGTTGCTCGGCGCCTTCACCGGCGTCGCTGATCGGCGGCAAGGCCACCTGGCCAACGGCTTCGCTCCAGTAGTTGGCGTAGTCGCGGAAGTACAGTTGCTCCAGTTCGACCATCAGGCGACGCAAGTCCATGTCGCTGATGCCCGCGCCTTCGCCCAGCACCCAGTTGTCACGCAGGATGTCGGTGACCAGCGCCGAACCCTGCACCGAGAAGTACTGCTGATAACCCTGCTGGGTGTAGAAGCCCGGGATCACATATTCGGTGCCGATGAACAGCGAGCCCTGCGGGCCGAGGTGTTGGCTGAAACGGTATTCCGGCAGGTTGCGCGCCTGCTCGCGGAGCATGCGGTACACCACGGTAGCCAGCGATTCGGCGCGCAGCACCTGACGTGCCTGAGTCACCAGTTGATCGTTCAGCGGGTAGATGAACGGCTGCTTCAGCAGGCGCTCAAGGTGGGTGTTCAGACCATTCTGCACCGCGGTGTTGCCGGTGTAGCGCTGCGACCAGTCAGTGGCGACCCAGTCCTTGAGCCACACGGCGTCACGACGGTCTTTCATGTTCAGCATCAGGTACGCACGCAGGCTGTTGAGCAGCTTGTCGCGGTCCTTCATGTTGGCGCGGATCTGCCCTTCGAGCATCGTCGCGACCCGTGGCAGCAATTGTGCTTCGAGCTCATGCTCGTACGCTTGCTTGACCACCGGATTGACGTCTTCGCCCTGATACAGGCCGCCACGCTCGTGGTACGAAACGTCGCCTTTTTTCGGGAACACCTGAGTCGCGGCGTAGCTGGTGTCGAGGGTTTTCAGCACGCCCATCGCGTCATCACGCGGGGTCAGCGACGAACGCTGCTGAGTCCAGTTCTGCGCCAGCGTGCGCAGGTTTTCCAGACGCTCATAGTTGGCCGAGAAACCACCGGCCCAGAGCATGCCGAACAGCGCCAATGCCGCCAGTGCGCCAACGTACAACGCACGCTGACCCCAATGGATGCGGCTGCGCTCGCGTTTGTCGAGGCCGGCCAGATCCGACTCGGGGAAAATCACCCGACTGAACAGATGATGGATGAAGCGCGAACGGCCACTGCGCAGGGTCGGCAGCACGCCGGCATTCATGCCGAGGTTGGCGCCGATGCCGGCGGTGGTTGCGTCCATTTCCTGCGTCAGGTGCGGAGCACTGGTCAGGTAGAAACCCCGCAGCAGCGACGCGCGCTGGTAGCGGTTGCCAGTGAACGCCATGTCGACGAACAGGCACAGGCGCTCGCCGATCTGCCCCAGTTGATGCGGGAAGTCGAGGATGCGGCCACGGCGCTGGGTATCGCGCTCGGAGTGCATGCGCATGATCACCTGATTGTTCAGGCGCCGCAGCAGTTCTTCGAACTCGCCGCGCAGTACCGCGACGTCGGTGCCGACCTGATCCTTGCGGAAACTGGTACCCAGCACCTGATCGCTTTCTTCGCGGGTCAGTTGATCGAAGAACTCGTCGAAACCGAGCAGCTTGTCCGCCTTGCTCAGCACCAGATACACCGGCACATCGACGTGCAGTTTCTGATAGACGTCTTGCAGACGGCCGCGCACCTGGCGCGCCAGGGTGTCGATGTCCTGCTCGCTGCCACCGATCAGCGATTCCACCGGAATGGTCACCAGCACACCGTTCAACGGACGCCCACGACGACGCTTGCGCAGCAGTTCGAGCAAGGTAGTCCAGGCATTGCCGTCGACTTCCGCGTCCGGCTGGGTGGTGTAGCGCCCGGCGGTGTCGATCAGCACACCGTGATCGGCGAAATACCAGTCGCAATGACGGGTGCCGAGGGTGTCGCGGGTCAGCTTGCGGTCGATCTTGTTGATCGGGAATTCCAGCCCGGAGAAGTCCAGCAGACTGGTCTTGCCGGAAGCCTGCGGACCGATCAGCAGGTACCACGGCAAGTCGTTGCGCCAGCGTTCGCTGCGGCCGCGATACAGGCTCGAAGTCTTCAGGGTTTTCAGCGCGTCCTTGAAGCGCGCCTTCAACTCTTTCTGCTCTTCTTCGATCAGCTCGTCACGACGGATGCGATCCTGGCCATCTTCGGTTTCTTCGACGGCTTTCTTGCGGATGCCCGCGCGCCAGCTGACGAAGACCATGGTCAGGCCCCAGATCAGGAACAACACGGCGATGGTCAGCAGACGCGAGGTCGCGCTTTCCCAGAACTTGTAGTCATCCACCGCCAACAACGGGCCGACGAACCACACCAGCAGCGCCACGAACAGCACCAGCAGCAGAGTCCAGACCCAGGTCTGGCGCAGGAAGGCGCCGACTTTCTTGAAAAACTTTTTCATCACACGTCCCTGTTTACGGCTGCGACTGCGGTTGCACCGCGGCCGGATCAAGCGGCTGATAAGGTTGCAGAACGGTGTCGCGCTGCTCGCCCAGGACCCAGGCGAAGCCCGAATACATCACCACCAGGCAGACCAGCGTGAACAGCACCACCATCCACGCCGGCACGATGCGCACCAGGTTGCGGCGCTGGTCGTTGAGGCCTTCCCAGTGCGGCGACAACTCGCGCGGCACGTCGCCACGCAACTGACGGATCTGCCGGTACAGGGCGTCGCGGATGCCTTCAAGCTCAAGCATGCCACGGGCCTGCACGCGGTACTTGCCTTCGAAACCAAGGGACAGGCACAGGTACATCAGCTCGAGCATCGGCAGGTGTTTGACCGGGTTCTTCGACAGCCGATCGAGCAGCTGGAAGAACTTCTCGCCACCGAACGTCTCGTTATGGAAGCTGCTGAGCAGGCTCATCTGCGACCACTCGCTTTCGTTGCCCCACGGCGTGGTCACCACAGCTTCGTCGACCACGGTGCAGAGCACGTAACGCGCGGCCATCACCTGGCTGCTTTCGGCGCCGTTGTGCAACGCGCGCACTTCAAACAGCTTGAGCCCGGCGGTCAGGCGCTCGTTGAGCGCGTAGAGGTCTTCGCGGGTTTCGCTGTGCTTGAGGCGCACCACTTCCGAGAGCAGTTCGGACGACGCCGCCACCAGCGAATTCAGGCTGATGTTGAACGCCTCCGCCGGGCGCAGGCGCGCGGCGTAGATCATCCGTTCTTCCAGTTGCTCGAAGCGCGGCGGCGCGGCGAAGTCGGTCAGCGGACTGGCTGCCGGTCCGTGGCCCTGACGATCGAGCAGGACGGTTTTGTCGTCCTGGTTGTAATCCGTTTCCTTGATCATGTCGGTCAGTTCCTGATGGCCCAGAATTTCAGTTCAAGCTCGGCGAATTCGCCGGACACGTGGAACGCGAAGCCGCCGGAGCGCTCGAGTTGCGCCAGGTCTTCGGAACTGAGTTCGAGGATGAAGTAGGTTTTGTTCGAGTGGAACGCGATCTGCCGCGGGGCCACCGGCAACGGTTTGACCTTGATCCCCGGCAAGTGCAGGTTGACCAGTTGGCGGATACGCTCCACCGGGCCGACCTTGAGGTGCGCCGGCAAGCGGTGGCGCAGTTCTTCGGAGTCGCAGTTGGCACTTGCCGCCAGCACGAACGATGCCGAGCCGAGCAGTTTGTGGTCGTGCAACGGCGACACGATGATGCCGTACTGACGCGCTTGCAGGATCAACTCGATGGCGTGCTGTTCCAGCACCATCGACAGCACCTGACGAATCGCTTCCATCAGTTTGCGGAAGCTCGCGCCCTGATCGGCGTGGGAATAGCGGCTGTCCAGACGCGGGCGCTTGCTGTCGCTGGAGAAGGTCGCCAGATCACCGAGCATGGTCAGCAGCGTGCGGTACAACTCTTCCGGGTGCACCTGCTCCAGACCGAGGTAGTGGCGCAGCAGCAGTTCGGTACGGTTGATCAGTTGCAGCATCATGAAGTCACCGACTTCCGCGCCGCCGACCTTGCCGTTGGAGCGGATCCGCTCGGCAATCGTGTCGCCCCGGTGGTTGAGCATGCTGATGACTTCTTTCAGGCACGACAGCAGATAGCTGGACGCGTGGGCCTGGATGTAGGTCGGCACGAAATCCGGGTCGAGGCTGATCACGCCGTCCGGCGTGGTGTCGAGCACGTCGCAGATCTTCAACTTCACGTAGGCCTGATCGCTCTGCTGCTCGCCGAGCAACAGTTTGAAGTCCGGGCGACCACAGCTGACCTGGCTGGCGGAATCGTCGCCGGCGTTGGAGTCGGCCACTTCGGCGTCGTACGCGGTGTAACGTGCGAGCACGTCGGACTGCTCCGGGCGGCGCGCTTCGATGTGGTTACCGGTGACCAACGGCAGCGCCAGGTAAATCGGCGTGTTACCGGTGTTCGGCGGCACGTCCAGCGCCAGCGGCTCGGTGTTGCCGCCGAGTTCGAACAGGCTGCCGTCCGGCAGGATCCCCGAGGCGGCACTGATCACCAGTTTGCCCATGTTGAGGAACTGCAGGTCGATCTCCAGATTGAGGAAACCCCAGGTGTAGCCACCCAGCAACTGGGTGCGGGTTTTCATCTGGTGATCGTAGTAGCGATCGTTGTGCTGGAAGTGCTGCGGCCGCAGCAACATGCCTTCCTGCCAAATGACTTTATGGGTATTCATGTTCAGTCATCCGCCTTGGCGAGCGCTTCGTGGGTGTTGCGGATACCCGCCTGATCGAGGGTCAGATCAGCTTCGGTCAGCTCCAGCGGCGTGACCTGAACGGTGTAGCGCCACTTGGTTTCCGGCAGATCACGGTACGCAGCGAGGACACCGACGTAGCGGCTGCCCTCCTCCACGCTGAGTTTCATTTCCACGGTTTCACCCGGGCGCAGTTCGAGTTCTTCGCTGGCCACCAGATCCGGGTTGAGGGATTCCTTGGCGCGCTCGTAGAGGCTGAAGAAATCAGCGTTCTCGAAGGTCACCGGGTGCTTGAGTTCGAACAGGCGCACGACGATCGGCGAAGGACGGCCGTTGAGGTCCGGGTTGAGCTGATCGCTGCCGGTCAGCTTCAGATTGATCTTGGTCACTTTCGAGTACGGCGACAGCGACGAGCAACCGGCGAGCAGCACCAGCACGGTGAGCGCAGTCAGCGTCTTGAAAAAAGCGGTCGAGCGGCGAGACATGCGCATCATCCTTGGTGGTCGGTGTGGAGGGTGGAGATCAGGCGGATCTGTTCTTCGTAGGCCTGGGCGAAATCGCGGGCCAGCAGACGCTCGCTCCAGTCATCGTCCTGACGCAGGGCCTGGTGGTAACGGCCGAACGCTCTCCAGCGTCCGCCCGAGGTGGCGATTAACGGCTTGTTGTCGCGCTCGAAACGCAGGGTCAACTGCTCTGGCGAGAAGTGCTCCAGCGTGCCGCGCACGGCGGCGCGGCTGGCGGTGAGCAGCGCGACCTGATGCGCTTGCAGATCGCGGAATGCACGGGAGATCGCCTGCTCGGCCGGCAGGTGCCCTGGCTTGTGCGGCTGCAACAGAATCTGCAGCGCTTCGCTCGGATCGACGGCGAATTTCAGCGGGTTCTTGTTGGTGCCTTGCACGGTGGTCTGGGCCAGACGCAGTTCGTTTTTCAGCTCCGAACGGGTGCGCAGGCTCTGCTGCAAACCGCCGATGCTCTGGCGCAGCAGACGCGCGGCGTTCAGCGCCAGGGCTTCGCGGGCGTCGTGATCCAGGCCTTTAACATCCACGCCCAGCGCCGCGCCGAAATGCTCCCAGAAACCTTCGCTCTGACGCTCGACGGCTTTCGGGGCCGGAGCTGGCTCGGGCTCAACCGGGGCGATCAGCTCCGGCACCATCAGGCTTTCCATGTCGATGCGCGCATAGTCGGCACGCTGACGGGAGTCCTCGGGCTTGGCGGTCGGGGCCAACAGTTCGTCGATTTCCGAATAGACGCGCTCTTGCTGCTCGATCGCGTTCAGCGGATCAAGATCGAGGAAGGCGTCGTCCGGAATGATGCTGCCGGCGGCACGCGGACGGCCGACCTCACCGTCGAAGGTCGCCGGGTCACGCACCAGCCGCGCACGAATCTCGAAGTCACCGAGCACGTAGGTGCTGCCGTGCTCGATGCGCACCGGCTCGCCCTTGTGCAGGCGTGCGCCGCTGCCGCCGTCCTGGACCCCGTTGCTGCTGGTGTCGGTGAGGAAAAACGTGCCTTCACGGTAGCTGACAATCGCGTGGTGATTGGACAGATGCCGCTTGCGGTCAGGAATGATCCAGTCGCAGTCCTCGCCCCGCCCGATTACGCCGCCGGCCTGTTTGAAGGTCTTCTGGCACAACTCGGTGGGCACGAACTGCTTGGTGTTCAGCATTTCGAAAACCAGTTCCATGTTTGATGCTCCTTGCGGTCACTTGCCGCGATTGACCGCTTGCGGGTCACCCAACGGGCGATAGTCGTTGTCGTTGAATTTGTAATTGCCGCTACAGCCGCCAAGGCCGCATAGAACGACGAGGGTCAGCAGGACAGCGTTCCAGTGACGAACAGACATCAGAGGGTCTCCAGGGGTAGACAAAGCACAAAGCGCCGACCCTTGCGGGCGGCGCTGAAATTAATTCTTTGAATGGTCTCGAAGGCTCTACATCGGGGCCTTGAGCCAGACCACCGAGGCGTACGCACCTCCTGTGGCAAGTGAGCAATTTGTGGCGAGGGGACTTGTCCCCGATGGGCTGCGAAGCAGCCCCAAAACCTGATTACCGGTTCTTTCAGGAGAACCGCGTTTGCTGGATTACGGCTGCTGCGCGGCCGATCGGGGATAAATCCCCTCGCCACAGAGAAGCCCTTCAAGACAGGAGTTGTGCAAACGGCAAGAGCCAGGTTCAGATCAACCATCGAAGTCACCCAAATTGATATTCAGGCGCCCGAGGCGGTACAGCAGGGTGCGGCGCGGCAGGCCCAGTTCGCGGGCGGCGAGGGTCTGGTTGCCGTCGTTCTTGCGCAGGCAGTCGAGCAACAGCGTGCGTTCGACCTTTTCCAGGCGTTCGCGCAGATTCAGGCCGCTGTGGTCTTCGGGCATCGGCTCCATGCGCAGGGAGAAATGCTCGGCCAGCAACTCGCCGCCCTCGCACAACAGCACCGCGCGTTCGACCAGTGCCTTGAGTTCGCGCACGTTGCCGGGGAAGGTGTAACCGGACAGGTGTTCCAGCGCCGCGCTCGACCAGCGCACCGGATCACGCTGCAAATACGCGCAGGTCTTCTCGGCAAAATGCTGAGCCAGTTCGAGGATGTCGCCTTCGCGCTGACGCAGTGCCGGCAGCTCGATCGGGAATTGCGCGAGGCGGTAATACAAGTCCTCGCGGAATTTGCCTTCGCTGACCAGCGTCGACAGATCGCGGTGGGTCGCGGCGATGATGCGCACATCGATTTTGTGCGTGTCGTTGGAACCCAGTGGACGAATCTCGCCCTCCTGCAACACCCGTAGAATCTTCGCTTGCAGCGACAGCGGCATGTCGCCGATCTCGTCGAGCAACAGCGTGCCACCGTTGGCCGCATCGAACAGCCCCGCGCGGTCGCGATCGGCACCGGTGAAAGCGCCTTTGCGATAGCCGAACAGCTCACTTTCCAGCAGGTTTTCCGGGACGGCCGCGCAGTTCTGCACGATGAACGCCTGAGAGCGGCGCGGGCCGCAATCGTGAATCGCCCGGGCCACGACTTCCTTGCCGGTGCCGGTCTCACCGCGCAGCAGCACGGTGTACGGGCTGTGCAGGACTTTGCTGATCAACGAGTGGGTCTGGCGCATGGCGGCGCTTTTGCCGATCAGGCCATAGCCGTTGATGCTCGGCACACTGCGCGCCACCGTGGCCGATTCTGCCGGCGGCTGGCGCAGACGCTGCAGCAAGTGCAACTGACCGAGCACGAACGAGCCGAGCTGGCCGAGGGAATCGGCGAAGCCTTGCAGGTCGACGTGACGACGACTGGCGCACAGCAACAGGCCTTCAACCGCCTTCTGCTGATTGACCAGCGGCACGCACAGCAGCGATTGCCAGGCACCAGCGGTGGCCGGCAGGAAACTGGTTTCGTGCAGGCTGGCGCCCAGATCATCGAGGCAGACCACGCGGTTCTGGCACAGGGCAAACTGCAGCAGCTGCTCACCGTTGTAGTCCGCCGGCAGGCTGGTGGCGGCGCGCGGTTGCAGCGCGCCGTCGAGGCATTCGGCGTTCATCCCCAGGCAAGTGTGGGTGGCGTCGAGCAGGTACAGCTGGGTCAATTCGCAACCGCTCAGTTCGGCCAGCCCACGCACGAAGTCACCCAGCAGCGCAGCACCGTCCGCCGCGCGCGACAGGCTGGCGAACTGCGCCAGCAAGGCTTCGGCATAGACCAGTGGCTGCGGTACTTGAGTGAACATCACACCCACCTCAGGCGAACTCGCACGTCACGCTGGCGTTGCCGTCGAGCGTGGCATGCACACGCTTGAGGCTTTCACCGGTGGCCATCGCATCGAGCAGGCGGTCGGCTACCAACGGCAGCACATGCTGATCGAGCAGATGGTCGATCAGGCGCGCGCCGCTTTCGCTTTGCGTGCAGCGCTCGGACAGGTGATCGACGAGGTTCTGGCACCAGCTGAAATCCAGCTGACGACGGTTGAGGCGCTCGCCGAGACGACCGAGTTTGATCTCGATCAGCTCGCGCAACACCGGACCGCCCACCGGGTAGTACGGCACCACTTTCATCCGCGCCAGCAGCGCCGGTTTGAAGTGTTTGCTCAGCACCGGGCGAATGGTCTCTTCGAGCAGCTCGGCGGTCGGGCGGGCGCCGTCTTCGCAGAGGTCGCTGATCTTGTCGCTACCGAGGTTCGAGGTCATCAGGATCAAGGTGTTGCGGAAGTCGATCTCGCGACCTTCGCCGTCGTTGGCCACGCCCTTGTCGAAGATTTGGTAGAACAGGTTGAGCACGTCCGGATCGGCCTTCTCGACTTCATCGAGCAGCACCACCGAGTACGGCTTCTGGCGCACCGCTTCGGTGAGCATGCCGCCCTCGCCGTAACCGACGTAGCCCGGTGGCGCACCGATCAGACGCGATACGGTGTGCTTCTCCTGGAATTCGGACATGTTGATGGTGGTGATGAAACGGTCGCCGCCGTACAGCAGGTCAGCCAGGGCCAGCGCGGTTTCGGTCTTGCCGACGCCGCTCGGGCCGACCAGCAGGAACACGCCGACCGGTGCATCAGGTTTGTTCAGGCCGGCGGCAGTGGCGCGCATCGAGCGATCCAGCGCGTGCACGGCTTGTTCCTGACCACGGATGCGCGTGCGCAGGTCGGTGGCAAAACTCGCGACCTTGGCGTTGTGCTCGCGGGCCAGTTGCGCCAGCGGCACGCCGGTCCAGGCGCTGATCACTTCGGCCACCAGACGCGGGCAGACTTCGAAGCTGACCAGACGTTCTTTGACTTGAGCAGCGGTCAGGGCGCTGTGGGTCTGGTGCAGTTCGGCTTCCAGCGCTTCAACGCTCTGGCCTTCCTCGACCTCGGCGGCGATGGTTTCGATCACCGTGCCTTCGGCGTCTTCTTCAACGCTGACGGTCGGCTCGACAGCGGCAGCTTCACGGGCCTTGGCCAGTTGCTGACGCAGTTCCAGCAGGCGCTCGGCCAACTGCTTTTGTTCAGTCCACAGGCTTTCCAGCGCGACCATTTCGCTTTCCGCTTCGTCCAACCGCGCTTCCAGCGCATCCAGCGCTTCGTGGTCGATCAGCAGACCGGCCTCGGCATCGCGACGCAGAGCCTGACGTTGACGGCCACCTTCAGCCAGTTCGCCACGCAGGCGTTCGAGGCTTTCCGGAGCAGCGGCGAGGCTGATGCGCACGCGGGCACATGCGGTGTCGAGGACGTCGACGGCTTTGTCCGGCAGTTGGCGACCGGCCAGATAGCGGGCCGACAGCTCGGCAGCGGAGACCACCGCGTCATCCCGCAGGTAGATGCCGTGGCTCTTCTCGTAGACCTGCGCCAGCCCACGGAGAATGGTCACCGCTTCGCTGACAGTCGGCTCATGCAACTGCACCGGCTGGAAACGACGGGCCAGCGCCGGGTCCTTCTCGAAGTATTTCTTGTACTCGGCCCAGGTGGTGGCGGCGATGGTGCGCAGTTCTCCGCGAGCCAGCGCCGGTTTCAGCAGGTTGGCCGCGTCGGAACCGCCGGCGTTGCCGCCCGCGCCGATCAGGGTGTGGGCTTCGTCGATGAACAGAATGATCGGTTTCGGCGAGGCTTTGACTTCGTCGATCACGCCTTTGAGGCGACGCTCGAATTCACCTTTGACGCTGGCGCCAGCCTGCAGCAGGCCCATGTCCAGCGACAGCAGCTCGACGCCCTTGAGCACCTGCGGCACTTCACCGGCAGCGATGCGCGAGGCCAGGCCTTCGACGATGGCGGTCTTACCGACACCGGCCTCACCGACCACGATCGGGTTGTTCTTGCGGCGACGGGCGAGGATGTCGACCATCTGCCGAATCGCGCCATCGCGGCACAGCACCGGGTCGAGTTTGCCCTCGCGCGCCTGCTGGGTCAGGTTGTGGGTGAAGCGCTGCAACAGCGATTCGCCCTGCGCCGCCGGCTTGCCGTTGGCCGCCGGTTGCTCCTGTTGCGACAGGGCGAATTCCTTCAGGCGATCGATGTTCAGCTTGGCGAGCAGCGGCTGGTAACGGCTGCCGGCGTAGCGCATCGGGTTGCGCAGCAGCGCGAGGATCAGCGCAGCGTCTTCGACCTGGGTCTGGCCCAGTTCGAGGTTCGCCACCAGCAGCGCGTCTTGCAGCCATTGCACCAGTTCCGGGGCGAACACCGGGTTGCGCGAGGCGCTGTGTTCAACGCGAGATTGCAGTGCGGCGCTCAGCTCACCCGCGTCGACATCCGCATCCTGCAGCGCGCGCGACAGCAAGCCGTTCGGACGCTCCAGCAGACCCAGCAACAGGTCTTCGACGAGGATCTTGCTGCCGCCACGGGCCACGCAACGTTCGGCCGAACGCTCCAGATCGCGACGGGTTTCGGCGTCCAGCGCCTGGATGAGTTGTTGCAGGTCTACGTTGATCATGGCTCACGTCCTTAATGAATTTTGCTGCCCAGGGTGACCACGCCGTCTGCTTTTTCGCAGCCCAACCAACTGGTCCACCCCAGGCGACAGTCGTTCTTCTCACCAATGCGCAGTTCGCGGATTTCTTCCGGGCGCAGCACCAGGCGAATGTCGTAATCGAGCGGGTCACGCAAGGTGAACCGCACCAGCGCGCACAGCGGCTGGTAACCGAAACCGATCGGCAGGAATTCGTGGAATCGCTCCCAGTCGAGTTCGGTGATGTGAATGCGGAATTTGCCGCTGCGGTCGCGCACCTGCTCGCCCAGCACCAGGTCTTCACCGAGCAGGCTGTTGGCGCGACCGAGGCGGTTGCGCTGCTCGTCGAGGATCTCCACGCGACGCTCGATGCACTGCTCGATGACCAGGTCTTCGTGCTTGAAGTAATAACGCAGCACGGCTTCGATCAGCGCCGCCGAGTGCGCACGCAAGCTGAGCAAACCGAGGTACGGCAGCAGGCGTTTCCAGTTCAGTTCCTTGGCCTTGCGGATCTCGTCGCCACCCAGACCGATCAGGGCGAACAGCTGCGACGAGAACGGGTCGATCGCGCCACTCTGGAAGCTGGCGCGATAGCGATACTTGCGCCAGATCGGCAGCATCAGCCGTTGCAGGCGATGGTGGAACAGGTCGAGGAAGTTGCGCGTCGGGTTGCCGTCCTCGCTGTCGCCCAGAGCCTGCTCGCCGTAAAACGCCGGCAGCGGCGAACCGGAGCCGACCAGCCCGATCAGGTTGAAACGCATGCGTGCGCGCATCTGCCCGTGCTCTTCGAAAAACTCCACGCGATCGACGTCGCTGCGCGGAAAGCCCAGGCTCGGGTTGGCCTGGAACTCCACTTGATCGTACAGATCGTCTTCGCTCAGGTACGGGTGCGCCTCGCGCAGCCGGTCGATCACCAGCAGCACGGCCTGAAACAGCGAGTACTCGCGTATTACCTTGGTCAGCCCGCTTAAAGCAGGGGCTGCAGGCCCATACGTGGTGTCCATTGGTACACCTCTCCCTGTGTGCTTTTTACCCGCAGCTCGTGGTACGAATTGAGACTGGCGTAAAGCGCGAAAAACTCGTTAAGAACCGAGGCGAAAACGAACAGGTCGCCTTCGCCGATATACCCTTCCGGGTCGATGGTCAGTTCGGTGCGCAGACCGCGCACCGGCAAGCCACGGTGCAGCCGGTCGACGTGGTGGTGCTTGATGTGCTTGAGGCCGCCGAGCAGGCGTTTGCTGACCTTCTCCGCGTGCTGGTCGTAGTAGCGCGGCAGGTCGTAGGTTTCGAGAATCACCTTCAACGCGTTGACGTCGGCCAGCGACAGATAGTTGAGCGACATGTTGCTGATCAGCTTCCACAGGAAGTCACGGTTCAGCGGCGGCGCAAAGCTCGACGTGGCCGGGGTGATGTTGCGGAAACTGAGGAACTCCGGGGTCTCTTCACAGGCCATGCAGATGTCGCCGAGCTTGAGCTTGCGCGGCAGGTTCTGGTTGGTGCAGATCAGCTCGATCGACAGGGTTTCGTGGGCTTCGGTGTGGCGGATGCCGAAGCTCAGGTAGGTGTCGAGGCCGTCATGCAGCAACGACGAACGCTGGCGGATGCTGTAATGCGGACGGCTGTTGGGCACGTCGAAACTCGGGTCATGCTCGAAGGATTCGAACGGCACGTACTCCTGATAACCGAGGCCGCCGGGCTTCCAGCCAGTCACGGTTTCCACCGAGAACACGCCGCAGTTTTCCAGATCGTATTCCGCCGGCAGCAGCAGGTATTCATCCTGTTTGCCGTCGAGGCGGATCGGCAGGGCGTCGTGGGCGAACAGGTTGGCAATCGGCGTGCAGAACAGCTTCACGTTATCCAGGGTCGGCCGCATGCGCATGATCCCGCTCTTGCGGATATCGAAACGCAGCTCGAGGCCGCGCATCTGCTTGAGCGTGTCTTCCGGCAGCGCCTTGAGGATGTCCAGACCGTTGACGTCGACGAACAGGAACTTGTCCTGGAAGGCGAAGTATTCCTGCAGATAGCGATAGCCACGGAAGGTGTTCAGCGGATACGGGATCAACGCTTCTTCTTCGGCAAAGCCCACTGGCTTGACCCGGTCACCCGGAATCTTGAACGCCATCGGCTTGCCGGCCACGCCATCGATTGGCTTGCCGGCGCCGTCGAGCGGGATCAGCTCGATGCCTTCCAGGTTGCGCAGCAGACTCAGGTAGAGCATCTGGCTGATGTAGCGCTCGCCGGCAAAGTGCAGGCGCAGTTTGCTCAGTTCCAGCTCACCGAGATGGCCGTCAGCGCTCATTTCCAGACGCAGGCTGAGCAGCGAGCCGTCGCCCTTCACCGAGTAGTTCAGCGCGGCCAGATCCAGCGGCAAGACTTCGGTCGGGTAGCAGGTGCGGAAGCGGCAACGCACGTCTTCGATCGGTTTGCTTTCGATCGGCGTATCGCGCTCGACCACCAGCGCCGGGCCCGACCGCTTCAGCGGATCGAACTGCAGAATGCTGAACGCCGGCAGCGGGCGCATGTAGTTCGGCCACAACAACTGCATCAGCGAATGGCTGAGCTCCGGCAGCTCGTCATCGAGCTTCTGCCGCAGCCGCCCGGTGAGGAACGCAAAGCCTTCCAGCAACCGCTCCACATCCGGATCCCGCCCGGCCTGGCCCAGGAACGGCGCCAACGCCGGACTACGCTCGGCGAAACGGCGGCCCAACTGGCGCAGTGCGGTGAGTTCGCTTTGGTAGTAGTGGTTAAAGGACACGGGTTACCTGCCTGGTAGTGGAACTCATGGAATAACTGTCCTGCGGATTACGCTGGATGTCCGACCTGGTCATTGGATTGCACCTGCAGGCTGACTTGGCTGAATGCGACCTGCGATGTTTCGCAAAGCCCAACGCAACTCGATGACTTGAGTGGTGAGGATCGCCAGCAACGTGACGCAGCCTTGAGCTACGCCGTAAAACAGGGCTCTTAACGGGTTGTCGGGTAGCATCCAGAGCAGGATGAAGCCCACCATCAGAAAAAGGATGGCCAGCTTGGCGACCAGACCTGGAATCAGCGCAACGATCAGGTTGACGCCCAGAAAAATGTAAAACAGTGCGTAACTCGCAATGCCGATGGCGACACCATGGGAGGTAAATCCGCCGTTAAAAAGCCTGTAAGCATGCACAACCGCGTCATTCAAAAATGCATAAGCCACGCATCCGAGGGCGTGGATTAATAGGCATAGGGCGAGACGAACGTAGCTACTCATGCAAGCCTCAAATTCCCATACCACGAACCAAAGCCATGGATAGCAACAATGGCTACCAGAACTGAAAACGTCATCACACGGTGCAGGTGCGAATTCCGAGCAGCGGGAAAAATTGCTGCCGCGAGTAAAAAAAAGCTCAACAGGGCCAGCCAGCCGAACAGGTCGCTGTCGGCAACAAAGGCGAGGTAGCCTTGAATTTCACCTGCTTCAGATATTTTCATCAGCTTCCAACGTATACCCAAGAATGCCTTTCAATATTTGCTCATAGTTATTTCGCTTTAGCTTTTTCAGAACTTAGGACTTTGCGTTGCTGAAGATAAATAACACCTTCTCCTGAAAAGGCAATTACACTGTTAGATGTGAGTGGCTCGCTATTCTCGTCTCCAAACTTGAGCCATCCTTCATCCCACAACTCACCACTTTCATGCCTGACTTGAACGAAATAATATGGAGGTTCTGACTTAGTCACTTCAATGTATTGACCTCCATCAGCACCACCTCTCCAATGAGCATTTGGATATTCGCTGAGTACATGCGGCTTATCTTCTGAAAAATCCATAAAAAACATTACCCCGAATGCTATCAACAGAGACAGTGCACCAACGGCCATCAGAAAACGCTTCAACCAGATCAATCTTTTATCTCCAACGTATCGTTGCTGAATGTGTAATCCAGATCTGGCTTTGTTTCTTGGAAATCCTCCATATAATCTTTTGGTATCACTGCAAAATAGGATCTTTTAGGCGCACCGAGATCCAGACTATCAACTAAATCAGCCACAAACGTCATGCAGTTGTGGCTTCTTATGCTGTACGGTTCTCTATTCATGTTGTCGTTGTCTTTTTCTTTATTTTTAAGCCACGCTTCGGCCTGAGAAAAAGCGGCCCCCCTGAGTACAACCCCAGACACATTGCTCGACTGACCATAAGCTAAAGACATACTTCTCAACGTTTTTTTGAGTGATGACTCAGTAATCGCTCCGCCTTTGATCGTCACATTAGGAACAGGGCGTAACCTCACAATTCCCGGTGGACCTGCTCCTTCATAACGCCCGTACTCTCCGTACTTCGTCAGCCCCGTTTTACCGTTGACAATTAGTACACCTGCGTGGCCTAGGTCAGAGAACTTATGACTAATACCCAAAGCCTCCACATGAATTTTGTAGTCCGGAAACACAACAGGAATCACAAAATCATGATCACTTACCAAGTAAATTTGTACTGGGGTCTTATCCTTAGCAGGAGTGGTCGCTACAGTTGCGACTTTTACGGCTTGAGGCATTTCACTCCCCCCTAACCAACCAGTTTGGTATAGCCGAAATTTGTATATTTTGGACTTGAGCTTTTGAGCCCAGCGACTTGGATAGTCCGGTATCGTCTGTTACGCCTCGAATTTCCGAACCATCCTCAAG
Source organism: Pseudomonas sp. MWU347 (assembly GCF_017947305.1). NCBI lineage: Bacteria > Pseudomonadati > Pseudomonadota > Gammaproteobacteria > Pseudomonadales > Pseudomonadaceae > Pseudomonas > Pseudomonas sp. MWU347. The sequence goes on from NZ_JAFGZB010000001.1 coordinate 536,077, forward strand.
CGTAGCGGTGTATGCAATATTTTTAAGTGGGGCTCCCGATACTGGGTCCATTAACTGAACACGTACATCAAAGCCAAATATGTTCAACGGAATTGGCGGCACAAACGGCGCCGGCGAGTGCGAATTACCGATAATCACCGTCCCGGAACCTGCCGTGACTTTATTGCCGTGAGAACCAACCGAACCTACGGTCGCAGCTGGTTTGCCATTGATCAAAACGGTAGTCGCCAGATCGCCAACCAACGCACCACCACACGCCGAGGCATCGCCTTGGCGGGCGGCCGCGAGGCCGTCGAAGAACACGTCGCCGGAACCGGCGGCGATCGGGTTGGTACCGTGGCCAGGAAGTGGGCAAGCGGTGGGGTCGGATAAGCGTGCTGCGGGTTTGCCAGACATCGGGAATCTCCTTAGGTGACCTTCACTTGACCGCTGCCATCCAGGCGCGCGGAAAAACTGACCTGACGCTTGAAACCCTCGACTTCCAGCAGGCCTTCGATGCTGAAGGCCAGCCGCAACTGGTCGTGGTCACGCGGCAGGGAAATGACACGCACATTGCTCAGGCGCGGCTCGTAGGCTTCGATGAAGTTTTCGATGGCCAGACGGGCCTGACTCAGGGAGTCGTGCAGGCTCAGACGCATGTCATTGAGATCGGGCAACCCGTAGTCGGCCAGCGTTTGCACGCTGCCGGCCCGGGTGCTGAGCATTTTGGCCAGATGGGCAGCCACTGACGCCATGGCACAAGCCTCAAGGCTGTTGCCCTTGCGTAGTTGCGCGTCGCCGTTGAGGCGCTCGAACAGGCTGCCGTATCCGTCCATGAGTCGCTCTTACTCTTTGTCCAGCTTGCCAACCAGCGACAGGGTGAAATCGGCACCCATGTACTTGAAGTGCGGACGCACGTTCAAGCTCACGCGGTACCAGCCCGGCTCGCCTTCAACGTCGCTGACGATCACTTGCGCAGCGCGCAGCGGACGACGGCCACGGACTTCGGCGCTCGGGTTTTCCTGGTCGGCGACGTACTGGCGGATCCACTTGTTCAGTTCCAGCTCGAGGTCGGTACGCTCTTTCCACGAACCGAGTTGCTCGCGCTGCAGCACTTTCAAGTAGTGAGCCAGGCGGTTGACGATCATCATGTACGGCAGTTGGGTGCCGAGCTTGTAGTTCAGCTCTGCCGCCTTGCCTTCTGCACTGATGCCGAAGAACTTCGGCTTCTGCACCGAACTCGCGGAGAAGAACGCCGCGTTGTCGGAGCCTTTGCGCATGGTCAGGGAGATGAAGCCTTCCTCGGCCAGTTCGTATTCACGACGGTCGGAGACCAGAACCTCGGTCGGGATCTTGGTTTCGATTTCGCCCATGCTTTCGAAGTGGTGCAACGGCAGGTCTTCAACCGCGCCACCGCTCTGTGGACCGATGATGTTCGGGCACCAGCGGAATTTGGCGAAGCTGTCGGTCAGCTTGGTGCCGAACGCGAACGCGGTGTTGCCCCACAGGTAGTGCTCGTGGCTGTTGGCAACGGTTTCCTTGTACACGAACGATTTGACCGGGTTTTCTTCCGGATCGTACGGGTTACGCAGCAGGAAACGCGGCACGGTCAGGCCGACGTAGCGGGAGTCTTCCGAAGTACGGAAGCTCTGCCATTTGGCGAATTGCGGGCCTTCGAAGTGGTCTTTCAGATCTTTCAGATCCGGCAGGCCGGTGAAGCTTTCCAGACCGAAGAATTTCGGGCCGGCGGCAGCGATGAACGGCGCGTGGGACATGCACGAAACGCTGGCCACGTACTGCATCAGTTTCACGTCCGGCGAGCTTGGGGACATGAAGTAGTTGGCGATGATCGCACCCACCGGCTGACCACCGAACTGGCCGTATTCAGCGGTGTAGATGTGCTTGTACAGGCCCGACTGCATGACTTCCGGCGAGTCTTCGAAATCGTCCAGCAGGTCTTCTTTGGAGACGTTGAGGATTTCGATCTTGATGTTTTCGCGGAAGTTGGTGCGGTCGACCAGCAACTGCAGGCCACGCCACGACGATTCCAGTGCCTGGAAGTCCGGGTGGTGCAGGATTTCGTCCATCTGACGGCTGAGCTTGGCATCGATCTCGGCGATCATGCGGTCAACCATGGCCTTCTTGACCGGCTCACCGTTGTTCTGCGGCTTGAGCAGTTCTTCGATGAACGCCGACACGCCACGCTTGGCGATGTCGTAGGCTTCGTCGTCCGGGGTCAGACGGGTTTCGGCGATGATGCTGTCGAGAATGCTGTATTCGCCGCTTTCGGCGCTCTTCTCTTGTGCTGCGCTAGTGCTCATTGTGTTGGCTTCCTTGGCTGGAGTCTCAGGCGTCCGGGGCTGCGGCGTTCAGGCCCAGCTCACCGAGTACGCGACCGCGGGATTCGTCGTCGGCGAGCACGCCTTCGATCGCTTTACGGAACGCAGGTGCGTTACCCAGCGGGCCTTTGAGGGCCACCAGCGCATCGCGCAGTTCCATCAGTTTTTTCAGCTCAGGCACTTGCTCGACCAGGCTGGCCGGGTTGAAGTCCTTCATCGAATTGACGCGCAGTTGCACAGCCAGCTCGTCGGCCTCGCCATCTTCCTGCAGACGGTTCGGCACGCTCAGCGTCAGACCCAGCTCTTGCTTGGCCAACACTTCGTCGAAGGTCATCTTGTCGATGCTGATCGGCTTGCGATCTTCGATTTTGCGATCGTCCTTGCGGTGGGTGTAGTCACCGATTGCCAGCAGCTTCAGCGGCAGTTCAATCTCTTCCTGAGCACCGCCGGTGGCGGGTTTGAAGGTGACGTTGATGCGTTCCTTGGGGGCTACCGAGCCTTCTTTGGCCATGGCTTTTCTCCTTGCGGTTGTGGCCCTGGGGCCTATTCGAGTACCACTTCGAGATCGAGGTGGCACAGCCTGCGATAAATCTCTTCCTTGCGTTCACGCACTGCATGGTTCTGCGGCAACAGCTCGCAGCAACTGTGCAGCAGGTGCAGCACTTCCAATGCAAGATCGGGCTCCCAGGCGTGCAGGCCTGAGTCCTGTAATGTCTGATCGAGGGTTTCGAGCTGGTTCTTGGCCAGTTCGTACTTCTTGGCCATGAAGCACAGCCGGGCGAGGGCGAACTGCCAGAAGAACCGCTCGCGGCCACCGTGAGCCGTTTGCAGCCCTTGCTTGAGCGTCTGCACGGCAGGCTTGAGGCCTTCCTTGCGCAGCAGCGGCAGCACTTCCTGCAGGGCCTTTTCCCAGGCGGGCTGGGTTTCGACGTCGTCGGTTTCGACCTTGCGCGGCGCGCTGGCGCTCTGCAGGTGCGGCATGACATTGCCGGCGATCCACGCCCGGGTGGACGGATCGGCAAACGGCGCGCCGTCATGGAAACGACATTCGATGATCCCGGGCAGGCGCTGAACCAAAAGCGCGAAGTGGATTTCCACTTCGCGCATTGCCATCTCGGCGTTGAGGTTCTGGAGACATTCCCAGACCATCCTCTGGCCATCGAACCAGAACGGCGCCTTCGCCAGGCTCGCCTCCAGTTCCACCAGCAGGTCGGCGTATTTGCCCTGATCGAAGCGATCCTGGTACTGCTTGAGTTTGTCCACCGGCAGGCCGCGCAGCACGGTGATCTGCTCGGCATTGCGCTCAGGCACCGCGTCGATCGGCAGCCAGAGCAAAGTGCGGTTCAGGCGCAGGGCGCGCAGGTCGGTGGCCTTCTGCTTGAGCCACCAGGCACACAACGGACGCGCGCTTTCCTGCTGCGCGCGCAAAGCCTTGTAGGCATCTTTTTCGTTATCGATCGGTGCGCCGGGGGTCAGCAACTGGCTCGCGGCCTGCTTGACCTGCGCCACTGCTGCACCCACCACACCGGGGGCCGGCTGATTGTCGGCGGCACGCTGGATCATGGTTTTCAGGCGACGCGAGAGCGGCAGCAGCAGCGGTGCGTCATCGCCCAGGTGCTCGGTGCATGCGGCATCGAGGCCGGCCAGATGCTCGGACAGTTGCCGGAACATCGGCAGCTGTTCCTTGATCGCAATGTTTTCGGTGAGCACCTGCTCCAGACGCGGCACCAGCCAGCCGATGGCGGCAGCGCGGGTGCGCGGTTTGAGCGGGTGAACGTCGGCCCAGTGGTTTTCCGACAGATGGTGCAGCAGACCGAGGCCGGCCAGCAGCCCGGGGAAGGATTCACGCTGGTACAACGACCAGGTCAGCCAGGCGCCGACGCGTAAATCCTTGGATTGGGTACGCAGCAGATTTTCGCTGTTTTCACGGATTTTCAGCCAGTCGATCTGCCCGCTTTCGTGCATCGACGAGGCTTTGGCCAGCTCGCTTTCCAGCGCCTCGAATTCGCTCGAAAAACGAACGTCTTCACCCGCGAAATTCTCTTTGGAAACAGAGACTTTTGCGAGTTCGAGGTAATGGGCGGAAAGTTTGCTTGAGTAGGACATCCATGGCCTTTAATTAGGATTACAGTCATGCGCCTATTGGAGTTGCCGCGGCGCGGGACAGTATCGAAGAGCAGTGAAGCGACTCATCCAATTGAGATGTGCTCTTTCAAGTGGGCGCATCGTAATCACTATGATGGCCACTAGCAAGCATCTGGTTAAACAACAAGACGAAGTGTTCATTGGGCCGTGTAGGAGATCGCCCTATATGTGGCAGGGGAATCCCTGATGGCGATTTATATTGTGAACATTTGCCCTGCGCCCTCAGAACCCTTGATCCAGAGCGGCCCGATCCAGCCTGCGCGAATCGCGTCGAACATCCGTCCTATTACACGGGGGCCAGCATGACAACTCTCGAAAAAAATAGAAGTAGGATTTTTCCGAGAACCCGCTGGAATTACAAACAATTCAGCGGCGACAACGCTCAACAAAAAAAGTGCCATCAATTTGATGGCAATTCATTTTTCTGAAACTTTATTCATCTCGTGAATGCTGTACTTCAGTGCCAACTCAATAATTATCGAAGTGCGATCCAACAGTCATTTCCACCACTTACGCAACACTTCCACGCCGAAAATACTCTGACAAATGTCAGGGATAATTCTTACATCGTTTTATTTCCCACGTTGCCAGCTTGCCTTGGTAAATTCTTTTCGACCGGCAATGTCAACCAGACCGGCTGACTGTAGAGCCACGGTCCGAAGCCTGCATCTCATTCGGCTCCCGAGCCCGGAGCCGCCAAGGAGCTTTACCTCATGGAATTGAAAGCCATATTTTTCGCAGCACTTATTTGGTTGCCAACAACTCAAGCGTCAGCGGACACCCCGCCACTGGACGGTCATTACTATCTGACCGGTGCAATGGAGATGGGCGCCGAGTTGCTGCTGCGCAAGGACGGCACGTTTGACGCGGGCGTGTCGTACGGCAGCGCAGATGGCATTGCCAAGGGCACCTGGCAGGTGGAAAACCACACCGTGACGCTGAAGAGCGATACCCAACCGGCGTCGAACAGCGATTTGTCCGGCCTGTTTCAGGATCTGCAACTGGCAATCGAGCCGAACTGCCTGGCCGTGGATTTCGGCAACGGCAAGGCCTGCTTCCGGCGTCAATAAGCCGATTGGCAGGCACAAAAAATGGGCACCCGACCGCAATCGGTGTGCCCATTTTTTATTGCAGTTCTCCCCGCTACTCAGGGAGTTCGCCGCAATTTAAGGATTGACGCTGTCTTTCAACGACTTGCCTGGCTTGAATGCCACGGTGTTGCTGGCCTTGATCTTCACCGGCTCACCGGTTTGCGGGTTCTTGCCGGTGCGGGCGCCGCGGTGGCGTTGCAGGAAGGTGCCGAAGCCCACCAGCGTGACGCTGTCCTTGCGGTGCAGAGCGCCGGTGATTTCTTCGAGGACGGCGTTGAGAACGCGGTTGGCCTGTTCTTTGGTCAGATCCGCTTTTTCAGCGATTGCAGCGGCGAGTTCTGGTTTACGCATTAGTGAAGCCCCTTTGACGGTTTTTTGTTGTTATGTCCGTGCTGTTCTCGTTGGAACAGCGCCCAAGGCGCCGCAGGCTCTACTCTGCGGCAGACGGGAGTGAGGATGGCACGCGGATACCGGCGGCGCCAGTCTCCCCGCGACCTTTGTAGGGGCAAAAGCGGGGTGATTCCGACAGAACGACCGGTATTTACGCCAGCAGGGGCGGAAGCTGTTTGTTCAGAGCAAGTTTTTCCATCACCGCCGCACCGGTCAGTGCATAGCCGAGCAACTGACCATCGGCACTGTGGCACAGGGCCTTGATGTCGGCGCCCTGCCCTTCAACGGTCCAGACGCCTTCGCTGCCCCGTGGCGGTGGCGAAACGACCAACGGGCACACCGGAGTTTTCACCGTGATCGGCATCGGGCCGTAACTCACGGCCGTCGGATTGCCGGCCAGGGTTTGTGCCAGCGCACGCGCACAGCTCATGAGGGGCATCACGTACAACAAATTCAGCCCATCGACCTCGGCACAGTCGCCCAAGGCGTAAATATTGGCGTGGGACGTCTTCAGATACCGGTCGACTACGACACCGCGATTGACCTGCACCCCGGCCGCCGCGGCCAGATCGATGCGCGGGCGCAGGCCGATGGCCGACACCACCACATCGCAGGCAATCACCTGCCCGTCGGACAGATGCGCTTCCAGCCCGTCTGCGACTTTTTGCAGGCGGGTCAGCACCGGGCCGAGGTGAAAACGCGCGCCCAGGCTTTCCAGCCCGGCCTGCACGGCGGCCGCAGCGGCCGGGTGCAGCAGCATCGGCATCACTTGCTCGCACGGCGCCACCAGTTGCACCTCGTAGCCGCCGAGGATCAGGTCGTTGGCGAATTCACAGCCGATCAGCCCGGCGCCCAGCAGCAACACGCGGCGCTTGCCCGCAGCGGCTGCACGAAAGCGCGCGTAATCTTCGAGATCGTTGATCGGGAACACCAGATCAGCACCGTCACCTTCGATCGGCACTCGCACGGTTTCCGCACCCCAGGCGAGGATCAGATCGCGGTAGTACACCGCTTCTTCGCCGATCCACAGGCGCTTGTGGCCGGCGTCGATGCCGCTGATGCGCGTGTGGGTGCGCACTTCGGCCTTCAATTGCTCGGCCATGGCGCCGGGTTCGGCCATGCTCAGGCCATCGGCGTCCTTGTTCTTGCCGAAACCGGTGGAGAGCATCGGCTTGGAGTAAGAGCGCCCGTCATCGGCGGTAATCAGCAGCAGCGGGGTTTCGCCATCGAGTTTGCGAAACTCCCGGGCCAGGTTGTAACCCGCAAGCCCGGTGCCGACGATTACGACAGGTGCGTTCATGCCTTACTCCTTGGTTTTTCTCAGTTGATTTCGATCATTTCGAAGTCCGACTTGCCCACGCCGCAGTCCGGGCACAGCCAGTCTTCCGGCACGTCCTGCCACAGGGTGCCCGGCGCGATGCCGTCATCCGGCCAACCGTCAGCTTCGTTGTAGATCAGGCCGCAGACGATGCATTGCCACTTTTTCATTCAGGTACTTCCTCAGGATTCAGGCTTTTGTCGGCGCGGACGGTCGATGGTGGGAGCGCTGCCATCCGGCTCAGGGCGTTTTGTACTGAGGGTGCCGGGCAGATGCAAGCCTGTTCGGCGCAACGGCGCCCCGGATCCATCAAATTCGCAGCACGCCATGTTAAGCTCGCCGCCTCATTTGCGGCCAATAATGACTCATTGTGCAACATTCAAATGCCTGCCCGACCCCGCTCTGGCTGACTCAAAGCCGACTGACGTCCCTTCCCGATTCGTTGACCCTGAACTGGTTGTTCGACGAAGGCTCGCTGACCCGCCGCCTGACGCGGCTGTCGAATGACGGCTTCAGCGTCACACCGTTGTTCGAAGGCTGGGACACTTTGCGCAGCGACGAATGCGCGGCGCTGGATCTGGCCGAAGGCAGCGAAGGCTGGGTGCGCGAGGTGTATCTGCGCGGTTACGGCGAGGCCTGGGTGTTCGCCCGTAGCGTGGCGTCACGCGCCGCCCTGCAAGGCGACGGCCTGCACATGGACGAACTGGGCAGCCGCTCGCTGGGCGAACTGCTGTTTTGCGACCACGCCTTCCAGCGCCGCGCCATCGAGGTCTGTCACTACCCGCAAGACTGGTTGCCGCCAGCCTGCCGCGCGCCCGAGCTGTGGGGCCGGCGCTCGCGTTTCGACCGTGGCGCCTTGAGCGTACTGGTGGCGGAGATTTTCCTGCCGACATTGTGGAGCGCCGCCCGCGCCCATCCGGAGAACTGCTGATGTACCAGAGCCTGCTCAAATCCCTGAACCGCTTGAACCCGCGCGCCTGGGATTTCATTCAGCTGACGCGCATGGACAAGCCGATCGGCATTTACTTGCTGCTGTGGCCGACGCTGTGGGCGCTATGGATTGCCGGTAAGGGCTCGCCGTCGCTGGCCAACATTGTGATTTTCGTCCTCGGTGTGGTGCTGACCCGCGCCGGTGGCTGTGTGATCAACGACTGGGCCGATCGCAAGGTCGACGGCCACGTTAAACGCACCGCGCAACGACCGCTGGCCAGCGGCAAGATCAGTTCGAAAGAGGCGCTGGTGTTCTTCGCGCTGCTGATGGGCGTGAGCTTCCTGCTGGTGCTGTGCACCAATGCGCCGACCATCTGGCTGTCGCTGGGCGGCCTGGCGCTGGCATTCACCTACCCGTTCATGAAGCGCTACACCTATTACCCGCAAGTGGTATTGGGCGCAGCGTTCTCGTGGGGCATGCCGATGGCATTCACCGCCGAAACCGGCGCCGTGCCCGCCGCCGCCTGGCTGCTGTGGATCGCCAATCTGCTGTGGACGGTGGGTTACGACACCTATTACGCGATGACCGATCGTGACGACGACCTGAAGATCGGCGTGAAATCCACGGCGATTCTGTTCGGCGATGCGGATCGGGTGATCATCCTGACGTTGCAGGCGCTGTCGCTGGGCTGCCTGTTGCTGGCCGGGTCGAAGTTCGAGCTGGGCATCTGGTTCCATCTCGGCCTGTTGGTGGCCGCTGGATGCTATGCGTGGGAGTTCTGGTACACCCGTGATCGCGACCGGATGCGTTGCTTCAAGGCGTTTTTGCACAACCACTGGGCCGGGTTGGCGATTTTCGTCGGGATTGTGCTGGATTACGCGCTGCGTTGATCCACAAAACCTGTGGGAGCGGGCTTGCTCGCGAAAGCGTTTTGCCAGTGGCCTCTTCGTCAACTGACACACCGCTTTCGCGAGCAAGCCCGCTCCCACAGGGGATTTGCGTTTACTTGGCCTTGGCGACGTGCCAGGCGCCGTCCATTTTGCCCTCACCGGTCATGTCACCAGCCTTCTTGTCCATGACGAAGGTGTACAGCGGTTTGCCCTCGTAAGCCCATTGCATCTTGCCGTCATCGCGCTTGATCACGGTCCAGTCGCCCATGGACTTGTCGCCGGCCGTTGCCATTAGCGGTGGCCAGTTCGCCGCACACTTGTCGTTGCACATGGACTTGCCCGCAGAGTCTTTGGCAAAGGTATACAGGGTCATGCCCTTGTGATCGGTAAACATGCCGTCCTTCTCCATCGCTGGCTCAGCAGCAAACGCCATGGTCGGTAAAGCAACGGCAGCAGCCATCAGCAGAGCTTTGAAAGAAGCAGTCATTTGAGTCATGGAAACCTTCTTTTGTGGTTGTCAGGATTCGGACTTAGAGCTTAGTCCAGGATCACGCCAACCGCCGGGCGACTAAAATACTGTCACACGACTGCAATAATTCCGTTATCTAATGCGGCGCAAGACAGTTAAATGACAAGAGGATTAAGGCATGGTTGGCAGGAGCATTCTGATCGTCGACGACGAAGCGCCCATTCGCGAAATGATCGCCGTTGCGTTGGAAATGGCCGGCTATGACTGCCTCGAGGCGGAGAACTCGCAGCAGGCACACGCCATCATTGTTGACCGTAAACCGGACCTGATCCTGCTCGACTGGATGCTGCCTGGCACCTCCGGCATCGAACTGGCCCGCCGTCTCAAGCGCGACGAGCTGACCGGGGACATCCCGATCATCATGCTCACCGCCAAGGGCGAAGAGGACAACAAGATCCAGGGTCTTGAAGTCGGCGCCGACGACTACATCACCAAACCGTTTTCTCCACGCGAACTGGTCGCACGCCTCAAGGCTGTGCTGCGCCGCGCCGGCCCGACCGATGGCGAAGCGCCAATCGAAGTCGGCGGCCTGCTGCTCGACCCGATCAGCCACCGCGTAACCATCGACGGCCGTCCGGCCGAGATGGGCCCGACCGAATACCGTCTGCTGCAATTCTTCATGACCCACCAGGAACGCGCCTACACGCGCGGGCAGTTGCTGGATCAGGTCTGGGGCGGCAACGTCTATGTTGAAGAGCGCACCGTCGACGTGCACATCCGCCGCCTGCGCAAGGCCCTCGGCGACGCCTACGAAAATCTGGTACAAACCGTGCGCGGCACCGGCTACCGGTTTTCCACCAAGGCCTGATCCGACCGCCAGACTCGCTGACAAGGACCGTATTTTCCGTGAATCAAAACTGGCATGGCACCCTGATTCGCCACATGCTGTTGCTGGTCACAGCGTGTCTGGTGATCGGCCTGATCACCGGCTACTACGGCTGGAGCCTCGCAGCAGGCCTGGGGATTTACCTGGCCTGGACGCTCAAGCAACTGCTGCGTCTGCACGAATGGCTGCGCCTGCACCAACCCGATGAAGCACCGCCCGACGGCTATGGCCTGTGGGGCGAGGTGTTCGACAGCATCTACCACCTGCAACGCCGCGATCAACGGGTACGCGGGCGCCTGCAAGCGGTGATCGACCGGGTGCAGGAGTCCACCGCCGCGCTCAAAGACGCGGTGATCATGCTCGACAGCGACGGCAACCTGGAATGGTGGAACCGCGCTGCCGAAACCCTGCTCGGCCTCAAGACCCCGCAAGACAGCGGCCAACCGGTAACCAACCTGGTACGGCATCCCCGCTTCAAGGAATACTTCGAGCAGGAAAGCTACGCCGAACCGCTGGAAATCCCTTCGCCGACCAATGATCGGGTGCGCATTCAGCTGTACCTTACGCGCTACGGCAACAACGAACACCTGATGCTGGTGCGCGACGTCACGCGCATCCATCAGCTGGAGCAGATGCGCAAAGACTTCATTGCCAACGTCTCCCACGAACTGCGCACGCCGCTGACGGTGATCTGTGGCTATCTGGAAACCCTGCTCGACAACGTCGAGGAAGTGAATCCGCGCTGGAGCCGCGCGCTGCAGCAGATGCAGCAACAGGGCGGGCGCATGCAGACGCTGCTCAACGACCTGCTGCTGTTAGCGAAACTGGAAGCCACCGATTACCCGTCGGACAACCAGCCAGTGCAGATCGACGCCCTGCTGCAGTCGATCAAGAGCGACGCCCAGCAGTTGTCCGGGCAGAAGAACCAGAAAATCACTCTCGAAGCCGATGCGCGCCTCCTGCTCAAGGGCAGCGAGGCGGAGCTGCGCAGTGCCTTCTCCAACCTGGTGTTCAACGCGGTGAAATACACCCCGGCCGAAGGCAATATCCGCATTCGCTGGTGGGGCGACGAGCAAGGTGCGCACCTGAGCGTGCAGGATTCCGGGATCGGCATCGACAGCAAGCACCTGCCGCGCCTGACCGAACGCTTCTACCGCGTCGATTCCAGCCGCAACTCCAACACCGGCGGCACCGGGCTGGGCCTGGCGATCGTCAAACACGTGTTGCTGCGCCATCGCGCGCGGATGGAGATCAGCAGCGTGCCCGGTCATGGCAGCACGTTCACCTGCCATTTCGCCCCGGCCCAGGTGGCCCAGGCACGGGCCATCAGCGCCGCCGAGTGATACCGGCCAGCACGCGCCACTAGGCAATCGCCATGTCAGCCGCTACATTGGCTGACTTGCGTCTGCCTTTCAGGCGCGATTTCTTCTCTCTTACGAATCACACGGAACCTGCAAAACTCCATCATGGACCCTTCCCCTGGCTTGTCCCTCGCTACGATATTCGCCGATTTCGGCATGATTCTTTTCGCTCTGATCCTGGTTTTGCTCAACGGCTTCTTCGTTGCGGCGGAATTCGCCATGGTCAAACTGCGCTCGACCCGGGTCGAGGCCATCGCCGACAAGAACGGCTGGCGCGGGCACATCCTGCGCACCGTACACAGTCAGCTCGATGCGTACCTCTCGGCGTGTCAGCTCGGTATCACCCTCGCCTCCCTCGGCCTCGGCTGGGTCGGTGAGCCGGCATTCGCGCACATTCTCGAACCGCTGCTGAGCGCGGTCGGCGTGCAGTCGCCGGAAGTGGTCAAAGGCATTTCGTTCTTTACCGCGTTCTTCATCATTTCCTACCTGCACATCGTGGTCGGTGAGCTGGCGCCCAAGTCGTGGGCGATCCGCAAACCGGAGCTGCTGTCGCTGTGGACGGCGGTGCCGCTGTACCTGTTCTATTGGGCGATGTACCCGGCGATCTACCTGCTCAATGCCAGCGCCAACGCGATTCTGCGGATCGCCGGCCAGGGCGAACCCGGCCCGCACCACGAACACCATTACAGCCGCGAAGAACTGAAACTGATCCTGCACTCCAGCCGTGGTCAGGACCCGAGCGACCAAGGCATGCGCGTGCTGGCCTCGGCGGTGGAGATGGGCGAACTGGAAGTGGTCGACTGGGCCAACTCCCGCGAAGACCTGATCACCCTCGAATTCAACGCACCGCTGAAAGAAATCCTGGCGATGTTCCGTCGCCACAAGTTCAGCCGTTACCCGGTGTACGACAGCGAGCGCCAGGAGTTCGTCGGCCTGCTGCACATCAAGGACCTGCTGCTGGAGCTGGCGGCGCTGGACCACATTCCCGAGTCGTTCAACCTGGCTGAGCTGACCCGCCCGCTGGAGCGCGTATCGCGGCACATGCCGCTGTCGCAGCTGCTGGAGCAGTTCCGCAAGGGCGGCTCGCACTTCGCCGTGGTTGAAGAGGCCGACGGCAATATCATCGGCTACCTGACCATGGAAGACGTGCTGGAAGTGCTGGTCGGCGACATCCAGGACGAACACCGCAAGGCCGAACGCGGGATCCTCGCGTATCAGCCGGGCAAGCTGCTGGTGCGTGGTGATACGCCGCTGTTCAAGGTTGAACGCCTGCTCGGAATCGACCTGGATCACATCGAAGCCGAAACCCTCGCCGGTCTGGTCTACGAGACCCTGAAACGAGTGCCGGAAGAGGAAGAAGTGCTGGAAGTCGAAGGCCTGCGGATCATCATCAAGAAGATGAAAGGGCCGAAGATTGTGCTGGCGAAGGTGTTGATGCTGGATTGATGGGTGTTTTGGGAGACGCTTCTGTGGTGAGGGGATTTATCCCCGATGGGTCGCGGAGCGGCCGTGTAATCTGCAATCGCGTAACTCCTGACTCAATGCCTTCAATGATTTTGGGACGGCTGCGCCGTCCATCGGGGATAAATCCCCTCACCACAAAAGCCCCTCCACAGCGGCCCCCTAACGCTTCTACTGTTTGCCCAACGCAAAGTTGGGCAACGCCCCCAGTGGCTGGTTGAACTGATACGGAATCGACACCAGCCCCTGCCCGGTATTGCGCTGCACCACAAAGTGCAGGTGCGGGCCGCTGCTGTTGCCGGTATTGCCTGACAGTGCCAGTGGACTGCCAACCGCCACTCGCTGCCCCTCGCGCACGCTCACCGAACCTTGCTTGAGATGCAGGTACACACCCATCGTGCCGTCGTCGTGCAGCACCCGGACGAAATTGCCGGAGGCATCATTGCCGCGCCCGCTCTGTGAATTTTCGGTTTTCACCACCACCCCGGCCCGTGCGGCAATGATCGGTGTCCCCACCGGCATGGCGATGTCCATCGCATACCGGTTCTTCGGCCCATAGTGGCTGTACTGACCGTTGGCACCCTGACTGAGGCGGAACGGCCCGCCCCGCCACGGCAACGGATAGCGATAACTCTGCGCGGCTCCTGTGGGGTCACCCAGCGAGTACTGGAATTGCGGCGAATACACCAGCGGCTGACCCCGGCTGATCGCCGTCAGCAACGCCAACCGGGTATTGCTGCGCGCCGGCAGCACCCGGCGAATCGTCTGCGCCGGAGCGCCACGCACATTGCTCAGGCCGGTAAACGCCAGTGCAATCTCGACCGGCGCATACAGATCGTTGCGCACGAACACCACGTCGCTGCCCTTCTGTTTCTTGATGTCGAGGTACACCTGACGTTCGAGGTGCTCGACCATGCGGTCCTGAAACACGAACACCTGCGAGCCCTTGCTCGGCCGGTCGCTGTACGAGACCACGCCGTTGGCATCGGTGGATTTGTAGATGGTCATGGCCACAGTCGAGGTGGAGGCCAGGAAAAGACCACAGAAAAACAGCAGGCGCGCGAGCATGGGCAAAGAGTCTGTCGAAGGAAGGCCTGGAAATGAGCCTAGCAGCTGAGACAGACCAGGCTAGTCGACAGATGTTTCAAATTGGGCAGTCTGGAAAATGGACGTCGTCAGTGATGACCCCTTCGCGAGCAAGCCCGCTCCCACCTTGGAATGCATTTCAAAGGTGGGAGCGGGCTTGCTCGCGAAGGCGGTGTGTCAGGCGACGAGGATCAAGCGCCCGGAACGAAGTGCTTCTGCGCCGTGCCGCGGGCGATCAGGCGGGAGATGTAATCGAGCTTCTGCGCATCCTGGTCGACGAAACGGAAAGTCAGTTGCAGCCAGTCGCTGTCGGCTTTCTGCTCGTGGGCAACGATGGCGTGCAGGTAGCCGTTGAGGCGGGCGATTTCGGCGTTGTCGCCCTGCTCCAGATCGAGCACGGCGCTGTCGAGGATCTGCGGCAGGGTGTCGGTGCGTTTCACCACCAAAAGCGCTTCCTTGATGCTCAGGGCCTTGATCACGCATTGCTGGGTGCCGCTCGGCAAGCGCAACTGGCCCTGGCCACGACCACCGGCCGGCGCTTTCGAGGCAGCCGGTGCCTGCACCGGCGGGCTGTTAAGCAAACCGCGCGACGGCGCAGCAGCTGGCGTTGGCGCGACAACAGCCGGTTTGGCAAACGGATTGACCGCAGCAGCGGCCGCCGGCGCAGCACCGACCACGGCAGGCTTGCCGCCGGTCAATGCGCTCAGGGAATCGTTACCGAACGCCGAGTTCATCTTGGTCGGTGCGCTGTTCATCAGGGTGTCGAGCTTGCCAACCTTGTTCAGCGCCTGCTTGACCTTGGTCAGCAGTTGTTCGTTGGTGAACGGCTTGCTGACGTAGCCGGAAACCCCGGCCTGGATCGCCTGCACCACGTTCTCTTTATCGCCACGGCTGGTGACCATGACGAACGGCATGGTCTTGAGATTGTCCTGCTCGCGGCACCAGGTCAGCAGCTCGAGGCCGGACATTTCCGGCATTTCCCAGTCGCACAGCACCAGGTCAAACGCTTCCCTGGCCAGCATGGCCTGGGCCTTTTTGCCGTTGACGGCGTCCTCGGTGCGGATCCCCGGGAAGTAATTACGCAGGCACTTTTTCACCAGGTCACGAATGAACGAAGCATCGTCCACGACCAACACACTGATCTTGCTCATCCAACACCCCTATAAAAATCCCGGCAAGCATACCGCTTTTACTGATGGCACATTGCCAACAATCTTCAGTCACGCCGGGACTTTTCGTTCGCGGGTGCTGCTTTTTAATTCGATTTCCTGATTCAGGCGCCCTAAACAAAAACGCCCGGCCAAAGGGCCGGGCGCTTTTCTCAGGCAATCTTACTTATCGTCAGCATTGCCCGGAACATTAGCGGTTTCGCCGCTTGTACCTTCAACTTCTTCTTTCATGCGTTTGAGGCCCAGGTGACGCACATCGGTGCCGCGCACCAGGTAGATCACCAGTTCCGAGATGTTGCGCGCATGATCGCCGATGCGTTCCAGCGAACGCAGCACCCAGATGATGCTCAGAACCCGCGAGATAGAGCGCGGGTCTTCCATCATGTAGGTCGCCAGCTCGCGCAGGGCGGTCTTGTATTCGCGGTCGATGACCTTGTCGTATTGCGCCACCGACAGGGCCAGATCGGCGTCGAAGCGGGCAAACGCGTCCAGCGCATCGCGAACCATATTGCGCACCTGATCGCCGATGTGACGGACCTCGACGTAACCACGCGGCGCTTCGCCTTCTTCGCACAGCTGAATGGCACGGCGGGCGATCTTGGTCGCTTCGTCGCCAATGCGCTCCAGATCGATCACCGACTTGGAGATGCTGATGATCAGCCGCAGGTCGGACGCCGCCGGCTGACGACGGGCGAGAATGCGCAGGCATTCTTCGTCGATGTTGCGTTCCATCTGGTTGATCTGGTCGTCGATCTCGCGCACCTGCTGGGCCAGACCGGAATCGGCCTCGATCAGCGCGGTGACCGCGTCGTTGACCTGCTTCTCGACCAGCCCGCCCATGGCCAGGAGGTGGCTGCGCACTTCCTCAAGCTCGGCGTTGAACTGCGCGGAGATGTGGTGGGTAAGGCCTTCTTTACTAATCATGTTGGCGTCCTTGGAGCGTCCGGTAAGGTGCGGTGGGCCGCAGCGTCAATTCTGTGAATAACCGCAACTGTCAGCCATAACGACCGGTGATGTAGTCTTCGGTCTGTTTCTTCGCCGGATTGGTGAACAGGGTATCGGTGTCGCCGAATTCCACCAGTTTGCCCATGTACATGAACGCCGTGTAGTCGGAAACCCGCGCGGCCTGCTGCATGTTGTGGGTCACGATGACGATGGTGAACTTGGACTTCAGCTCGTAGATCAGCTCTTCGACTTTCAGGGTTGAGATCGGATCGAGGGCCGAGCACGGTTCGTCGAGCAGCAACACTTCCGGTTCAACGGCGATGGTGCGCGCGATCACCAGACGCTGCTGCTGACCACCGGACAGGCCGAGTGCCGAGTCGTGCAGACGGTCTTTGACTTCGTCCCACAGCGCCGCGCCTTTCAACGCCCACTCGACCGCTTCGTCGAGAATGCGCTTTTTGTTGATGCCCTGGATGCGCAGCCCGTAGACCACGTTTTCGTAGATGGTCTTGGGGAACGGGTTGGGCTTCTGGAACACCATGCCGACGCGGCGACGCAGCTCGGCAACGTCTTCACCTTTGCGGTAGATGTTGTTGCCGTACAGGTTGATCGCACCTTCGACACGGCAACCGTCAACCAGGTCGTTCATACGATTGAAGGTACGCAGCAACGTGGACTTGCCGCAGCCGGACGGGCCGATAAACGCGGTCACGCGCTGTTTCGGGATGTTCATGCTGACGTCGAACAGCGCCTGCTTCTCGCCGTAGAACAGGCTCAGGCCCGGGACTTCGATGGCCACGGTTTCCTGCTCGAGGCTCAGGCTCTGCTTGTCGCGACCCAGGGCCGACATGTTGATGCCGTGGGTATGTGTTTCGTGCTGCATGGGAGGCTCCCTGTGCTAACAAATTCGGTTCGGTTAGCCGCTTGGTGCGGCTGTACTCAATCTAGGGTGGGAGCGGGCTTGCTCGCGAAGAGGCCGGCACACTCGACATCAATGTCGCCTGACCCACCGCTTTCGCGAGCAAGCCCGCTCCCACAGGAATATCAACTGTCCAAAGCTTTGTATTTTTCACGCAGGTGGTTACGAATCCACACCGCCGACAGGTTCAACGTGGCGATCACCAGCACCAGCAGCAGCGCCGTGGCGTACACCAGCGGTCGTGCCGCTTCGACGTTCGGGCTCTGGAAGCCGACGTCATAGATGTGGAAGCCCAGGTGCATGATCTTCTGGTCCAGGTGCAGGTACGGGTAGTTGCCGTCCACCGGCAGCGACGGCGCCAGTTTCACCACACCCACCAGCATCAGCGGCGCCACTTCACCGGCGGCGCGGGCCACGGCGAGGATCATGCCGGTCATCATTGCCGGGCTGGCCATTGGCAGGACGATCTTCCACAGCGTTTCCGCCTTGGTCGCGCCCAGCGCCAGCGAGCCTTCACGGACGGTGCGCGGGATACGCGCCAGACCTTCCTCGGTCGCCACGATCACCACCGGCACCGCCAGCAGCGCCAGGGTCAGCGAGGCCCAGAGCAGACCCGGAGTACCGAACGTCGGCGCCGGCAGTGCTTCGGGGAAGAACAAACGGTCGACCGAACCACCCAGCACGTAGACGAAGAAGCCCAGACCGAATACGCCGTAGACGATCGCCGGAACGCCGGCGAGGTTGTTCACGGCGATGCGGATGATCCGGGTCAGGGCGTTCTGCTTGGCGTATTCACGCAGGTAGACCGCCGCCAGCACGCCGAACGGAGTCACGATCATCGCCATGATCAGGGTCATCATCACCGTGCCGAAAATCGCCGGGAAGATCCCGCCTTCGGTGTTCGCTTCACGCGGATCGTCGGAAAGGAATTCCCAGACCTTGCTGAAGTAGAAACCGATCTTGGTCATCGTGCCCATGGCATTCGGCTGATAGGCGTGAACCACTTTGCCCAGGCTGATTTCGATCTCTTTGCCGTTGGCATCGCGAGCAGTCAATGCGTCGCGGTTGAACTGCGCATGCAGATCGCTCAGACGCGCTTCGATGTCCTGATAACGCGCGTTCAGCTCGGCACGCTCGGCGTCCATGTCCGCTTGCGCGGTGGCGTCGAGCTTGCCGTCGAGTTCCAGTTTGCGCCCGTGCAGACGGATGCGCTCGAGCCCTGCGTTGATCGCACCGATGTCGGTCTTTTCCAGCGATTTGAGTTGTGCAGCAAGGCCGTTCACACGGTTGATCCGCGCTTGCAGCTCAGGCCAGGCCGCTTCGCCTTCGGCGATCACCTTGCCGTCCTGTTTGACGTTGACCAGGTAGCCGTAGAAGTTGCCCCACTCGCGACGCTCGATCGCCATCAGTTCCGGCGGCGTGGTCTGCTTGGTCAGCCACTCGCCGACCACCCAGGTGAAGTCGTTGCCGTTCAGGTCACGGTTGCCGACCTTGATCAGCTCGCGGGTCATGAATTCCGGGCCCTGATCAGGCACCGGCAGGCCAGCGCTTTTCAGGCGTGCGCGCGGCACTTCTTCTTTCTGTACCACTTCGCCGATGACCAGATGATTGGCCTGGCCCGGTACGTCGTAGCTGGCGTGGATCAGGTCCGCCGGCCAGAAGTGACCCAGACCGCGCACGGCAATCACCGCCAGCAGGCCAATGGTCATGATGACCGCGATGGACACCGCGCCACCGCTGATCCAGACGCCCGGGGCGCCGCTCTTGAACCATCCATTCAGGGAGTTCTGTTTCACAGACTTCTACCTTTCTTAAAGCGACGAGTATTTCTTGCGCAGACGCTGACGAATCAGTTCTGCCAGGGTGTTCATGACGAAGGTGAACAACAGCAGCACCAGCGCCGAGAGGAACAGCACGCGGTAGTGGCTGCCGCCGACTTCCGACTCGGGCATTTCCACCGCGACGTTGGCGGCCAGGGTGCGCAGGCCTTCGAACAGGTTCATTTCCATGACCGGGGTGTTACCCGTGGCCATCAGCACGATCATGGTTTCGCCGACCGCACGGCCCATGCCGATCATCAGCGCGGAGAAGATCCCCGGGCTGGCGGTGAGGATCACCACGCGGGTCATGGTCTGCCACGGCGTGGCACCGAGCGCCAGGGAACCGAGGGTCAGGCCACGCGGCACACTGAACACGGCATCTTCGGCAATCGAGTAGATGTTCGGGATCACCGCAAAACCCATCGCCAGACCGACCACCAGAGCGTTGCGCTGGTCGTAGGTGATGCCCAGGTCGTGGGAGATCCACATGCGCATGTCACCGCCGAAGAACCAGTTCTCCATGTACGGACTCATGTATAGCGACAGCCAACCGACAAACAGGATCACCGGAATCAACAGCGCACTTTCCCAGCCATCCGGGACTTTCAGGCGGATCGACTCAGGCAGACGACTGAAGGTGAAGCCGGCGACCAGAATGCCGATCGGCAACAGCATCAGCAGGCTGAAGATGCCCGGCAGATGCCCTTCCACATACGGGGCGAGGAACAGACCGGCGAAGAAACCGAGGATTACCGTCGGCATCGCTTCCATCAGCTCGATCACCGGTTTGACCTTGCGGCGCATGCCCGGGGCCATGAAGTACGCGGTGTAGATCGCTGCGGCAACCGCCAGCGGCGCAGCCAGCAGCATGGCGTAGAACGCCGCCTTCAGGGTGCCGAAGGTCAGTGGCGAGAGGCTCAGTTTCGGTTCGAAATCGGTGTTGGCGGCGGTCGATTGCCAGACGTATTTAGGTTCGTCGTAGTTCTCGTACCAGACCTTGCTCCACAACGCGCTCCACGACACTTCCGGGTGCGGGTTGTCGAGCAGCAGCGGTTGCAGCTTGCCGCCGGCCTCGACGATCACCCGGTTGGCGCGCGGCGACAGACCGAACAGGCCCTGGCCTTCGGCTACCGGCTCGACCAGCAGGGTGCGGTGCGCGGTGCTGTGGAACACGCCGAGCTTGCCGCTGGCATCGAGGGCCACGAAGCCCTTGCGACGCTCTTCGGCGGTGATTTCAACGATTGGCGCGGAGCCCATCTGGAAGGTACGGATCTGCTTCAGGCGCAGCTCGCCGTCGGTATCGCGAGCCATGAACCACTGGGCCAGGCCACCCTTGGAGTCACCGATGATCAGCGAGATGCCGCCCACCAGCTGGGTGCTCGCGGTGACTTCGGCGTCAGCGTTTTCCAGCAGTTTGTAGCGACCGTTGAGGCTCTTGTCGCGCAAGCTGAACACGTCGGCCTGGGCACGCCCGTTGACCACGTACAGCCATTGCTGGCGCGGGTCGACGAAGATGTTTTTCACCGGTTCAGTCATCTGCGGCAGCTCGATTCGCTTCTGCTCGTTGGTGACTTCACCGGTCATCATGTTTTCTTCGCTGGTCAGCGCCAGCACATTGAGTTGCGAACCGGTAGAACCGACCAGCATCAGCGTCGAATCGGTGGCGTTGAGGCTGACGTGCTCCAGTGCCCCGCCGCCCTCGTTCACTGCGATCGGCGCTTCGCCGTACGGGTATTCGATGGCCGGGGTGATGGTTTTCTTGCCATCGGGGTAGCTGACTTTATAGGTGTGACGGAACACCAGCGCCTGGCCGTTGGACAGGCCCACCGCCACCAGCGGATGACCTGGCTGATCTTCGCCAATGGAAGTTACGCTGGCGCCGGCAGGAACCGGCAGATCGACGCGCTTCAATTCAGCGCCACTGTCGATGTCGAAGAACAGCGCCTGGCCCTTGTCGGAAACGCGCATCGCCACCTGATTCTGCTCTTCGAGCGAAATCATCAGCGGCTTGCCGGCGTCCTGCATCCAGGCTGGGGTAATGGCATCTTTCGCGGTCAGGCTGGCACCCTGGAACAACGGTGCAACGACGTAGGCGAGGAAGAAGAAGATCAGGGTGATGGCTGCCAGCACCGCCAGACCGCCAACGAGGACGTACCAACGGGTGAAGCGATCCTTGAGCGCGCGAATGCGGCGCTTGCGTTGCAGCTCAGGCGTATTGAAATCAATGCGCTTGGGAGGGGAAGTCGTAGTCATTGGGGAATTGGCCAGATCATTCATGCGCTCACCCTAGCGATCCTGTATGACAGAAAGATGACAGTGCAGTGACGCAGCAAATCCACCACCAGCGGGTACTGGAGGAGGATCAGAGAATTCGAAGAATCTGTGGGAGCGGGCTTGCTCGCGAAAGCGCTTATTCAGTCAACGAAGATGCCGAATCTGAAGGCCTCTTCGCGAGCAAGCCCGCTCCCACAGTGGAGTCCGAAGGGTATTTACTACGGACTCAGTTTGTTACTTTTTTGCGACTTCAGCGCCGCCTTCCTGCAGACCCAGGTCAGCCAGTGCTTTTGCAGCAACCTTGGCCGGCAGTGGGATGTAGCCGTCTTTCACCACAACTTCCTGGCCCTGTTTGGACAGAACCAGTTTCACGAACTCGGCTTCCAGCGGGGCCAGAGGCTTGTTCGGGGCCTTGTTCACGTAAACGTAGAGGAAGCGCGACAGCGGGTACTTGCCGTTCAGGGCGTTTTCTTCGGTGTCTTCGATGAAGTCAGTGCTGCCTTTCTTCGACAAAGCAACGGTCTTCACGCTGGCAGTCTTGTAGCCGATGCCCGAGTAACCGATGCCGTTCAGCGAGGAGCTGATCGACTGCACAACCGACGCCGAACCTGGTTGCTCGTTGACGTTAGGCTTGTAGTCGCCTTTGCACAGGGCTTCTTCCTTGAAGTAGCCGTAAGTGCCGGATACCGAGTTACGACCGAACAGTTGCACTGGCTTGTTGGCCAGGTCGCCGGTCACACCCAAGTCGCCCCAGGTTTTCACGTCGGCTTTGGCGCCGCACAGACGGGTGGACGAGAAGATCGCGTCAACCTGCTCCATGGTCAGGTGCTGGATCGGGTTGTCCTTGTGCACGAACACCGCCAGGGCGTCCACGGCCACCGGGATAGCGGTTGGCTTGTAGCCGTATTTCTGTTCGAAGGCCGCCAGTTCGGTGTCCTTCATCTTGCGGCTCATCGGGCCGAGGTTGGAGGTGCCTTCAGTCAGCGCAGGTGGCGCGGTGGCGGAGCCAGCGGCCTGAATCTGGATGTTTACGTTCGGGTATTCTTTCTTGTAGTTCTCAGCCCACAGGGTCATGAGGTTGGCCAGAGTGTCGGAACCAACGCTGGACAAGTTGCCCGATACACCGGTGACCTTGGTGTAAGCCGGAATTGCCGGGTCAACGCCAGCGGCTACCGCGTGGGCAGTCGCAACGCCAGCAGCGACAAAAGTCATTGCCGCCATCAAACGCTTCAGTTTCATGCCTTACTCCTAGCAGATAGGGTGTGTTAAGTCGGGGCCAAGTATCAGCAGGCCGTGTGAACACTCTATGGCTGAAATATGACAATTGGATGAAAGGCCAGTATCGGGGTTTTGCAGGATGATTCGAAGATCTCAGAGAACAACACAGAACTAATGTGGGAGCGGGCTTGCTCGCGAAGAGGCCGTGTCAGCCTATTCATATGCAGACTGACACAACGCATTCGCGAGCAAGCCCGCTCCCACAGGTGAAAATTTTCAGCGCCCCTTTTTCCAGAGCCACGCCCCCACCAGAATCCCCATCGTGCACAGCACCGCCACATAGTAAGCCGGGCCCATCGCACTCTCTTTAAGCAGCAGGCTGACCACCATCGGCGTCAGGCCACCGAAGATCGCGTACGCCACGTTGTACGAGAACGACAATCCGCTGAAGCGCACCACTGGCGGGAACGCCTTGACCATCACGTACGGCACCGCGCCGATGGTGCCGACCAGCAGACCGGTCAGGGCATACAGCGGGAACAGCCAGTTCGGGTGATCGGCGAGGCTGTGATAGAAGGTCCAGGAGCTGATCAGCAAGCCCAGCGAACCGAAAACGAACACCCGACCGGCGCCGAAACGGTCGGCCAGGGCACCGGAGATGATGCAGCCAACGCTGAGGAACACGATCGCCAGACTGTTGGATTGCAGCGCCACCGTTGGCGAGAAGTGATAGACCGTCTGCAGCACGGTCGGGGTCATCAGGATCACCACGACAATCCCGGCGGACAGCAGCCAGGTCAGCAGCATCGAGACCGCAATCGCCCCGCGATGGTCACGCAGTACCGCGCGCAGCGGCACTTCTTCGGCCAGCGCCTTGCGCAGTTGCAGCTCGGCGAACACCGGGGTTTCATGCAGCCAGCGGCGCAGGTACACCGAGAACAGACCGAACACGCCTCCGAGCAGGAACGGGATCCGCCAGGCGTAATCGGCGACTTCCCCCGGGGTATAAATGCTGTTGATCGCCGTGGCGACCAATGAGCCGAGCAGGATGCCGGCGGTCAGGCCGCTGGTCAGGGTGCCGCAGGCGTAGCCGATGTGCTTTTGCGGCACGTGTTCGGAAACGAAGACCCACGCCCCCGGCACTTCCCCGCCAATCGCCGCGCCCTGGATAACTCGCATCAACAACAGCAGGATCGGCGCCCACATACCGATCTGCGCGTAGGTCGGCAGCAGGCCCATGATCAGGGTCGGCACGGCCATCATGAAAATGCTCAGGGTGAACATCTTCTTGCGCCCCAGCAGGTCGCCGAAGTGCGCCATGACGATGCCGCCCAGCGGCCGCGCAAGGTAACCGGCGGCGAAAATGCCGAAGGTCTGCATCAGGCGCAGCCACTCGGGCATGTCGGCCGGGAAGAACAGCTTGCCGACCACGGTGGCGAAGAACACGAAGATGATGAAATCGTAAAACTCCAGCGCACCGCCCAGGGCCGATAGCGACAGAGTCTTGTAGTCATTGCGGGTCAGGGGGCGTGCAGGTTGCTCGGGCTGCGCGAGGCTCGAAGGCGCTGTGGTCATGGCAAGGGCTTCTCTTATAGGCGGATCTACCGCCACAACAACGCTGGCTGTGGCTTGGGCAGGTTCGGCACCATAGCAAATTGTTCGAAAAAGCACATAGAGGCGCGTATTTGCCGGTCAAAATCAGAACCCGATGGTCGTCGCGGAGTCTACCGACCGATATACTCGCAACCTTGCTCCGGTTTGTAGGGGGTTGCTGTGCGAAAACGTCGTTGGCCCGACCTTTGAACGGGATCAGCCGGTTTCGCAGAGTTTCCCCTTTAGGCGCCTATGGAAAACGTGACGAACGCAGTATGTTCGGTGCTGAATCGTTTTTCCTGAAGACGGCTACCACCAGCAATACCAACGAAGAGTCACGGGTCAGAGGCACCCCCGGCATGATAGAGCTCGAACAAGAAGATCCGATCCCGCAAGGCGACCTGGCCTTGCAAATTACCGCACTCCCGCGCGAAACCAACGGCTTTGGCGATATTTTCGGCGGCTGGCTGGTGGCGCAGATGGATCTGGCGGGTACCGCAATGGCCAGCCGCGTGGCCGGTGGTCGCGTAGCCACTGTCGCCATCGACCGCATGGCCTTCCTGGTGCCGGTCGCGGTGGGCGCGCAATTGTCCTTTTATACCCAGACCCTGGAAATCGGCCGCAGCTCGATCCAGATGATGGTCGAAGTGTGGAGCGACGATCCGCTGTCCAGCGAGTGGCGTAAAGTGACCGAGGCGGTATTCGTCTTCGTCGCCATCGACGGCAGCGGTCGCACCCGCTCGGTGCCACCACGCGCGCGTTAAACATCGCCGCGGTTTTGCGGTCGATAGTCGTCCCAAGTGTCTGATCGAGAGTTGCCCCATGAACACGCCCAACGTTGAAGCGGTGAAACTGGATGAACTGAACTGCTGGCGCATCCGCCACGGTCAGGCCGAAGTGCTGGTGGCCCAGCAAGGCGCGCACATCCTCAGTTATCAAATCGACGGCCAGCCGCCGATCATCTGGCTCAACGACAAGGCTGTGTTCAAGACCGGCAAGAGCATCCGTGCCGGTGTGCCGGTGTGCTGGCCGTGGTTCGGCAAGTTCGAACGCAACCCGCAGAGCGTGCAGGCCATGTATACCGGTGAGCAACCGGCACCCGCGCACGGTCTGGTGCGGGCGATGGATTGGGAGCTGGGCGGCATCGAATCAGAGGCTGACGGCGTCAAGGTTGAATTCAGGCTGCCCTACCCCGAAGGTGGCCTGCCGGGCTGGCCGCATCAGGTCGATCTGACCCTGACCCTGCATCTGAGTGATCAGTTGCACATCAGCCTGACCAGCCACAATCGGGGTGTCGAAACCGTCAGCATCAGCCAGGCGCTGCACACTTATTTCGCAGTCAGTGATGTGCGCAACGTGCACGTCGAGGGTGTGGCCGGTCTGGATTACATCGAGACGCTGGATGAGTGGAAAACCCACAGCCAGCAAGGTGACCTGCATTTCGCTGGCGAAACCGACCGCATCTACCTCGACGCTCCGCCGCAACTGAGCATTGTCGACCCGACCTGGGAACGGCACATCGTACTGAGCGCCAGCGGCTCACGCACGGCAGTGATCTGGAACCCGTGGATCGACCGCGCGGCAGCACTGGCCGACATGGACGACGATGGCTGGCAGCGCATGCTGTGCATCGAGACGGCGAATGTGATGGATGATGTGGTCACGCTGGGCTCGGGTGCGAGCCATACCATGGGCGTCAGCATCGGCAGCAAACCGCTCTGACCAACACCGCAATATCAATGTGGGTGAAAGCCTTTGTGGTGAGGGGATTTATCCCCGATGGCCTGCGGAGCAGGCCCCTGCCCCTGATTCAAAGCGGGGGTCGCTTCGCAACCCATCGGGGATAAATCCCCTCGCTACAATTGTTCAGATGTTAGAGATCGGACTCCTGCACCACCCGCACTTTGTCAGCTTCCAGCGCATACGCCGCATCGGCCAGGTCATTGCTGACCTTCTCGATCTTCAGCGTGCCGGTCACCCACAGCGGCGTGTAGATATCGTCCAGCTTCAAACCCTTCGGATAACGCACCAGCACCAGTTGATTCGGTGGTGGCGGTGGCACGTGGATGCAGGCGCCAGGGTACGGCACGAGGAAGAACAGCGTGCTGCGGCCCTTGGCGTCGGATTCCAGCGGCACCGGGTAGCCGCCGATGCGGATGTGCTTGTCGTTCATCGACGCCACGGTCTTGGTCGAATACATCACCGCCGGCAGGCCTTTAGCCTGTTTCATCCCGCCCTTCTCGGTGAAGGTGCCGGTGGCTTCCGGGGAGTTGTGGTCGATTTCGGGCATGGCCTCGAGGGCTTTCTGGTCCGACTTGGGCATCAGTTCCAGCCAGTCGGTTTCCGGCAGTTCGCCGGCGTGAGCCAGACCGCTGCCCAGCAAAAGAAGAGTCAACAGAAGACGGCGCATGGAGGTGCTCGGTAAAAGATGCTCGGATAAAGGAAGGACGTTAAATCGCCGAGCATTCTAGCCCTCCCTGCCACGTTGGCAGAGAGGACTTGGTCGCTTGGATCAGTTCTTTTTGATCAGGCCGTAGATCACCAGCAGCACGATCGCGCCGACCAGTGCACCGATGAAGCCTGCGCCCTGACCTGCCTGATAGATACCCAGGGCCTGGCCGCCGTAAGTGGCCGCCAGCGAACCGCCGATACCGAGCAGGATGGTCATGATCCAGCCCATGCTGTCATCGCCCGGTTTGAGGAAGCGTGCCAGCAGGCCGACGATCAAGCCGATAAAGATGGTTCCGATAATTCCCATGGCATTTCCCTCTGACTCTGAATGGTAGATATGCCAAAGCCTAGTCAGACTTTGGCATCCTGCCATGAGAGAACGGCGGCTCCCGAAGGTTCCGCCGTTGCCAGATGAAACTGTGGTTACTCGGCGATAAGCGCTTCGACCATGACGATCTGTGCTTGCAGCGTGGCCATGTCGGCGCAGCGCAGGTTGGCGTGACCGACCTTGCGCCCGGCCTTGAAGGCTTTGCCGTAGTGGTGCAGATGGCAATCTTCGATGGCGATCACTTTCTCAACCGGCGGAACCACGCCGATGAAGTTGAGCATCGCGCTCTCGCCGACCTTGGCGGTCGAACCCAGCGGCAGGCCGGCCACGGCACGCAGGTGGTTTTCGAACTGGCTGCACTCGGCGCCTTCGGTGGTCCAGTGCCCGGAGTTGTGCACGCGCGGGGCGATCTCGTTGGCCTTGAGGCCACCGTCGACTTCAAAGAACTCGAACGCCATCACGCCGACGTAATCCAGCTGCTTGAGCACACGGCTGGAGTAGTCTTCGGCCAACGCCTGCAGCGGGTGATCGGTGCTGGCTACCGACAGCTTGAGGATGCCGCTGTCGTGGGTGTTGTGTACCAGCGGATAGAACTTGGTTTCACCATCACGGGCACGCACGGCGATCAGCGAAACTTCGCCGGTGAACGGCACGAAGCCTTCCAGCAGGCAGGCAACGCTGCCCAGCTCGGCGAACGTACCCACCACGTCTTCCGGCTTGCGCAGGACTTTCTGACCCTTGCCGTCGTAACCCAGGGTGCGGGTTTTCAGCACGGCCGGCAGACCGATCGAAGCCACGGCGGCGTCCAGGTCGGCTTGCGATTGAATGTCGGCGAAGGCCGGGGTCGGGATGCCCAGGTCCTTGAACATGCTCTTCTCGAACCAGCGGTCGCGAGCGATGCGCAGGGCTTCGGCGCTCGGATAGACCGGCACGAATTGCGAGAGGAACGCCACGGTTTCGGCCGGGACGCTTTCGAACTCGAACGTCACCAGGTCGACTTCATCCGCCAGTTGGCGCAGGTGATCCTGATCGCCGTAATCGGCCCGCAGGTGTTCGCCCAGTGCTGCGGCGCAAGCGTCCGGCGCCGGGTCGAGGAAAGCGAAGTTCATGCCCAGCGGAGTGCCCGCCAGCGCCAACATGCGGCCCAACTGGCCGCCACCGATTACACCGATCTTCATCTCAACAACCTCAGGCAATACGTGGGTCTGGATTGTCCAGGACGCTGTCTGTCTGCTCGGCACGGAAGGTTTTCAGTACCGCGTGGAACTGTGGATGCTTGGCGCCGAGAATGCTCGCCGAGAGCAGCGCGGCGTTGATCGCGCCGGCCTTGCCGATGGCCAGGGTGGCAACCGGAATGCCCGCCGGCATCTGCACGATCGACAGCAGCGAATCGACGCCCGAGAGCATCGACGACTGCACCGGAACGCCCAGTACCGGCAGGTGGGTCTTGGCCGCACACATGCCTGGCAGGTGGGCTGCGCCACCGGCACCGGCGATGATCACCTCGATGCCGCGGCCCTCAGCCTCTTCGGCGTACTGGAACAGCAGATCCGGGGTGCGGTGAGCAGAAACCACCTTGACCTCGTACGGGATGCCGAGCTTTTCCAGCATATCGGCGGTGTGGCTAAGGGTGGACCAATCGGACTTGGAGCCCATGATCACGCCAACCAGTGCACTCATCGTCGCGCCTCTTCTCTCTGGGCGCCCGCAGGCGCGTCAAAAACAACAAGCCACGCAGGATTGCGTGGCTTGATTGTACGAAAAATGGCCGGACGTACCGGCCGAAGGCCGCGCAGTATACCGCAAAGAAAGCAATAAACAGCCCCCGAAACGACCATCTGTCAAATCAGCCAAAGGCCCGGTTTTATTGACTTGAAGGTCAGCGACAGAACACCGCAAATCCGCCCTGTGGGAGCGGGCTTGCTCGCGAAGGCGTCAGGTCAGATACATGAATCTCGACTGACACACCGTATTCGCGAGCAAGCCCGCTCCCACAATTGGATCTGCGATGGTTCAGGAAGCCTGTGCAGCGCCGCCTTCAAGCTTGCGCCACAGCAACCGCACGTTGGCCTTGCGCACCAGTGCGCAGCGATACAGGCGAATCTCCAGCGGCACGTGCCATTGCGGGCCGCCGCAGACAACAAGTTCGCCACGGGCCAGCTCTGCGCGCACACTCAACTGCGGCACCCAGGCGATGCCGAGCCCCTCCAGGGCCATGCTCTTGAGGCTGTCGGCCATGGCGGTTTCATAGATGGTGGTGAAACGCAGCTGGCGCTGGCGCAATAATCCATTCACCGAACGCCCGAGAAACGCCCCGGCGCTGTACGCCAACAGCGGCACACTGGCCTCGCCTTCCAGATCGAACAGCGGTTTGCCATCGGCATCGGCTGCGCACACCGGGAGCATTTCAGTCTGGCCCAAGTGCAACGACGGGAAAATTTCCGGGTCCATCTGCATCGCCGCGTCCGGGTCGTAGAACGCCAACATCAGGTCGCAGCCACCCTCGCGCAGCGCATGCACCGCATCGCCGACGTTGGTCGCCACCAATCTCGTCGCTATGTTCAGCCCTTCGTTGCGCAGTTGTGCGATCCAGCGTGGAAAGAAACCCAGCGCCAGCGAGTGCGCCGCCGCGACCTGGATCACTTCGCCCTGCCCACCTTCCAGGTGATGCAGATGGCGCAGCACTTCGCCGAGCTGTTCGACCACGGTACGCGCGGTCACCAGAAACAGTTGCCCGGCCGCCGTCAGCTCGATCGGCGTGCGCGAGCGATTGACCAGCGTCAGCCCAAGCGCAGCTTCCAGGCTGCGGATCCGCCGACTGAACGCCGGCTGGGTCACGAAGCGTCGCTCGGCCGCCTGCGAGAAGCTGCGAGTGGCGGCCAGGGCACTGAAGTCCTCGAGCCATTTGCTTTCCAGATTCATCACGTCCTCCCGGACACGCACCAAAACAGGTCACACGTCTGCCGCACACGCGGCGTCACACGGGCATTATGCCGAATGTGCATAGGCCAGTGTTTAACAGCATTGGCCCAAAAAATCCCACAAGCCTAGCATTCGCAGCGTTCCGGCACAGACCGGGTCCATATCGAGATGATTTCTATCATGTCCTCCGCTGCATCTTTCCGCACAGAAAACGACCTGCTTGGCGCCCTCGAAGTACCGGCTCAAGCGTATTACGGCATCCAGACCCTGCGAGCGGTGAACAACTTCCGTCTCTCCGGCGTCCCGATTTCGCATTACCCGAAACTGGTTGTCGGTCTGGCCATGGTCAAACAGGCCGCTGCAGACGCCAACCGTGAACTGGGTCATCTGAGCGAAGCCAAGCACGCTGCCATCAGCGAAGCCTGTGCACGACTGATCCGCGGTGATTTCCACGAAGAATTCGTGGTCGACATGATTCAAGGTGGTGCCGGTACGTCCACCAACATGAACGCCAACGAAGTGATCGCCAACATTGCGCTCGAAGCAATGGGTCACCAGAAAGGCGAGTACCAGTACCTGCACCCGAACGACGACGTCAACATGGCGCAGTCGACCAACGACGCCTACCCGACCGCGATCCGCCTGGGTCTGCTGCTGGGTCACGACGCGCTGTTGGCCAGCCTCGACAGCCTGATTCAGGCCTTCGCGGCCAAGGGCAAAGAATTCGATCACGTCCTGAAAATGGGTCGTACCCAGCTGCAAGACGCCGTGCCGATGACCTTGGGTCAAGAGTTCCGTGCCTTCGCCACCACCATGGGCGAAGACCTGGCCCGTCTGAAGACGCTGGCCCCGGAACTGCTGACTGAAGTGAACCTGGGCGGCACCGCGATCGGCACCGGCATCAACGCCGACCCGCGCTATCAGGCGCTGGCCGTTCAGCGTCTGGCGCTGATCAGCGGTCAACCGCTGGTGCCCGCCGCCGACCTGATCGAAGCCACCTCCGACATGGGCGCCTTCGTGCTGTTCTCCGGCATGCTCAAGCGCACCGCGGTCAAGCTGTCGAAGATCTGCAACGACCTGCGCCTGCTGTCCAGCGGCCCACGCACCGGCATCAACGAGATCAACCTGCCGGCGCGTCAGCCAGGCAGCTCGATCATGCCCGGCAAGGTCAACCCGGTGATTCCGGAAGCCGTTAACCAGGTGGCCTTCCAGGTCATCGGTAACGATCTGGCGCTGACCATGGCAGCCGAAGGCGGCCAACTGCAGCTGAACGTGATGGAGCCGCTGATCGCGTTCAAGATCCTCGACTCGATCCGTCTGCTGCAACGCGCCATGGACATGCTGCGCGAGCACTGCATCGTCGGCATCACCGCCAACGAAGCACGCTGCCGCGAACTGGTCGAGCACTCGATCGGTCTGGTCACCGCGCTGAACCCGTACATCGGCTACAAAAACGCCACCCGCATCGCCCGTATCGCCCTTGAAAGCGGCCGCGGCGTGCTGGAACTGGTGCGCGAAGAAGGTCTGCTCGACGAAGCCATGCTCGCCGACATCCTGCGCCCGGAAAACATGATTGCCCCGCGTCTGGTTCCGCTCAAAGCCTGAGCCGACGCGTTACTTGTAGCACCGCTCACCAGGTCGAGGGACTAGACACCTCTCACCTTTTGAGGGCTTGGGGATCAGTCCCCAAGCCCTTTTTTTTAACTTTCTGATCCTGAGACCCGTATGTCTGGGGATTGCTCAATGTAGAGGTGAGCCCTTGTGGTGAGGGGATTCATCCCCGATGGGTCGCGAAGCGGCCCCAAAACCTGCAATCGCGATGTAACAAGTACACCGCATGCAATGATTTGCGACTGCTCCGCAGTCGATCGGGGATGAATCCCCTCGCTACAGGGTTTGCATCAACAGGAATGCAGTTCCCGCACAAGCCCGACGCCGGTAACGTCGGGTGTTTCAAAGCTTCGTTTCGTCGCTTGCACCACGAGCGTGCAGACGGGCGCCGCACTGATCGGTATAGTGCCGCCCCTCTTCGCGTGAGCGGTCGTCGGTAACGAGGCCATAACCCATGCGAAACCCGAACTAATAACAAACCCGCGAAATGGATCCGGGACGAAACCTTCGCCTCACCTGTCGTGCCGCGCGCAAACCGGTGTAACGCGATGTTTCGGAACATCCAGCATTTGCTTAAACAAAAAACAGCGAGGAAAAATCCATGCTCGAAGTCATCAACGACTTCCTCTCAGGGAAAGTACTGATCGTGCTCATTGTCGGGCTCGGTAGCTACTTCACGATTCGCTCGCGTTTCGTTCAATTGCGGCACTTCTTCCACATGTTCGCGGTGTTCCGCGACAGCCTGAAAAGCAGCGGCGGGCAACTCAGCTCGTTCCAGGCCCTGATGCTCAGCCTTGCCGGCCGCGTCGGTGCAGGCAACATCGCCGGTGTCGGCATCGCCGTGACCCTGGGTGGTCCGGGTGCGGTGTTCTGGATGTGGGTGACCGCACTGGTTGGCATGTCCAGCAGCTTCTTCGAGTGCACCCTGGCGCAGGTCTACAAGCGCGCCGAAGGCGACGGCCTGTACCGTGGCGGCCCGGCCTACTACATCCAGCACGGCCTGAAGTTGAAAGGCATGGCAGTGGTGTTCTCGGTCCTGCTGCTGGTCACCTACGGCTTCGCCTTCATCGGCCTGCAGTCCTACACCGTGACCCACTCGCTGCAAAACGCCTTTGCCTTCGACCCAAGCCACACCGGGATCGTCCTGGCGGTGCTGCTGGCCATCACCTTCATCGGCGGCATCAAGCGCATCGCTGCAGTGTCCGACCTGCTGGTACCGGTCAAGACCCTGGCCTATATCGGCGTGACCCTGTACGTGATCGGCACCCAGATCGAACACGTGCCAGCGATGCTGGAAACCATCTTCAAGAGCGCCTTTGGTCTCGACCCGGCCTTCGGTGGCCTGCTCGGCAGCGCCATCGTCATGGGCGTGAAGCGTGGCGTGTTCGCCAACGAAGCGGGCCTGGGCAGTGCGCCGAACGTCGCCGCCGTGGCCTCGGTGAAACACCCGGGCGCTCAGGGCGTGGTTCAGGCCTTCAGCGTATTCCTCGACACTTTCGTGATCTGCACCTGCACCGCGCTGCTGATCCTGTTGTCGGGCTTCTACACCCCGGGCTTCGAAGGTGACGGCATCGTCCTGACCCAGAACTCGCTGGCCGCCGTGGTCGGTGACTGGGGCCGCATCTTCGTCAGCGTCGCGCTGTCGCTGTTCGTCTTCACCTGCATCCTCTACAACTACTACCTGGGCGAAAACAGCCTGCAGTTCCTCAGCCGCAACCGCGCCTTGCTGATGGTGTTCCGCGGTCTGGTCCTGGCGCTGGTGGTATGGGGTTCGATGCAGGATCTGTCGACCGTGTTCGCCTTCGCCGACATCACCATGACCTGCCTGGCCTTCGTCAACCTGATGGCCCTGGCCATGCTGTTCAAGGTCGGCATGCGCGTGATGCGCGACTACGACGAGCAGCGCCGCGCCGGCATCAAGCAGCCAGTGTTCGACGCCAGCAAATTTGCCGATCTGGATCTGGACCTGAAGGCCTGGCCGACCGAGGCGCCAGCCGCCGGCAAGACCGCAGTCGAGCCGCAAGGCGTGCCTGCAGCGCAACGCTGACAGGTGAATGACGGGCGCATCCCCTGCGCCCGTCAGTTATTGTGATGCAATACCTGTAGGAGTGAGCCTGCTCGCGATAGCTGTCTTTCAGCCAACATTAATGTTGAATGATGAACCGCTATCGCGAGCAGGCTCACTCCTACAATGTCATCTCTTGTGGAGACCCTCAGATGATTGCCAATACCTTCCCCGCCGCCCAACACGTCATGGTGCTCTACACCGGTGGCACCATCGGCATGCAGGCCAGTGCCAACGGTCTGGCCCCGGCGTCCGGTTTCGAAGCCCGCATGCGCGACTACCTGCACAGCCAGCCCGAACTGGTGGTGCCGCAATGGCGCTTCCGGGAGATGTCGCCGCTGATCGACAGCGCCAACATGACTCCGGCCTACTGGCAGCAACTGCGCGAAGCGGTGGTCGATGCAGTGGACGTGCACGGCTGCGACAGCGTGCTGATCCTGCACGGCACCGACACCCTGGCCTACAGCGCTGCGGCGATGAGTTTCCAGTTGCTCGGCCTGCATGCCCGTGTGTGTTTCACCGGCTCGATGCTGCCGGCCGGCGTGACCGACAGCGATGCCTGGGAAAACCTCGGTGGCGCGCTGGTTGCTCTGGGTCAGGGTCTGGCGCCGGGCGTGCACCTGTATTTCCATGGCGAGCTGCTGGCGCCGACCCGTTGCGCGAAAGTGCGCAGCTTCGGCCGGCATCCGTTCAAGCGCCTGGAGCG
The DNA here is from genome assembly GCF_017947305.1 of Pseudomonas sp. MWU347. NCBI lineage: Bacteria > Pseudomonadati > Pseudomonadota > Gammaproteobacteria > Pseudomonadales > Pseudomonadaceae > Pseudomonas > Pseudomonas sp. MWU347. The sequence continues at coordinate 570,444 of NZ_JAFGZB010000001.1, forward strand.
TCAGGGCGGCGGGGTGAAAGCGCCGTCGATTCCGGCCGCACTGAACTACAACCAGCCGAAACAACTGGCCAAGGTTGCTGTGCTGCCACTGTTCCCCGGCATCGACGCCGAGGTGGTTGATGGCCTGCTGGCCAGCGGTATCAAAGGTCTGGTGCTGGAGTGCTACGGCAGCGGCACCGGACCGAGCGACAATCCCGAGTTCCTCGCCAGCCTCGGCCGCGCGCGGGACAACGGTGTGGTGGTGGTTGCGGTCACGCAGTGCCATGAAGGCGGGGTCGAGCTGGACGTTTACGAGGCCGGCAGCCGGCTGCGTGGTGTTGGCGTGCTGTCCGGTGGCGGCATGACCCGCGAGGCGGCGTTCGGCAAGCTGCACGGTTTGCTCGGTGCCGGCCTGGACAACACCGAAGTGCGACGCCTGATCGAACTCGACCTGTGTGGCGAATTGCGCTGAGCCGTGTCCGGCGTCGGCGATAATCCGGCGCCCTACATATCTACCACCCATGCTGCATCGTGCCTCCCTAGCATGGAGCGACCCCGAGACTTGTCCTCGGGATCGCCTCCATCACCAGAACGCAGGGACGCACGATGAGTTCAGTAACCACAAGCTCCACCCGGCAGACGGCTGCCGGCACCAATCCCACCGAAGCCCTGATCACCCAATTGAGTGTCGGCCCCGACTTGCGCGACGTGGCCGGTGTGCTGTTGCGCGAGCATTTGCGCAAGCTGTATCCCACGCTGGATCTGGAGCCGAGCATTACCATGATCGGCACGCCGCAATGGTCCATCGTCGACGAACAGATCGTTGCCGGAAATCCGACCTACCAGGCCTTGACCGAAATCCTCGCCGCCCAGGTCGTGCAGGGCACGCCGACGCTGTATATCGAAGGTGAACACTTTCTGACGCAACAACCGATCAGCGATCCGGCCGTCCACCTGCCGGTACGGATCGACGAAATCGCCAGCCTGCTCAACCTGCTGGCACCGGTCATGCTCACGGCGTTTCAGGAGCAACAGCTGGCGTACTGGAACAACGCCGACGACAGCAACGGCCCGCGTTGGCATACATTGTCGAACACCCTGCGCGAGATCTGGAACGTCAATCAGGTACAAGGCTGGAGCGAGAGTGACTGCGCAATGGCCCGCGCGCTGTATCGCACTGCCGGTCTGGCCGGCAGGAAAATCGATGACCAGAACAGCGCCTGCCTGATCGCCATTGATCTGATCGATGGCACAACCGTAAAGCATCTGAACGAAGTATCGATGGCCGTGCTGATCGGCACACAACAGGGAAAGACGGTCATCCTCGCCCATTCACTGCTCAAGGGTTATCAGAAGTTCGACTCTCTTGATGACCTGGGCAAATCCTTGCCTGCGCACGTGGGCAATCTTCAGCCGTACCAGCAGTTGAACTGGCGATTGCTGGAACCCTCGGGCAGCATCTTCGATTATCAGGCGTGTGCACTGGTCTCGATTCAGATCGATGTGATCGGCGCGCTGGATTTTTCTCCTGCCACACCTGCCCCGCTCGACAAGCCATTGTCCACGGCCACCCCCGAAGTCGACGCCACGGCGAAAAAGCCCGGCCCGCCATTGAGCTGGTTTCAGAATGCCTTGCCTGACTGGCTCATTGCTGCATCACTGCCGGATCTGAACAACTATTCCCGGCACTTGAAGGATCTGGCTGCACTGCATAACCAGAACACCGGCAAGTCCTATCTGGATGGCATCCTGCCAATCAGCGAATACGCGCTGAGCGAAATGAACGCCTTGCATGCCGAGACCCTTCGCGCGCACGCCGATGCGCAGCGTACCGATCTTGAAACAGCTCTGGAGTCGATCCAGTTGCGGGTCAAAAGTCCGGTGATCTGGGGCACCTTTACTGTTCCGGGAAAAATCGAGACTTACAATTTCAGCGTCACCGATCTGGCCTTGCAGAATCTGATTGCAGTGCCGGTAGGCAACAAGACCCTGCACTCCACCCGTGGCAAGCCATTGCCGACATGGCTGACCGTAAGCTATCTGGAAGACCTGGTAACCCGCGCGGATATCGGTACGACCTATCCGGCGCTGATCAAGCGTCAGTTGGTCGACACCACGCCAGCTTCCGCCGGGAGACAGGCACTGTTCACTCAACACTTGCGCATCCAGTTGCCGCTGCTGGCCCTGCAATCGAAAATTCGCGGCAAGGCCGGTATCGACGCACGCGGTTACCGCTATGTCGTCGCGGTGCTGGATCCCGACAGCAACCATCGCATGGTCGAGGACCAGACCATCGTCATGCGGCCTCTGGCTTTCGTACCTCAACGCAGAACAGACGGCAGCCATGACGAAGTCGCCAACATGTTCGTGATCGGTCCTGAGGACCCGAGCGCCGGGCCGTGCCTGCTGTATCGACCGATGCTCGACCAGCCGTTGACCCAATACCCTTCCCCCAGCAACTTGCTGTACGCCATCCAGCAATCCGCCAGTCTGCGTGACTCGGTGCTCGCCTGGCTCCCGGACCGCGTGCGCAGCGACTACGCCAACTATGTGTTTCCAGGCACGTTGCCCTCCCCCTGGGCCGTCACCGAGTTTCTGGTGGATGCGGAAAAAATGAGGGTCATGAGTGGGCCGATCAGCCTCGGTAGAAAGACCGTGGAGGGCGATCTGCCAGGCGCTCTGTACAAAGCCAACGCGTCGGCGCTGGTCGAGCTGGCCGACCGCCAGTCGGTGTCAAATGCGGAAAGTCGCTGGGCCAGTTTCAAACAGGCCGGATGGACCCTGTTCAATGCCGTCTTGCCGTTCCTCGGACGCACGGTGGGTGTCGCGACGTGGATCTGGCAGGTGATGGAGCAACTGCAAGCCCTGAAGGAAGCCCGGGAGCAGGATGACTCTTCCGCGCAATGGTCAGCGTTCACCGAGGTGTTGCTCAATCTGGGGATGGCGATCACGTTGCACATCGCAGGTCGCTCCCGACCACGGCTGGCCCATGAGACAGCGGCACGCGAAACACCGAAAAACCCTGACCCCACGACCACTGAAATCACCGTGCAACAACTGGAAAAAAGTGCTCCCCATGAAACCGCTGACCTGCAGCAAACCCTGAATATCAGCGGCGCCGCGAATCGCACGCCCGCAAGTCTGGGCACCGTGCTGTCCCACTTCAAAATCCTTCGCCCGCAACGTCTGGGTAGCGCCAACACCACGCCAGGGCTCTATCGCAATCTCTACAGCTACAACAGCAAATGGTACGCCCCGGTGGGCCATGACTGGTTCGAGGTCGCGGTGGACGAAAACGGTACCGTCATGATCATCGATCCGCAGGATCCAACCCGTACCGGCCCAGCCTTGATCGGCAATCTGCGTGGCGATTGGTTCGTCGATACCCGACTGCGTCTGCGCGGTGGCGGCTCGGCCGGCCTGACACAGCTGGCTGAAGCACAACGCCGCATCGAAGCGGAAAAACTGCGCACCCGCCTGACCGCCTTCGAAAGCCGTAAGGCGGCAGCGCAAGGCGAGCTGGAACAGGTCCGCCAGGCAATGAACGCTGCCACCGCTCAGACCGCTGCGGCCCACCGCCAGCTCTTTCTACAGTCTCTGGACAGGCAACGCGTCGCTTATGCCCAGGCGTTGAGCGATCTCAAGGCGTTGCATGTATTCTCGCCAACGGCTGACTACCAACAGAGATCCCTGAGCTACCTGAAGGCGCAGCTCGAACTCATCCATGCAGGGATTCGCGAAGCGCTGACCCTGTTCACGCCGACATTGCGCAGCGTACTCAATCATCTCGAAGAACAGGCTGAACAGCCCCAGAACCGGCATATTGCCGAAACGCGGCAGATGCTTGAGCTCAATCTGGACATGATCACGCGTCTGGAGCAGATCCAGGCACAATTGGTGCAACTCAAAGAGTTCGAGAGAGACGGCTTGCGCTTGATTCAACTGACCCGCAAGGCACTCCCGGCGTACTCGATCGAGGATCTCAAGGCACTGCAGGTGACACTGGCGCGCAATGTCTGCCTGCCCGAACACTCGGTAGCGACCGCCGCGGATGCCTGGCTCAGTCTCGACCAGATTGTCGATACCGCCGATATCGCCGTTCAAGCGCTGCGCGACACCCTTGAGGAGCGCAGCGTTTCCCGGCTCGACGAACGCATCGACTGCCTCAACGATCTGATCGAACAATTCAACGTACTCGACGAGCGCCTGGCAGACTTCAAGTCCGCGTTCGCTGACAGTGTGCAAGAGGCACCGCTGACAAACCTTCGCCAACAGCTCGAGCAATTCAACCGCAGCGCCCGCCACAACCTGGTGCTGTTGCTCGAAGAGCGCGACACCCTGCGCAGCCGCCCGGCGCTCCCCGTGCAACCGCCAAGGCCGAAAAAGAAGTTCATCCGCACCCGCTACAACGGCGTGCTGATCGGCGAGCCGCGCCTGACGGCACAGGGCCTGGAAACCGACCTGGTCGACATCAAGTCACCGCTCACGGACAAGGTCATCTCGACCTTTCATCAAAAAACTCCCGGGGTGTGGGTCGAACGTATCAGCACTGCCTTGCCGACGCCGACGCCAGCGCTCGAAACCAGCCTGAACAAGGGGCAGGACCTGCTCGACGGCCTGCCGGCGTTCACCCTGCGCATGAACGAACTCATGAAGCAGGCCGGACGCTCGGCGGTCGGTATCGAGTACCTGTTTCACCAGCACGCCCTGCAACTGGAACACGTCAGCGCGGCCATTGAACAGGCCCTGACCGACAGCAACGCCACGGACAGCAGCCAGCGCTCGGCTGCGGTGCTGAACAAGGCGCTGAGCGATGCCGTCGACAGCCTATATCAGCAGGCCAAAACCGCCATGTCGATGATGACCAGGGCACAATCACCCACACCATCAGGTGTCGCCTGGCTTCAGACCAATGACAGCATCCGTATTGCAAAAACTGTCAGTCGACGCCGCCTCAAGGGCGGCAAGGCGCTCTACCTGGACGAATACAGCATCACTGACCAGACCACGCGCAAGGTGCTGTGGTACGCGCATTTTCTGTACTCCACCTCATGGGTGCCGGACAAGGCCTTCCTCTCTGCACGTTTGAAAACCCCCGCGGAGCGGCAACTGGGATCCGATGCCGACAGCACTCGCGGGTTGAGCCGGGCCGAACGGCTGGCGTACTACCGCAGCATGATCGGCGTGGAGCAGGCCCGACAGCTGTTTTTCAGCGCGAGCTAAGGCATACGCTGATGACCGTGCACGACGTCGCCCCTGCCTGTGGGCGTCGTGCACGGCACGCTACTTGCTGCCTCTTTTGCCAAAAACCAGCGGATGCCGCCTCATGCTCCACTCCCACCTCACGACGCTCAATGCCGTCTCACTGGTACTCAACACCTTCAAGACCGAAGGCCTGTCGAGCGAAGCGCTGCTGGCCGGCAGCGGCATCAGTACGGCGGATCTGGCCCGTGCCGACACACGCATCACCACCAATCAGGAAATGCAGGTCTGCGCCAATGCGGTCGCGCTCAAGCATGACATCGGCCTGGAACTGGGCCGGCGGATGCACGTGTCCTGCTACGGCATCCTCGGTTACGCCCTGCTCACCAGTGCCACCTTAGGTGACGCTTTGCGCCTGGCGATTCGCTATCCGGCGCTGCTGGGAACACTTTTCGAACTGAGACTGGAAGACGACGGCGAGCGGGTCTGGTTCGTCGCCGCCGATTACCGCGAGAGCCCGTCGATGGCGGTGTTCAACGCGGAGTTCTGCCTGGTGTCATTGAAGGTCATCTGCGACGATTTGCTTGGGCATCCGCTGCCGCTACTGGCGACACGTTTTGAACATGCCGCGCCGGATTACCGCGACAGCTACGCTGAGCACTTCAACAGCCCTCTGCACTTCGGCGCCAAGGACAATGCTTTCGCCTTTGACCGGCGCTGGCTCGATCAGCCGTTGCCTTTGGCCGACAGCATCACCCACCAGGCCATGGCCGACCGCTGCCGCAAACAGAACATCGAGTTCACCGGACGTCAGGCGTGGCTGGGGCGGATTCGCCAGTTGCTCAGTGCCCAGCTCAATGCAGCACCGGGGCTGGAGGGGCTGGCCCAGCAAATGAAGTGCTCGCCGCGCACCTTGCGCCGCCATTTGAAGGACATGGGCAGCAGTTATCAGGAACTGCTCGACGAACTGCGCTTCGAGCGGGCCAAGCAGATGCTGTGTGAGGATCAACTGCCGATCTACCGCATCGCCGAGACCCTGGGCTTCAGCGAGACCGCGAGTTTCCGCCATGCGTTCGTGCGCTGGAGCGGGGTGGCGCCGAGCCAGTTTCGCCCTCATTGATGTTCCAATGTGGGAGCGGGCTTGCTCGCGAATTCGCAGTGTCAGTCGCGATCAATTTATCTGACCTACCGTATTCGCGAGCAAGCCCGCTCCCACCGGGACGCATTTCATGCCTGAATCGAAGCAAGGCTGTACTGAAAAGAGGGGCGAATTGCGGTCAGAGTTTTTGGCCATATCGATCCCCTTTTGGCCTTTCCTGCCGTTCTCCGATTCGCCGCGCGCCGCAACACTGGGGGCAACCGAATCAGCCCCCTGCGGAGAACAACAAATGCTGACGATCTACTCGGACGATCACCACCTGCACCACGGCCGCTGCGAACTCATCGACGGCCAGCTCAAGCCGTGTTTCGAAATGCCGTCGCGCGCCGACCACGTGCTGCAACGGGTACAGCACCAGAACCTCGGCCCGGTAGAAGCGCCAAAGGATTTTGGCCTCGAACCGATCGCGCGCATCCACAGCCGCGATTACCTCGACTTCTTCAAAGGTGCATGGGCACGCTGGACCGAATTCAACACCGACGGCGACCTGCTGCCCTACACCTGGCCCGCCCGCACTCTGCGGCAAATCAAACCGACCAGCCTGCACGGCCAGCTCGGCTACTACAGCTTCGACGGCGGCGCGCCGATCACCGCCGGCACCTGGCAAGCGGCGTACAGCGCAGCGCAGGTCGCCCTCACCGCCCAAGCGGAAATCCAGCGCGGCGCACACAGCGCCTTCGCCCTGTGCCGACCACCGGGACACCACGCCGCCAGCGACTTGATGGGCGGTTATTGCTACCTCAACAATGCCGCCATCGCCGCCCAGGCATTTCTCGATGCCGGCCACAGGAAAGTCGCGATCCTTGACGTCGACTATCACCACGGCAACGGCACCCAGTCGATCTTCTACGAGCGCAGCGACGTGCTGTTCACCTCGATCCACGGCCATCCGGAAGCCGAGTTTCCGTTCTTCCTCGGCTACGAGGATGAACGCGGTGAAGGCGCCGGTGAAGGTTTCAATTTCAACTATCCGCTGCCGGCCGGTTCCGGCTGGGATGTGTGGAGTGCGGCGCTGGAACAGGCCTGCAACGAGATCGACAGCTACGGTGCCGACATCATCGTCGTGTCGCTGGGCGTCGACACCTTCAAGGACGATCCGATCTCGCAGTTCAAGCTCGACAGCCCGGATTACCTGGCCATGGGCAAACGCATCGCCGCCCTCGGCAAGCCGACGCTGTTCGTCATGGAGGGTGGTTACGCGGTGGAGGAAATCGGCATCAACGCAGTGAACGTGCTCGAAGGGTTCGAACAATGAACCGACTCAAGCACTGCATTGCGCCAGCCCTGTGCGCCGCGCTGCTCAGCGTCGGCGCCCACGCCGAAGAACGCACCCTGCGCGTCTACAACTGGTTCGACTACATCACGCCCAAGGCGTTGGAAGACTTCAAGGCACAGAACACCCAGACCAGACTGGTCTACGACATCTTCGACACCAACGAAGCACTGGAAGCCAAGCTGCTGACCGGCAACTCCGGCTATGACGTGGTGGTGCCGTCCAACGTGTTCCTCGCCAAGCAGATCGAAGCCGGGGTGTTCCAGCCGCTGGATCGCAGCAAGCTGCCGAACTGGAATCATCTCGATCCGAAACTGATGAAGCTGATCGAAGCCAACGACCCGGGCAACAAATTCGCCGTGCCGTACATGTACGGCACCATCCTGATCGGCTTCAACCCGGCCAAGGTCAAAGCCGCGCTGGGCGATAACGCGCCGGTGGACAGCTGGGACCTGATCTTCAAGGAAGAGAATCTCAGCAAGCTCAAGCAGTGCGGCGTCGCCCTGCTCGATTCGCCGTCGGAGATCCTGCCGCTGGCGCTGCAACACCTGGGTCTGGATCCCAACAGCAAGAACCCGGCGGATTACGCCAAGGCCGAAGCGCTGCTGATGAAGATCAGGCCGTACATCACCTACTTCCACTCATCCAAGTACATGGCCGACATCGCCAACGGTGACATCTGCGTCGCGGTCGGTTATTCCGGCAGCTTCTCGCAAGCGGCCAACCGCGCCAAGGAAGCGAAGAACGGTGTGGTGGTCGACATGCGCCTGCCCAAGGAAGGCGCACCGATCTGGTTCGACATGCTCGCCATTCCCAAGGGCGCGAAGAACACCGAGGACGCCTACACCTTCATCAACTACCTGCTGCAACCGGCGGTGATCGCGCCGGTCAGCGACTTCGTCGGATATCCGAACCCGAACAAGGACGCCACGCAACTGGTCGATCCGGCGATCCGCAACAACCCCAACCTGTACCCGACCGATGCGGCGATGGGCACGCTTTACACCCTGCAACCGCTGCCGCGGGATGCCGAACGGGCACGCACCCGGGCCTGGACCAAGATCAAGTCCGGTACCTGAGCCGACGCTGACGACAAGACCCGCCGCCGTGCGGGTCTTTTTTTGCCTGCGATATCTATCTACCACCTTCGGTGCTCGGCCCGTCACTACCTTGCAACGCATCGCCCGCCGCCACTTTCGCGGTGCCTGCTGTTCTGACCAAGGATGTGACCATGCCAGAAACCCTCAACTCTCCCGCCGACCACAAGCTGCCGGATGATCAAGACGCCCTGCTCACCCAACTGATCGCCGGCCCCTCAATCAGGGAAGTCGCCACCCGCGCCCTGCAACCGGCACTGAAGACGCTATACCCCAAGTTACAGATCGACCCGCGACTGGCAATGGTGGTGACACCTGGCTGGACCTTGCGTGACCAGCGTGTCGTCCCCGGGCCGCGACACTTCGAATCGCTGACCGATGCGCTGGTGCGTCATGGCGTCGCCAACAAGCCAGTGACCTACCTGGATGGCGAGCACTACCTCACCTTGCATCCTGCTCACGAGACGCCGGTACAACTGCCCGTCAACATCGAGGCTATCGCCAGGCTGCTCAATGAACTGGCGCCGCTGCTGTTTGTTGCCTTCGAGGAACAACAGGTCGATTACTGGAACCAGTTCACCCGCGCCTCCGCCCCGCGCTGGCAGGGATTGTCCAGGTCCCTGCGCGAACTGTGGAACGTCGGGACGAACCCGGCGTGGGACGACGACCAGCGCGCCATGGCCCAGAGTCTTTTCGACCATCCGCAAAAAACTGCCCGCAGTACCGATGATCGCTATCAGTCCCGCGCCTGCCTGATCGATCTGGACACCACGCGCGATGGCACTTCCACTCACCTGCACGTCCTCGATATGGCCGTACTGATCGGCACGCTCGGCAGCCGCACGCTGATTCTCACCCACACCATCACTCGCGGTTTCCAGGCCTTCGATACCCTGCAGGAACTGGGTGCCTCACTGCAGAGCCAGACGGAGGGACCGCCGCCTGCAACCCTGCAATGGCGGCTGATCGAACCTGACGGTGACTACTTCGATCATCTGGCGTGCAATCTGATCGCCCTGCAGGCCGACGCGATTGGCGAGCTGGCAAACGAACCGGCGACAACCAACCTGACGCCCCACGTCAGCCGCACGACCAATGAACTCGATCCCACGGACAAGCAGTCGTCTTCACGCTTCAACCTGGTCGAGCAAGCGTTGCCAGAGTGGATGGTCGACGCCTCGCCCAGCGACCTGACTGCCTACAGCCGTCATCTGATGGATCTGGCGCAGGTGCAAAGTCAGAACGCCGAGCAGTCCTTTGACGACGGTATCAAACCGATTCGCGAGTTCGCGCTGGAGCAACTGCAGGCGGCCCTGCTCAAGGAGCATCCCGAAGCCACTGAACTGAATCTGGCCGAGATTCGCATCGTGGTCGACAGCGTGGTGGTGTGGGGCAGTTTCACACCGTTGCTGGAGCCCGAACGCAGCACCTTCAGCCTGGTCGATCTGGCGTTGCAGAACCTGATTGCCTTGCCGCTGGGCAACAAGACCGTGAGCAATATCGGCAGCACTCCGGTGCCGGCATGGATGACGGCCGATTATCTGGAGAGATTGATCGTCAGTGTCGACATCGGCCAGACCTATCCTGCGCTGATCAGGCAAAAACTGCGCGATGACCCGCTGGAAAGCCTGCGACGGCAGAACCTGTTCACCAGCCGGCTGCGTGTCGAATTGCCGTTACTGGCGTTGCAGCAGAAGATTCGCGCGCAGGGCGGGGTCGACGAGGCGGGCTATCGCTATGTCGCGGCCGTGGTTCAGTTGCTGGACGCCAATCGCCGGGTGGACGGTCAGGAGATTGTCATTCGACCGCTGGCCTTCAATCCCGCGTGGCGCCCGGGGACGACCACCGATGAAGTGGCCAACATGTTCGTGATCGGGCCCCGACAGATGGACAAGGGACCCTGCCTGCTGTACCGGCCGCTGTCCGATCACGCCTTGCTCCAGTACCCGTCGCCGGCCAACCTGGTGTACGCCATCAAGCATTCACCGACATTGCGTCAGGCGGTCCTCGCCTGGTTGCCGGACAGTGCGCGCGCCAACTATGCCAATTACGTGTTCAGCGATGATCGCCCCTCGGTATGGTCGCTCTCACAACTGCTCGCCGACCCACTGACTTCCTTGCAGATGAGCGGCACGCTGACCTTGGGAACAGCAGTCATCGCTACCGATTACCTGGCTGTTCTGTTCAAGGCCAACGTCAGTGCAATGGTCGAACTGGCGAATCGGCAATCGGTGTCCAATAGCGAAAGTCGCTGGGAGAGCTTCAAGCATGCGAGCTGGATGATCCTCAGCGCCGCGCTGCCGTTTTTCGGTCGAACCGTCGGTACCGCCGCCTGGATCTGGCAAGTGCTGGACGATCTGCAACAAACCTTCGACGCCGCCGCCACAGGCGACACCGCGCAGCAGAAAACCGCGATGACCGATCTGTTGCTGACCCTGGCCATGGTGCTCGCCCATCACGCCAGCACCCGTAACGCGACGCCTCGGGACATCACTGAAAAGAAGCCGGTGACCGTCGAGACCGAGCCCAGGGAGCCGGCACCACCAACGCCGGTAAGCATCGTGCAACGCCCTGATGTGATCGGTGAGTATCCGGCGCAACACCAGACTTCGCTGATGACCGACACCGCCCTGAGCCTGACCCAAACCCTGGATCGGTTTGCCGTTACGCGCCCCGAAGCGCTCACCCCGACCGCCAGCGACGCCGGCCTTTATCGTCACCTTTATCGACATGCCAGCGGGTACTACGCACCCGTGGGTGAGCGCTGGTTCGAAGTAGCGGTCACCGACACCGGTGAGGTATCGATCATCAATTCGCAGCGACAGCCCGGACGTGCGGGTCCGGGGTTGATCCGCAATCGACGGGGCGAGTGGTTCGTCGACACTCGCCTGCGTCTGCGCGGTGGTGGTCTGTCGAGTCGGCGCAAGGCCAAACGACGGGAAAACAATGAACGCATCGCCGAACTCAAGAAACAACTGACCGAGTTCGATAACACGCGCGAGCAGGCCCGCACAGAGCTGACAGCCGCTCACACCGCCATGACCGCGGCCAGCGATGACACTCTGGTGGCGCAGCAGACCACGTTTCTTGCAGCACTTGAACGCCGCACCGAGGAATACGCGGCGCCCATCGAACAGCTGAAATCGCTGAACCTGCTTGAGACCGTACCCCATTTCCGCACCGCCATGACCGAGATGCTCGGTACCCAGTTGTTCTTCAACCAGACATGGCTCACTCAACGTGACCCCCTCTTCGCCAGAACCCTCAAGGAAACCCTGGTGCTGCTCGAGGCCGAGGAAACGGCTGCAGGCACCGGTGACCCCGTCATCTACCGCAGAATGTACGATTTGACCGAGGACATGATCAGCAGGATCGAGTTTGCCCAGTCACGTTTTCAGGAGTTGAGCCGACTGGGCAAACGTGCCGCTGAAGTCGCCAATACCTATCGCGCAAAGCTGCCTGTGTTCAGTCTCAATGATCTCAAGGCGCTTCAGGTGTCGCTGGCTCGCGACATCTGCCTGCAAGAGCAGGCTTCGCCAGCGCTGACTCAGGCACAAGGCGATCTGGTACGCCTGCTCGACACAACCAACCTGGTGATTCAGACCTCCCAGGAACTGCTGCTTGACCACACCAGCCTGGGGGCCAACGAGCGGATCGAAGGCCTCAACGGCATGCTCGAACAGTTTGCCGCCATCGATCAGTCGTTCGAGGATTTCGCCCTCAACCACAAGGATGTGCTGCTCGACGAGCCCTTCAGCCATACGCGTAAACGAATCAACGAGTTTCAGCACCAGACCGAAGAGCACCTGGCGCAATTGCTCCTCGAACACCGGCCGGTGGAGCCTCGGCCCGGTCCTTCAAGGCCAGCGCCAGCCTCACGTAAACGGATTATCAAAACCCGCTTCAAGGGCACAGTGGTCGGCGAGTTGCGTTCCTCGGCGCCAGGGCAACCGGTCCTGCTTGACGTGAAAGCGCCCATGACCGGGAACGTCATCGCCACTTTTCACGAGAAAACGCCCGGTGTCTGGGTCGAACGCATTCAGCCCGGACGGCGCCGCCCGCCTGCTCCGGTAGCGGATCTCGCCACCCAGATCAGCCAGGGCCAGGCGCTGCTCGATGGCGTAGAAAGCTTCATCCGGCAAACCGAAGCCCATGCCAAAAAACCCGGTCGGATTCCGGTGGAGATCGAAGAGCAGTTCCAGCGCAAGGCCGAACAGCTCGATGAAAGCGCGAAAAGCCTTGAACAGGCCCGGCTGCGGGCGAACAGCACCGAGGAGCCGCCAGCCCTGATCGCCCAATTGAACCAGGCGGGTGAACGCCTGTACGCCGAGGGCTACCGGATACGGGTCGAGATGACCAAGCAACAACCGCCAACCGCTGCCCGGGTCGAATGGTTATTGCACAAGGATGAGATTGACATTGTGTCTGGCGGTGCCCGGCGTCGCCTCAAAGGCCCGCGCAGGGATTATCTGCAGGAGTACGAAATTCGCGAGCGGCGCAGCGGCAAGACGTTGTGGTACGCGCACTTCCATTACAACAGCCCCGATGCACCGGCCGACGCCTTCACCGCCGCCCATTTGAAACTGCAGGAGCAACGGCGGATGGCCGGCGCCTTCGACCTGGACTCAGCCACCAGCAGCCCGCAAATCATCGCTATCTATCGCAGCGCGATCAGCCCGCAGCTGGCGCGTTCGCTGTTTTTCTCATAAGCCCCAAACGTCAAAAAGGACAATGACAATGACTGAGCATTCAGCGAACACCGAAACCCATGCATTGCTGCAAAAGAGCCAGATCGTCCATCAGACCAGTCGCGGGCCCACAGTCGATGAAGTCGCCAGCGCAGTGCTGCGCCAGGCGCTCGAAGCGCTGTATCCACAACGCAAGATCGATCCCGAGCAGGCCATGATCGGCACGCCACAATGGCAATGGCTGAACGCGGAACGAGTGGCCCTGCCGACCCGATTTGAATCACTGACAGAGGCACTCGTCCGGCAATTTTTCAACGGCTCCAGCGCCAACTATCTGGAGGGTGAACACTTTCTGACCTTGAACCACCAGGCCACGCCAGTGGTGCATATGGATGTCGATATCGAGGCCATTGCCGATCTGCTCAACGATTATGCGCCCCTGTTGTTTGTTGCCTTCGCCGAGCGACAGCTGGATTACTGGAACAGCACCCGACGCCAATTGCCGCGCTGGCAAGAACTCTCCGATGCCCTGCGCGAAGCCCTGAACGTCCATAACGCCGAGGGCTGGGACGATGAGCAGTGTCTGGTCGCCCGGGCGATTTCGCGGCGCCCCGACAAACAGGAGCGCCAGCGTCACGACATAACACTGTCGGACATCCGCGTGTGCCTGATCGACATCGACTCGGTCGATGCTCAAGGCGCTGCCCGGCACCTGATTCTGGGCGGCGCCGTGGTGATTTTCGGACGCTATGGCCTGCGCGATCTGGTCATGATGTACACCGTGGAAGATGGTTACGAGACATTCGACTCTCTGCAGCAACTGGGTGAATCACTGCCGCAGCGTATCGAACTGTTGCCGGCCGGACAGAATCTGCAGTGGCAGTTGTTCGAACCCGAGGGCAATTTTTTCGACCACATGGCGTGGGTCCTGATTGCCAACCAGCTCGATGCCATCCGGGCAATCACCCGACAAAGTCTCGACGAGGAGACCGAGGACGGTACCTCCCTTCTGCCCCTGATCGAGCAAGCCAGCGAACCGCAGAAAAACACCCTCATCGACCTCGATGATTCGATACCCGACTGGCTGCTCGACGCTTCGGCTGCCGAGCTCGATCAATACAGCCAATCGATCAATGCGCTGGGCCAGTTGTACCGGCAGGCAGACAAGGCGCTGTTGCCAATCCCGCCGATCGATACGTATGCGCACAATTGCATGCGTGAGGCGATCATTGCCGATCAGCCATCGGCGGCCGGGCTGCCTTTGGACAAATTGCAAATCCGCATCACCAACAGCTTCGAATCGGGAGGCGTGACACTGCCCGATCCGCATGACACCCATATCGAAACCCTGGGCGAGTACGCCTTGCAAAACCGCACGCCGTATCTGGCGACGCTGCAATTCGACCCGCCACAAGCGCTGCCGCAGTGGCTGACTGTCGCCTACCTGACGAAGATGGCAAACAAGATCGACATGGGTGAGGTCTACCCCGGATTGATCAGGGACAGACTGATCAACGATCCGCTGCAGGCCCCCCTGCAGCAGCGCTTTTACATCCGCCAGTTGCACGCAGTGTTGCCGCTGATTGCACTGGAATCCAAGCTGCGACGCCTCGGCGGCGTAGATGAGCAAGGTTATCGCTGCGTTCAGGAGTGGCTCAAAACGACACCGGGTCATCCACACACTGTGGTCATTCGCCCGCTGACGTTTATCCATGCCGGGGAGACTGCTGGCGATGTTGTCACCAACATGTTCATCATTGCCCCGCGCCTGCCTGGAGCCGGGCCATGCCTGCTGTATCGTCCGTTGCTTGAGCAGCCATTGCTGCAATTCCCTTCAACGCAAAACCTGCTGTACGCCATCCATCAGCCAGGCGAATTGAGGGATTCGGTGCTGGCGTGGCTGGCGGATTCGCAAACCAGTTTCAAATATGCCCAATACACCTTCCCCATCGGTCTGCCCAGTCCGTGGCTGGGCGCGCAATTGCTCGCCGAACCCTGGACCAGCGTCAAGTGGGCCGGGCCGGTCGGGCTTGCCTCCACGGCACTGACTGGCGAGGTGTTCCCGGTGCTGTTCAAAACCCATGCACTGGCGATGGCCGAACTCGCTGACCGACAGTCGTTGTCCAATGCGCAACGCCGCTGGGCCTTGCTGCGAGACAGTGGGTGGGCGTTGTTCAACGTTGCCGCGAACTTTCTCTGCGGCCCGGCAGGCGCGGCGATCTGGGTCTGGCAAAGCATCAGCGAAATCGATCAGGTCGTGGACGCCCACAATCGTGGCGATACCCACGCGCAGTGGAGCGCCGTCGCCGATATGTTGCTGAACTTGGGCATGATCCTGGCCCATCATGCGGCCACACAACGCACAACCGGCCCCCGCACAGCGTTGCGCAGCGAAGGCGTAAGCGAAATCGAAAGCGAAGGACTGCCCCGGATCCAGGCCCCCCCTGTACAAACGCCTGTCCCACCCACGGTTACACACGTCACCGCGCTGTTGAGTGACCAGCTCCCGGCCAGCCATTACTCCTCCCTTGAAGCCTACGGCTCGGTGCCCCGGCGCTCGCCCGGTGCCTTGGCAACGTTTCTGAATACTCTGGCCGTGCCGGCTCCCGACCTCACGACAGCCGCCGTGGAAACCCTGCTGCGCGGCAAGGCGACCCTGTATCGCCTCGCTACCAGCACCTATGCGCAGGCGGGCGATCGCTGGTTCCGCGTGATTGAAAACGATGACCAGCAGGTGCAAATCGTTGATCCGCAGACACCGTCAAAAACCGGTCCGCTGCTGATTCACAACCAGCAAGGCCAATGGTTCGTGGATACCCGACTGCGTCTGCGCGGTGGCGCCGGCGGCACCAGCCTGCAAAGTCAGCTCAAGGCCCAGCGCAAGGAAAAGGAAATCCAGAGGAACCAGCTCGGGGCGGCTCTGCAAGCATTCAGAAATCAGGAAGCCGTCGGCAACGCAGCTCTGGAGCAAGCCCAGTCAGCCATGCTTGGCGCCTCCGGACAAGCCCACCAAGAGGCGACCCGGCGTTACCTTGAGCAGGTCGAAAAGCTGATCGGGGATTACGACGAGGCCCTGAAAATACTCGGCCAATGGCGCCTCAAAGGGGGGAGCGATGGCTATTTCGTCGAATTGCAGCGCATGACCACTTTGCTGCAAAAAAACCTCAGCCTCTGGTTCGTTCTCAAACGCAACGCATACGCGGTATTGACCCGTAAATTGGCTCGGCACACGGTCATCGATACACCGGCGGCGCTGCAAAGTTACAACGAGGAACTGCACCAGGCTCTGGCGTTGAGCCAGGACATGATCGCCCGCCTGCAGCTGTCCCGTACCTCCTTGGAAACTCTCGACACCATCGGCAGCGCAGGCATGACCACCGCACAACGCTTGCGCCAACTGCTCCCGGCGTTTAACCAGTGGGATCTGAAGTCCAATGCCATCGGCATGTCTCACGAGTTGTGCATGCAGGAAACTGCCACCGAAGCGGCGCGGGAAGCCACCGGTTGGCTGATAATCGAAGCCGCCACCGCCACACATCGCCACGCCGCCCTGATCAGGAAACCCGACAACGGCGACAGCACTGCGCTGCGCATTGATCGTCTGAGCCGACTGATCGATGTCTATGTCGATGCCGATCAGCGTCTGGGGGACTTGCCAGGCGAATACCCGGGCATGGTGGTTGCGGCAGAACTGGCGCGGCTAAGGAGCCTGCTCGGCGAATTCAGACAACTGGCGCAGGAGCAACTGAGCGAACTGCTGCCGGAAACCGGAGCAAGCAGCACGCCGGTCACACGGGGCCCCTCTGTCGCAGGACCGTCTCGGCCGGTTGGCAAGGTCACCAAGAGCCGGCCTCGTGACCCTGCGCCCGCCAGACCCGCAGCCGCCAGCGAATCACCTCTGGAAGAAATGCTTCCCGTCAGACCCACCGCCTCCCCGACGACGCACGTGGGCGACATCGAGTTCATTGCCGATGCCCTGACCCAGAATGAGCGAGTGCAGGCGTTCATTGACCGAACCCGTCGTGACGCTCTGAAGCCCAACCGTATACCGGCAGACATGCAGGATCTGTTCGATCAGCAGGCGCGGCGACTGGAGCAGATTGCGGTCAGCGTCGAACAGGCGCAGGCCCGCATTGTCGCCTCCGGCGGCACGCGGTTGCCGGTGGGCAATTTGAGTGCGGAACTCAACAGTGCGGCGATCCGGTTACGCGCTCAAGGCATCGCCGTGCGCGCCAGTCTGCTCAAGGATCGCCAGCCTCGACAAGCCTATTTGCAATGGTTGCTGGACAATCATCAGGTCCGGATCGTCAGGAACACCAAAGGCCGGATCAAGACCAAAAAGCGCCAGGATTACTTTCAGGAGTATCAGATACTCGACAGCACCCAGCATGATCAGCCGTTATGGCTCGCGCATTTTCACTACGACTCGCCCGAAGCCGCGCCGGAACAATTCACCGCGGCGCACCTGAAAATCGCCGATGCGCATTTGAAGACCCTCAGCGCAGAACGTCGACAGGCCCTGACTGCTCTGACACCCATCGACTACGTGCTGCGCCGGATTGGCGATCCGAGCCTGTTCCTGCAACTCGAAGCACAACCGTGATGCCACCGTCGGGCGCATCGATCTGCGCCCGCTTCAGAGGGTGTGCCACACGATTCGCAAACGCTCGAGCGCCGCTTCGATTGCGCGCTCAGGCACCGCGGCAAAGCCCAGCACCAGTCCGGCGCGCTGGTCGACCGGGGTCGTGGAATCAGGCAGCCAATAGCTACTCAGACCATTGATCTCGACGTCGGCGCTACGCGCCAGTTCGATCAGTTGGCTTTCACGCGCCACACTGGCGACCGGCACGGTCAGGTGCAGCCCGGCGGCAACGCCGGGCAACTGGCCGACGCCCGGAATATTCTGCGGCCAGCCACCGAGCAGGACATTGCGTCGGCTCAGCGCCGCGCGGCGCATGCGTCGGATGTGCCGCTGGAAATGCCCGGCGGCCATGAACTCGGCCATCACCGCCTGGGTACTGACTTCGGAGTGACGCACATCCACCGCACGCCTTTGCGCAAATGCCTCCACCAACCCCGGCGGCAACACCAGATACCCCAGGCGCAACGCCGGGAACGCGACCTTGCCGAACGTGCCGACATACAGCACTCGCCCCTGTCGATCGAGAGCGGCCAAAGGCGCCAGCGGCGCGCCGCTGTAACGATACTCGCCATCGTAATCATCCTCGACGATCCAGCCCTGCGTGCGCTCGGCCCAGGCCAGCAATTCGAGGCGGCGGGCCAGACTCATTACCACCCCCGTGGGGTACTGGTGGGATGGCGTGACATAGGTCAGGCGGCAATCGGTCAGTCCTGCCAGTTGCTGACAGTCGATTCCCTCGCTGTCCACCGCCACCCCGTGCAACCGGGCACCGGCCACGGCGAAGGCATGACCGGCCGCTCGATACCCGGGATTTTCAATCGCTACGCCGTCGCCCGGCGCTACCAGCAACTGTGCACAAAGGCTTATGCCCTGCTGTGCGCCACTGGTGATCACAATTTGCTCAGCCGTGCACTGCATGCCCCGTGAGCTGCGCAAATAGGCCGCGATCATCCCGCGCAACCGCGCATCGCCCGCCGGATCGCCATAACACAACTGCTGCAAATCCGGCTTGCGCCAGAAAGCCGCGTTCAGCTTGGCCCAGACGTCAAACGGGAACAGATCGAAGGCTGGAACGCCGACCCGAAAAGCACGCGGCGGACCACTGGGTGGCAGGGCCAGATGATTGTTTTCAACCCGCTGAATTGCGTCGCTGTGGATAACTTTACTGGATGGAACCACAGGTAAATCCAGCCAATTTGTGGATAAGGCTGTGGGTAAGCTTGTTGAAAACCCTGTGGATACTTTTGTGGATAGTTTTTTCGTGGGCAATGCGCTGCGCGGCAACTGGGCGACATACGTGCCGTCCCCGACCCGGCCTTCGATGAAGCCTTCGGCGTACAGCTGATCGTAGGCGCGCACCACGCTGTTGCGGGAAATCGCCAACGCCGTCGCCAGATCACGGCTGGCCGGCAGCCGCGTGCCACTGGCCAGACGCCCGTCCAGCACGCGCAGACGTAGCGCCTGATAGAGCTGGCGGCTCAAACCCTGACGGCGGTCGAGCTCGATACCGGCCGGATTAAACGGCATGGACAGCGTGGGCGATTCGGGCATGACAATGGACCTATGAAATTGGTCATCAATGGCTCTTACAACAGACCAATAGCCTGCCTAGGATGCAGGCATTCGCCAAGGAAAATCTATCCATGTACACGCCCCGCGCCTTTGCCATCGACGAACTGTCGCAACTGCACGAACTGATCCTCGCCACTCGCCTCGCGATTCTGGTGAGCCACGGTGAAAACGGCCTGCAAGCCAGCCACGTGCCAGTGCTGCTGCACCGCGAACAGGGTCCGAACGGCACGCTGTACGGGCACCTGGCCAAAGCCAATCCGCAATGGAAAGACCTGCGCGACGGCGCTGAAGCGATGCTGATATTCGCCGGCCCCGACGCCTACGTCAGCCCGGGGTTTTACCCGAGCAAGGCCGAGCACGGCAAAGTCGTGCCGACCTGGAACTACGTCGCTGTGCACGCCTACGGCCACGCCGAAACCTTCAGCGACGGCGGGCGCCTGCTCGACATCGTCAGCACGCTGACTGATCGCCATGAAGCCGGTCGCGCACAACCGTGGAAGGTCGACGATGCGCCGGCCGACTACATCGACGGCATGCTCAAGGCCATCGTCGGTTTCGCCATTCCCATCGACCGCCTCGAAGGCAAGCGCAAGCTCAGCCAGAACCGCAGCGCCGAAGACATTGCCGGCGTGCGCGAAGGCCTGGCTGCCAGCCCCGACATCGCCGACCGAACCCTCGCCCACTTGATGCGTTAAGGAAATCAGCATGAGTCAGATCCAGATCCGCCCGGTGACCGCCGGTGATCACGCCGCCTGGTTGCCGCTGTGGCAGGCCTACCTGCGCTTCTACAATACCGAGTTGCCGGACGCCGTCACGCAGAGCACCTGGCAGCGTTTCCTCGATCCGAGCGAGCCGACCCACGCCGCCCTCGCCTGGGCCGACGGCAAAGCGGAGGGCATGGTGCATTTCATCTATCACCGTTCGAACTGGAGCATCGAAAACTCCTGCTACCTGCAGGACCTGCTGGTGGCGCCAGAGACTCGTGGCACCGGCGTCGGTCGCTTGCTGATCGAACACGTCTACGCCACTGCCAAGGCCGACGGTTGCTGCAAAGTGCATTGGCTGACCCACGAAACCAATGCCACCGCGATTCAGCTCTACGAGCGCATCGCCGAGCGCCCGGGATTCATCCAGTTTCGCAAAGCCATTTAAGGAGCCGCGTACATGACCACTGCACTTGCCGACTGGAAAGGCGTCCCCGCCCCCACCGCCACCTTGCTCGAAGGCCGGTTCATCCGCCTGGAACGCCTCGACCCGGCGCGCCACGGCGACGAGTTGTTCAACGCCCTCGAAGGCCCCGGCGCCGACCCGAAGCTGTGGGATTACTTGCCCTATGGGCCGTTCCCCGAGCGCAGCGTTTTCAATGACTGGTTGAACAACCATGCGGCCAGCAGCGATCCGTATTTCTTCAGCGTCATCGACCGCGTCACGGGCGAGGTGCAAGGCATCCTCAGCCTGATGTCGATCGTCCCGGCGCAGGGGCGCATCGAGATAGGCCACGTCACCTTCGGTGCGCCGATGCAACGTTCACCAAAGAGTACCGAAGCGGTTTACCTGTTGGCCAAATACGCCTTCGAACAGGGCTATCGTCGCCTGGAGTGGAAGTGCAACAACGGCAACGCCCGCTCCAAATACGCCGCCGAACGCCTGGGCTTCAGCTTCGAAGGCGTGTTCCGCCAGCACATGGTGGTCAAGGGCCAGAACCGCGATACCGCGTGGTATTCGATTGTGGATGCGGAGTGGCCGGCGATTGCGACAGGGTTCGAGCAGTGGTTGAGCGATGCCAACCAGACGCCGACCGGGCAGCTCAAAGGGTTGGGCGAGTGCCGTAGTTAAATCGTCAAAGCAAAAGATCGCAGCCTGCGGCAGCTCCTACAGGGTGAACGTCAATCCCATGTAGGAGCTGCCGCAGGCTGCGATCTTTTGATCTGTTGTTTACCCCAACTTTTGCGCCAGCACCGCGATGTGTTCCGGCCCGATCCCGCAGCAACCGCCCAAATGACTGGCGCCCCGCTGCTGCCAATCCTTCGCCCAGTGCAGATACCCCGGCGGATCCAGATCGTCGCGCAACGGGTCGAGGCCGTCGTTGGCGGTCGCCTCTTTCGGTTGCGGTGGAAACGCGTTGGCATACGCGCCGATGTGAATCTGCACACCCAGGCGTTCGAAGGTATCGCGCGCCGCATCAATCGCCGCACCGATCACTTCCGGCTGGCTGCAGTTGAACAGCAGCGTCTCGACGCCCAATTCCGCCGCCACCGCCGCTGCTTCGGCCACCGGTTCGCCGGAACGCAGACGCGGCACCTCGTCGGTGTCTTCATCCTTCAAAGTAAACGACAGCCAGAACGGTTTGCCGTCCTGCGGCAGACCGGCGCGAATGGAACGCGCCTCGATGATCGAGCTCTGGGTTTCCGCCAGCCACAGGTCGACATGTGGCGCCAGGCCGGTCACCAGTGGCGTCAGCAATTCGTTCACCCGCGCCGCTTCGAACAGATCCGGGCGATAGGAGCCGAACAGCGGCGGCAACGAACCGGCCACTCGCACCGCTTTGCCCGAGGCCTGCACCGCACGCTGTGCCAGCTCTCCGGCCAACGCCGCCAGTGCCTGACCTTCAGCGGCAAACCGCGCCTCGCCAATATGAAACGGCACGACCGCATAACTGTTGCTGGTGATCACATTGGCGCCGCTGGCGATGTAGGCGGCGTGCACCGCTTCGACCGCTTGCGGTGCTTCGATCAGGGCCAGCGCCGACCACTCGGGCTGCCGAAACGGCGCCCCGGCGCGTTGCAACTCACGGCCCATGCCGCCATCGAGAATTACCGTGCTTGCTGTGCCCATATGCTTTTCGCTCATATGCTTATGAAAATTACTCACTACCAGAGTAGTTCTTATAACTATTTAATACGCACCATTCGGTTAATAACAACCCCTTTTTTTCAGGTGTCGACTGTGAAACTTCAACCGCTACTGGCCCTGGGCCTGACGATTCTTGCCGCGTCCACTCAAGCCTTCGGCGGCGCCACACTTGATCGCGTCGAACAGAAAAAACAACTGGTCGGCGTGCTGATGGAAAGCTACCCACCCTTTTCGTTTCTCAATGAGCAGAATCAGCTCGACGGCTTCGACGTGGACGTCGCCAAAGCCGTTGCGGACAAGCTGGGGGTCAAGCTGCGCCTCGAAACACCATCCTGGGACGTGATCGCTGCCGGCCGCTGGAGCGGGCGCTATGACATCTGCATCTGCTCCATGACTCCGAGCAAAGCCCGCGCCGAAGTGTTCGATTTCCCGGTCGAGTACTACGCCTCGCCCGCCGTGATCGTGGTCAACGCCAAGGACGATCGCATCCACGGCGCCAAAGACTTGAGCGGCAAGAAAGTCGGCCTGACCAGCGCCTCCAGCTACGAAAGCTATCTGAACAAGAATCTGGTCATCGAAGGCGCCGAAGACACGCGTCTGGAGTACCCGTTCGAGGATGTGCAGATCGCTCCGTACGATACCGACAACGTCGCCTTCCAGGATCTGGGCCTGGGCGCCGGTGTGCGCCTGGATGCCATCCTCACCAACTTGGTGACCGCGCAGCCGCGCCTGAATCAGGATCAGCGTTTCAAACTGGCGGGCGCGCCGCTGTACTCGGAACCTAACTCGGTGGCCATCGAAAAGGGTGAT
This sequence comes from Pseudomonas sp. MWU347, assembly GCF_017947305.1. Lineage (NCBI taxonomy): Bacteria > Pseudomonadati > Pseudomonadota > Gammaproteobacteria > Pseudomonadales > Pseudomonadaceae > Pseudomonas > Pseudomonas sp. MWU347. The sequence continues at coordinate 593,719 of NZ_JAFGZB010000001.1, forward strand.
GCCGAGTGGGACGCCAAAGTGCGCGAGGTGTTCGCGCAACTCAAGCAGGACGGCACGCTGAGCAAGCTGTCGCAGAAATGGATCGGCGCCGATATCAGCCAATGACTGCCTTCCCGACACCTCCACAGCCGCCGCAACCGGTGGCTGAATCGCGCCTGCAACGGCTGTTCGGTTTCCGCACGCGCCTGTACCTGACCTGGGCGGCGATGTTCAGCCTGTTCGCCGGGTTTTTCCTCAGCTTCGATCTGAAGCTCTCGATCATCCTCGACAAGCTGCCGAATCTGCTCGGCGTGCACCTGGCGCCCAACGGCTTTCTGCAGGGCGCGGCACTGACCCTGTTTCTCTGCGCCTGCGCGATCGTCGCCTCATCCTTGCTGGGCTTCGTCACCGCTCTGGCGCGTCTGTCGAAAAGCGCCGTGGCGTTCGGGATCGCCAGTTTCTACACCTCGTTCTTTCGCGGCACGCCGCTGCTGATCCAGATCCTGTTGATCTACCTCGGCCTGCCGCAACTGGGCGTGGTGCCCGGCGCGGTGGTGGCGGGGATCATTGCCCTGTCACTCAACTACGGCGCCTACCTCAGCGAGATTTTCCGCGCCGGCATCCTCGGCGTGCCCTACGGCCAACGCGAAGCTTCGCTGGCGCTGGGCATGCGCGAGAGCGTGATCTTCTGGCGCATCACCCTGCCCCAGGCGATGCGCACGATTATTCCGCCGACCACCAACCAGTTCATCTCGATGCTCAAGGATTCGTCACTGATCTCGGTGATGGGCGTCTGGGAAGTGATGTTTCTGGCGCAGTCCTACGGACGCTCGAGCTACCGCTATATCGAGATGTTGACCACGGCGGCGATCATTTACTGGCTGATGTCGATCGGTCTGGAGCTGATCCAGGCGCGCATGGAGCGGCATTACGGCAAGGCTTATGTGCGGCGTAGCTGAGCGGATCCGCCGACAGACTTCCACCACGGGCGGATCGAGCAGTGGCAGATGAATTTCTGATCATTACAAGCGGCTAATGGCACCGTAACTTGTAGGAAACGACAACGCGGCGCCACGACGCAATCCGCCAATCCGTGTCGAGCCGCTCTTTTCCGAAGATCAAACAGACGCAGCCCGCAGCACCGAGCGATCCGGCTGACATCGGCGCCTGCCGGCTCCAACTTAGAGTTTGGCCTCCTTCCACGAGAGGCTGAACTCGATGCCCGTTCAATTCCACTTTCGACCAAAACACCTGACATTAGCCATTGCTTTGGCCATGGGATGTGCCGATCTGTCCATCGCCCAGGACGCACCGCCCGACACTCAAGGCATCTCTGCCGCCTCCCCTGAAACATTCAAATCAGCGATCACCGCTTTCGCTAATCATCCGGAAACCGTCCAGCTGAAGGTCAGCAAAGCCTATCCGGCACAGGAGGGTGTGGCGCTGGCGCTTGATGAGCGCAATGACCTTGTCACCGTGCAATCTCGGGGCAGCTTCGCCGGCCTGGTCGACGGTGGCGGGGGCGACAACCTGCTGCAACTCGACGCGAACAGGAAAGGCGTGCTGGGTGAAACCCGTAACTTCAGTGGGCTGGAGGTCAGGCGCGGGAGCTGGACCCGCAGCGGACCGGGTGATTTCAGCCTCGGTGTACTGGTTCATCCAAAGGCATTGCTGGTCAATGAAGGGCAAATTCTGGGTACGGCAGTGACCGAGGGCATCTTGATCAACAAAGGGGCGATCAATGGCGGCGCCACTGTCGCGTCTGGCGGCGACCTGACCAACCAGGGCCTGATTGACGGCATGGTGGAGGTTCAGGAAAACGGCCATATAGCCGGGAATGGTGCGGTTAATCATTTGAACGTGTACGGACGCATGACCGTCGACGATGTCTACGGCGCACCCAAGGTCGCGGGAGATCTGCGCCTGACCCGTTCTGCCGTGCTGTCCTATGCCGTGGATGCTTCCGGCAACAGTCAGACGGTGGTCGTAAAGGGAACCGCTCATTTGGGTGACGCCACCCTGAAACTCGTCACCACCGGCGACTACCCGCAAAGCAGTCAGCACACCATTCTGGAAGCGGGAAAGATTGAGGGGCAGTTTGGCACCGTTGAAAACGATCTGGCATACATGACTCCGACGCTGCACTACGAAGCACAACGAGTGGGCTTGCTCTATGCCCGTAACGATGTGCCGCTCGAAAACCTTGCGACCACGCAGAATAGTCAGGCGCTCGCGCAAAGCATTGACGAGACACCCTCCACCCCTCAGCAACCTCAGCAACCTCAGCAACCTCAGCAACCTCAGCAACCTCAGCAACCTCAGCAACCTCAGCAACCTCAAGAGCCTGAGACACCTCGCCAACCAGATAAAGCCTCGGAAGCGGCCACACCTCAAAATACTGCCGTCACGGCCCTGATCGGCGCCAGCAAGCCGACGGCCAGCGTGGCCCTCGAACAACTCGCCGCCGGCAGCAACGCCAACCTCGCCAAAGCTACACTGAGCAGCGTCAATCCGCTCAGCGCCAGCATGCTCTCGGCCATGCATCAATTGGACGGCCGCCATGGCACGCAAGGATCGGGGAATACACCGCGGCTGGCGGCTGGCGGCGAAGGCAACGGGCGGGTCTGGCTGCAGGCTCTGGGAAATGGCGGCAAGGTCGACCGGGACGCCGACAGTGTCCTGAAGCATTCCACTCAAGGTCTGATCATGGGGGCCGACTGGCGAATCGACGAGCAATGGCATGTCGGCCTGATGGGCGCAAAAGCGCAAACCCGCTTCGATGCCCAACAGTTCGACGGCGATCTCGACAGTTGGTACCTCGGCGCCTACGCCCAGCGACAGGACGGCCCGTTCGCCCTGCGCCTGGGCGCCTCGTACGGCAGTCATGACGGCAGTGGCAAACGTCGCGTTGCCTTCAAGGGTTTCAGTGATCGCCTCAAGAGCAGCTATGACGCCAGTACCCAGCAGGTGTTTGCCGAAGTCGGCTACGACCTGGGGCGTGGCAACGTCAGCTTCGAACCATTCGCCAGCGTGGGTTATCAACGCTACCAGCGTGACGGCTACACCGAGAAAGGTGGCGATGCGGCGCTCAAGGTTCAGGGGCAGACCCGGGCGAACCCGAGCAGCACCGTCGGCCTGCGCCTGGCGAAAACCAGTCACCTGGCCAACGGCATGCAGTTGACGCCACGTCTCAGCGCCAGCGTGAAACATACCTACGGCGAGCTCGATAACGAAACGCGCCAGCAACTGGTCAAGGGTGGCAAAAGCTTTGCAGTCGCCGGGGCCGAGATGGATCGCAACAGCTTTACGCTGGATGCGGGTGTGGATCTGACTCTGTCCGCCCGCAACACCTTGGGCATTGGCCTCACTGGCGAGGCCGGCAACGACAGCCGCAGTTACGGCGTGACAGGCCAGTGGCGAATGGCGTTCTGATGAGTTGAGCCCCCCCTTGTAGGAGTGAGCCTGCTCGCGATAGCGGTAGATCAGTCGACGTACGTAGAAACCAATACACCGCTATCGCGAGCAGGCTCACCTCTGCAAAGGGCCTTGGTGCAGATAAATTGCAGGCAAAAAAAAGGGGAGCACATGCCCCCCCGAGGTTTAAAGCGTTGGATCGCGGCAGTTATCTCAGCCTTCGATCTCGATCAGGATTTCGCCAGGATTCACCCGGTCGCCCTTGGCCACATGGATGGCGGTGACCTTGCCGGCAATCGCTGCCTGAACTTCGGTTTCCATCTTCATCGCTTCGGTGATCAGCACCGCCTGACCAGCCTTGACGGTGTCGCCTTCCTTGACCAGCACATCGACGATGTTGCCCGGCATGGTAGTGCTGACGTGGCCCGGTGCCGACGCCTGCTTGCGTTTGCTGCTGCCTCCGCCGACGAATTCGTTGAGCGGTTCGAACACCACTTCTTCCGGCATGCCGTCGATGGACAGGTAGAAGTGACGCTTGCCTTCGGCCTTCACACCAACACCGGTGATATCGACCCGGTAGGTTTCGCCGTGGACGTCGATGACGAACTCGGTCGGCACGCCTTCGCCGCCGGCCTTCGCCACACCACCGGCCTCAGGGATCGGCAACAGCACTTCCGGAACGAGGGTGCCGGCGGCACGCTCTTCGAGGAACTTGCGGCCGATGTCCGGGAACATGGCGAAAGTCAGCACGTCTTCTTCGGACTTGGCCAGCGCACCGATGTCGGCACGCAGCTTGGTCATTTCCGGCTTGAGCAGATCGGCCGGACGCACGTCGATCACCTCTTCGCTGCCGATGGCCTGACGACGCAACTTCTCGTTGACCACGCCCGGCGCCTTGCCGTAGCCGCCTTGCAGGTACAGCTTCACTTCGTTGGTGATGGTCTTGTAACGCTCGCCGGCCAGCACGTTGAAGAACGCCTGAGTGCCAACGATCTGCGAAGTCGGGGTCACCAGCGGCGGGAAGCCGAGGTCTTCACGCACCCGCGGGATTTCCGCCAGCACTTCGGCCATGCGGTTCAGTGCGCCCTGCTCTTTCAGCTGGTTGGCGAGGTTGGAGATCATCCCGCCCGGCACCTGGTTGACTTGCACACGGGTGTCGACGGCAGTGAACTCGCTTTCGAACTGGTGGTATTTTTTGCGCACGGCGTAGAAATACAGACCGATTTCCTGCAGCAACTCCAGGTTCAGACCAGTGTCGTACTCGGTGCCTTTGAGCGCAGCAACCATCGATTCGGTGCCCGGATGACTGGTGCCCGAGGCGAAGCTGGAGATCGCGGTATCAATATGATCGGCACCGTTTTCGATGGCTTTCAATTGGCACATCGCCGCCAGACCAGCCGTGTCATGCGAGTGAATGAACACTGGCAGCGACTGCTCGGCTTTCAGTGCGCGAACCAGTTCGCCGGTGGCGTACGGTGTCAACAGACCGGCCATGTCCTTGATCGCCACCGAGTCGCAACCCATGGCTTCCATCTGCTTGGCTTGCGCCACAAACGCGTCGATGGTGTGCACCGGGCTGGTGGTATAGGCGATGGTGCCCTGAGCGTGTTTGCCGGCAGCCTTCACCGCTTCGATCGCTACGCGCAGGTTACGCACGTCGTTCATTGCGTCGAAGATGCGGAACACGTCGATGCCGTTGACCGCTGCCTTGGCAACGAAAGCTTTGACCACGTCGTCGCTGTAGTGGCGGTAGCCCAGCAGGTTCTGCCCGCGCAGAAGCATTTGCAGACGGGTGTTGGGCAGCGCGGCGCGCAGTTGGCGCAGACGCTCCCACGGGTCTTCTTTCAGAAAGCGCACGCAGGCGTCGAACGTCGCACCGCCCCAGCACTCCAGCGACCAGTAGCCGACCTTATCGAGCTTGTCGCAGATCGGCAGCATGTCTTCAGTGCGCATGCGGGTGGCGAGCAGCGATTGGTGAGCGTCGCGCAGGATGGTGTCGGTTACGAAAATTTTCTTGGACATTGTTGTATTCCTCACAGGCCTGCGTGGGCGGCGATGGCGGCGGCGATGGCCAGGGCCAGCTCTTCGGGTTTGCGCTTGATCGAGTAGTTGGTCAGTTCAGGATGGCTTTCAACGAAGCTGGTATTGAACTGGCCGCTACGGAATTCCGGATTGCGCAGGATTTCCTGGTAGTACGCGGCGGTGGTTTTCACGCCTTGCAGGCGCATGTCGTCGAGGGCGCGCAGGCCCCGGTCCATCGCCTCTTCCCAGGTCAACGCCCAGACCACCAGTTTCAGGCACATCGAGTCGTAGAACGGCGGAATGGTGTAGCCGGTGTAGATCGCTGTATCGGTGCGCACGCCCGGGCCACCGGGGGCGTAGTAACGGGTGATCTTGCCGAAGCTCGGCAGGAAGTTGTTTTTCGGGTCTTCGGCGTTGATGCGGAACTGCAACGCGAAACCACGGTGCTGGATGTCTTCCTGCTTAACCGACAGCGGCAGGCCAGAGGCGATGCGGATCTGCTCACGAACGATGTCGATCCCGGTGATTTCTTCGGTGATGGTGTGCTCCACCTGCACCCGGGTGTTCATCTCCATGAAGTACACCTCGCCCTCGGCGAGCAGGAACTCCACGGTACCGGCGTTCTCGTAGCCCACAGCCTTGGCCGCACGCACCGACAGGTCGCCGATGTAGGCGCGCTGTTCCGGAGTCAGTTGCGGGCTCGGGGCAATCTCGATCAGCTTCTGGTTGCGGCGCTGAATCGAGCAGTCGCGTTCGAACAGGTGCACGACGTTGCCGAAGCTGTCGCCGAGGATCTGCGCTTCGATGTGCTTGGGATTGACGATGCATTTTTCCAGGAACACTTCTGCCGAACCGAAGGCCTTGGTCGCTTCGGAGATCACCCGAGGGAAGTTCTGTTCGAGTTCTTCGCGGCTGTTGCAGCGACGGATACCGCGACCGCCACCACCGGAGGTGGCCTTGAGCATCACCGGATAACCGATACGGTCGCCTTCGGTCAGGGCTTCTTCGATGCCCGACACGTTGCCTTCGGTGCCCGGGGTGACCGGTACGCCGGCCTTGATCATGCTGCGCCGGGCTTCGGTCTTGTCGCCCATGCGGCGAATGACTTCTGCCGACGGGCCGATGAATTTGATCCCGCGTTCGGCGCAGATGTCTGCCAACTCGGCATTTTCCGAGAGAAAGCCGTAACCGGGGTGCAATGCATCGCAACCGGTTTCCACCGCCAGGTTCACCAGCTTGCGCGGGTTGAGGTAGCCGGCCAGTGGCTCGGCACCGATGCTGTGGGCTTCGTCCGCACGCTTCACATGCAGGGCATGGCGATCGGCGTCGGAAAAAATCGCTACCGAGCGAATGCCCATCTCGGCGCAGGCCCGCACGATTCGTACGGCAATCTCACCACGGTTGGCGATCAGGATCTTTTTTATCACTTGGAAATTCCCTTGAGCCGGTGGCACCACGACCTGCTAGACCCAGGTCGACGCGTGACTAAATGTTTCAATTTAGTCGCAGCCCCACACTAGCCCTCACAAGGGATTAACAAAAATGAATAAAAATTGGGTCAGGCATAAGCAAAGACTTATAGTTAAACCATCAGCCTGCCGTCAGAGCCCATAAAAAATGCGTAAGTCCTTGATGCGTATGACATTACGCCAATTGCAGATTTTCAACGAAGTGTGTGATTTACGTTCCTACAGCCGCGCAGCCGATGAAATGTCTCTGACACAACCGGCCGTCAGCCTACAAATTCGTCAGCTGGAAGAGCTGATCGGGCAGCCATTATTCGATTATGTCGGCAAAAAACTTTACATGACCGAGGCTGCCGAAGCCCTGCAGCGTGCCAGCCGGGACATCTTCGGCCGCCTGGAAAACCTCGACATGCAGCTGTCGGACATGCAGGGCTCGCTGCAAGGCCAGTTGAAACTGGCCGTGGAGTCCAGCGCCAAATACTTCGTGCCGCACCTGTTCGCCGCGTTCAAGCGCCAGCACCCGGAAGTGAACCTGCAACTGACCGTGGTCAACCGAGGCCAGGTGATTCGCCGCCTCTCGGACAATCGCGATGATCTGGTGATCATGTCGATGGTGCCGCAGGACATGGGCCTGGAATTTCTGCCGTTTCTCAACAATCCGATTGTTGCCGTGGCGCGCCCGGACCATCCGTTGGCACACATGGGACCGCTGCGTTTGCAGGATCTTGAACCTTACACGCTGCTGATCCGCGAACCCGGTTCGGGTACGCGGCTGGCCTGTGAAGAGTATTTCAAGGAGAAACGCGTGCACTTCACCCAGACCCAGGAAGTGGCCTCGGCTGAAGCCCAGCGCGAATGCGTAGTGGCGGGTCTGGGCCTGGCGCTGTTGACGCGCCACGCCCTGAACCTGGAGCTGGCGACCGGCGGCCTGGTCGAGTTGCCGGTCGAAGAGTTGCCGCTGTTTCGCAGCTGGTGCCTGGTGCAAGCCAAGGCCAAACGCCTGTCACCGGTGGCGCACGCCTTCCTGGCGTTTATCCGCAGCGAACGGGTGCAGATCAGCGCGCTGGTTGAGCGCTTCGACGGGAAGCTGCGGGCGCTGCCTGCCAGTAGTTGAGTTCGATGTCCTCGGGAAAATCGCTGATTTCGCTTTGAAGCTGACGAAGTTCGAAGCGATCTTCGATCGCGCGACGGAATTCCATGCGGCGCTGGTCTTCCTGCTGACGACGGGTTTTCGCGGCGCTGTTGCGTTCTTCGTAGGGCTGAGCCATTTCGAGTCTCCCAAGGCGAGTACGGGAGTTTCACGATAGGCGGGACGGATGACGGTTTGGCTGCGCAGGGATGACAGTGCGATGAAACTTTGCCGATTGCGGTGCTATTGAGGACGCTTTCGCGAGCAAGCCCGCTCCCACATTTGATCTCGATATGACACAAAATCTGTGGTCACCAGAGATCCCCTGTGGGAGCGGGCTTGCTCGCGAATAAGGTCGGAACGACCTTGCTTTAATCGTCCAGAGCTTTCACGGCCTTGGGGGATAGCCGCAAGCTGCGCAGGCTGCGCTTCACGCTCTTCAGGTGATTGACCAGACTTGGCCCGCGCGCCATGGCCACGCCCATGGCCAGCACGTCGATCACCACCAGATGGGCGATGCGCGAGGTCAGCGGCGTATAGATTTCGGTGTCTTCATGCACATCGATCGCCAGGTTGACGGTCGACAGCTCGGCCAGCGGTGTCTGGCTCGGGCACAAGGTGATCAGCGAAGCGCCGCTCTCGCGAACGAGGTTGGCGGTGATCAGCAGATCCTTGGAGCGCCCGGACTGAGAAATGCAGATCGCCACATCGGTCGGCTTCAAGGTCACCGCCGACATCGCCTGCATGTGCGGGTCGGAATACGCCGCCGCCGTCAGCAGCAGACGGAAAAACTTGTGCTGCGCATCCGCCGCCACCGCGCCTGACGCACCAAAGCCATAGAACTCGACACGCTGGGCCTGGGACATCAACGTCACCGCACGCTGCAATTCCACCGGATCGAGCTTCTCGCGAACCTCCATCAGAGTGTGCAGGGTAGTGTCGAAAATTTTCAGGCTGTAGTCGGCGACCGAGTCGTCCTCATGGATCGCGAACTGACCGAAGCTGGCACCAGCGGCCAGGCTTTGCGCCAGTTTCAGCTTGAGATCCTGAAACCCGGAGCAGCCGATGGCCCGGCAGAAACGCACAATGGTCGGCTCGCTGATGCCGACGCTGTGGGCCAGGTCGGCCATGGAACTGTGCATCACGGCCGCAGGGTCAAGCAGCACGTGGTCGGCGACCTTGAGCTCCGACTTGCGTAACAGGTGACGTGACTGGGCGATGTGTTGCAGCAGATTCAAGGGGCTGGACTCTTCTTATGGGCAAGGATGTAGCACGCTTGTAGTTATACTACATGAATTGGCTTTTTGCCTGCTCAATGCGTAACTCCATGTCCCCGTATCAGGCGCGATGGAGTGCATGTAGCCCTTAAAGCGGATTTCCCTGTTCGCGTAAAAGCCCAGCCAGACGCTCAGCCTCCACCGGGCGACTGATCAGATACCCCTGCACTTCGTCGCAGCGTTCAGCACGTAAAAACTCCAGCTGCTCCTGCCGCTCGACACCTTCGGCGACCACTTTCAACGACAGCCCGTGAGCCATGGCAATGATCGCCCGAGTGATCGCCGCATCCTCGCTGCCCTGCCCCAGTCCGCGAATGAACGCCTGATCGATCTTCACGTAATCCACCGGGATCCGTTTGAGGTAACTGAGCGACGAATAGCCGGTGCCGAAGTCATCGATCGCCAGCTTCACCCCCAGATCGCGCAACTGCTGGAAGGTCGCGATGATGTGTTCGACGCTGTCGAGCAGTTGGCTCTCGGTGAGTTCCAGTTCGAGGTAGTGCGGCGCCAGCCCGGTTTCCTCCAGCACCTGGCGCACCAGGCTGACCAGTTTGCCCTGACGCAGTTGATGCACCGACAGGTTCACCGATACCCGAATCGGCTCCAGCCCTTGCCGCTGCCACTCGCACGCCTGCCAGCAGGCCTGGCGCAGCACAAACTCGCCGATCGGGCCGATCAGTCCGGTTTCCTCGGCCAGACCAATGAAGTCCCCCGGCGGCACCCGGCCCATGCTTGGATGATCCCAACGCACCAGCGCTTCCGCCGCATTCAGGCGCCCGGTTTGCAGGCACAGCTTCGGCTGGTAGAACACCTTGAGCTGCTTGTCTTCGATGGCTTTGCGCAGTTGGTTTTCCAGTTGCAGGCGCTCAAGGGTACTGGCCTGCAGGCTGTCGGTGTAGAACTGGAAATTGTTGCCGCCCAGATGCTTGGCGTGTTGCATGGCCATGTTCGACTGACTGACCAGCGCAGAGATTTCCCGGGCGTTGTCCGGCAGCATGCTGATGCCCATCGAGGCGCTGACCACCAGTTCATGCCCTTCGACCGTCAACGGCAGGCGCAGCTTGCTCGACAGCCGCGTGGCGACCCGCGCCAGGCTCGACAGGTTGCCGTAGGCATCGAACAACACGGCAAATTCATCACCGGACAGTCGGGCGATGGTGTCGGCCTCCGGCAAGGCGTTGACCAGGCGTCGAGCCATTTTCTGCAACAGCTGATCCGCCACCTCGTGGCCGAGGCTATCGTTGAGCAATTTGAAGCGATCCAGATTGATGTGCAGCAGCGCCAGACTGCGGCGCCCGCCCTGACGCACGCGCTGATGGGCTTCGTGCAGGCGTTCGCGGAACAGCGAGCGATTGGCCAGCCCGGTCAGCTCATCGTAATGCGTCAAGAAGCGCATGCGCTCTTCGGATTCGCGCCGCGCCGATAGATCGGCGAAGAAGCCGACGATATGGCTGACATTTCCTCGACTGTCGCGCACCGCGTTGAGTTGCAGCCACTGCGGATACAGCTCGCCGTTCTTGCGGGTTTCCACCAGTTCGCCCTGCCAACTGCCGTGCTGCTCCAACGCGTGGCGGATCGAGACGTAGTGCCGCCGCGCATCACGACTGCATGGCAGTTCGACGACGTTGCGCCCGAGCATGTCTTCGATGTCATAACCGGTGACGCGGCTGAACGCCTGATTGATCGCGATCAAGGCGTAGTTCGGATCAAGAATGACGATGCCTTCGCTGGCCGCTTCGAACACCGTGGCCGCCAGTCGCTGCTGTTCTTCAAGGCTTTTGCTCGCGCTGATGTCGCGCCGGGTGCCGACCATGCGGATCACCCGGCCAGCGTCGCTGCGTTCCACGGCGCGGCCGCGATCCTCGATCCACACCCAATGACCGTCGCCGTGACGTACGCGGTATTCGATCTGATAGTCCTCGGTGCGCCCTTTCAGGTGTTCGATCAGCGCCTGCTTGAGCCCTGGCACATCCTCCGGGTGCAGGCGTGGCTTGAGGTCGCGCAGGATCGCCGTGACGTACTCCGGCGCGAGGCCGAACAACTCCTGAATCTGCGTGTGATGGACTTCGTCGGTCTGCAGGTTCCAGTCCCACAGCCCCAGCTCACTGGCCTTCAACGCCAGGGCCAGCCGGGCTTCGCTTTTGCTCAGCGCCTGATTGGCCACGTCCAGCTCGCGGCTGCGCTGGGCCACGCGGTCTTCCAGCTCGATCTGTGCTTCACGCAATTGGCCCTCGGCACAGCGCCGCTGTTCGATCTCCTTGGCCAGCGCCTGATTGAGCTGCTCGCTGCGGTTCTGCGCTTGCTGCAGGTGTTCGATCAGGTGTTGATTCTGAAACCGTCGCAGCAAGCCACGATCAATCAGCCGATTGACCTGCCAGGCGACCACGCTTAGCGAACCGAGCAGAATCAGCCCGAGCCAGCCCCAACCGCGCGCCTGCTCATCACCGCCCCAGAACAGGTAGCCGATCGCCGGCAGCAGGCACGGCAAGGTAAAGGACAGAAACGCCGGCAGGCTGACGGCATAGGCAACGCTGGCCGATAACGTCGCGGCACCGATCAGGCCGAACACCCAGGCTTGCTGCATGAAGTTGTCGGCGGGCACCAGGGCGATGCCGGCACCGGCCAGGGTCAGACCGGTCATGGTCGAGCCGAGCAGGAACATGCGAAACCAGATCGGCTGGGCCTGGCGATCCGGGATCGCCGAATCGAACGCGGCGACCTGAATCACCCGCAGTGCCACCAGCGACAACAACCAGACCAGCCAGATGCTGACCACGAAATAGCGCTGCGGGCTCCAGAGCAAAGCGGCGCAGACCAGACCATTGAGTAACATGAACATCGTCGGCAGCAGCGAGCCCTGATACAGCAGGCGCGTGCGTTCGACCGCCATTTCGGTGGCGTAATGCTTGCGGATGACCCGGGGTTCCACAGAGGGGCCCGACAGGTCTGAGCTGAGGGTCTTGTGCAATGTTGTTGTTCTTATAAGAGTGAGCATGGGCCCGAAACGTGGACGGAGCATACACAAGCCAACCCCGTTGCCAAACTGCTCCAGATCATAATTTGCCGGAAACTTTCCGCCGTCCGATCACTGGCAAAACCCGCAGAGTGAGGCGGGCCGAAGCCTGTAGCCAGTGACCGACCGGTCGTCATCGACGGCGCTTTCATCGGCTAATGCAAAGCTCGGTTTGCCCGGGCCTGCGGCGCACCCTAGAATGCCCCGATGCGCGATGATCTCTCCCTTCTGCTGAACTCCCTCAACGATGCCCAACGCCAGGCCGTAGCAGCCCCCGTTGGCCGTCAGTTGGTCCTGGCCGGTGCCGGTTCCGGTAAAACCCGAGTGCTGGTGCACCGTATCGCCTGGTTGATCCAGGTCGAAAACGCCTCGCCCCACTCCATTCTGTCGGTGACCTTCACCAACAAGGCCGCTGCCGAGATGCGTCATCGCATCGAGCAGTTGCTGGGTATCAACCCGGCCGGGATGTGGGTCGGTACCTTCCACGGCCTGGCGCACCGCTTGCTGCGGGCGCACTGGCAGGAAGCGGGCTTGAGCCAGACTTTCCAGATTCTCGACAGCGACGACCAGCAGCGGCTGGTCAAGCGGGTGATCCGCGAGCTGGGACTGGACGAACAACGCTGGCCAGCCCGTCAGGCCCAGTGGTTCATCAACGGGCAGAAAGACGAAGGTCTGCGTCCGCAACACATTCAGGCCAGCGGCGACTTGTACCTGGCGACCATGCGCGGCATTTACGAAGCTTACGAGGCGGCCTGCCAGCGCGCCGGCGTCATCGACTTCTCCGAACTGCTGCTGCGCGCCCTCGACCTGTGGCGCGATCACCCGGGTCTGCTGGCGCACTATCAGAAGCGCTTCCGTCATATCCTCGTCGACGAGTTCCAGGACACCAACGCCGTGCAATACGCCTGGTTGCGCCTGCTCGGCAAGGGCGGCGACAGCCTGATGGTGGTCGGCGACGACGACCAGTCGATCTACGGCTGGCGCGGGGCGAAAATCGAGAACATTCATCAGTACTCCTCCGACTTCCCGGATTCGGTGACCATTCGCCTGGAGCAGAACTACCGCTCCACCGCCGGCATCCTCAAGGCGGCCAACGCCCTGATCGCCAACAACACCGGACGCCTCGGCAAAGAGCTGTGGACCGACGGTGGCGACGGTGAAGCGATTAACCTGTACGCCGCGTTCAACGAACACGACGAAGCACGCTACGTTGTCGAAACCATCGAAAGCGCGCTGAAAACCGGCTTGGCCCGTAGCGATATCGCAATTCTCTACCGCTCCAACGCCCAATCGCGCGTTCTCGAAGAAGCCTTGCTGCGCGAACGCATTCCGTACCGCATCTATGGCGGCCAGCGCTTCTTCGAACGCGCGGAAATCAAGAACGCCATGGCCTACCTGCGTTTACTTGAAGGCCGTGGCAACGACGCCGCACTGGAGCGGGTGATCAACGTCCCGGCCCGCGGCATTGGCGAAAAAACCGTCGAAGCGATCCGCGACCATGCTCGCCACAGCGATGTATCAATGTGGGAAGCGATGCGCCAACTGGTCGCCAATAAAGGCCTGACCGGTCGCGCTGCCGGCGCCTTGGGTGCGTTTATCGAGCTGATCGAGAACCTTGCCGCCAAGTGCATGGAGATGCCGCTGCACCTGATGACCCAGACCGTCATCGAGCAATCGGGACTGATCGCCTATCACGAAGCGGAAAAAGGCGAGAAAGGCCAGGCCCGGGTGGAAAACCTTGAGGAACTGGTCAGCGCCGCGCGCAACTTCGAAAACACCGAAGACGACGAAGAGCTGACGCCACTGGCGGCATTCCTTGGCCACGCGTCGCTGGAAGCCGGCGACACTCAAGCCGACGAGCACGAAGACAGCATTCAGCTGATGACCCTGCACAGCGCCAAAGGCCTGGAATTCCCTTACGTGTTCCTGGTGGGCATGGAAGAAGGCCTGTTCCCGCACAAGATGAGCCTGGAAGAACCGGGTCGTCTGGAAGAAGAGCGCCGCCTGGCCTATGTGGGCATCACCCGTGCCATGCAGAATCTGGTGATGACCTATGCTGAAACCCGACGCCTGTACGGCAGCGAAACCTACAACAAGGTCTCGCGTTTCGTCCGTGAAGTGCCGAAGGGGCTGATTCAGGAAGTGCGCCTGTCGAACAGTGTCAGCCGACCGTTCGGCGGCAACCAGTCGATGAGCGGCAGCAATCTGTTCAGCGGTAGCGAGATCCCGGAAACCGGCTTCAGCCTCGGTCAGGCGGTACGACATTCGATCTTCGGCGACGGCGTGATCCTCAACTTCGAAGGTTCCGGCGCGCAGGCGCGGGTGCAGGTGAACTTCAGCGAAGGCAGCAAGTGGCTGATGCTGGGATACGCGAAGCTGGAAGCCATTTAACGCCTTGCTCGATTGCTTCTATAGGAGTGAGCCTGCTCGCGATAGCGATTTATCATTCAATATATTTATTGTCTGACACGCCCTCATCGCGAGCAGGCTCACTCCTACAAGGCTTTGTGTCGGCTCATCTTTAAGGATATTTCCATGGGCTCAGGCTTCTTTTCTTCCTGGACATTCTGGGCCCTGCTCTCGGCGACTTTCGCCGCGCTGACGGCGATCTTCGCCAAGATCGGCATCGAAAACGTCAATTCCGACTTCGCTACCCTGCTGCGCACCATCGTGGTCCTGGTCAGCCTGGCCTTGATTTTGTACGCGACGGGCCAATATCAGTCATTGGGATCAATTTCCGCCAAGAGCTACTTGTTCCTGCTGTTATCTGGCCTGGGTACCGGCGCATCGTGGCTGTGTTACTTCCGCGCGCTGAAAGTCGGCCCGGCTTCGCTGGTCGCGCCAGTGGACAAGCTCAGCGTGGTACTGGTGGCGGTGCTCGGCGTGATCCTGCTGGGCGAGAAACTCGACCTGCGCCAATGGGGCGGCATCGGCCTGATCACCGCCGGTGTGGTAATGCTGGCGTTGCGTCGATAAGCAGGTTTCCCGCTGAACCTATCCCATTTTCCTACAGACAAAAGTACATGGCCTTATTGCTTCGATGGAGCTGAACCTAAGCTGTCAGGCAAAAGCCCGAAACACTCTCTCGCTAGCCAGTAACACTTCAGCTGTGCAACATGGCGCGCGTGTCTCCACAAACGGGAATTCCCTTTATGAAACGTTTTCTTAGCATCGCCATGGCGTTGTGCATCGGCCTGACGATGAGCCTCGACGCCAACGCCAAGCGCTTTGGTGGTGGCAAAAGCGCCGGCGCTGCGCCGACGCACCAGACCAGCCAGATGGCTCCTTCTTCCCCAGGCATGGGCGGCGCAGCAGCGACCGCTGGTGCAGCCGGCGCTGCCGGTGCCGCGGCCAAGGCTGGCGGCGCTTCTAAATGGCTCGGCCCTCTGGCCGGTATCGCCGCCGGTGGCCTGCTCGCGTCCATGTTCATGGGCGGCGGCTTCCAGGGCATGCAGATCTTCGACATCCTGATCATGGCCGTGATCGCGTTCGTGATCTTCCGCTTCATCGCTGCGCGTCGACGCAAGCAGCAGGAGCATCTGGCTCCGGCCGGCGCGCCGATGCAGCGTGAAGTCTTCGAGCAGAAGCCTGCCGCCATGGGTTCGATCTTCGGTGGTTCGGCCGCGCCGGTTGCCGCTCGTCCGGTGATCAACGCACCGGCCTGGTTCAACGAGCAGAACTTCCTTGCCGCTGCGCGCAGCCACTTCCAGTCGCTGCAGCAGCACTGGGACGCCAACGAAATGGACAAGATTGCTGAGTTCGTGACCCCGCAGATGCTCGACTTCCTCAAGCGTGAGCGTGCGGACCTGGGCGACGGCTTCCAGTCGACCTACATCGACAACCTGCAGGTGCAGCTGGACGGCGTGGATGATCGTGCCGACAAGACCATCGCCACCCTGACCTTCAGCGGCGTGTCGAAGACCTCGCGTTTCGACCAGGGCGAAGTGTTCAGCGAAAGCTGGAACATGGAACGTCCGCAGGGCGAAAACCAGCCTTGGCTGGTGGCCGGTATCCGCCAGAACGGCTGATCCCCATCGCGTTACGCATGTGGTAATGAAAACCCCGGCCTCGGCCGGGGTTTTCTATTTCGCAGTTGCATCTATAGCGAGCTACTGTATAAACCGGCCCATATAAACCGCGCCATTCAAGCAAGAGGATCCCGGACGTGGAAGAAATCATCGAACAACTGCGCGAAGCCAACGAACCCGTACCGGTTCCCCTGGAGTTGCCCGACGAAGACCAATTGGTGGAGATCGAAGAAGAACTCTTCATCAACATCCCGTTCGTCTTCAAAGAGTTTCTGCTGACCGTCAGCGACGTGGTGTACGGCAGCCTCGAGCCGGTGACCGTCACCGACCCGCAATCACACACTTACCTGCCGGATGTCGCGGCCAACGCCTGGGATGCTGGCGTACCGCGCGACCTGATCCCGATCTGCCAGGACGGCGACAACTACTACTGCGTCGAAGAAGACGGCACCGTGGTGCTGTGGTCCGGCGAAGAAGAGCTGATCACCGAAGAGTCCTGGGAGTCGGTGTGGCATTGGGCGCGGGATGTCTGGCTGGAGAGCTGATTAGCCGGATGCCCGGGCCGGTCAGTGCCCCGACGACTCCTTGTGGTTGTCGAGGGTTTCCAGCAGGGCCACCTGCATCCGCGTGTGCACGCGGATGAACCAGCGCCAGAGCAGCGCCGCCACGGCGGCCGCGACCACGGCGACCAGCACCAGCAACTTGTTGGTCGGCAGGATACTGGCCGACAAGGCTGCCAACGGCAGGAAGATCACCAGCAGCGAGAGGATCGGGATCACTTCGGAGATCACCCGACGCACTCGCTGCGTGTGACGCCCGGCCATCTCCGGCTTCACACCCATCTCCGCCAACAGCATCGACAACGCCTTGAGCTTGCGATACGCCGCAATCAGGAACGGCAGCGACAGCAGCAGCGCCCCGCCCCAGATCAACGCCTTCTGCCAGCTCGGATCAGTGATCCAGTCCTGCATCCACACCGACAACCGTCCGGCGAAGAACGCGCCGCTGAAGAAGATCGCGATCACCAGCGCCAGATTGACCCCGACCTGCAACAGGATCCGCCGGATCATCGCCGCCAGCATCGCACCCTCGCCTTGCGGTTGAATGCTGCGCAGCCATTCGCCATACATGCCGAACACCCGGCCCAGACGCTTGGGCACTGCCGCCGAGAGCTTGATCGACAGCGGATCGGCCGCACGGATCAGATACGGCGTCAGCAGCGTGGTGATCACCGACACCGCCACCGCAACGGGATAAAGGAAGTTGCTGGTGACCTGCAGCGTCATCCCGAGCGCGGCGATGATGAAGGAAAATTCGCCAATCTGTGACAGCCCCATCCCCACACGCAGTGAGGTGCGTCCGTCATTGCCGGCGATAAACGCCCCGAGGCCGCAGGACAACATCTTGCCGAGCACCACCGCCACGGTAATGACTGCAATCGGCCAGGCGTATTGCAGCAGGATCATAGGATCGAGCATCAGGCCGATGGCGACGAAGAAGATTGCACTGAACAGGTCGCGAACCGGCTCGATCAGCCGTTCGATCTTCAGCAGCTGCCGCGACTCGGCCATGATCGCGCCGATCAGGAAGGCGCCGAGCACCATGCTGTATTCAAGCTTGACCACCAGCAGGCAGAAGCCGAAACACAAGCCCAGCACGGTGATCAGCAGCATCTCGTTGCTTTCGAATTTGGCGACATACGCCAGCAGACGCGGTACCAGCAAAATGCCGACCACCAGCGCGACGATCATGAACAGCGACAGTTTGCCGACCGTGGAGAACACTTCGCCGGAGCTGACCGTGCCGCTGACCGCGATGCTCGACAGCAAGGCGATGATGCCAATGCCGAGGATGTCCTCGACGATCAGTACGCCGAAGATCAGCTGCGCAAAGCGCTCGTTTTTCATCTTCAGGTCGTTGAGCGCCTTGACGATGATGGTGGTTGAGGAGATGGCGAGGATTGCGCCGAGGAACAGCGAGTCCATGGTGTTCCAGTCGAACCAGCGACCGATCTCGTAGCCAATCCAGATCATCAGGACGATTTCAAGGAACGCTGCGATAAACGCCGTGGCCCCGACCTTGAACAACTTGCGCAGACTGAATTCCAGCCCGAGGCAGAACATCAGGAAGATCACCCCCAGCTCGGCGAGGGTCTTGATGGTTTCTTCGTCGTGGATCAGGCCGAACGGCGGTGTGTGCGGGCCGATGATGAAACCGGCGACGATGTAACCGAGCACCACCGGCTGCTTGAAGCGGTGAAACAGCACGGTGACCACACCTGCGACCAACATGATCACTGCCAGATCCTGAATAAAGCTGATGGCATGCATGGTGTGGGCTCCTTGTATGACGTGACCCGCCGTCAGACTTCAGAAAGGTCTGAGCGAGCTGGGTAAAAATCCGCTTTTCGTGTAGGAATTGCCCTTGGGCAGGGCCTTTTGCAGGTTAACACCGCGACTTCCGGCTGGAAGGCGGTGCAATATAAGGAAACAGATCGGTCGTGGCGTGACGGCAGCCAGTCGTCTGGCGTCCCGATAACGGTGCTTTTGAAAAAACCACCAGGCACCCGCAGAGGTGCGTCCAGCCATCCAGCCTTGATCCGTGAGAACGTTATGGAACCCGGAAACGCCCAACTGTCGATGACGGTATTGATGACCCCCGACATGGCCAACTTCTCTGGCAATGTCCACGGCGGTACCCTGCTCAAATACCTCGACGAAGTGGCCTACGCCTGCGCGAGCCGCTATGCCGGCCGCTACGTTGTAACGCTGTCGGTGGATCAGGTGATTTTCCGGGAGCCGATCCATGTCGGCGAACTGGTGACCTTCCTCGCGTCGGTCAACTACACCGGCAACACCTCGATGGAAGTCGGCATCAAAGTGGTGACCGAAAACATCCGCGAGCGCTCGGTGCGCCACACCAACAGCTGCTTCTTCACCATGGTCGCGGTGGATGACCAGCGCAAACCGGCCCCCGTGCCGCCGCTGCAACCGCAGAACAGCGAAGACAAGCGTCGCTACATGCAGGCGCAGCAGCGTCGGCAGATTCGTCAGGAGCTGGAAAAGCGTTATCAGGAGATCAAGGGCGACGCCTGATCAGCCCTTTGGCATGATGTCGCTTTACAGATCGCCTTCGCGAGCAAGCCCGCTCCCACATTGAATCGCAGTCCTCCCATGAGAACGCGGTCGAAGGTGGGAGCGGGCTTGCTCGCGAATGGGTGTAACGCGGTCTTACAGACTGATCGCCGTCGCCTCAAACTTCACCCGCGGATGCGCGATCCGGTCCTGCGCTCGCACCAGTTGCAGCTCGTAACTGGCACACGCCTGGGTTTCCAGCAGCACCTCATGCACCGCCGCTGCGGTGAACTCAAACGCCGCCACCAGACTGTCGCCGAGCAGTACCCGCGCGAGGAACAGCCCGGACGTCAGATCGCCGACACCCACTGGCTGACGCGGAAACGCCAGTAGCGGACGGCGCAGGTGCCAGCTTTCGTCGGCGGTCACCAACAACATCTCGAAACCGTCCGCCGGCTTGCCCGGATAATCCAGATGCTTGACCAGCACCGCTTTCGGCCCACGTGCCAGCAACGCCCGAGCCATCGCCAGACAATCGAACAGCGACTGCGGCTTGCGCCCGGAGAAGCTGTCCAGCTCCAGTTGGTTCGGGCACATGATGTCCGCCACCGCAGCGGCTTCTTCCAGCAGGAAATCGCTGACTTCGGCCGGCACACTGCAGCCCTTCTCCGGATGACCCATCACCGGGTCGCACAGGTACAACGCCTTCGGATTGACCGACTTGATGCGCTCGACGCCACTGAGAATTGCCCGGCCCTGCGCCGCGCTGCCCAGATAACCGGAAAGCACGGCGTCGCAATTGCCCAGCTCGCCAATGGCGGCAATGCCTTCGACCAGTTCGGGGATCTGGTGCGGCGCCAGCACTTCACCGGCCCACTGCCCGTACTGGGTGTGATTGGAAAACTGCACGGTGTTGAGCGGCCAGACATTCACCCCGACCCGCTGCATCGGAAACACGGCGGCGCTGTTGCCGGCGTGGCCGAAGACCACATGGGACTGAATGGCGAGCAGATGAGGCGTACGTTTCATTCGGGTTATTCCGTAAAACGATTGAAATTCAAGCCGCGCAGTATGCGACGAAACACAGCCTGTACGACAGACCGGCGACGCAGTTAAGCTGAGCTTATCTTTTGGAGTTTCCTGTTGATGCTGACCCTCGAAAACATCTTCGTGCTGATGCTGTTCGCCGCTGCCGGCGCATGGTTATGGCACAACCACGGCTTGCGCGAGCGGGCGCTGGAGCGGGTCAAGCAGCATTGCATCAACGTCGGCGTCGAACTGCTGGACGGTAACGTCGCGTTGAAAAAAATCGGTTTGATCAAGGATGCCAGCGGGCGGCGGCGCCTGGCCCGGGTCTATAACTTCGAGTTCACCGTGACCGGCGAAACCCGGCACAACGGCACCATTACCCAGTTTGGCGCGCACAGCGCACAGATCGAACTGGCGCCCTACCCGGCGCCGTTCGACGATACGCCGCCGGTGGTCGAAGTTACCCGCCCACGGGCCGAAGTGATCGAACTGAGCCAGTGGCGGCAGGAACACAATAAGTGGAAGCCTTGAGCTAACCCGCCTGCACCCGGCATTGCGTCAGGCCTGACTGCAAAGCATCGATACGTTGTGCATCGGCAAAGATCAGCTCTATACGTGAATCCCGTCGCCACTCACTCGGTTGCCAATCCAGTTCGGCGTTATCCACCGCATTGGCCGACACCCAGCCCTCGGCGCTGTGGATAACCAGTTTGGCCCGCCGCCAGTCCAGGCTCTGCAGCCATTGGCTCAGACGTTGCGTATCGAACGTCTGTCCAGGGTGCCAACGCCAGCCGATGCTCCAACCGCCCTCCTGTGCCTGACTCAGGCAGATCGGCACGGCCGGATCGCTCCAGAGCGCCGGAATCGGTCCCGCCCCCTGAGGCACGACGAGGTTATCCACACCCGCCATTGCTTGCGCCGTGACACCCGGCAACTCGCGTAAAGGCAGTTGCGCCTGCTGCGTCCAGATCAGTTTGACTGCCGGCAAACGCTCGGCGATGGTCTGCCGTGCAGCCTCATCCAGACTTTCTGCCTTGTTCAGCAACAGCAGGCCGGCGCTGGCCAAAGCCTCCTGCTGAGCGGTCGGCAAGGCTTTCCCGGCGGCCAGCGCCTGGGCATCCAGCACTAACACGCAGGGCTGCAGCGCCAGCACACCCAACCACGGCGCCTCGCCTAACTGCTTGAGCAATTGCGCCGGATGGCCCAGTCCGGACGGCTCGATGAGCAGCCGATCCGGCCTGGCCTTGCGCAGCAAACGGCCGAGGCCGATCTGAAACGGCGCTCCATTCACGCAACACAGACACCCTCCGGCGACTTCGCCCAGTGCGATACCATCGGCGTCGCGGGTCAGCAACGCAGCATCGAGGCCGATCTGACCGAACTCGTTGATCAGCACCGCCCATCGCTCGCCGTCCGGCCGTTGGGCCATGAGCTGGCGAATGAGGCTGGTCTTGCCAGCGCCCAAAGGGCCGGCGATGACATGGGTAGGAATGTTCTGCAACATGACTGGGCGTTTTCTGAGGGGATTGGACATGCGTTGGATGGGATGGTCGTTGCTGTTGACGCTGCTGTCGAGCGAAGCATGGGCCCAGGCTTGCGTGGTGCACAGCCAGGGCGAGCGGCTCGACGTCAAAGTCTGCCAGCAGAACCGCAATATTCCCGAGAAGCTGTTCAGCGACGGCTTCTGCCAACCGACCCTGGCCGGGCAGAAAGTCGAGGTGCAGTACGTCGATCAATGCCCGAGCGGCGCGTTCGGCGTGTGCAGCAACGCGCAAGTCGCCAATATGCCCTATCGCCAGGATATCCACTATTACGGCGTCGCCTCCGACGCGGCGTATTTGCAGCCGTACTGCGAAGGCCAGAGCCAGGGCAAGTGGCTCAAACCTTGAGCCGTCAGCCGAGCCAGTCGAGAGTCAGCAGCAGCCGTCGTTCGCCCGGCCCCGGTTGCGGAGAACGATGAATCAGGCCGAAGCCTTCGTTGCCGTGCCACTTCTCACCTTTCAATAACGCCACGTCACCACGCTTGAGTTGCTGGATTTGACTCATGCCGTACGGCTCAGCGTTGGCCTGGCCCAATTGCTCGCGATCCATCACGCCCTCCTTGAGCCATTGGCTGCCAATCCCGGCATAGGTGGTGATCAAGCGCACCGGCACATGATCGACATGGAAGCGTGGGCACATGGCTTTGTCCAACACCCGCAGGCGCAAACCGATGCGGCGAGCGCCCAGCAGACAGGCGAAGGCACTCACCAGCCATTGCAGGTCCGCGATGAAGCCCTCGTAGCCTTGCAGATCACGGAACCCGGCGGCCAGTCCTTGCAGATCAGGGTCGGCGTCTTCATTCGGCAATTCGATGCACAGTGATTCCGCCAAAGGCTCGTTGAGCGAGAGCAGCAACTCTGCGAAATCGGCGATGTGCAGCGGCATTTGACGCTGCCAGACCGCGAGATTGACGTCGTCTTCGAGGATTCGCGCCAGCGTTTTCGGCGTCGCCCCCTGATGCTGATGGCGCACCCGGTTTTGCTGCAGTTTGAGCGCAAGCATCAGGCGGCCTCTTCGTGCCAAGGGCCGAACGGGTCCGGCAGCCTGCGCCAACCATCTGCGCCAATGGCCATTTCTTCATCAGTCAGCAGGCAGGCGTCGAGCTCCGACTTGAGCTGTACGAAGTCGATGTTCTGGCCGATGAATACCAGCTCCTGACGACAATCTCCAACGCTCGGTGTCCAGTTCTCCATGATCGCTGCGGTACTTTCCTGATCCTGCGGCCATTGGTTTTTCGGCACGAAACGCCACCAGCGACCGGCGAAACCATGGCGCATCAAACCGCCGGCCTGCGACCAACTGCCTGCGTCGGAGGGTTTGCTGGCGAGCCAGAAGAAGCCTTTGGAGCGCAGCAGTTTGCCGTTCGGCCATGGACGATCGATGAAGTCGAAAAAGCGCTGCGGATGGAACGGGCGACGTGCGCGGTAGGCCGTCGAGGCGATGCCGTATTCCGTGGTTTCCGGCACGTGCTCACCACGCAATTCCTGCAACCAGCCCGGGGCCTGAGCGGCTTTCTCGAAATCGAAACGCCCGGTGTTGAGGATCTTCTCTAGCGGCACCTCGCCCATCACCATCGGGATGATTTCCGCCTGGGCGTTGAGGCGTTTGAGGATGGCCATCAGCTCTTCGCGCTCCTGGCGGCTGATGAGGTCGATCTTGCTGATCAGCAGTACATCGGCGAACTCGATTTGTTCGATCAGCAGATCGGTGATCGAGCGTTCATCTTCATCGCCCAGTGTCTCGCCGCGGGACGCGAGGCTCTCGGCAGCCTGATAGTCGAGGAGGAAATTCACACCGTCGACTACCGTGACCATGGTGTCGAGCCGCGCGACGTCAGCAAGGCTCTGGCCCTGCTCATCGCGGAAGGTAAACGTTTCGGCGACCGGCAGCGGTTCGGAAATCCCGGTGGATTCGATGAGCAGGTAATCGAATCTTCCTTCGCGGGCGAGTTTGCTGACTTCTTCGAGCAAGTCTTCGCGTAACGTACAGCAGATACAACCGTTGCTCATCTCCACCAGCTTTTCTTCCGCACGATTCAGGCTGACATCACGCTGGACTTCGCCGCCATCAATGTTGATCTCACTCATATCGTTAACGATGACCGCAACACGCAAGCCTTCTCGATTACGTAGTACGTAATTCAAAAGTGTACTTTTTCCGGCGCCGAGAAAGCCCGATAGAACGGTCACGGGAAGCGGTGATGACATTGGATAATCCTCATCATGTGGTGGCCGATGTGCGTTTTGGCCTGGTTTGGCGTAGCGCACCGCGCTCTAGAGCTTCAAAACAGCGATATGGCAGAAGCAGACGCTTGAAATCGGCGAGCTCAGGCTCAATTCAATTTTATGTTATAGTATAACAACACGAATAAGCCAGTCCTGCTCTTGTCCGAAACGATGAAGAGCAGGAAGCTGTGTACGCAATCCGCCCATCGAGAACCGCGATGAAAGATGCCATGAAATGCTCGCTGCTGAGTCTCGCGTTGCTGTCGGGAGCCAACGCGTGGGGGCAAATTCCCGCGCTCGCCAACTGCACACGCAGCGCCAATCTGCTGGCCTGCATCGATGCGCAGGGCAATACCTACAGCGTAAACACGGTGGGCAGCACGATTTACCTGCGTGGCTTTGAAAAGGACGGCAATCGCTACTGGGCACAGACCAACAGTCGTTTCGGCCAGCTGACGTTCTTCACCGGGCTCGCCTCTGACGGCGAAGCCTGGGTTGGCTACACCCGTCGCGTTGGCTGGACGACAATCAATCGCTTTTCCAGCTCTGGCGGCAGCAGCGCCAAGTTCACCTGCAGTCGGATCACCGGCTGCTAAACCTGCGCTTCTTGCTGCTCCTGCTGCCAGGCGATGTAGCTATCTACTGGCGGATTCTTCTGGAAGTAACGCTGCAGCCCTTCGAATAAACCATCCGCCACGGCCTGCTGATGTCGAGGCGTGACCAGGCGCTGGCTGTCACGGGCGTTGGAAATGAAGCCGGTTTCCACCAGAATCGACGGCACGTCCGGCGACTTCAGCACGGCAAACCCTGCCTGCTCCACGCGCTTCTGATGCAGCGTGGTAATGCCCGCCAGACTGCCGAGAACGGTGCTGCCGAGTTGCAAACTGGCGGCAATGGTGGCGTTCATCGACATGTCGAGAATCACGCCGGCGAGCATCGGATCCTTGTCCTTAAGGTTGAGCAGACTGGTCGCGCCCAGCAGATCCGCGCCGTTCTCCCGCTGTGCCATGAAGCGTGCAGTTGCTGACGTCGCACCACCTTCAGACAAGCAATACACAGATGCTCCCGTCGCGGTAAGACGCGGCGCCGCATCGGCGTGCACCGAAATAAACATGTCGGCCTTGTGCTGACGTGCGATGTCCACACGCTTGCGCAGCGGCACGAAGAAGTCGTCATTGCGCACCAGTTTTACGTCGAAGCCTTTCTCCCTTTTCAGGCGTTTGGCGAGCAACTGAGCGATGGCAAGAACCACATCTTTTTCCCGCTCACCCTTGGCGCCAACCGCACCTGGGTCTTTCCCGCCGTGCCCGGGATCAACGACAACGATGATGTCGCGCTTGGGGTGAGCCTGATTCGAGGGTGTTTCACGTGGAACCATTGCCGGACTTGATGCCTGTTTGGCGTTTACCAGATCAAGCACCAAGCGGTGCCCTTGGCCATCTTGAGGCGCCAAAAGGAAGCTGCTCAATAGCACCGGATGGTTCAGATCGAGAACGATCCGTGTATCACCCTGACCAAAGCGCCCTGATCGAATCGAATGAATAGCTGTATCGACAAGCGTCAATTGACTGAAATCGCCACTCAAACTCGCCCCGGAAAGGTCGATGATCAAGCGTTCTGGAGCGCTCAGGGAGAAGGTTTTGTAGCGCACCGGACCGCTCAGATCGAACACCAATCTGAGCTTGTCATCCGAACGCCAGAGGCGTGCATTGCGAATTTGTGTAGCCGAAACGGTGAAGGGAAAAACCAAAGCCGTGCTGGCCACAAGCAGGTTGAGCAGATGACGTCGGTGCATATGAAAGCCTGTTCATGAAAAAGGCATCGTGATTTGAATTGTTATAATGTAACATCTAATTCAATCAACACGATGGTTCCGAACATGAATTCGCTGACACTTCCGGATATTGCGACTCAAGCCGCTCGGCAGGCGTTACCGCTTGATTGGGTGGGAATGTGCGGCATTGCTCTGCCTGTTTTATTGCAATGCCAACGTCTGAGCGCAAAAGCTGATGCAGGCGTGAGTCTCGATGATGGCGAGGCGCGCGGCATTCACATGTCGCGGCTATATCTCGCACTGGCGGCACTTGAGCGGCAGGACCTCTCTCCCTCTCTATTGCGCCAGGTTCTCGAGGAATTTCTGGTCAGCCATGACGGTTTATCCAACAGCGCCTACCTGAAAATCCACTGCGAGGTGCTGCTGAAAAGGCCTGCGTTAGTCAGTCCTCTAGCGGGTTGGAAGAGCTACCCAGTGAGCATTTCAGCGAGTCTGAAAAACCAAATGTTCCACGTGGAACTTAAAATCGAGGTGCCCTACTCCTCAACTTGCCCCTGCTCAGCAGCGCTGGCGCGACAGTTGATTCAGCAGCAATTCATCGATGACTTCGCCAACAAGCCACTGCAACATGCCGAAGTTTTGGCTTGGCTAGGATCAAACCAAGGCATTGTCGCCACCCCGCACAGCCAACGCAGCACCGCGCAATTGCATATGCACCTCGACGAGTTCATCGACGAGCTACCTCTGAGCGTCATCATCAATGATGCCGAAGCGGCACTCGGCACCGCCGTACAAACCGCCGTGAAACGCGCCGACGAACAAGCCTTCGCTCTGGCCAATGGGCAAAATCTGATGTTCTGCGAAGACGCCGCGCGACGACTCAATTTGGCCCTGCGCCGCTCCCCCGGCGTCAGTGGTTTCCACCTGCGGGTGATCCACGCCGAAAGCCTGCACGCCCACGACGCTGTCGCGGAAAGCCACTGGCACCGAGAACTCGCATGATCCGTTGCCAAACTCTGACTTGGGGCGCACCCGGCCAACCACTGACTTCGCCACTGACGCTCTCGCTGGAACACGGCAGCCTCAGCGCCATCATCGGCGCCAACGGCTGCGGTAAGAGCAGCTTGCTGAAAGTCATCGCCGGATTGCTGAAGCCGCTATCGGGAAAAGTCGCACTGGGTGTTCCACGCCAGGGCGGCCTGGCGTTCCTGCCGCAACAGCAACACCTCGACCGGCAGTTCCCCATCAGCCTCGAAGAACTGGTAGCCGCGGGTTTCTGGGGGCGTCGATTGTCGACGCAACTGCGCGCACAACGACTCGTTAACGCCCTGGAAAATTGGCACTTGAGCGGATTGGAAAAACGTCCGCTGATGGCCCTTTCCGGTGGCGAGTTGCAGCGCGCCCTGCTCGCCCGCTTGAGTCTGACCGACGCCCAATTGCTGCTGCTCGACGAACCCCACGCAGCTCTCGATGAACTGGGCCAGCAGTTACTCTGGCAACACATCCATGCCTGGCACTCCGAAGGACGAACACTGCTGATGGTCTGCCATGACCTCGCCGCCGTCCGCCAACACATCCCGCAGACACTGCTGATCAAAAACCGCGAATGCGTGTTCGGACCCAGTGCCGAACTGATCCAGCAAACACCCGATATGCAGGTGGCCTGATGCTCACCGTCGCCCACCTCTGGCAACCGTTCAGCGAGTTCGTGTTCATGCGCCGAGCGCTGCTCGGCGGACTGGTATTGGCCTGTAGCACAGCGCCGCTCGGTGTGTTCCTGATTCTGCGGCGCATGAGCCTGATCGGTGACGCCGTCGCCCACGGCATCCTTCCCGGCGCAGCATTGGGCTTCTGGTTCGCCGGTCTGAGTCTGCCCGCGTTGACCTTCGGTGGTCTGGGCGCCGGCCTGGGCATGGCCGGTCTCGCCGCCTGGATCACCCGTCGCACCGGTCTGCGCGAAGACGCTAGCCTCGCGGCGATCTATCCGATCTCACTCGCCAGCGGCGTGCTGATTCTTGGCATTGCCGGCAAGCGCCTGGACCTGCTGCACTTGCTGTTCGGCTCAGCGCTCGCCGTCGACGGTCCGACCCTCAATGGAATGTTGTGGGTGTCGGGACTGAGTCTGGTCGCCATGGCCTTGATCTACAAACCGCTGCTGCTCGATACCCTCGACCCATTATTCCTGCAAACCGTCAGCCGCCTCGGCCCTCTCGCCCACGGTGTGTTCCTGACCTTGGTGGTGCTCAATCTGGTGATCGGTTTCCAGGCCATCGGCGCCTTGATGGTGGTCGGCCTGATGATGCTGCCCGCCGCCGCGTCACGGTTCTGGAGTCGTCGCCTGCCGAGCCTGATTGCCATCTCGGTGCTTATCGGCTGCGTCTCGGTGTGGTGCGGATTGCTGATCTCGTTCTACTACTCGCTGCCGAGCGGTCCGGCGATCGTGCTGGTCGCCGGCATGGGTTATCTGCTGTCCGTGGTGTTCGGACCGGTGCACGGTTTGCTGCACCGCCCGCCTTTGCTCACATCCCAATGAGGTGTTTCCCGATGCGCGCTCTACTCGTGTTGTTCGGCCTGCTGCTGTCGATGTCGTTGTCGGCGGCGGAAAAATTGCCGGTGGTCACCAGCTTCAGCATCCTTGCCGACATGGTTCATCAGGTGGGGGGCGAGCATATTCAGATCACCAATATGGTCGGCCCGGACGCCGATGCCCACACGTATGAACCGACACCCGATGACGCCAAAGCGTTGCTAAAGGCCAAACTGATCATCAAGAACGGCTTGGGTTTCGAGCCTTGGCTTGATCGTCTGGTGACCAGCACCGACACCAGAGCCCCCATCATCAGTGCCAGTCATGGCGTGATTCCACGCTCGCTGGAGGAAGACGGCGAGACCATTCCCGACCCGCACGCCTGGCACAACCTGGCCAACACCGAGCTGTACATCGCCAACATCACCAAGGCGCTGATCGCCGCTGATCCGGCGAACATGGCCGACTACCAACGCAACAGCCAGACCTACCTGAAACAGATCTACACCCTGCTCGCTGAAGCCAAGGCCAAGCTCGGCTCGCTGCCACCGGGCAATCGCAAGATCGTCACCAGCCACGATGCCTTCGGTTATCTCGGGCAGGCCTACGGCATCGACTTCATGGCGCCGCAAGGTCTGTCCACCGAGCGTGAACCGTCAGCCGCCGAAGTCGCCGCACTGATTACCCAAATCCGTCAGGCCAAGGTCAAAGCGGTGTTCATGGAAAACATCAAGGACGCGCGCCTGCTCAAGCAGATCGCCGAGGAAAGCGGCGCGCACATCGGCGGCACGTTGTACTCCGATGCCCTCGCCGCCAGTGGCCCGGCCAGCACCTTTATCGGACTGTTCGAATACAACCTCAACACCCTTTATGACGCACTGAGCCAGCCATGATCCGCAAAAATCCTTCCGGCGATCTGCCGCAAATTGCCGAGTCGGCCTACGTCGATAAAACCGCGATCATCTGCGGCAAGGTGGTCATTGGCGAGAACGTGTTCGTCGGTCCCTACGCCGTGATTCGCGCCGATGAAGTAGACGCTTCGGGCACGATGGAGCCGATCACCATCGGCGCCAATTCGAACATCCAGGACGGCGTGGTGATCCATTCCAAATCCGGCGCCGCGGTGACCATCGGCGAATTCACCTCGATCGCTCACCGCTCGATCGTGCACGGCCCGTGCGTAGTCGGCGACCGGGTGTTCATCGGTTTCAACAGTGTGCTGTTCAATTGCGTGGTCGGTGACGGCTGTGTGGTGCGGCACAACTCGGTGGTCGATGGCCGCGATTTGCCGGATGCGTTCTACGTGCCCTCCACCACCCGCATCGGCCCCAATACCGACCTCTCGCAGTTCCCGCCGGTGAGTGTCAGCGCCTCGGAGTTTTCCGAAGACGTGGCACGCACCAATGTCGATCTGGTGCGCGGCTACAAAGCCTTGCAGAACGAGTTCTGAACCATGAGCAGCGTGCTGATTCGCAACGCCAGGCTGGTCAACGAAGGGTGCGAGTTCGACGGCGATCTGTTGGTCAGCCATGGCCGCATCGTCAAGATCGCGCGCAGCATCGAC
The DNA here is from genome assembly GCF_017947305.1 of Pseudomonas sp. MWU347. Classification (NCBI taxonomy): domain Bacteria; kingdom Pseudomonadati; phylum Pseudomonadota; class Gammaproteobacteria; order Pseudomonadales; family Pseudomonadaceae; genus Pseudomonas; species Pseudomonas sp. MWU347. Next base: position 623,782 of record NZ_JAFGZB010000001.1, read on the forward strand.
GGTGAAAATGCGCGTGTGGAAATCGACGCCAACGGTCAATGGTTGTTACCGGGGATGATTGATGACCAGGTGCATTTTCGCGAGCCGGGGGCGCCGGCCAAGGGCTGCATCCACACCGAATCGCGCGCAGCGGTGGCGGGCGGCATCACCAGTTTCATGGACATGCCCAACACCCAGCCGGCCACCCTCACCCTCGAAGCGCTGGCGGATAAAAAGCGTCGGGCGGCGATCAACTCTGTGGCCAACTACGGCTTTCATTTCGGTGTGAGCCGGCACAACCTCGACACCGTCGCCGCACTCAACCCCTGCGAAGTGGCCGGGGTCAAAGTGTTCATGGGCGCGTCCACCGGCAACATGTTGGTGGACGATCCGAGGACTCTCGAGCGTTTATTCGCCGAAGTGCCGACAATACTGCTGGCGCATTGCGAACACACGCCGAGCATCGAGGCCAATGCAGCACGTCTGCGCGAACGCCTCGGCGAACACCTGCCAGCGAGTATCCATGCACTGATTCGCGATGCCGAGGCTTGCTACCGCTCCTCTTCGCTGGCGGTGGAACTGGCCAGACGTCACGGCACCCGCCTGCACGTTTTACACCTGACCACCGCTCGCGAACTCGAGTTGTTCGAGGACAAGCCGCTCGCACAGAAACACATCACGGCCGAAGTCTGCCTGCATCATCTGCTGTTTGATGACCGCGACTATCCGGCCCTCGGCAACCTGATCAAATGCAATCCGGCGATCAAGACCCAAGCCGACCGCGATGCCTTGCGCGCGGCGCTGCTGAGCAATCGCCTGGACGTGATCGGCAGCGATCACGCACCGCATACCTGGGCAGAAAAACAGCGCCCGTATGCCGAAGCGCCGTCCGGTTTGCCACTGGTGCAACACGCTTTGCCGGCGCTACTGGAACTGGTGGCCGATGGCGTGCTGCCGATCACCACGTTGGTGGCGAAGACCAGCCATCGGGTGGCGGATCTGTTTGCGATTCCGGATCGGGGTTATTTACGCGAGGGGTATTGGGCGGATCTGGTGCTGGTTGAGCCCTTGGCTCTTGAGGTGTCGCGGCAACCGATTCTGTCGCAATGCGGGTGGACGCCGTTTGCTGACAAGACTTTTCGCTATCGGGTGAATACCACGTGGGTGTCGGGGCAGATCGCCTGGCGGGAGCAGCGTATCAACGAAGGATGTCAGGGGCTGGCGCTGCGATTCATGCGGTGACAACCAAGACGCCTTCGCGAGCAAGCCCGCTCCCACAAGGATTGTGCTGTCCCCTGTGGGAGCGGGCTTGCTCGCGAAGCTTTTAAGCTCTTGGCTTCACGGTGCCGCAATCCTGACCTAACCACACCGCTCGGGTTTCCAGACTGCCCTTCTGGTTGATGCCGATGGCGTTGAACGTGCCATTGGCCACCGTGGTGAACTCACGATCACTGAGGAACGTGGCAACCCCGGTGCCTTGCGCTTTCGGGCAGCTGAAGCGGAATTTCCACTGGTTACCGGTGCGTTCGGTGATCTGCTGTTTGCAGCCCGATTGCGGATCGGCCAGCGGGATGTCGTTGGTCGCCACTTGCTGCGGCGTCAGGCAGGCACGAATGCCCTTGCCGCCGATGTTGATTCCGTTCTTTTCCAGCGCCGCACGCTGCTGCGGAGTCATCTGGCCTTGCAACTGGCCAAGGATCGATTGCACATCCATGGGCTGGTCATCGACCTTGACGTTGCTTGAGGTCATTTCCCATAGCCCCGGCTGCAGCATTTGCGCCTGCGCAACCACCGGCATTGCCAAACCCAGGCCCAGCGCCAAACCCAGCAGACGAACGTTCATCGAAAAACTCCTGATCAGTAGTGGCCGTTAGACGTCGGCCGATTGCTTCGGTTCATGCACCAATTAAATAGCGACATTCGCCTCGGAACATGGTCTGTTACGCATTGAGTCTTCAGGAGCAAGGCTGCCCCATGGATTATTTTGGACCGCACATTTTCGGTTATCTGATCGCCCTGATACATAGCCTCGGCTTGATCGCCGCCATCCATGCGGTGCTGACCGTACGCACCGCCCAAGGCTCGATCGCCTGGGCATTGTCGCTTATTTTCATTCCCTACCTGACCCTCATCCCTTATCTGGTTTTCGGCCGCAGCACCTTCGACGGCTATATCAAGGCGCGGCGTCAGGCCAACGAACAGATGCGTCAGGCGATCTCCGAGTTGAACTGGCGCCCATGGGTCGAAGAAGCCCTCACCGCCCGCGCCTCGAAGGCCTACGCCTCGCTGCGCGCCATGCCCAAACTGGGACGCATGCCGTGCCTGGCGAACAACCAGGTGCAACTGCTGGTGAATGGCCACGCGACCTTTGAGGCGATTTTCCAGGCTATCGATCAAGCGCGCGAAGCCGTACTGGTGCAGTTTTTCATCATCCATGACGACCGCCTCGGGCAGCGCCTGCGCGACCTGTTACTGAAGAAGGCCGCGGAAGGTGTGGCAATTCATCTGCTCTACGACCGCATCGGCAGCCACGCCCTGCCCCACAGTTATGTGCAGGCGCTGCGCGATGGCGGTGTCGAGGTCAAAGCCTTCGCCACACGCAGCGGCTGGCTCAATCGCTTCCAGGTGAATTTCCGCAACCACCGCAAAATCGTCGTGGTCGATGGCGTACTCGGCTTCGTCGGCGGGCATAACGTCGGCGATGAATACATGGGCGAGAAACCGCCCCTGGCGCCGTGGCGCGATACCCATGTTCAGGTGCGCGGGCCGGTGGTGGCCTGCATGCAGGAGTCGTTTGCCGAGGACTGGTTCTGGGCAGCACGGACGTTGCCACCGCTGATCCTGCCGGATGTCTACCCGGAAGATGGCGTGCTCTGCCAATTGCTGGCGAGCGGCCCGGCGGATGCCTACGAAACCTGTTCACTGTTCTTCGTCGAAGCCATCCACGCGGCGACGGAACGAGTGTGGATCACCAGCCCGTATTTCATTCCCGATGAGGCAGTATTCGCCGCGTTGCGCCTGGCGGTGCTGCGCGGCGTCGACGTGCGCCTGCTGCTGCCATCGCGTCCGGATCACCGCATCGTCTACGCCGCGTCCAGCCTCTACGCGTTCGAAGCAGTACGCGCCGGCGTGCGGGTATTCCGCTACGAGCCGGGGTTCCTGCATCAGAAAGTGGTGTTGATCGACAGCGAAATCAGCGCCATCGGCAGCGCCAATCTGGACAACCGTTCGTTCCGGCTGAATTTCGAAGTGATGCTGCTGACCGTCGACAGCGAATTCGCCGCCCACGTGGAACAGATGCTCAACGAAGACTTCGAGCAGGCTTATGAAGTCGCCAAAGAAGAAAGCCGGGAGATCCACCGCCTGCAACAGCTCGGCATGCGGATCGCCCGGCTTATTTCACCGATTCTTTGACTGACCGCTCGCTCGAACGAGCGAACGGTCGTCAGGCCTCAGGGGTGATAAATGTCGTCGCGGGTCCAGGGCAGTTCATGGCTGCCATCCGGATGCGCCTTCACCGCCAGGATCTGGTGCAGGTTGATCCAGCCACGCGCGAACGCATAGGCACACCCGGCCAGATACAGCCGCCAGATGCGCAATGCCTGATCCGGCACCAGTTTCCCGGCCGCTTCGAGGTTGTCCTCCAGCCGCTCGCTCCAGTGATCCAGCGTGCGCGCGTAATGCAGACGCAGGCTTTCGACGTCGACAATCTCCAGCCCGGCTTCGCTGATCTCGGCCGAGATCATCGCCAAGTGCGGCAGCTCACCGTTGGGGAACACGTATTTCTCGATGAAGTCGCCAGCGCCGCGTCCTACCGGACGGCCATCGGTGTGTTTGGCGGTGATGCCGTGGTTCATCACCAGACCGCCCTCCTTCACCGCGCCGAACAGGACCTTGCAGTACTCGGCGAGGTTGGCGTGGCCGACGTGTTCGAACATGCCGACGCTGACTACCTTGTCGAAACGCCCGTCCTGCGGCAGATCGCGGTAGTCGAGCAATTGCAGCTCAACCTGATCTTCCAGGCCCTCGGCCTTGACCCGCTCCCGGGCCAGTTCCAGCTGTTCCTTGCTCAAGGTGATGCCGAACACTTTGGCGCCGAATTCACGTGCCGCGTAACGCGCCAGACCACCCCAGCCGCAACCGACATCCAGCAGGTAATCGCCCGGCTGCAAACGCAGCTTGCGACACAGATGGCGGAACTTGGCCTGCTGTGCCTGTTCCAGAGTTTCACTGCCGGTTTCGAAATACGCGCAGGAATACGCCATGTCGCTGTCCAGCCACAGCTGATAGAACGCGTTGGACAGGTCATAGTGATAGGAAATGGCTTTGGCGTCGGTTTCCTTGTCGTGCACCGCACGCACTGGCTGCGCGCTTTCGCCTTCATCGAGCAAGGCGCTGCTCAATTCGTCGCAGACCCGGATGACCTCGCTGATCGAGCCCTCCAGTTCCAGCCTGCCTTCGACAAACGCCGCCCCCAGCGCGTCGAGACTCGGATGGGTGAACTGGGTGACCATCGTCGGGTCCTTGACCACAATGGTGACGCTGGGCGTCGGCCCCAGGTTGAACTCATGGCCATCCCAGAGTCGCAAGCGAAGCGGAAGCTGCAGATTCTGTAAGGCCGGTGGAAGTTGCGCGAGCATGGAAGATCCCCCTTGTTTCAGACGTCAGATCTGAGGGTAGACCATCCTTGAAAAATAGCAGGCTATCGATTTAATTAGCCGAGACTATCGTTCCAGGCGCTCCTGCATGCCGTCATGCACCCACTACTGCTTTAGCCCAGGTAACGGCGTGAAGTGTGCGCCCTCTCCATAGATGACTGCCTATTCGGCGCACAGTTCGCTGAAATTCACTTCAGTGATCATCCTTGAGCTTGAGCAATGGCTCCTGAAACCGCAGCAGCCGTCCGGCATTGCCCAACACCAGCAGCGTACTGAGGTTGTGCAGCAGCGCGGCAATCATTGCCCCCGCCGCGCCGAGCCAGCCGAATGCCGCGAACACCACGATCGCCAGGGTCCAGCCCAGACCGATGATCACATTGACCTGCAAGGTCCGCCGGCACTGGCGACTGAGCCGCACACAGGTGCCGAGGCGGCGTAGGTCGCTGCCGATCAACACGATATCCGCCGAGGCCAGCGCGATGTCGGCACCGCCGGCGCCCATCGCCACTCCGACTACACCGGCCTTGAGCGCCAGCGAATCATTGATGCCGTCACCCACCACCATCGGCCGGAAACCGTTGTCGATTTCCTTGAGCACGCGATTGAGTTTGTCCTCGGGCAGCGCTTGGGCTTCCACCTCTTGCAGGCCGACTTCGCGGGCCAGTGTCTGGGCGACACTCTGGCGGTCGCCGGTCAGCAGCAACTGGCGACCCAGCCCCAGTTCGCGCAATTCAGCTAGGGCAAAGCGCGCTTCCGGTTTGACGCTGTCGGCCAGCAACAGCCAGGCGACAAATTCGCCGTTCAGTGCCAATCCGGCAATCGGCCCGTCGTGCTCGGGAACGATGGTAGTGACGATACCCAGTTGCGCGAACAGTTCGGGACGCCCCAGCGCCGCCTCGCCCTGCGCGGTCATGGCCACGACCCCGAGGCCCTGACGCTCGTGAATGTCCGTCAGCGGCAGGCTCTGCTCCTGAATGACCAGCCCCGCCAGTGCCCGGCTGACCGGATGACTGCTGGCCGCGCCAAGACTGGCCGCCAACGCCATGACCGCGGACTGTTGCAGACGCGGGCTGTTGATCGATTGCAGACGCAAGGTGCCGTAAGTCAGGGTGCCGGTCTTGTCGACCACCAGTGATGTGAGGTCTGCCAACTCCTCAAGGAACGCCGAGCTGCGGATCAGAATACCGTGGCGCGCCGCCACCGCCACTCCGGCAATTGCCGTGGCCGGTGCCGACAGCACCAAGGCGCAAGGACATGCGGCTACCAGCACCGCGAGCATCGCTTGCGCGTCATGGGTGACAAACCAGGTCACCGCCGCCAACAGCAACACCAGCACCATGTAGCTGCCGGCATAGCGTTCAAGCAGACGGGTGATCGGCGGCTTCGAACGCTCGGCGTTCTGCATCAGCGCGATGACTTTGCCCAGCGTCGATTGATCACCGGTGCGGGTCACTTCAATGCGCAGCAAACCGTCGAGGTTGATCGCGCCGCCGAACACCGTCATGCCCACTGCCGTTTCCACTGGCACCGACTCGCCGGTAATTGACGCCGTGTCGAGGCTGGCCTGGCCCAACAACACCCGGCCATCCGCCGGCACCCGATCGCCCGCGCGTACCTCTACAGTGTCACCGGGTTCCAGCGTGCCGTTATCGACTTCGATGATCGAGCCATCTGCCTGAATCTTGCGTGCGTGGCTGCGGGTCAATTGGCCGAGAGCGTGAATCGCTTCCTGCGAGCCGATCACGCTGCGCTCTTCCAGCACGTGGCCGAAGATCATGATGATCGGCAGCAACGCGGCGGTCAGCAGATCGCCAGTCGCCCACGCACCGAGCATCGCCAGGGCAATCAGTTGATCGGTGATGCCGTGCAGGCTTGGATAACGCAGGCTGTACCACGCCGAGCGCATCACCGGCACCGCCACTAATAAGGAGGCGAAACCCAGCAGCAACTGACTGACACCGGTTTGCTCCGGCACCAGCCAACGCCAGATCAGACCGAGGCCGAGCAAGCCAAGGGCGAGCATCGCCAGTGTCAATTGCCGTGCAGCGCGGCGCTGTTCGGCCGAGGACAACAGGCTCGGTGCAGCGGTGGTCGCAGTCATTTACTGGCTCCCTGAATGATCAGGCGGGAATCATCTTTCGGATCGACCGTGGTCACTGACCCGGCCTGGCCGAGGATCTTCGGCATGCGTTCGCGGTATAGCCGCAGGAGCATCTGCGGGTCGGTGCCCTGTTGTTGCGCCTTGGCCAGGCTCATTACCGTGGCAGTGTCGGCAGAGGCTTTTGCCAGCCGTTCGCCGGCCTGAGCATGGGCCACTTGCAGAGTACGGTCGGCTTGTTCGTTGGCGGTTTGGGTGAGTTTTTCCGCCTCGGTGCGTGCATTGGCGACGGCTTTGTCGGCCTGCTGACTGGCGGTCAGTACCGCATTAAAAGCACTGACCGCCGGATCCGGCAGACTCGACTGAACGTCGACCCGCGCCACTTCGATGCCGATGCCCTGCCCGCTCGCCTTCAATTCAGCCAGACGCTTGTTGATGCCTTGCACCAGATCACCGCGCAGACGCTCACGACGTTCAGCCGCTTGATTGTCGGCACCGATCATTTCCGGTCGAGCGACCAGAATCGTATCCAGATCCCGTGCAGCGGTCAGGGCCACAGCGCTGCGGGTGACCAGCCGATCCAGTGCTGGCAGCACATGATCACCCTGCAGCACGAAGTCATAGGGATCGCTGACTTTGTAAAACACCCGCACATCCAGTTGCACCACGCCGGCGTCGCCGGTTAGCAGATAGCCGGAACCGGCCAGTGCATCGCTCAGTGGCGTGGCGAAGGTTGCTACACGATCAGCCTTGATCGCCTCACTGCTGCGCAGCAGGTTTTCCACTCGGCGCTCGATGACCCGATCCGCCGCCGGCAGCAAAACCACCTGCTCGAACGGCTGCGGCCAGGCCAGCAACAGCCCGGCATTCTGGACGCGTTGCAGTGCGCCAAAGTGCAAGACCACCGCGCGATTTTGCGGATCAATCTGCCGCACATTGGAAAACGCCCACGCCAACGCAGCCAATACCGTCACCGCATATAAGGCGAAAAACGCCAGACGTCCGGCCTGAATCCACGGACTGCTCAACGAATGTGTTCCACGTGGAACTTCATCACTCATGGCTGCGATCCGAATTTATTTTCAACATTCGGCGGGCCGTCCACCAGCACGCGGAATGGCGCGGCGTCGGTACGGAGGATCAGCTTGGTGTCCGGCGTCACGATAGTGCCCAGGGTGTCCAGCGAACGCAGCAGGTTGTACAACTGCGGCGAGCCAGCGTAGGCACGGCCGTAGATTTGCGCGGCTTCGACCCGCGACTGTGCTTCGATTTCTGCGGCCTTAACCGTGGCATCGGCCTGGACAATTCGCGCATCGCGCTCGGCGGCGGAACGAATTTGCGCGGCTTCTCGCTTGCCGATGGCGGTGCGTTCGGTGGCAATTGTTTCACGCTCGGCGCGCATCCGATCGACTGTGGCGGTGAGCGTGACCGAAGGCAAGGTCAGGCGTTCGATGCCCACCTGCACCACACGCACACCGTAGGTGGCGAGCAGTTGCTGGTCGATCTGCTGACGCAGTTGCGCTTCGAAATCGGCAATACGCACTTTGCTGGCATCGGTGTTCACCAGATCCGCCAGGTCGAAACTGCTGGCGGTGGTCTCCAGCGCCGAGCCGACAAAGGTGCGAATCTGCCGCGCCGCTTCGTCCGGCTGGTTCTGCACCGCGCGCATGAAACGCTGCACATTGTCCGGGGCGCCCTGCACCTGCCACGCCACGTAAGCCTGAACGATGATGCGCAAGCCATCGCGGGTGCCGACATCCTGCAAACCACTCGAGGTGGTACGCAGGCGCAGATCCACCGGGATCGCCGCTTCGAACGGCGCCGGCCAACGCCAGCTCAAACCCGGCTCAAGCAGTACCCGCGACGGATTACCGAAACGAGTGATGACGGTGGCCTCGCCCGAGCGCACCTGGACCAGGCTTGCCGCCGCGATGGCAAACCCCACCAGCAACAACGCCCAGCCCATGCGCCGCCACGGGAATGGCCCCGCCTCTTCCGGCACACCGTGGTGATGATGCCCATGATGATGGTGATGCCCGGCGTGGCCATGATCGTGGCCGCTGTGGTCATGGGAATCGTGAGTGTGCGACTGGCTCAAGGGGCAACTCCTGGTTGAGCGGTGGTGCGCGCAGGCGTGGGATCAGCCGGCAGCGTAAACGTACGCAGATCGATGGTCGGCGCATTGCTGCTGCCGCCTAAACGGTGGTCGAGTACCAATAGTTTGGCCTTGCTCAAGCCGAGGCTGAGCTGACTCAGATATTGCTCGAGCACGAATGCCTGGCCAGCGCTGGCATAGGCTTTCTGCTCAGCGCTGAACTTCAGGTCTGCCGCCTGCGCCGCCGCATTGATTTCACGGGCGCTGGCACTGGCCTGATCGCGAGCGAGACTGGCTTGCAACTGCGCCTGATTACTGGCTTCTGCCGCAGCACCGCGCTCACGGGAGATCAACGCCTGCGCGCCGATCTGCGCGGCTTGCACGCCGTGATAAGCATTGGCGGCGCCGGCGGGTGGATGAATTGCTTCGACCACGGTGGCGAGAATCTCCACACCGCTGTCGAGTTTCTGTAGATCACCTTGCACTGCGCGGCCGATTTCTTCGCCCAGCCCTACCCGGTCAGCACCGAGTAGACCGTCGAGGGTGCGCGAGGCAAAATCGTGCACCAGAATCCGGCTCGCGGTGCTGCGGATCAGCGTCGGCACATCAGCGTTGTTGTAAGTGGCGGCCAAGGCATCCTGATCACGCAGACCAATGCGATAAACGAAGCGCACGTCCATGTTGACGATCTGAAAGCTCTGCTGATCGCCACGGCTGCTGGCGATCACCTGGGATTTGTCATTGACGTGGCTGGCATCCCACAAGCGGTTGGCGGCCATCGGCGCCGGGCCTTCGGCAGGATCAGCCTGGGTCGGGGCAGGAGCATCGCCGACGCTGGTTGCCAACTCGTGCACCACGCCATTCTCGACGCTCAATACACGGCCCAATGGCCACGGCAGACCGGCGTGCAATCCGGGGCCAAACACTTGCACCGGCTTGCCGAAGCGCTCGTAGATACCGCGCCCTTGCAGCGGGATTTCGTGGATACCGGTCAGTAACCAGCCGACCGCAGCGACCAGCGCCAGCACCGGCAGAAAGGCGCGGCGCATGTAACTGAACGCCCAGATCTGGCGCAGATCGATGCCGAAACGATTGTGCAATTCGTGCTGCAAGGCCAGAAGCGGCTGCGGCGGCCAGCGCAGCATGTCAGCGACAAAACTGCGTGCCAGCAGGGTCGGTTCGAGCTGTTCACGACGAGGACTGAATATCGACAGGACTGCGCGCAATAGCAACTCGATCGCGACGAATCCCGGCAAGATCCCGATCAACACCGCAAGCCGTACTGGCCACACCGACGCCTCGCTGGCGAACAGCAGGCACAACGCGCCCAGCACCAGGCTGATGATCGCCACCCGCACCAGTTGCGCGAGGGACCCGGCTTCCGGCCATTGCGCTGGACTCTCCTGAGCCAGTTGCCGCTCCAGCACCAGCAAGCCGAAACCCAACAGCAACATCAGCGCCGCGCCCACCGTGGCCGACAACCCGACCGCAGCGGCAGGCAATGCCAGATTCCACACCTGCCCGACGGCGAGCACCACCAGTACTGACCAGCCGCCCAGCCACAACGTGGCCGCGCCAATCTGACCGAGCAGGTGCAGGCCGCACTGACTCAACCGCTCCAGCAGCCGTTCGTACCAGCCATCCGGCGCTACTGGCTCCAGCTCCTCGGTCAGCGCCACCGATACCGGCGGGTCAATCACCCCTGCACGCCATTGCGTCACCCACCACGCCGACTGCAAGCCGGCGACTAACACCAGCAAAGCCGCGCCCAAATTCACCAACAAGGCCGGCCATATCGATTGCGCGGCAAACAGTTCGACAAACAGCGCCAGCAGCCACCCTGCCCCGGCCAATCCGCCGAGACCGATGGCCAGACGACGCAAACGTCGCCCCTGCGTGGACGCTTGTTGAAAGCGCGGCAACCCGGTCACTTGCGTGCCATCGACATCCAGATCGACTTGCATATCACCCCAAAGCCATTGATTCACCGGTCTTATCGTTACGATATAACGAAAAGCGTGAAATATTCGTACACAAATTCGCTTATCTAAAGATGCGCAACCTGTCGCTTGCCTGAAGCCTTGACCGAAATGTCCGGAAACGCACATATTACGTTCGTAATTTTATCGACCGACTACTTTTAGCGATCCGCATCCCCAACGAGGAGCAACAGCATGAGCAACTACGACGTGGTCATTCTGGGCGGCGGCCCCGGTGGTTATAACGCGGCGATCCGCGCCGGCCAGCTGGGCCTGAAGGCAGCCTGCGTGGAAGGCCGCGCCACCCTCGGCGGCACCTGCCTGAACGTCGGTTGCATGCCGTCGAAGGCCTTGCTGCATGCTTCGGAGCTTTACGACGCGGCCATGGGTGCGGAATTCGCCAACCTCGGCATCGAGGTCAAACCCACGCTCAACCTCGCGCAAATGATGAAACAGAAAGACGAAAGCGTGAGCGGCCTGACCAAAGGCATCGAGTTTCTGTTTCGCAAAAACAAGGTCGACTGGATCAAAGGCTGGGGTCACATCGACGGCCCGGGCAAAGTCACGGTGACCGACGATCAAGGCAACAAAACCGAGCTGAGCGCCAAGGACATCATCATCGCCACCGGCTCCGAACCCACGCCCCTGCCCGGCGTCGAGATCGACAATCAACGCATCCTCGACTCCACCGGCGCGCTGTCGCTGGGTGAAGTGCCCAAGCATCTGGTGGTGATCGGCGCGGGGGTGATCGGCCTGGAACTGGGCTCGGTCTGGCGGCGTCTCGGCGCCCAGGTGACCGTGGTCGAATACCTCGACCGCATCTGCCCGGGTGTTGATGGCGAGGCCGGCAAAACCCTGCAGCGTGCGCTGAGCAAGCAAGGCATCAGCTTCAAATTGAGCTCGAAGGTCACCAGCGCCACCCCCTCGGTCAACGGTGTGCAGCTCAGCGTCGAACCCGCCGCCGGTGGCAGCGCCGAGTTACTGGAAGCCGACTACGTGCTGGTCGCGATCGGCCGGCGCCCGTACACCAAAGGCCTGGGCCTGGAGAACGTCGGCCTGAGCACCGACAAGCGCGGCATGCTCGCCAACCGCCAGCACCGTACCGAGGCAACCGGCGTATGGGTGATCGGTGACGTGACATCAGGCCCGATGCTTGCGCATAAGGCCGAAGACGAAGCGATGGCCTGCGTGGAACAGATCGTCGGCAAGGCCGGCGAGGTCAATTACGACTTGATTCCCAACGTCATCTACACCCGGCCCGAGCTGGCCAGCGTCGGCAAGACCGAGGAGCAGCTCAAGGCTGAAGGGCGCACCTATAAAGTCGGTAAATTCCCGTTCACCGCCAACAGCCGGGCCAAGATCAACCATGAGACCGAAGGCTTCGCCAAAGTCCTCGCCGACGAACGCACGGACGAGATCCTCGGCGTGCACCTGGTCGGACCGAGCGTCAGTGAAATGATCGGTGAATACTGCGTGGCCATGGAGTTCAGTGCGTCTGCCGAAGATATCGCGCTGACTTGCCATCCGCACCCGACCCGCTCCGAGGCGCTGCGTCAGGCGGCGATGAATGTCGAGGGGATGGCGACGCAGATGTAGGTGGTCACCCAAACCCTGTGGGAGCTGGCTTGCCAGCGATGGCGTCAGTCCTTTAACCGTTGCGGTCGCTGACACACCGCTATCGCTGGCAAGCCAGCTCCCACAGTTGACCGTGTTCCTGCTGGAGGATTGCGGTCGAATGTGGGAGCAACCCGCTCTACAGCGGAAGATGCCCCAACGGCAACGCCCCCGGCGTCTTCACCGTGTGAATCGCAAAGTTGCTGCGAATGTCACTCACCCCCGGCAGCTTCAGCAGGCAGCCGCTGAGAAAGCGGTCGTATGCGCGCAGGTCCGGCACCACCACCTGCAACAGAAAGTCCGATTCGCCCGACACCAGAAACGCCGAGATCACCTCCGGCAGGGCGGTGACTGCCGCGTAAAAGGCTTCGGCCTGCTCATCGTTGTGGCGCTCGACCTTGACCCCGACAAACACCGTCAGCCCCAGTCCCACTTCATCGCGATCGAGGTTGGCCTGGTAGCCACGAATCACCCCGGCCTCCTCCAAAATCCGCACCCGGCGCAAGCAAGGTGACGCCGACAGGCCGATCTCGTCCGCCAGCTCGACATTGCTCAGCCGTCCGTTGCGCTGCAAGGCAGCGAGAATCTTGCGATCAAAAGCGTCAAGTTTCATGTTTGGCAGATCCTGCGGGTCAAGGCGCAAAAAGAAAGCAGGTTATGCCAATCCCAAGGGTTTTTGAAGCTGACTTCGCAAGCACCTGCCCCGCCCTTGCGCCATAGACTTTGCTCACCGAATCGATAACGAAAGGGCTGCGACATGACGAGTTTCTGGCTGTTTTTTCTGGCATTGGCGGTGGTCTTCCTGTTGCCCGGCCCGGACATGATTCTGTTGCTGCAAACCGGTGCCCGCCAGGGTCGCGGTGCGGCGCTGGCAACCGCCGTTGGCCTGGCGATCGCCCGGGGCTGTCACGTGGCATTGGCGGCATTGGGTCTGGCGGCGCTGTTCAAGGCGGCGCCGTGGACGTTTGATCTGGTGCGCCTGGCCGGTGCGGCGTACCTGCTGTGGATCGGCATTCAATGCTTGCGCAGCAGCCTGCTGCCGAACCTGAATACGGCTGCCGTGACTGCCACCCAAGGACAATGGCGCGAGGCGATTCGTCGTGGCCTGCTGACCAATCTGCTCAACCCCAAGGCCTTGCTGTTCTGCTCGGTGCTGTTGCCACAATTCATCGTCAATGACGGCGCAGCAGTGCTGACCCAGTTTGCCACCCTCGGCGGGTTGCTGGTGGGCATCGGGCTGCTGTTCGACAGTGCCTATGCCCTGACCGGCGCGGCGCTGGGCCGTTGGCTGCAACACAGTCCAACCGCCCAACGCGTTCAGCAATGGCTGTTCGGCAGCCTGCTGATCGGCTTCGCCGTACGCCTGACGTTTATCCAGCAGGCCTAGGGTTTGCGGACCTTGCGTTGGCGCCGGCTGATCAGCGCCAATGCAACGCCGACCGCCAGTACGATCGCGCCGATCTGTACCGGCCATTTGTAAGGCCGCAGAGCCATGCGCGCGGCATCGGTCACCTGGGTGACGTAACGCTTGTCGGCGTTTTCGAAATCCGGATAGGGGCACTGATTACCGAAGTCCACCGCCCACGGCACGTACGCGCCTTCATTGACATAACGCCGATACAGCGCGCTCTGCTCTTCCAGGCTGCTGTTGAAACCCGCAGCGTTACACAACACCGCCGCAAACGCCTGACTGGTGTGCGGCAAATTATCCGCGGCCCGGCTGGCCAGCGCGGTGGCGACAAAACGGTAGTGATAACGCTCATCCGGCTGCGCTTCACTGGCCTTCTGGCGCTGGACTTCAGCCTCGGCCACCAGCGGCCCGACTTTCAGCTCGGTGTTTTCCAGGCTGTAGTTGCCGCCAAACGTGGCGTAGTCCGGCGCCATCTCGTAACCGAGAATGTCCATGCCCCATTCACGCGCGGTCCACGCCGCGTTGTACAAGGCGCTGGCGCGTTTGGTCGGCCACCACGCAGCGTCAGCCTTCATCCGTTGCTCGCCGTACAGACGGGCCTTGTGCTGCAGATCGGGATTGTCGAAATAGCCGACCGCTTCCTCGTAATGCCCTTCACGCAGCAAGCGCCGTCCCAGCAGATTGCGCAGGCTGGCGGCGACCGGCAGCGGCACGTAGTTGTCGCGCTGCTGCTGGGTCAATGCCGGCGGCGCCGGTACGTTGTCATCGACATAGCGCTTGAGCTCATCGACCGTCAGCACGCGCTCGGCCACCGTCGCCGCGTCGAACCAGTAGATGCTGTTGCTGCGATACAACTGCACGAACGCTTGCAGGTATTCGCCACGTTGCAGCGCCAGAATCGCACTTTCGCCCTCGACCCGGCATTTCGGCTGGACGGTTTCGAAGTCCCAGTCAGGGGTGCGCCGGTAGCCCCAATCTTCGCTCTGCGGGAACGCCTGCGCGGCTTTGGCATAGGCGGCAGCTGCGGCATTTTTATCGCCGTCACGCACCGCCAGTTTGGCCCGCAGCCACCACGCCAGTCCGCCGTCACCGGCGTTTTCAAGGAAGGCCTTGGCGCTGGCGTAATCACCCTGTTGATAATTCATCGCCGCCAGTCGATCGGCGTTTTCCAGGCTGCCACGGGTGCTGTCCTGCAGCAGCTTGATCAGTTTCTTCTCGTTCGGCGGTTGTTCGTCGAATGACCAACCCATGCGGCTGATCAACGAAGCGGTAACCAGTTGCTGCACGGCTTTGCGCTCCAGCAACTTGGCCAGTTGCGGCTCGGGCAGTTCGGCCAGCTCATTCATCAGTTGTTTCAGCGAGGTGTAACCCACGGCCGAACCGTGCAGGTTCTGCGCTTCATACAGTTCGATGGCGCCGTTCCAGTCACCAGCGTTGCGCAGCACCCGCGCCTCTTCACCGAGGCTGGCAACCCCCAGCTCCAGCGGATCACTGAAGCCATCGATGCTCAGTTGTCGAGCCTGACGGAAGGCCCCACGTGCGTCCTCCAGCACTTCGATGACATCGCCCGCCTCGGCACTCGTGGCAAACCAGGCACGGCCCAGGGAATACGCCGCCCAAGTGCTGCGCAGCGGGCGCTGATCGGCCGGCAGTGCCAGCACTTTGTTGAAGTATTCGATCGCCAGCGGATGATCGCCAGTGGCAAACGCCACCGCGCCGGCCACGTACAAACGGATTTCCGCCGGCAGACTGGCGCCCTGCGCCTCGACCTGACGCGCATCGCTCAGGCCACGCAGTTGCTTGACCAGCGCCTGTTGTTCGGCGCTCAGACCGACCTGCTCGGCTTTTTCGCGCAGCGCCGCAGGCTCGCTTGCGTCGCCGTACATGTCGTCGGGATTGTGCGTCGCAGCGGTGACGTTCTTCAGCCCGGCAATGGTCTTGCCGAGGCGGCTGATCTCGAAGTTGAAGTTGCCCTCCGGCAAATCGGCCAGGCTTTGCCCGCGATTGTCGAGCAGGCGCATCGGGAAGTCCGGGCCGCAGGCCAGCGCCGAACCCAGCGGCAGGCTGAGGCTCAGGCAGAGCAGATGGCGGGGCCAGTTACGGGTCAACATGCGAACCTCCTTGATCAATAAATGCACAGCGCGCCCAACCGATGGCGCGTTGTCCACCCGCCGGCAAACGACCGTCGCGCAGGCGGGTGAAGGTAAGCAGATCCGCGCTCTGTTGCAACGAGTAACCGGCGAGCGCATCGGCGCCTTCGCAAGCGCTGGCCTTGACGATGATCCGTGCGGGCCAGGCACTGTCGAGGTTTCCGACATTGCGCAGGGCGATGTCCTGCAGGCCATCGTGGTCGCTGAACGCCAGACCGAGTTGGCTGCTCAACGCATCGCCGCGGGCCACGGAGCGCAACGTGGTCAGGCTCCAGGCCCGACGATCATTGGCCAGCGGCAGGCGAAACCAGATCAGCCCGGCCAGATGTTCCGGCGGGTCCTCGCGCAGCGCTTTTGCAAGTCGGCTCAGTTGCAACGGATCGGCGAGCAGTTCCCGGCGTTGCCCTTCACGTTCGATCGGTACTTCGCTTTCCACCACCGGGGCACCGTCGGCATCCGGCAGCAGCGCCACGCCATAGGCCGGCAACGCCAGATAGAACGGTTTGCTGCTGATTTTGCCCCAGGCGCTGGCCCAGCGCCGAGCCTGCTCGGGGTCGAACAAGCCGCGTCGCGGATCGCTGACGGCGTGCACCTGCAGCACGCTGCTGTCGACTGTGGCCAACAACGCCGGCAGCTGTGAACTGCCGAGCCACGCCGGCAGCGCGGTGATGCTCAGCGGCAACGATGCGGGCAACACGGAATGCAGATGTGTCAGGAACTCGGTGTATTCCGGCAGACGCGCATTACCCGCGTCATGATCGATCTCGACGCCACTCAGGGTCAGCCCCTGCGCCTGCCAGTCGGCGACAACCTGAAGAATCTGCGCCGTGACCTGCGACTGATCCAGACTTTTGAGCTGACCGTCGAGACGAATCACCGCGATCAGAGGCCGGCCATCGTGCTTGAGCAACGGCGCATCGATCCGCGCCCGATGCCAGCCGTCACTGGGGAATGCCTGCAAGGCCAGCACGCGCAAGGTCGAAAAGTCGCTACGGCTGTCTTTCAGCGCGAGCTCATGGGCGGACGTCCATTGCCGTTGCCAGACGTAGAGTTGCTGATCGAGTGGCGCTGCGTCCTGTCGTTCACAAGCACAGAGCAACAACACCGCCAGCATGGCCGACAACCCGACGATAACGCGCATACCTTGCAGATCCCTGAGACATCAGGCTGCAAGGTTACACAAAAGCACTCAAGGCTTGCGGGCAATGATCACCTGACTCTTCGCCACCACCGCGTCCAGCGCCTGCTTGATCTGTGCACCACGGGGCGAATCGAGCACCGCTTGCCAGGTATTGGCCCAATGCTCGAGCAACGGGTGATCGGGGTTACTGAATTCGACCTTGGCTTCCCAGAACAACAGCATCCACATCGACCAGTAAAAGCCGTACTGACTGTGGCTGATGATCTCCAGCCCGGCGTCACTGACCATCGCCTTGAACTGCTCTTCACTGATGATGCGAATGTGGTTGGGTTTCTGGAAATAATCCGGCGAGGCAATGTCTTTCTGCAAATCTTCCGAGCTGGGATGCGGCACGCTCAGCAGGTACAGCGCTCCCGGCTTGCCGACCCGTACCAGTTCGGCGAGAAATTGCGCCGGATCGTCGACATGCTCGATGACTTCGGTGGAGACCACGCGGGTGGCGGTGGCATCGGCAATCGGCAGCGGGTTGCAGTCGGTCACGTGGCATTCGACGCTGCGTGCCGGGGTATCGCTCAGACGCTGGCGGGTGGCCTCGACTTTGGCCGCGTCGATGTCGGCAATGATGATCTTCGCCCCGCGCATGCCGCAGAAATGCACATTACCGCCGTCGCCACAGCCGACATCGAGCAACGTGTCATCGGCGCTCACCCGAAAGCCTGTGAACAGCTCGTCGGTCTCTTGATTGAACCAGCCACTGAGCTTTGCGTCGTACAGGCCGAGCATGTACGGATCAACCTTGTCGGCGGCAGATGGCACAGCAACCGGTGCGGGAGACGTTGCCGTGAGTTTCTTCAAAAGGCTCAGCATGAGGTAGCTCCAGAGGATGGGACGGCGGTTCGCGACGTACCGAGGCGGCGCACCAGCGCGGCGCCGCGATTGCGCATCGGCATTTCGATGAATCGGTAATTCAATTCGCTGAGCAGCGCAATCAGCCCGCCGGCGATCAGCACCGTGAGAATCGGGTGCCCGGCCGGACTGGGCAGGCCCGCGCCCTGCAAGCGGAAGATCAATTCACGGATCAGCAGATAGGCCGGAATATGGATCAGGTAGATGCCGTAGGAACGGCTGCCGATCCACGCCATCAGCCGTTGCAACCTTCCGCGCGGCAGCAGGTAATCGCGGTTGTACGAGGCAATCCACACCAGCAGCGCGCTGAGCATGGCGATCGAGCCGATGCGGTAAGAGGCGAACGTGAAGCGGTCGGTGGCCATGTAACTCAGCAGCAACGCCAGCACAATCAGTACCGACACGCCGGCCCACGGCCGCCGCAGGAACCTCGGTTCCCAACGGGAATACCCCGGCTGCGCGCTCCACATCGCCAGTAATACGCCGAGGGCCAGGGCATCGGTGCGCACCACCATCAGCAAGGGGGTGCGCAACGTGAACAGTTGTACTGCGACCAGCGCCAGCAATACCCAGACCAGATGTCGGCGACACACGACAATCAGCAGCGGGAACAGCAAGTAGAACTGCTCCTCCAGTGCCAGGCTCCAGTAGACGAAACTGCTGCCGTATTCGTACTGAAAGAAACTGTCGGCAAAACGGAAATTGGCGTACTGCAACACCCCGGCCAGCGTTGCCTGCAGGTTGGCGTGCAGCGTGCCGAACGCACCTGAGCGATTGAGCAAGACACAGGCCAGCAACATCAGCGCCAGCCACAGCCAGGCCGAGGGCAATAAACGAAAGGCCCGGCGCAGCCAGAAATTGCGTGTCTGCTCCCAGCACTGCCGACGGCTCGTGCAGCCTTGCAGAGCGGGGATCAGGCTGCGGGCGATGACAAATCCGGAGATCGCAAAAAACAGGTCAACGCCCCACCAGGACTGCGCCCAATGGTGGACTGTTTGCAGCAGCGGCACGGTGTCGGTGAACAGGCTGCCCTGCAGGTGATGAAACAGCACACCGAGCACCGCGATCGCGCGCAGTACCTCGATGTCCATGATCCGTTTGCTGTTCATGCCCCGCGCATCTCGGGGTCTGCGGCAACCCGGCGTTCGAACAACTGCCCCAGAAACACCTGCAACCGCTGCTCGGCCACTGCCTGACTGCAGAAATCCTGCAGGCTGCTCACCGCCTGAGCGGCCATCTGTGCATAACGTTGCGGATCGTCTTTGGCGACCGCATAGCTGGCGCGATAGGCCGTGCACAAAGACGTCCAGTTAGTCACATAACGCAGGGTGCGGAAGGCCTTGCGCGGGTCATGCGGCCAGGCCGTGAGCTCGTCGGTGGAGTCGATCAGAAAGGCATTGTCGGCACTCAGGTAATCGATCATTGCCGTCGTACGCGGCGCCACCGCCGGTTTGCCGCAGGACATGAATTCCATCAACGGCAGGCACTGGCCCTCGCCGTAGGACGTGTTGACCACATAGCGGGTCGCCTGCACCAGGCGCTCATAATCGGCGTCCGCGAGGTAGCCGTAGATCAGCACGATCCGGCAGCGGTAGGACTGATTCTTGTACAGGTGGTGGAGGATGTCGCTCAGCGCTTCTTCGGCATCGTGGTGCGTCAGTTTCAGCACGAGCGTTGCGTCCTCGACCTCGCGGAACGTCACGCAGAATGCACTGAGCATGTCCTCCCAGTTCTTGCGCCCATCGCCGGGATTGAACACTGAGGTGTAGACCACGCCGTCGAGCAGCAACTCCTGCTCCCTGACCGGCGCATGGAAATCGAGTCCCTTGCCCGTGCGCAAAGGCCGGGGGGCGAATGCGTTCAAGTCAAGTTTGCGACTGTCGGCCACCAATCCCTTGATCTTCAACCGTACCGGTCCATTCGGTGGCTGGCCCTGCAACGGCGCACCGCGGGCGGCAAAGCGATCCCATACCGGCGCAGGCACCGCGACGATCGGGTAATCGCTGTCCATTGCCTCGCGCACCGCGTTAACGGTGTAGCTGGAATGGGTGATCGCCGCTCCGCAAGCCTGCAGCACCGTGCGCCAGTCGTTGCGCGGCTCACCGGCAAACGGCTCATTGGGGATGGTGCTGAACTCCCACGCAAACACCGGCAAAGTCGGACACATCAGGTGTACCGGCGTGCGATGGGGCGGCGAGAACGACAGGAAGACGCACGGCTCGCCACTGGCGCGGCATTCCTCGTAAAGCGCGTCGACTTCGGTCAGCGGATCGGCCACTTCCACCACGCGTCCGAGACGCTCGAGTACCGGGCGATATTCCTTGAGCACGAAGTAATAGCTGTACTCCGAGCGCCCCAGATTCTGGGCAATGGTGTGCTGGTTGGTTTCCGAATGAATGATGATCAGCATGAGGCGTTTTCCGTCACTGACACAGCATTGGCGGGATGCGGTGCAAGCCCGAAAAATTCCGCCATGCGCGTTTGCACGGGGGCAAAAGCGCAGTAGTCATGCATGCGCTCGACCGCTGCCGCCGACATCTGCCGGTACCGCTCCGGCTGGTCTTTGGCCATGCGGTAGCTGTCCTCGTAGGCTTGTTTCAGCGAAGCCCAATCCGGGCGGTGGCGCAGGGTGCGGTAAATCAGCCGCGAGTCCTGCGGCCAGATGGCGGGTTCTTCGCTGGACTTGATCACGAAGGCGACGCTGTCGTCGATGTAGTCTTCCATGGCCGTGTGATCCGGGGCGATTACCGGTTTGCCACTGGACATGAACTCCATCAACGGCAGACACAGGCCCTCACAGCGCGAGGCGTTGACGTAGTAACTGGCAGCAGCGTAAAGCCGGGTGTACTGGGCGTCATCCAGATAACCGTGCAACACCACCACCCTGCAGGCAAAGGGTGAGAGCTGCGCCAACAGCGTCATTAATTCGCTGTAGTAAGACGCCAGGTCGTTCTGGGTGATTTTCAATACCAGCGTCGCATCGGCCGTTTCCCGAAACGCCCAGCAAAACGCGGTGATCAGTTGATGCCAGTTCTTGCGGCCATCTTTGGGGTTGAACACGGTGACGTAGACCACACCGTCGACCGTGGTGTCGACCACCGACGTGGTGTCCGGCAGATCCAGCGGCGGCGGTTCGGCCACTGCCACCGCCTGTGGACCGGCGATACTCGGCAGCTGTCGCTCCAGCCAGGCATGCGCCCTGCGTGAGAAAAGATCACGCAGTCCCTCCCAATACCAGTGATGCAGAAACTTCACCCGCGGCTGTAGCTGTTCGCGGCCTGCATCCAGGCGCCACTGGCGCAGGTAGTGCCGGGCGATGACCAGGCGCCGTTTGAAGGTCAGCGGAGGAGGTCGCTGTGCCTCGATCGCGGCCAGTTGCTCGGCGGTCAGTGGTTTGGGCAGCAGGTCATCGGCTGAGAGCGCCAGCGTACGGCTGTCGAAAATGCAGCCCTTGATCGCCAGCGGCGTGCCTGGATTGACCGGCGCCGGAACTTGCTGCTGACGAATCGCCGCAAAGTTCTCCCACAACGGTGTCGGCAACACCAGTACCGGAAAGTCCTCGCCCAGCGCCCGGCGAATCGCCCGGGCAGTATGGCTGGACAGAGTAATCACCCGCCCTTGTCGGGCCAGCATCTGCGTCCAGTCGTGGCGCGGATCGTTGTCCCAGATCTCGTCCGGGATCGAATCGAACTC
The DNA here is from genome assembly GCF_017947305.1 of Pseudomonas sp. MWU347. Classification (NCBI taxonomy): domain Bacteria; kingdom Pseudomonadati; phylum Pseudomonadota; class Gammaproteobacteria; order Pseudomonadales; family Pseudomonadaceae; genus Pseudomonas; species Pseudomonas sp. MWU347. The sequence continues at coordinate 645,506 of NZ_JAFGZB010000001.1, forward strand.
CCAGGCAACCACACACAGGGTCGGACACTCGAGATCGGTCGGCGTATTTTGCGGCGGGGTGAAGGAGAGAAACAGGCTGTCTTCGCCCGCCTCGCGCAATTGGCGAAAGAGCGGATCAACCTCGGTGATGGCGGACACCACACGCACCCGCCCAAGGCTTTCCAGCACTGGGCGATAAGCCTTGAGCACGAAGTAGTAACTGTATTCGGGACGCCCGAGACTCTGGCTGATGGAACGGTCGTTGACGTCCGAGTAAAGAATGAAGTTCATGGCATCCCACGATGAAGCCGCCATCCCGGCTGCTTCAATCCATGACGGCGAAGCGCTGAATCGTGGTCGGCATGCCGACACTCGTCCTGCATCTTCCAGCCCGTCTTTGTTCTTGTTTTTAGTGGTCGGTTTGACTGGGGCTGAACAACCCCTGTTGAACGCGACGAGGGGCATTCTAAACACATCCGTCGCGGATTCGTGAACCGCCCGGCGAGAATAAATCCGTCTACTCTGACGAGAACTGACCAGTCACGGTTTGCACTGTTGAAATTGCCAAGCATTTGGCACAGATTGGTAACAAACAACTACAACAACGACTTCGCCTGTCATCCTGTCGGCCTTTTTCATGCGGCCTGACAGACTTCCCCTCAAAGCCTGTGGGAAGGTGGCGAATGTTAAAGACCAAGGGGTCGCTGTTTGAAAAAGCGTCTGTTCGTCACGGGCCTCAGTGGGTTCGTGGGACAACATATCCAGTCGCGTCTGGCCCAGCCTGACTCGACGTGGGAACTGCTGCCTGCCACCGCACCCTACGATCTCACGTCAGCGGCGAGCCTCGTCGACCTGTGGCCACAATTGCCCGACGCGGTGATTCACCTCGCTGGTCAGACCTTCGTTCCCGAAGCCTTCCGTGACCCGGCCCGTACGCTCGAGATCAATCTGCTGGGTACCCTCAATCTGTTGCAGGCCCTCAAGGCCCGCGGATTTCGGGGGACCTTCCTGTATGTCAGCTCCGGCGACGTCTATGGGCAAGTCGACGAGCGCGCCCTGCCCATCACCGAACTGCAACCGCCCTGCCCGCGCAACCCCTATGCGGTGAGCAAGCTCTCGGCCGAGTTTCTCAGCCTGCAATGGGGCCTGAGTGAGGGCTGGCCGGTGCTGGTGGCGCGGCCGTTCAACCATATCGGCGCCGGACAGAAAGACAGCTTCGTCATCGCCAGCGCCGCACGCCAGATCAACCGCATCAAGCAAGGCTTGCAGGCAGCACGACTGGAAGTCGGCGACATTGACGTCACGCGCGACTTCCTCGATGTCGGCGATGTGATCGCGGCTTATTTCGCCCTTCTGGAAAAAGGCACACCCGGGCAGGTCTACAACATCTGCTCGGGCCGCGAACAAAGCATCCGCAGTCTGATCGAGCAGTTGGGCGATCTGGCGCAGGTCGAAGTGCAACTGGTGCAGGATCCGGCACGCATGCGGCGCGCCGATCAGCGTCGCGTTTGCGGCAGTCACGCAAAGCTGGTCCAGACCACGGGCTGGGCACCGGCAATCACCACACAACAATCCCTGCGGGCGATCCTGTCCGACTGGGAGCAGCGAGTAAAACAACAATGAAAAGTGCACTGATCACGGGGATCACCGGCCAGGACGGCGCATATCTGGCCAGGTTGCTGCTCGACAAGGGTTACAAGGTTCACGGCCTGGTAGCACGCCGTAGCAGCGATTCGCGCTGGCGCTTGCGCGAGATGGGCGTCGAAGGCGACATCGTCTACCTGGACGGTGACATGGCCGATGCCTGCTCGGTACAACGTGCAGTCATTCAGTCGGCGCCGGACGAGGTCTACAACCTCGCTGCACAAAGCTTCGTTGCCGCTTCCTGGAATCAGCCGGTGACCACCGGCATCGTCGATGGCCTGGGCGTCACCCACTTGCTCGAAGCGATCCGCCAGTTCAGCCCGCACACACGTTTCTATCAGGCCTCCACCAGCGAAATGTTCGGTCTGATCCAGGCCGAGCAACAGGACGAGAACACCCCGTTCTACCCGCGCAGCCCCTACGGCGTGGCCAAACTCTACGGTCACTGGATCACCGTCAACTACCGTGAAAGCTTCGACCTGCACGCCAGCAGCGGCATCCTGTTCAACCATGAATCGCCGCTGCGCGGCATCGAATTCGTTACCCGCAAGGTCACCGACGCCGCCGCCCGCATCAAACAGGGCAAGCAGCAGGAACTGGCCCTGGGCAACATCGACGCCAAGCGCGACTGGGGCTTTGCCGGCGACTACGTCGAAGCCATGTGGCTGATGCTGCAACAGGACAAGCCTGACGATTTCGTGGTCGCCACCGGCGTCACCACCACCGTGCGCGAGATGTGCCGCATCGCCTTCGATCACGTCGGCCTGAACTACCGCGACTACGTGAAGATCGACCCGGCGTTCTTCCGCCCGGCCGAAGTCGAAGTGCTGCTCGGCAACCCGGCCAAGGCTCAGCGGGTACTGGGCTGGAAGCCGAAAACCGACCTCGACACCCTGATCCGCATGATGATGGATGCGGATATGAAACGCGTCGCCAAGGAGTAGGTCATGCTCATTCCCGTGATTCTGTCCGGCGGTGCCGGTACGCGTCTGTGGCCGGTGTCCCGCGAGGGCCATCCCAAACCGTTCATGACCCTGCCCGACGGGCAGTCGCTGCTCGGCAAGACCTACCAGCGGGCGGCAGCACTGCTCGACGGCTGGGGCGACATCGTCACGGTGACCAACCGCGAGTACTACTTCCAGAGCAAGGATCACTATTGCGCCGCCCACGTGTCGCGCCATCGCGGGCACTTCCTGCTGGAGCCGACCGGGCGCAACACCGCCCCGGCGATTGCCGCCGCCGCCCTGTCGCTGCAGGCGCTGCACGGCGACGATGCAATCATGGTGGTGATGCCCGCCGACCATCTGATCGTTAATCAGGAAGCGCTCAAGAGCGCCGTCGAACACGCGGTCAATCTGGCGAAGGACGGTTATCTGGTGACCTTCGGTGTGCTGCCGACCGCCCCGGAAACCGGCTTCGGCTACATCGAAACCGGCGCACCGCTGGACGCCAAAGGCGCAGCGAAAGTGCAGCGTTTCGTGGAAAAGCCCGACCTGCAAACCGCCACCCATTACCTGGAAAGCGGCAACTTCCTGTGGAACTCGGGCATGTTCTGCTTCACCACCGCGACCCTGATCAACGAACTGCAATTGCACGCGCCAGAGTTGCTGGAACAGACCCGCGCCTGCATGCAGGCCAGCGCCGCGGTGGAAACCGTCGGCTGTCTGCAACAGGAACTGTCGCCGACACTGTTTGCTGAAATCACCGACATCTCCATCGATTACGCCTTGATGGAGCGTTCGGAGAAAGTCGTGGTGGTGCCCGCCGGTTTCGACTGGAGCGACATCGGTTCGTGGGGGGCCGTGGCAGCGCTGGTACCGGCCGATGCCGACAACAATCGCGCCAGCGGCGAAGCGGTGTTCATCGACAGTCACAACAACTTCGTGCAGAGCGAAGGCCGGCTGGTGGCTGCCGTGGGTGTGGATAACCTGATCATCGTCGACACCGCCGACGCCGTGCTGGTGGCCCACGCCGATCGCGCCCAGGATGTGCGGCGCGTCGCCAAGCAGCTCAAGGAAAAATCCCACGAAGCCTACCGCCTGCATCGCACGGTCAGCCGTCCGTGGGGCACCTACACCGTGCTCGAAGAAGGCCCGCGCTTCAAGATCAAGCGCATCGTGGTCAAGCCCGGCGGCAAGCTGTCGCTGCAAATGCATCATCACCGCAACGAACACTGGGTGGTGGTCGAAGGCATGGCCAAGGTCACCAACAACGGCAGCGGCACGCATCTGGTGGCCAAGAACGAATCGACGTTCATTGCCGCCGGCCATCGCCATCGCCTGGAAAACCCCGGCGTGATCGACCTGGTGATCATCGAAGTGCAAAGCGGCGAATACCTGGGTGAAGACGATATCGTGCGCTTCGAAGACCAATACGGCAGGACGGTTTGATGCTGCTTTCCCTGTACCGCTCGCTTTACAGCTATCGAGGATTCATCCTCGGCAGCGTACAGCGAGAGTTTCAAGCGCGTTATCGCAATTCGCTGCTCGGCGCCTTGTGGCCCGTGTTCAATCCACTGTCGATGATCATCGTCTACACCGTGATCTTTTCTCACATCATGCGCGCCCGCCTGCCGGGCGTGGATGACAGCATGGCCTACAGTGTCTATCTCTGCGCCGGGCTGCTCGCCTGGGGAATGTTTTCGGAAATCACCCTGCGCAGCCAGACCATGTTTCTGGATAACGCCAACCTGCTGAAGAAAATCAGCTTCCCCCGCATCTGCCTGCCGGTGATCGTGCTGTGCAATGCGGCGATCAATTTCGCCATCATCATCGGCCTGTTCCTTGGATTTCTATTGATCAGCGGGCGTTGGCCCGGTATGGCGCTCCTGGCGCTGATTCCCCTGATTGCGCTGCAGATGCTGTTCTGCGCTGGTCTGGGCATGATCCTCGGCGTGTTGAATGTATTCTTTCGCGATGTCGGCCAGCTCTTCGCCATCTGCCTGCAGTTCTGGTTCTGGCTGACGCCGATCGTGTATCCGATCACCATCCTCCCGGAGTGGGTCCAGCGGCTGCTGCAACTCAACCCGATGACCAGCCTGATCGGCAGCTATCAGAACCTGTTCCTGTATGGGCAATGGCCGGTCTGGAACTCGCTTTTACCGGTGTTCATCGTCACGGTGGTGATGTGTCTGATCGCCCTGCGGTTGTTCCGCCAGCGCGTCGGTGAAATGGTGGATGAACTCTGATGGGACTTATACGCGTAACGGGCCTGGGCAAGGCTTATAAACAGTATCCGACACGCTGGAGCCGTCTGGCGGAATGGCTGATCCCGTTTTCCCCGGTGCGCCACCGCGAGCATTGGGTGCTGCAGGATGTCGCTTTCGAGATTGCCCCCGGCGAGGCCGTGGGTATCGTCGGCGCCAACGGTGCGGGCAAAAGCACTTTGCTGAAGATGATCACCGGTACCACTCAACCCACCTGCGGCAAAATCGAGATTGAAGGGCGCGTAGCGGCATTGCTGGAGCTGGGCATGGGTTTTCACCCGGACTTTACCGGGCGCCAGAACGCGATCATGGCCGGGCAGTTGCTGGGCCTGCAGGTTGGCGAAATCGAAGCGCTGATGCCTGACATCGAACACTTCGCAGAAATCGGCGAAGCCATCGACCACCCCGTGCGCACCTACTCCAGCGGCATGCAGATGCGCCTGGCCTTCAGCGTCGCCACCGCGCGGCGTCCGGACATTCTGATCGTCGACGAGGCCCTGTCGGTGGGCGACGCCTACTTTCAGCACAAGAGCTTCGAACGCATTCGCGGCTTCCGCAAGGCCGGCACGACCCTGCTGATCGTCTCCCACGACCGCTCGGCCATCCAGTCGATCTGCGATTCGGCGATCCTGCTCAAGGACGGCCACATGGCCATGTACGACAAACCGGAAGTGGTGCTCGACTATTACAACGCCTTGATGGCCGAGCGCGAAGGTCAGATCGTGCGCCAGGAAATGCTCGCCGGCGGCGAAGTGCAGACCGTGTCCGGCACCGGCGAGGCAGGCATTCTGAGTGTGCGCCTGCTGGACGAACACGATCGCGCCATCGACGCTGCCGAGGTCGGCCAGCCAGTGGTACTGGAAGTGCAGGTCGAAGTTCGCCGCGACATTGAACGGCTGGTGCTCGGCTTCATCCTCAAGGATCGTCTGGGCCAGATGATGTATGGCATCAACACCCATCGCCTGAACAAGGCCCTGACCGATCTGCGCGCCGGCGAACGCTTCACTTATCGCTTCGCCTTCGTCATGGGGCTGGGCAAGGGCAACTATTCGGTATCGTTGAGCCTGTCGCGCCTGGACTCGCATCTGGACCGCAACTTCGAATGGCGCGATTACGGTCTGGTGTTTCACGTGATCAACAACCGCCAGGAAGATTTCGTCGGCTGTTCCTGGCTCAATGCCAACACGACGATCACCCCTCACACCGAGGCAGCGCTGACCGAGCGTGCGCCATGACCCGCCTGTTGGTCGAGTGCACCCACGTCTTCAAACACCCGAAGATCAACTCCGGTATTCAACGCGTGGTGCGCAACGTCATCAAGCAATTGCCGGAGCGGGTGGGTGATGTCGAGTGCCTGCCGGTCATTTCGCTGAGGGGCCGGCTGTATCGGGTCACGCGCCTGGCCCCGCTGGACGCGCCGCTGTTCAACGCCATTGCGACATTCGGCGAACGACTGGAACGCCTTGCGCACCGTTTCTGGCAATGGCATCAGCGCCTCGAAAGCCGCCTGCAGGCAAAAACCCCACGACGCCTGTTGTACGTCGGCTATCGGCTGAGCGCTTTCGCGGCGTTTGGCGTACCCCTGCGGCTGATCGAGCGGATCAACCGCCAGCAACTGCCAAAACGCTGTGCCCCCTTGCAGCATCAGCCCGGAGACCAACTGGTGCTGCTGGATTCGTCCTGGCACTCGGACTTTTTCTCCCACGCCGAACAGCTAAAGCGCGAGGGTGTCGGTATTGTCGCGGTCATCTACGACTTGATACCGCTGACCCACCCGCAGTTCTACGACACGCGGCTGGTGCAGGTCTTCAGTGAATGGTTCGACTGGATCACGCGCACGGCCGACGGCTACCTGGCCATTTCCGCCACGGTACGCGATCAGGTGCGCGCCGAACTGCAGCAACGGATCGGCACGGTACAGGCCGAAAAACGCTGGTTCGATTATTTCCACCTCGGTTCCGAACTGGATCTGCACAGCGCCGGGGAAACCGTCGAACCGCGCCTGCAACAACTGTTCAATACACCGGAGCCGCTGTTCCTGATGGTCAGTACCATTGAGCCGCGCAAGAACCACGCATACCTGCTCGATGCCTTCGAACGGGCTTGGACCGCCGGCTCCCCGGCGCGTCTGTGCATCGCCGGGCGCATCGGCTGGAAGTGCGACGCCCTGCTCGCCCGGGTGCGCAGTCATCCCGAACTGAATCGCCGCCTGTTCATGTTCAACAACTTGAGCGACACCAGCCTCGAACATGCCTACGCCCACGCCAGTGCGCTGGTATTCCCTTCGTTTGTCGAAGGCTTTGGCCTGCCGCTGGTGGAAGCCATGCAGCGTGGCTTGCCGGCGATGGGCAGCGACATTGCGGTGTTCCGCGAAATCGGCGGCGAATTCATGGCCTATTTCGATTTGCAGGATCCGCAAAGCCTCGCTGACTTGATCATGCGGTTCCTGCAGAGTGGCCAATTCCCCGCTGCTCGCGATGTGGCGGACTGGCGCTGGATCGACTGGCACGAGGCGAGTGCGCAACTGGCCGAGCGCACCGTACGCAATGCAGTGCAAGCGCCATTGGCGCCAGCGAGGCCGCATGCGCATTGCCCTTAATGCCCGGATCCTGCAGGCACCGCGCACCGGCATCGGCCATTACGTCGCCGAGTTGGTGAATGCGTTGCGCAGCGATACCGATATCGAAATTGAGTTGTTCCACGGCTGGGGCTGGAGTTCGGCCTTGCCGGAGGCGGCGATGCCCGGTTATTCGCGCCTGACGCCACTGCTGCGGCAGATCCCCGGGGCTTATCAGGCGCGGCGCTGGCTGGAACAAAAGCGTTTCGATCAGGCGCGCGCGCATGGCATCGATCTGTATCACGAACCGAGTCTGTGGCCACTGGCCTTCGACGGCCCGACCGTGATCACCCTGCACGACCTGACGCACCTGCATTACCCCGAAACTCAGCCGCCGGCACGCTTGCAAGAGATCGAGCGCCGACTGGCTACCGGCGTGCGGCAGGCACAAGTGATCCTCACCGATTCACAAGCGATCGCCGACGAAGCTCAAAGCTGTTTCGGCCTGCCCGCTGAACGTTTCGTGGTCGCTCCCTTGGGCGTGGCCGAGCGCTTTCATCCGCGTGACGCACACACCATCGACCCGGTACTCAAGGCCCATGCCGTTACGGCGCGGGAGTATTTCCTCTGTGTCGGGACGCTGGAGCCACGCAAGAATCTGCGGCTGGCCCTGCGCGCCCATGCCTTGCTGCCGGAGGCCGTGCGCCAACGCTTTCCGCTGCTGATCGTCGGCATGGCTGGCTGGCAGCGCGAACAGTTCAGCGCCGAACTGCGTCAGGCATTGGCAAGCGGGCATGTGTGCCTGCTCGGCTACTTGCCCGATGAACACCTGGCCCAGCTGTTGGCCGGTGCCCGGGCGCTGATTTTTCCTTCGTTATACGAAGGCTTTGGCCTGCCGGTGTTGGAGGCGATGGCCAGCGGCACGCCGGTGGTACTCACCCGCGCTTCGGCCATGCCGGAAGTCGCGGGCGACGCGGGCAACTATATTGAACCTGACAATGCAGACGGCTTGCGCGACGCGCTGATCCGTCTGCTCGACGATCAGGTGCATTGGCAAGCATGCCGAGAAGCCGGATTGCAGCGGGCGCGGCTTTTTTCCTGGCAGCGCTGCGCACAGGCCACGGCCGGTGCCTACCGCCAGGCCATGGGAGGTTGAATGCGAGTTCTTCATTTTTTCAAAACCTACTTGCCTGACTCGGTCGGCGGTATCGAGCAGGTGATATTTCAGCTGTGCGAAAGCGGTGCGCATCACGGTATCGACGGCCAGGTGCTGACACTCAGCGCCGACCCGACCCCGCCGGTGGTGCAACTGGGTCAACACGAAGTGCATCGCGCCAGACTCGACATTCAGTTCGCCTCCACCGGGTTTTCCTGGAGCGTGTTCAAACAGTTTCGCGAGCTGGCCGCCGAAGCCGATGTGGTCAACTATCACTTTCCGTGGCCGTTCATGGACCTGGTGCACTTTGCCAGCGGCATGAACAAGCCGAGCGTGGTGACCTACCACTCGGACATTATTCGTCAGAAGCATCTGCTCAAACTCTACCGACCGTTGATGAACCGCTTCCTCGCCAGCGCCGACCGGATTGTCGCGGCCTCGCCGAACTACCTGCACACCAGCGACGTGTTGCAGCAGTTTCAAAACAAGACCCGGGTGATTCCATACGGTTTGAACAAGGCCGGTTATCCACAGGCCGACAGCGAACGGATGAATCGCTGGCGCCAGCAGCTTGGGGGTAAGTTTTTCCTGTTCGTCGGGGTCATGCGTTATTACAAAGGTCTGCACATCCTGCTCGACGCCTTGAAGGACGTGGACTATCCGGTGGTGATCGTCGGTGCCGGGCCGCTGGAACTGGAGTTGCACGCCCAGGCTGCTGCGCTGGGGCTGCGTAACATCCACTTTCTCGGGCGCCTGGGCGATGAAGACAAGGTCGCCCTGCTGCAACTGAGCTACGCCATCGTGTTCCCGTCGCACCTGCGTTCCGAAGCGTTCGGCATTTCGCTGCTCGAAGGCGCGATGTACGGCAAACCAATGATCTCCAGCGAAATCGGTACCGGCACCAGCTACATCAACATCCACAACGAAACCGGGCTGGTGGTGCCACCGAGCAACCCCCAGGCGTTTCGCGAGGCAATGCGCAGCCTCTGGGAAAACCCCGAACGCGCAGCAGCCATGGGCATAAAGGCCGAGGCGCGTTACCGGCAGTTGTTTACCGCCGATGAAATGGGCCGCAAGTGGACCGAGTTGTATCAGGAGTTGCTCGAAGAGAAAGACCTGTCTTACGCCTGATCCCGTTGCTGAAACACATCACCCTGTGGGAGCGGGCTTGCTCGCGAAAGCGGTCTTTCAGTAAACAATGATGTCGACTGATCTGACGCCTTCGCGAGCAAGCCCGCTCCCACAGGGGGGTGTAGTGATTTCAAATGAGCCGTTAGAGATCTAGCACCAACAACTGCTCACTCTGCGCCGGCACCGCGCAACAAATCAGCACCTGCCCCGCTTCCGGCAGGTCTGCCGGGGGCTGTGGATAATTCACCGCGCCACTGACCAGACGTGTCTTGCAGGTGCCGCACGAACCTCCACGGCAACTGAACTCGGGGCGCAGGCCACGGCTTTCTGCGAGCTCCAGCAGACTGCCGCCGTCCGGCTGCCAGCGCGCCTCTTTGGCCGAACGCCCAAACATCACCGGCACAGACGTGATGGCCGCCGGTGGTTGCTCGATGACCGCCGCATCCGGGTCCGGCTGGCGCTTGAGCGTCGACGGGCCGAAGGTCTCGGCATGGATCCGCGCGTCGCGAATGTCCAGCTCGCGCAGACTGTCGTAGACACTTTGGGTAAAAGCGCCGGGCCCACAGACAGCAAAATCGATCTGGTCGTAATCTTCGACCTCCAGCAGATCACGCAGCAGTGCCCGATCAATGCGCCCATGGCGGTCGAAATCTTCGCCTTCATGCACGTCGGCCTCCGGCTGACTGAGCAGGCGAATCACCCGTACCGCATCGCCAGCACTTTCCAGCACGCGATCGAGTTCCTCGCGAAACGGCTGATCGGCCAGGCTGCGCGAACTCTGCAGCAACCACGTCGGCCGAATCCGCCGGGTGCGCAGACCTTGGTACACCACCTCACGCAGCATCGACAGCAACGGCGTGATGCCAACCCCCGCCGCCAGCAGCACCAGCGGCCGGTGTTCCAGTGGCGCCACCGTGAAGTGCCCCTGTGGCGCCCGTGCCTCAAGAACATCGCCGACCCGGATCTGCTGGTGCAAATGGCCTGAAACCAGGCCCTCGCGTTTCACACTGATGCGCAGGAAATCATCCGATGGCGCACTCGACAGGCTATAAGTGCGAATATGCGTTTCACCATCCAGAGTGAAGCGCAACGGCAGATGCTGGCCAGCCTGAAACACCGGCATCCCTGCGCCATCGTCCGGTTGCAGATAAATCGAGCGGATGTGCTGGCTCTCCCTTTCGATGCGGGTCACCCGCAGCGGCCGCCAGCGGTCACCCAGCGCTTTGGCCTGCAAACGTGCATCGGCCTGGGCCCAGGTGCCGGTCAGCAGACTGGTGGGCGACATGCCGTCGAAGCGCCAGCGCAGGGCCAGTGCCGCCGGGCGCCGCACCAGTCTCTCGACCTCGAATGTCCAGAGGCGCTCGGCGCCCTGGAACGCTTCGATCTGCGGCCCGTCGAGGATGATTTCGGTCCGCCCGCTCAGTTGCAGCACATCGCCTGTGGAAAAGTCGATGAACAGCAGGCCGGCCTTGGGATTGAGCAGCAGGTTGCCGAGCGTGTTGAAGTGCAGGTTGCCGGCAAAATCCGGGATGGTCAGACGATTACCTTCAACCCGGACAAACCCGGCCTGCCCGCCACGATGGGAAACATCCACCGCACGTTGTCCGTCCACATCGACGTAACTGGCGACAAAGAAGGTATCGGCGTCTTCGATCATGGCTCTGGCTGCGTCATCAAGACCGTCGTCGTGCTGCGCTGGCCGCGTCTGCGGATCGCTCAGCGGCACGCGCTGGAACTGGCGCAGTTGAATGTATTGCGGACAGTTGCCGAAAGCCTGATCCACGCTCACCTCGAAACCCTGCACGGTCAGATTGTCGACATGACCGTTGAGGCGATTGCGGCGGCGGGTATGCAATTCAATGCCGAGCAACCCGATCGGCTCGCCATTGCGCAATTGCGCCGGATCATCGGCAGCGGGTTGGCTGGCGAAATGCAGATGCTCGGGATCAGGCGAATGCGCAAACCCCGGCGCGCCTTCGAGCACACTGGCCCAAGGACGCCCGTCGGTATCGACCGCGCCGTACAGCATGAACGGTAACTGCTCATAAAAGGCGCGGTGCTGATCCGGCATCCAGTCACGAATCACTTTTCGGCCGAAGGCCTCCATGCGCTCGGCAACGCCGACATGGGCCTGCAGTTGTTGCTCGCCAGCGTGCCACGGTGAACGTTCCATCACGCATCTCCCCGCGCCGCCGGCGCATTGTGGATAACTCGATCAGATCGGGCCGACCTCTCAGGCAGTCTTTTGCAGACCGGCGACCGTGCGCGGCATGCCGACAAAACCGGGCAAGGCCTCGATATGCGCCAGCCAGGCGCGCACGTTGGCGTAGTCGTCCAGCGACACGTTGCCTTCCGGCGCATGGGCGATGTAGCTGTAGGCGGACACGTCGGCGATGGTCGGCTCGCTGCCGGCCAGATACGGGGTCTTGCCCAGTTCCACCTCCATCACTTTGAGCAGGTTGTGCGCACGGGTAATCGCTTCTTCAGCATTCAACTGTGCGCCAAACACCGTTACCAATCGTGCAGCAGCAGGTCCGAAAGCAATCGGCCCTGCAGCGGCCGACAACCAGCGCTGCACTCGCGCCGCACCGACCGGATCGGTTGGCAGCCAACGGCCGTTGCCGTATTTGAGCGCCAGATACACCAAAATCGCGTTGGAGTCGGCCAGCACCACACCGTCATCGTCGATCGCCGGCACCTGGCCGAAACTGTTGATCGCCAGATACGGCGCCTGCTTGTGCTCACCCTTGGCCAGATCGACCAGGATCAATTCGGTCGGCAATTGCAGCAGGGACAACATCAGTTCTACCCGATGGGCGTGGCCGGAACGCGGGAAGTTGTAGAGTTTGATCGCTTGCATGGTCGACTCCGCTGGAGAGGGCGCCGTTCGGGATGGCAGCGCCGATGGAGGCCATCTTCCACCCATCTTCAAATCAACAGAATCACCAGCAATCGCAATCAATTATTTCACTGGATGAAATAACGCCGCGTTCTGCAGCGCCGGATGTTCTCGCAGCACCTTCACCGCGTGGTCGACAAAACTGCGCACCCGCGCCGGTGCCTTGCGCCCGCCCTGATACACCACATGAATCGGCAGCGGAGGCAGTTCGAAATCGGCGAGGACAATTTCCAGTTCACCGGAAGCCACCTTGCCGGCGACCTGATAGGACAACACCCGGGTCAGCCCCAAGCCCAGGCAAGCCGCAGTAATCGCCGCCTGGTTGGCGGTGACCACCAGCCTCGGTTCTGGCCGCACGCTGATCGCTTCGCCCTGATCCACAAACGGCCAACTGCGCAACTGGCCGATGGCCGAGGTCGCCACCACCGGCGCGCCGGCCAGCGCCTGTGGATGCTCGGGGCGGCCGTACCGGGCCAGGTAGGCCGGCGACGCACAGATCACCCGCCGCACTTCGCCAACCCGGATCGCGTGCTGATTGCTGTCCGGCAACTCACCAATGCGTACCGCGACATCGATGCCCTCCTCGACCATGCTCACCACCCGATCGACCAACAGCGCATTGATCGAAACGTCCGGGTATTGCGTCAGATAACTGGTCATCAGCGGCGTGACAAACAACTCACCGAACAAAACCGGCGCAGTCACCGTCAATTGCCCACGGGGCTGGGCGTGACTGCCGGCCGCCGAATCCTCGGCTTCCTGCACCTCGGCGAGAATTCTCCGACAATCTTCCAGATAACGCTGACCGGCCTCGCTGAGGTGCACAGTGCGTGTCGTGCGAATCAGCAACTGTGTACCAATGCGCTGCTCTAGCGCCGCCACGGCGCGGGTGACACTGGCCGCGGACAAGCCAAGACGCCGCGCCGCCGCCGAGAAGCCCTGCTCCTGGGCCACGGTGGCGAAGATCTGCATTTCCTGGAAGCGGTCCATGGATGTCCTCGATTCAGATACAAAAATCGCAGCCGAGGCTGCGATTTTTGCGGGTCTGGATTTTGAGAATTAAAGCTATCGCAGTATGAGGCGGATTTCGGGGCCTCCAGCTGGCTGCGAAGAAATCGCAAAACTGTCGCAGAAGGCCCAGATGCTGATACGGACTCAAGCGCTAGAGAATTAAAACTGTCCCAGCCAATCAGGGCTGCTGCTCCGCGGATAGCTGACGGCTACGCTTACTCTCTGGCCTCTTTACGACTGGATCAAAGTCGCACCAGCAACAAGAACCTGCCAACCCTATGCAGTCTGACGCTCAGGACATGTTTCTATTTAGAGAAGCACGTTCCACATCGTGTCGCAAATATATTAGGCCAACCTGGCAGCACCGTCGCTCCCTTCCCTGTAAACCAGCCCGAGAAATCCTTGAATGTGTCTCGTGCTGCATTGTCCAATTTTTTGCGGCATAGGCGGTTTTCGCCACCATCCTCGGATGCCCATACCTTGCACCGTGAGAAATAACGAGTTGCGAGAAACGCTGTGAGATTTAGCTTCCGAGCAATTGAATCGAGATTGATGAAGACAGGCTCGGAACACTCACTTAGATTGACTAATCTGAGATTCTTTGCCTGTTTTTGGTTACTTGGTCGCTGCTCTGTCGTCTTTCTGCGTTAATCGATAGCCGTTTACTCGGCTTTCTGTAAGTTTTGAACTATTTCGAAAAACTCAGTGTAATCCGAGAAGCTGCAGAAACCAGCCTGTTCGCCACGAGTTGAGATGGATATCAGTGGAGGTACTCCTGATTGGATGTCCGCCAATACACCCTCAATGAAGCTACTAACAATATTGACCTGATTGTAATAAACTTCACCAGTATCATTCTCAGAAGGCTTTTTCTTCGGCTCCTTCAGGAAGTTTTTTAAAATGGCCATTCCGGCGGCGGGGTTATTTGAAAAAAGTTTTAGTATGCCTTTAAAGTAATTAGCGCTTGATGCATGTGTTGCCTCTGCGAGCTCATTTAACATGCTTTCAAGTGGTTCAGCTTGGATTTTTAACATATTTTTCAGATTGGTTATCTGAAAGATAGACATATAGGCAATATCGGAACCACCATCGGCAGATATTATCAAGCAACGTAGAGAGTCGATGTGATTTCCCTTGGCTGCAAGGTGCAATGCCATTTCGTAGCACGCCCCGAGATGACCTCTGTTATGAGCCATCGATAACCAGAGTAGACAATCATCACTCCGCCCCCCCCCAAGCGAGGCTCCGATCCGGTACATGGCGCTGATATGCCCATTGGACGCCGCTTTAGCTAACTCATAGCTTTCGTTATCAGAGTGCTGATACTTCAAAAGTAAGGGTATACAGACGTCATTTATTCTTTTCTTGAGCAACTCAATTAATTTATCCCAGTTTAGCCCAAAATCACTCAGCGAGCAGTCGTTGAGATATTGTTTCGCTGATGAACGAGGACTGCGTGGTTGGGCATTGTACTCAGCCCTCTTTTGTGCCTTGTAGATCGCTACTGTTTTTTCAGTAGGAAGTATAATGTCATCTGTATGTACCTCACGAAGTGCTTCCGAGGCCTTTCCGTGAAGGTGCTGAAACCAGCTTCCGAACCTGATTTCATACGTTACATTGTTATGTGAGATAGCTGTCATTTTCTTCATCATGGCTGTCCTTGCTTAATCATGTGCTCGATCAAGATAAGCTCGCGCCGCGAAGAGAGCCTGGTCCCAAGACATATTTGGGTGACGTTCCATATAGTCCACTGCAATATTGAGAAGTAAGCGCTCGGCGCCAAGCGGACCGGACTCCAGCATTTTTTGCTCGCGATCAAGGCGTGCAAGTGCACGTCCCTTCTTCTTGCGAAATTCGGGAACAGGGAGAGGAGAAGGTAAGATTTCTGACATAATTGCCTCCAGAGTAAGAGGCAGTTTCGCGAATGCAAAGATCCACCTCTCACTATTTAAAATTAGTGAAAAAGAGAATCCGTAACTTGCTTTCGCCGGCCACGAATAAAGCCGTATCGAAAACTTAGCTAAAAAGCACAGAAAGGTCAACCACAAAAGCAGACTTGGTGGAAAAAGTGCATAGCCTCCAGGGTGTATACGGATGCGGAGCCCTTCTTAGCCGGAGGAGCATGAGGCCAGTGAGAGAGGTCTGCAGCAAAGTGGTCGAATGGTGGGCGCGCTGGGCGTCAGCGGGATGGGTATGAAGGCCAGGGAAGGCTGATTGATCGCCTGTCGTGCTTCTTAAGCTAAGGAACAAGTAAAGCAAACGACAATGACTGCACATTAGTCGAAAGGATTCAGCTCGAAGCGCCGATCGCGCACTGCAATCTTGAGCTCCCGCTTGACAGTCCTGACATCATCCAGCGAACAGTCTCCGGCTGAGCTCGCAAGATCAAGGCTTTCAAGGCATTTGCTGGCGGCTTCCTCGATTTTGAGATCTCCGCCAGCGCGAGCTAGACGTTCCTTGGTACTCTCCAGAATTGTATTGGCTGCATCTCCAAGCAAAACAAGATCAACACATTCGTGAATGGATCGGCCAATCATAGGCGCCTCATTTGTATTGATGTCGCATAATGTTAGCGGCTAGCTCTGGCAACGTCTAATGCCGATGATTAGCGGCTGCCAGCATTAAGCTCCGACCAGCATGCACCGAGGCCCAACCCTGAATCCAGTGCCAGGTTGGATTCGCAAGAACATAGAATATGCAGCTGCGCTACGAGAGACCTAGCGTTCAAGATCGGCAGAGGAGGAAATCCTCCTCTGCGACAGTCTTTATTGTTCAGCGACAGTTTTTATTGTCTAAAACCAGGTTATGGGTGCTTACAACAAAGTCTGACACAAACACCCCAACAACCATTGGGCGAAACCGGAACGAATCGTACGCCGTATCACAATAAAGATTGACACCGCCACCCTGACTTTTCGAATAACGCTCTGACCTTCTTACATCATAGTTTGACACAACCAGTGTGCACGACTGCCAGACATTCTCATGAAGCGGCAAACGGCAGCGATACCAAGAACTAACAGAGGCGAGGAGTGATCGCTAGGTAGAGGCCATCGGTTGCCCACTGCATCGCACCCGTCAGCTCTGTCCCTGGTGACTTACCGTACTGCGTGTCGGCTCACCGAGATTGGGCGGATCAACTTTCTGGATCAGGCGCTTGATCGGTGTGCCCTCGGGTAATTGCATAGAACTGAAGACAATCCGCGCTTTCATCTGCGCGCCAAGTAGCGCTAAGCGGCATTCCGACACATTGTAGATGAAGGCTTGGCGGATTAGCGGATGGTCACGGCAAAAGATCAACAGATTAAAGCGGATGTTGGCCATCAAACTAGCATTGATCAATACCAGATCGAAGCTAATGTCGCCGTACTCCAGCAACATCAGCATATCCTCAAGATTCGATACCGGCGCGATGCCGTGATAGCCCTCGCGGTTGAAATTACGTTCCAGGCGTAGGCGCTGAAAGTGTTGTGGGTCGGCAATCATGATGCGCAAGGCTTTATTGGTCATGGGGCGCATATCAAAAGCACACGCTCATAGTTCAGGGCTTTGTTGCGCTCGGGCAAGGTGTAGGGCGCGAGACAGCGTTTGCCATCCCATTTGATAGTCAGAGTGGCTGAATCCTCTTCCACCAGCGCAAGGGCTTTACCGCTCGGGTCGGAAATGCCCAGTTGTTTACCCGCCGCATCCTCCAGCGCAGCGCCAAATGGAATGGCCTTGTTCTGCGCATCAAACAGCTCGAACTGCACCCGTCGACCGGTCTTGCCAATATATTGCGCCAGCACTACTGCGCCTCGCCTTGGTACGACTTGCTGGGTGGCATTATCGATCTCGATCTCCGCACCCAGATCCCGGGTATCCAGGCTGATCCAGTTCACACGATAGGGCTGAATGTTGGGCACGACGGCAAAGCCATTGGCGCCGGTCTCTGCACCGCTGTAGCTGCCGATTTTTGCGCCGGAAACGCCCGGCACTTCGGCCAAGGCAAAGGTTTCACCCACGGTCTGCCCCAGATTGATACCTCCGGCATGGGCAACCACAGAGCCGGCCAGGTTAAGGGTTTGCGAGGTGTAACCGCGCCCCTGGCTATAACCCGCGCTAATATCCGCAACCGAGGTGCGGGTGCTGATGTTGCCCGAGGCCGAGCTGCCACCGATGCTGCTGTTACCACCTTGCAGTGAGTAATAGGTATCGCTGGTTTCCGACACGTAACCGTTGATGCCGACTTGCGTGCTGCTGCTGTTCTTCTGCGTGTTGGCCGAAACAAAGGCCCGTGGCGCTCGGGGTTTTGAGCCCAGGGGAAACGACAGAGACAGGTTGATCAACGTGTCATTATTTGACGATCCGAAATCTCCGACGTCCTTAGTATAGGTCGCGCTAACGTTGTAGCTAACCTCACCCCAGTAGTTGCCATAACCGGTAGAAAGACTCTGGGAACCGCCGCGCCCCCAGTAACGCTGGTCGCTGGCGTTCATGTAAACGCTGCCATATTGCCGGTTGCGGCCCAAGCTCTGGTTGATGGTCAGGTCGGTACGAGTTTTTGAGTTGCCGAAGGGTTTCTGGCCATCGGCGTTGAGTTCCTCGACGTGGTTGGTCAGCGTTCGGTAGCCCTCGGTCGAATAGCGATAGGCCGCCAGGGTAAAGTTGGTATCGGTCCCGGTGAAAGTCTTGGCGTACAACGCCCGTAGGCTATTACCTTGCACCGTCTGGCCTACGGTAAGGCTGGAGGAGCGAGTCAGGTCGACGGAGACGGCACCGATCGGGGTGTTGCGACCCGCACCGACGGACAGTGCCTTGAAGTTCTCCGAGGCCTGGACACCGACGATTCCGGTGAGGTTGCTGTTGATCCCGTAGGCCAGGGTGCTGCTGACAAACTCCGGCGACGCCAAGCCATCATTGTTGCTGTTGTACTGGCCCGCGGACACGCTGTACTTCACCTGGCCTTCGCGGACCATGATTGGCAAGCTGGAAAACGCCTGCATCGTTACCCGTCGACGACCATCGGCTTCGATGATGGTCACTTCCAGGTCGCCGTTGGAGCCACTGGGATAGATATCGCTGATCTCGAACGGGCCCGGCGGTACGTTGGCGGTGTAGAGAATGTAGTTGTTCTGACGGATCTCCACCGTGGCGCTGGTTTCCGCCACGCCGCGAATGATCGGCGCATAGCCGCGTTCGCTATCGGCGCGCATGCCTTCATCGGAGGCCAGTTTCAGGCCGCGATAACGCACGCTGTCGAACAGGTCCGTGTCGGAAAAGATGTCGCCCGCAGAGAATTGGCCCTTCAGCGCCGTTACATCATGCTGCAAGAAGCTACGGTTGCTCTTGAAGGTGCTCGGCTGCCCCGTGGTGGTGCTGAAGTTCGACTCGTTACGCAGCCGCCAGCCGCCCAGATTGATCCCATTACGCAATCCCAGGTTATTTGAAAGCGCGGTGCTGTGATCCGAGCTGTTGCGGTTGCTGCTCAACTGATAGTTGATGAAGGCTGCCGGAACCCCCTGATCCCACAAAGCCGGGTCGATATACCCGCGCATACCTCTCTGCATGGCTATTTGCGGCACACTGGCCAACAGCCGCAGGCGGCTTGCGTCGTAGCGCAAGGTAGCTTTGTCGATAAGTGACGGCAAGTCGTAGCAGCCTTGCGGTACATTTGGGTTGATTTTGCCCGCCGCTTCCAGCTTGTTCATATCGATGCCCAGTTGCAGCAACATATCCAGGGTCAAGCAGGCTTCGACCTTGCCGTTCTTCGCGTTTCGTTGGAAGTCGATATCGCGGCGCCCCACCAGCACTTCGTTGCTGTAGAGGTCGACCCGGTACTGCCCCGGCACCACATTGTTGGCGGATAACAGCAACTGCAGATCCAGCGACGAGTGAGCGCCTTGCAGAAATGTGGTGTTGAACTGTTCGAGTTGTTCGGATTCTAACTCCTCCGCACCGACAAACATGGAGAGGGTGGTGGTAACAGCAACAAATAGCGTACTTAAAAGAGTGTAGGTACCCGAGTACCAAGTTTGGTCGCTCGCGCCTGAACCGGATCGGTTGCTTGGAAACAAAAGCATTTAAAGCACCTATATCACCTCCGATACGAACTTCTAAACGGAGCGAAGAGAAATACGGCAAAAGAATAAATTGGCCCTTATGGCAAGCGTATCAAAGCTACTCTTTATTCAGACTAGCCTGACTTGAGGCACCATCGGAAAGTTTTGCAATGTAACGATCTTGTGCACCGTAGTCGTTAATACTCGTAAACAGTAAATTTGGCGTAGCCGTGCTATTGAATTGTTTAACAACGAATTCTTTATTTTCGCCCGGCGCGATCATCGTTGAGTCTGCAGTTTGTTCGGTCATTGTTCCTGATTGAAGTTTTATGTCCGCCATGGACACGTGAAAGAGTCCTGTATTATTCACCGCCAAGACCGTTTTTCCGCCCCGATTCTCCAGGCGCCATAACAGTTTGGTCGGTGCCAGATAGGCATCTGCGCTCAACTCGACCGGACGGAAGAACACCTTGATGCGCTGGCGCACTGCGAGTTGCAATGTATTTTTCTCTTTCGAAGCCTGAGGGATTTCCTGAACATTGAGCCAGACTACCGACTCTTTATCGGATGGCATGCCGGAGCCTTCATAAATCACTCGCAATAACTGCTGCTCCTTACCTACCACTCGAGCCAACGGCGGAGTTACGGCAAAGGGTACCGATGTAACGCCAGGGGTATCTGTATCGAGCCAAGACTGGATCAATACGTCTTCACCGCTATTGCGCACGGTGATGCTAGCTTCCTTGTGCTTTCCGTCAAAGACCAGACGAGTAGTACTCAAGGAGATGCCAGCATTGGCTTGGGAAACAACTAAAACGCCCAAGAGGCCCAGGCAGAAAGATAGGGAGGGACGACGAAACATAATAATTACCGTTTGATTCAAGGCGTGCGCGGGGCCGATAAGCCCCGCACTAAGTCCGTTAATTCCCTGCGATTACTCGTATTGCAGGGTAAATGGCAGGGTTGCATCACCGCGACCTGCAACGGCAGTACCCGCTGCGCCGGTCGTGACGTAGACGGCGGAGAACTTTAGCGAAGTGCTGCCATCTTGCAGTTTGTTCTCGATTTTCGCGGTAGTAGGCGAGCTCAAGTTAATCAGCGCACCATTAGCATCGAGAAGAGCGATACCAATGTTCTTTGCAGCCCCCAGACCATCGACCAGGTTCAGTACACCATTGCTATCGACACCCGAACCGGTCCCTTTATTGGGCTCAAAGATCATAGAAACTTTGGCACCGGCGTTGCAGCTGATCTTCATATCGAAGTTTTCGGCACTCAGTCTGCCACTGCCAATTGGCGCGGCGGCCGTGCCCATGTCTTTGATCGACACTTCACCCATCGCTACGGAGATGGTCTTGTTGACGCCGGAGCCTTGTACAGAACATGCATCGTTGTTGATGATGCCGGAAAAGTTGATAGTGCCACTACCAGCTTTGGTGACGACTGGTTCTACTGCGAAAGCGCTACCAGTAGCTGCCAAAATTGACAGTGTCATCATTGCCAAGGAAAGCTTCTTCATTCTGATTACCATTGGGTGGATTGAGATTCTATTCGTTGCAGAAGCAAGATATAGAACCGACCCATACAGGAACATCAGACGATTCTTAAAGAAAAATAGACGGTGGGACGCGATAATTACTAATTGAAAAAGTTGCGCTCGAAGCAGTATGCCAATAAATCTTGGTCACTATTAACTTCGAGTTTACGCATGGCAGATGTCTTTTGCGCACTGATAGTTTTTATACTTCTATTCTGGCCACGGGCGATGTCGGAAACACTTTGCCCGGACACAAACAAGCGTAAAATTTCGTGTTCTTTGGACGATAGCTTGGCGAATCGGTCATCCATAGATACGGCGGACTCGAGCACCGAGGTGGGTTCCGGTCCTAAACTTCGGAACGGATTGCCTTGGGCGACAGCCTTGAGCGCGACTTGAATTTCATTGTGCATTTGGCTTTTCTGGATGACCCCAACCACCCCCAGCTCATGCAACAAGGTCAAGATCAAGGGATTGGAAATCATGGTCAACACCAGTATTTTCAATGTTGGAAAGTTACGTTTGAGGTACTCAACCAATTTCAGGCCGTCACCATAGGGCGAGTCTGCAGGCATATTGAAGTCGGTGATGATCAGGTCAACAGACAGGCTCTCAAGCAGGTTGATCAACTGATTGGAACAGACCGCCTCCCCCACCACATGAAAGCGTTCGTCTCGCTCTACTAGCTCACGAACCCCAAACAGCACAATGGGGTGATCATCAGCGATGACAACATTTAGTTTTTTCATGACCAGTTACCCACAGTGAGATAGAGATTATTAGAGCCTATCCAATAAAGCGCTTAGTCGATCAAGTTGAGTGTTGACCTCCAGCGCGAGCGCCTGCGTGAAGGTCAGCCCCGTGAGCCGATGCTCCAGTTCGGCGAAGGCAATTGCCATGGCCCCAGCCTCTACAGCGCCCAAAGCTCCGGCCATGCTGTGCAGTTGTCGCGCAGCGGTGTTGATATCACCTCTGTCCAGAGCTGCAAGCGTAGCCAGCCTGTCCTTCTGCATAGTGCTGATAAACAGTTCACGCATTTTTGGCGAGAGCCGCACCGAGTCAACTGCAACTTCAGGCGCGAGGCTGTCACCCGCGACGGCGGCGTGCGCGGGCACTGCCATCTCGGAGTATTCCAATAATTGAGTGCGCAAGGCTTTCAGGTTCAGCGGCTTGACCATCCAGGCGTTCATACCCGCTGCAGCGCAGCGTTCGCCTTCCTCACGCAGAGCGTTAGCGGTCACACCGATAATGGGCAGATCCACATCATGTTGGCGCAGGGTCGCGGCGAATTCATAGCCATTCATGATGGGCATGTTGATGTCGGTCAACACAAGGTCGAACAGGCCAGGCAGCCACTGTGCGAGGGCCTGCTCGCCATTGGCCGCCAAAACGACTGAACAACCCAGGGCTTCCAGTTGTTCCTTGATTATCTGCGAGTTGATAGGGTTGTCTTCTGCCACGAGGACATGCAAGTTCAGGCTTCGGCTTCTTTCCGGCAGTGCTCTGTGGTCAGCCCGGTCGACACCCTGCTGCGCGAGGCTGATGCTCCAGGCAATGGCGCGCACATCATTGGCATCTACATTCCAGCCACTACCCGAATACTCAGGCGGGTTACTCCCATCGGCCATGGCGATAATCCGTGGTCCCGGCCAGGGTATTTCGTTGCCTAATGGCAGCATGTCCACCAGCAATGTTGACGGCCCTGCTTGCAACTGGCCGGAGCTAACCGATTGGGATTCAATACCCAGTCGGTTGAGCCAAGTGCAGAGATGTTGCGTCAACTCCTGCACTGGCGCCCGAACATAGACTGCCGGCGCTCCTGGCTCGAACTCGGGGCAATCGGCCAGTTCCCCCGGCAAGTGCTCAAGCGCCAATTGCAGAGTAAAGCTGCTGCCGAGACCCGGTTCGCTGACCACTTTCAACTGGCCAGCCATCAGCTCACACAGCCACCAGCAAATCGCCAGGCCTAACCCCGCACCCGAATCGTTGACTCCATCGCGGACTTGATAGAAAGGATCAAATAGTCGCGCCTGCTGGGCTTGGGCTATCCCCCGCCCCGTGTCACTGACTTGCCATTGCAGGCTGACGTTTGAGCCATCGGTTTGCAGTACTCGAACCCGCAACACGATCCGACCATGGTCGGTGAACTTGATGGCGTTGCTCAGCAGATTATTGAGTATCTGCCGAATCCGTAGTGGATCACCCCGAACCCGGTTCGGCAGCGTTGCGTCAATACAGGCATAGAATTGCAAACCCTTGGCTTGAGCGAACGCGCTGTAGGTACGTAGGGTGTCCTCCGTCAGTTCCAGAGGACAGAACTCATGAGACTCGATGGTCATCTGTCCGGACTCGATCTTCGAGACGTCCAGCACATCGCTGATCAACTGAGACAAATTCGCGGAAGAGCGTTGGATGGTGTGTAGATAGGCCTGCTGCCGCGGCTCAAGCTTGGTTAGTCCCAGCAGTTCCAGGGTGCCGAGTACGCCGTACAGGGGTGTGCGAATTTCATGGCTCATGGTGGCCAAAAAACGGGTCTTGGCCTCGTTGGCCGAGTCGGCCGCCCGACGGGCTTCCTCAAGGGCTGCTGCGTCCTCAATATGCCGGGTCACGTCGTGAAAGGCACAGAGCCAGGCGTCCTGGCCTTGATAACGAGTAGAAATGAAAGCGACTTGTAAATGGCGGCCATCAACTTCCAGATCGACCTGCCCTGGCTCGGTGAGGCCATGCTGTCGGCTGAGGGCGCTGATCAGTTGGGGAGTATCTTGCCATTGCTGGGCGCGCTGGTTTTCCAGCAACACCTTATGGTCGCCGCAGCGCACCACGTACAGGCCGGTTGGCGCGGTGTCGATCACGGCACGGCTGAATGCCTCGCTCTCGGCAACCTTTTGGTGAGCCTGATGTGCAGGGAGTACAACATGCCTTTTATACCAGCGATTGAAGGCCCAACCGCAAACCAGTCCCGTCAGCACCAGCGCAGCCATACAGAGCAATGGCCACAAGGCGTAATCCACAAAACTTTTGAAACTGATGGTGTAGATCGCCGTCCAGGCGTGTTCATCATGGTTGGTCAGTTTGAAGACCAGGCCGTCACGGTTGAAATTCATCCCTTCACGCAACATGCTCTCCGGTTCAAGTGCACCAATCAGCACTCTACCGGCCGGTGAAATCAGGGTGAATTGGTCGTAGATCGACCACTGCATAATTCGCTCAATGTTGTTGACCTGAGTCAGATTCAGCAAGGACGCGAGCGCCACCCGAGGACTGGCGCCTTGAATATTCGATGTTGTCGAAGCGAGATCAATATTGACGTAGCCGAGGAGGGTTGGCGTCTTCACGTCATCGGACGCTGCGCCGTACCGAACCCAATGAACCTGATTGTCCAACGTCTGGTCATGCAGTTGCTTCTTGACCTGCTTCACGACATCGCCAAATACGCCGCCCTGAATCTGCCCATCTCGACGCAGGTACCCGGTTGCCGGTACCGTGATATCGAAGTTGTCCGGTACGTTGAAAAGAAAGACCTGTGGTGACTGATAGTGCGACGCGGACCAGAACGCGCTGTAGTAATCGCTCAGGTGCGCGGCCAAGGCAAAGACTTTTGGTTGTTCGCTGGCCGCGATTTTATCGGTGGCGATTTTCACACTGAAGGGCAGCGAAAACGAAAACTGCTGCCCTTCATAAACATCCGGTCCTTGGTCGGGCAGTTTTTTTTGCTGAAACAGCGGCGAAATCCTGCCGTCCAGGATGGAGCTTTTTGCACCTTGCTGCTGGATAGCATTAAGGAAGGCTTCCTGTTCGCGAATGTTTTCCATCAGCCGGGCAAAATGAAAGCCCATTGTGTCACGCTGCTCTTCCAACGTGCGCTGCACGCCCAAGTAGCTGATGCCAACCAAGAGCAATACCAGCGCGCCGAGCACTATCAAGCCTTTATTCAGACGAAGAGAGCTGCTGGCAAGTTTCTCCAGTAATGAGTTGGAACGATTCATCGCACAGCCCCGCAGGGGGCGAGCCGATAGCCGTTGAACACAATGACCTCATAGAAAGAGACTTTCGGGTGCATCAGCACACGTTTGTCGGACCGTCATGGCTCAACAACTTTTGGAACTGATCCGGGGCGACAGCATGGGAAATCAGGAAACCCTGGACCTGAGTGCAGTCGATCTTACGCAACAGAGCAAGTTCTTGCGCGGTTTCGACACCTTCAGCTACCACAGTCAAACCTAACTGCCGCCCCAAGCCAACAATACTGGTCAACGCTTGCGCCAGTTCCTCGCTGTCGTTACAGCCATGTACCAGTGCCCGATCGATCTTCAACTCGGTAAACGGTGCCGATACCAGATTCATGTAAGAGCTGTAGCCCTTGCCAAAATCATCCTGCGACAGACCGAAGCCCTTGATCCGCAAGCGGCAGGCACCAGCGTAGAAGTTGCTGATATCGTCAGGCACCGAACACTCCATCAGCTCGAAGCAAATTTTCCCTGGAATACCTTCACGTTTGAGCACGAACGCGAGAATACGGTCAGGCAGGTCATGGCTGTTGAGCAAGTGTGTCGGCAGGTTGATCGACACAGGAATGTCATAGCCCTGCTCACGCCATTGGGCCTGGGCCGCTATGGCCTGTTCCAGAACCCGCCATAACAGGTGCTCTTCCAGACCGAACGTTATGAGTGAGGGTAGAAACATCCCAGGCAAGAGCATGCCGTGCTCAGGATGAACCCAGCGAATCAGCGCTTCAGCGGCGACGATGCGTGCATTGACCAAGGCTTTTTTGGGTTGAAACCAAGCCTGCAATTCGCCGTTATCCAACGCATCAAGGATCGTCTGCCGGTCAATACCGGGTAAGGGTAATGGCTGAGCGGCTTGGCGCAGTCCCTGCAATTGCTCGATCAGGCAGCGCAGGGCCGCTGAATTCACCGGTTTGGAGATCAGCCCTATGACCTTTACCTGCAGGTTGCTGGCCACCAGGCTTGCCCCCATTAGCATTCGGCGCGAGGCCGCACTCATGATCGCCAGCACTGGCCCCGAACGTAAGGCCGCCAGTCCCTGGATGAATTGCACGCCATCCATGCCGGGCATCAGTAGGTCGGTGAGGACCAAATCGAAATTGCGCCGCTTCAAGCAGGCCAACGCTTCTTCGCCGTCGCACGCAGACTCCAGATAAAAATCTCCCAGTTCGCTGAACAAATGCTGCAAGTACACCTGCTGGAAGGGGTGGTCTTCGACTATCAAAATGCTACACGGCTTCATGGGCTGCTCGCTCATAAGGAGCCAGGTAGTTAAACAAGGCTCGCAACGTAAAAGGTTTGACCAGGCAGTGATTCATACCGGCCGCCAGACACAGTGCTTCTTCTCCACGCATGGCGTTGGCCGTCGCACCGATGATCGGCGCAGAGCAACCTTGGCGACGCAGTTCGCGGGCCAACTCGTAGCCGTTGAGTCTCGGCATGTTCACATCGCTGAGGACAATATCGAATGGTGTACTGCGCCATATCGCCAATGCTTCTTCACCGTTGCAAGTCAGCTCCACGGTACAGCCGAGTTCCTCCAGTTGGTCGCGCAGGATCAACTGATTGATCACGTTGTCCTCGGCTACAAGGATGTGCAGGTTAAGTTTGCGCAGGTCGCGATGCTCAATCAGCGGCTGAGGCTTGACCATTCGTACACCCTGGGCCCGGCTTACTGCTTGATAAATAGCGTTCAAGTCATTGATGTTGACCTTCCAGCCACCACACATGGCCTGCGGCTCATTTGAACCATCGCTGGTAGCCAACACCAACGGACCGCCCCACTCTTGCACCAAGCGCGGTTCGATGGAGCCCGCGTGTAGCTCGACTAATACGCACTCCGGGCCAACGTTCTGGTGTGATGGACAACCGATCTGCGGGCGGGCCCCCCACCGCCGCAACCAGCCACTGATGGCTTCGGCCACTTCACGGATCGGTGAGACCACGTAGACTACTTCGGGCAACAGTCCTGTCATCGTTGCCGACAATGAATAGATTGTTGGCTCCTCCAGCGGCAAGGTCAGAGAAAAACTGCTACCCAGACCCTGCTCGCTAACCATGCGGATATTGCCGTTCATCAAGTTTGTCAGGCGCAAGCAGATAGGCAGACCAAGGCCCGTACCGGCGATTACATTGGTATTGCCTCCGGTCTGGTAAAACGGCTCAAAAATGAATGGCTGATCGTCATGTGCGATGCCTCTGCCGGTGTCCGAGACCTGCCATTGCAGACTGGCGCGTTCACCATCGCGGCTGAGCAACTTGACTCGTAACACTACCCGCCCGGAGTCGGTAAATTTGACGGCGTTGCTCAACAAATTGTTGAGGATTTGACGGATACGACTGACATCACCGATAACTCGATCCGGCATTTTCGGGTCCAGACAGGCGTACAATTGCAGGCCCCTGCTCTGCGCCGCAGCCGCATAACCCTGAACCACTTCCCTCACTAGTTCCAGCGCCGAAAACTCGCTCAACTCCAGAGCCAGTTGCCCAGCCTCGATTTTCGATACGTCCAGCACATCGCAAATCAATTGCAGCAAAGTTGCCGATGAACCTTCGATTGCCCGAAGGTAATTTTTTTGCTGGGCATCCAGATCTGTACGCGCCAGTAATTCCAAGGTACCCAGCACCCCATACAACGGCGTGCGAATTTCATGGCTCATGGTCGCCAGGAACAGGGTTTTCGCCTCGTTGGCAGCATCGGCCATCTGTCGGGCTTCATCCAGGGCGACTTCGATTTCAGTGCGCGCACTGATGTCGCTGAACGCACAGAGCAAGACGTCTTCACCTTTGTACCGGGTGGGCGCGCAGCTCAGATAAAGGTGCTTCCCATCGATGGTCTCAAAGTAGTCGCTTAGGGCAGGGTCGAGCGTATCGAAAGCATCGCGAATCCATCCATGGCACAGCTGATCGCGCTCTCCTCCCTGTCCCAGCCATTGCTGAGACAAGGTGTTTTCCAGAACCACCTGACCGTCGGTGCGCCGCAATACGCATAGGGCTACGGGGGCGGTCTGGATGACGTCGCGGCTGAACCGCTCGCTTTCAATTAGGGCCTGAATCCGCATGATCGCTGGCTTAATGAAGCGGCGCTCCATACGATGGGTCAGCAGCCACACCAGACTGATGCTAAAAAGGCAAAACAAGAGAGCAGCGCTCAATTGCGGCCACAGAGTCGACAGCACGGCGCGCAAGTCAATGGAGTACGCGAGTTGCCAGTCGGAAGACTTCAACTGCTTGCGCAACACAACGCGGTCGGGCAGCCAGCTTTCGCCGACAAAGCCAAAGAAGTCTTGTCGCTGAAGGTCCGGCAGATTCTGGCTTGAGTGAGGACTGCGGCTGTTGCTGAAAAGCGGCATGCCTTGGGCGTTGAACATGGTGAACTCGCCTGCGCTGTGGTCACTCAAGGCTCTGGAGACTTCCCGGTCGTCCATCTCCAGACCCAGCCAGCCGGAGTTCACGTCGCGCTCGTCCAGACGAATGAATATGTACAGCTGCGAATGCCCCGCCGACTGATGGGTCAGCCACAACTCTTGAAGGGCGGGGGCGTTGTCACGTTTAAGGGTCTGGAGTTCATTCAGCATGGTTTCGGAGAAATCACCTGCTACTGGTGTGGCGTTGTACAGGCGCGCCACCGTGGTCTCGACATCGCTGCTGACATAGATCAAGTTGACTTGTTGCGCTTTCAAATAATCACGCATGCGCTGGGTCAGCCAGATGTTCCACTGCTTGCCGGGCGAATCGCCCAACAGCAGATGAATTTCTTCTTCGGTCACCGCCGGATCGAACTGCCAGTCGTGGCGCGTAGATGACAAGCTGAGACTTTTGAGAAGTGCTTCACGGGTAGTGAAAAAGGTATGGGCTTCGGCAATCGCACTGCTCATATAGCCGCGCCGCTGAGAAATTTCATTGTTGAAGGTGAACAGTAAAAAGTTATAAACGCCGCCGAGGATGCCGACCAGCAGCACCAAGGCAAAAATACGCAGTAATCGCCGCGCCGCGTCTGGCGTGGAAAGGACTGGATTCAACTGGTGGAGATACGTTTTTAATTTCATTCCGCTACTTTAATTGGAGCAGAAAGCAGGGAAAATCAGACGATTCTTAGTTTCACAGATAGCTCATAATGAAGGATACTTCACTATTGGCAGTACCGGCTTCAAGTCTATTATCGGCAAGGCGAATATAAGCGGCAGATAACGGAATATTGAAATCCGTGCCCGAGGGATTGAAACCATTAAACGTGTATGGCGTGTCTAATTCTATAGGCTGCCCTGCGTCGTTCCTCAACTGCAAGCCAATTCCTTTGGCTGATGATCCGGCGTTCAGCGCAACGACACCATTTTTAGAATCGATAACAGGCGTATTAGCTTTGAGCTGATATGTCACTTTCTGGATGCCTCGCTGACATTGATTCAAGGCAATGTTAAATTTCATCAGCCGAGAGGTTTCGCCGACTTTTTCGAACTCTCCCAGACGATAGCCTTCTCCCATCGCCACCGTTATCGAGGGTGTTTGGCAGGTCGCTGCGTTCACGACTATAGGATTGATTAGATTAAAATTACCCAATACTACTTCACCGGCGCGATACTGACCTAGAGATCCAGCAGGGATCGGGCTTTGCGACAAGATCTCTCCAGACTTGAAAATTTCAAGGCTATAGATACGGGGAGGAAAGTGCATAGTAAAACTTCCCAACTCAAGCGTTGGCGCCGGCAAAGGATTGCCTTCTTTTAGTATTCGAAATGAAAGCCCGGGCACTCCCAAAGGAAATACGCTACCACTAGTCACACTTCCAAAAGCGGGATTAACACTAAATCCGATCAAAGGTTCAAAACAATGAAGTATAGAAGTTCGCACCACACTACTGGAAGTTTCTTTGTAAATAATCGTGCCGTTAGGAGCATCTTGGGGAATCGTAAAATTAGGTGTCAGGCTCTTACCGAAATTTATGGTAAATGTCGATAGCTCTACAACACCGCAACCACCTGCCACTGCCCCTGATGAGTAGGCCAGTACTACCGAAGCAGCAAACGTCAGAAATAAATTCGAATGTTTCATGTTGATACCGATAAGAGTTATCTGAGAGACCAAGCACTCTAGCGACCGTTATAGATTATGAACATAGGACGTTTCTTAGTTTATGGGCGGCTGAAAACTGGAGCGATGAATCCAAACCAAAGGGAAAGCCTGGAAAGAAAAAACCCCCGTAGATACGGAGGTTTAAGCCTTGTGTCAACATATGTTTGCGTGTGTCAAACTTTATTATTTAGTGTCAATCTATATTGTTCAAATCCAGCGGGTCAATGTCAGCTGTGGATAACTTATTCCACCGTCACCGACTTCGCCAGGTTGCGGGGCTGGTCGACGTCGGTGCCCTTGAGCACGGCGACGTAGTACGACAGCAACTGCAGAGGGATGGTGTAGAGGATCGGCGAAAGAATGTCGTGGATGTGCGGCATCTGCACCACATGGGTGCCTTCGCCGTTGGTCATCCCGGCTTTCTCGTCAGCGAATACGATCAGTTCACCACCACGGGCACGGACTTCCTGCAGGTTGGACTTGAGCTTCTCCAGCAGTTCGTTGTTCGGCGCCACGGTGACCACTGGCATGTCGTTATCCACAAGCGCCAGAGGGCCGTGCTTCAGTTCCCCAGCCGGATAGGCTTCGGCGTGGATGTAGGAGATTTCCTTGAGTTTCAAGGCGCCCTCCATTGCGACCGGGAACTGCGCGCCACGGCCGAGGAACAGGGTGTGATTCTTCTCGGCGAACAGTTCGGCGATTTTTTCCACCGTGCTGTCCATCGCCAGCGCTTCGCCCAGACGGGTCGGCAGGCGACGCAACTCTTCCACCAGCGTGGCTTCAACGCCTTTGCCGAGCGTGCCGCGTACCTGACCCAGAGACAGGGTCAGCAGCAGCAGGCCGACCAGTTGCGTGGTGAACGCCTTGGTCGAAGCCACACCGATTTCGCGACCGGCCTGGGTCAGCAGCGTCAGGTCGGACTCACGCACCAGCGAGCTGATGCCGACGTTGCAGATCGCCAGGCTGGCGAGGAAGCCCAGCTCTTTGGCGTTGCGCAGCGCGGCCAGGGTGTCGGCGGTTTCGCCGGACTGGGAGATGGTGACGAACAGGGTGTCCGGCTGCACCACCACCTTGCGGTAACGGAATTCGCTGGCGACTTCGACCTGACACGGAATACCGGCCAGTTCTTCGAGCCAGTAACGCGCGACCATACCGGCGTGGTAGCTGGTACCGCAGGCGACGATCTGCACGTTGCGCACTTTGGCGAACAGTTCGGCAGCCTGTGGACCGAAGGCCTGCACCAGTACCTGACTCGGACTCAGACGGCCTTCGAGGGTGCGTTGGACAACGGATGGTTGCTCATGGATTTCCTTGAGCATGTAGTGGCGGAACTCGCCCTTGTCGGCAGCTTCGGCACCATCACTGTACTGCACGGTCTGACGCTCGACGGTTTTGCCATCTACGTCCCAGATCTTCACGCTGTCGCGGCGAATTTCGGCGATATCGCCCTCTTCCAGGTACATGAAGCGGTCAGTGACCTGGCGCAGGGCCAACTGGTCGGACGCGAGGAAATTCTCGCCCAGGCCCAGACCGATCACCAACGGGCTGCCACTGCGTGCGGCAACCAGACGATCCGGCTGTTGTGCGTTGATCACGGCCAGACCGTAGGCGCCGTGCAGTTCTTTGACGGTGGCTTTCAGCGCGACGGTCAGGTCAGGCTGATCCTTGAGTTTATGGCTCAGCAGGTGCGCGATGACTTCGGTGTCGGTGTCCGAAGTGAACACGTAACCCAGCGCTTTCAGTTGCTCACGCAGGGCTTCGTGATTCTCGATGATGCCGTTGTGCACCACCGCGATATCACCGGAGAAATGCGGGTGCGCGTTACGCTCGCACGGTGCACCGTGGGTCGCCCAACGGGTGTGGGCGATACCGAGACGGCCGACCAGCGGCTGTGCGGCCAGCGCCGCTTCCAGCTCGCTGACCTTGCCCGGACGGCGCATGCGCTCGAGCTTTTCATCGTTGGTGAAAACTGCCACACCGGCGCTGTCATAGCCGCGGTATTCAAGGCGCTTGAGGCCTTCGAGCAGGATGGCGGTGATATTACGTTCAGCAACTGCGCCGACAATTCCACACATGCTTATTTCTCCTGACTGACAGCCGCGCAAATCACGCTGATACCGCGGGCCTGTATCTGATCGCGGGCCTCTTGTGGCAGGCGATCATCGGTAATGAGGGTATGGACGCTGCTCCACGGCAGCTCCAGGTTGGGAATCTTGCGGCCGATCTTGTCGGCCTCGACCATCACGATGACTTCACGCGCCACGTCGGCCATCACCCGGCTCAGGCCAAGCAACTCGTTGAACGTCGTGGTACCGCGCACCAGATCGATGCCATCGGCGCCGATAAACAACTGGTCGAAGTCGTAAGAGCGTAGTACCTGCTCGGCCACCTGGCCCTGGAAGGACTCCGAATGCGGATCCCAGGTGCCGCCGGTCATCAGCAGCACCGGCTCGTGTTCGAGTTCGCTCAAGGCGTTGGCCACGTGCAGGGAGTTGGTCATCACCACCAGACCCGGCTGCTGGCCAAGCTCGGGAATCATCGCCGCAGTGGTGCTGCCACTGTCGATGATGATGCGGGCGTGCTCGCGGATACGTTTGACGGCGGCGCGGGCAATCGCCTGTTTGTACTTTGAAACGCTTTGGCCCGGTTCAGCGACCAATTCCTGCGGCATGGTGATCGCCCCGCCGTAACGGCGCAGCAACAGACCATGGCTTTCCAGTGCGGCCAGATCCTTGCGAATCGTAACTTCAGAAGTTTCGAAGCGCTTGGCCAGTTCATCCACACTGACTTCGCCCTGCTCATTGAGCAAGGCGAGGATATTGTGTCGGCGCTGGGGTGTGTTGCGTTTCGACATGGCGGCTTAAGTTTCGATTCGAAAGATAACGGAAGCAATCAAAACCTATCGGCCATAAATCGTCAAGCGACAGATCGAAAATTTTAGAAACGACCCAGACGAATGTGGGAGCGGGCTTGCTCGCGAATGCGGAGGGTCAGTCACTGAAATGTGAAACTGAAACACCGCATTCGCGAGCAAGCCCGCTCCCACAGTGCAGCTGTGGATAAATCAGCTTTTCTTGATCTTCTCCGGCCGCTTCCAGCCATCAATATTTTTCTGCCGCGCCCGACCCACGGCCAACTGCGCGTTATCCACATTCTGCGTGATAGTCGAGCCAGCCGCCGTGGTTGCACCGGACGAGATATCCACAGGCGCCACCAACGAGTTGTTGGAGCCGATGAACACGTCCTCGCCCAACACGGTTTTCCACTTGTTGGCGCCATCGTAGTTGCAGGTAATGGTGCCCGCGCCAATGTTGGTGCGGGCGCCGATTTCCGCGTCGCCCAGATAGGTCAGATGCCCGGCCTTGGCGCCCTCACCCATGCGCGCGTTTTTCAGTTCGACAAAGTTACCCACATGCGCGCGTGCTTCAAGCACCGTGCCCGGACGCAGACGGGCGAACGGACCGGCATCGCTGCCTTCACCCAGCACCGCACCTTCGATGTGGCTGTTGGCTTTGATCACCACGCCTTTGCGCAGGGTGCTGTCCTTGATCACGCAGTTCGGGCCGATCACCACGTCGTCCTCGATGACAACATTACCTTCGAGAATCACGTTGATGTCGATCAGCACATCGCGACCGACGGTGACTTCGCCACGCACATCGAAACGCGCCGGGTCACGCAGGGTCACGCCTTGCGCCATCAGCCGGCGGCCGGCGCGCAGCTGGTAATGCCGCTCCAGTTCCGCCAGTTGCTTACGATCATTGGCGCCCTGCACTTCCATCGGGTCGTGCGGTTGTTCAGTGGCAACCACCAAACCATCGCTGACCGCCATTTCGATCACGTCGGTCAAGTAGTACTCGCCCTGGGCATTGCTGTTCGACAGGCGGCTCATCCAGTCGGCCAGACGATTGGCCGGGACGGCGAGGATGCCGGTGTTGCCTTCGGTGATTGCGCGCTGGGCTTCGCTGGCATCTTTGTGCTCAACGATGGCTGCGACCTTGCCGTCAGCATCACGCACGATGCGGCCGTAACCGGTCGGATCTTCCAGCTCGACGGTCAACAGGCCCATCTGCCCCGGTACGACATGTTTAAGCAGGCGCTGCAGGGTTTCGACCTCGATCAATGGCACGTCACCGTAGAGGATCAACACGGTGTCGGCGCTGATGAACGGCACAGCCTGAGCCGTTGCATGACCAGTGCCCAATTGCTTGTCCTGCAGCACGAAATTCAAATCGTCAGCCGCCAGACGCTCACGCACCACATCGGCACCGTGGCCGATCACCACATGAATGCGCTGTGGATCGAGCTGCCGTGCGCTGTGGATAACATGCCCAAGCATGGAATTGCCGGCTACCGGGTGCAGCACTTTCGGCAACGCCGAACGCATACGGGTGCCTTGACCGGCCGCGAGGATAACGATTTCGAGAGACATGACTGGCTACCAATCCTGGGTGGTCAGCAACTGCGACCGGGTTGTAAAAATCGGAAAAGAAAAAAGGGTAGCCGAGGCTACCCTTTTTTATCAATCGCACAACAAGTGGCTGACGGATTAACCGCCAAACTTCTTGCGGATCTGCTGGACGGTGCGCAGCTGAGCTGCAGCCTCGGCCAGACGTGCGGACGCAGCTCCGTAATCGAAATCTGCGCTCTTCTCGTGCAGAGCAGCTTCGGCAGCCTTGAGAGCTGCCTGGGCTTGAGCTTCATCCAGGTCGGCGGCACGTTGCACGGTATCGGCAAGCACCTTGACCATGTTCGGCTGAACCTCGAGGAAACCACCGGAGATGTAGAACACCTCGGCTTCCCCGCCTTGCTTGATCAGGCGGATCGGACCTGGCTTCAGATTAGTGATCAGCGGCGCGTGACCCAGAGCGATACCAAGATCACCCAGTGCACCGTGCGCAATCACCATCTCGACCAGGCCGGAAAAGATTTCCCCTTCCGCGCTGACGATATCGCAATGGACTGTCATAGCCATCTGATTGCCTCAACCTAAATTAGCGCCCGTTGCCGGGCGCCGGGATTACAGTTTCTTGGCTTTCTCGATCGCTTCTTCGATGCCGCCAACCATGTAGAACGCTTGTTCTGGCAGGTGGTCGTAGTCACCGTTGAGGATGCCTTTGAAGCCAGCAATGGTGTCTTTCAGGGAAACGTATTTACCCGAAGCACCGGTGAAGACTTCAGCCACGAAGAACGGCTGCGACAAGAAGCGCTGGATCTTACGAGCACGGTTAACCAACTGTTTGTCGGCTTCCGACAGCTCGTCCATACCCAGGATCGCGATGATGTCTTTCAGCTCTTTGTAACGTTGCAGAACGTACTGAACGCCGCGAGCGGTGTCGTAGTGGTCCTGACCGATTACGTTCGGATCCAGCTGGCGCGAAGTCGAATCCAGTGGATCTACCGCTGGGTAGATACCCAGGGAAGCGATGTCACGGGACAGAACGACGGTGGC
The DNA here is from genome assembly GCF_017947305.1 of Pseudomonas sp. MWU347. NCBI lineage: Bacteria > Pseudomonadati > Pseudomonadota > Gammaproteobacteria > Pseudomonadales > Pseudomonadaceae > Pseudomonas > Pseudomonas sp. MWU347. The sequence continues at coordinate 681,195 of NZ_JAFGZB010000001.1, forward strand.
GTCCAAGTGGGCGAAGGTGGTCGCTGGCGACGGGTCGGTCAAGTCATCCGCAGGTACGTATACCGCCTGGATCGAGGTGATCGAACCTTCTTTGGTCGAAGTGATACGTTCTTGCAGAACGCCCATCTCTTCAGCCAGGGTCGGCTGGTAACCTACTGCCGAAGGCATACGGCCCAGCAGTGCGGACACTTCAGTACCGGCCAGGGTGTAACGGTAGATGTTGTCGACGAACAGCAGAACGTCGTTACCTTCGTCACGGAACTTCTCGGCCATGGTCAGGCCGGTCAGGGCTACGCGCAGACGGTTTCCCGGCGGCTCGTTCATCTGACCGTAAACCAGTGCCACTTTGTCCAGAACGTTGGAGTCCTTCATCTCGTGGTAGAAGTCGTTACCCTCACGAGTACGCTCACCCACACCGGCGAACACGGAATAACCGCTGTGCTCGATGGCGATGTTACGGATCAGTTCCATCATGTTTACGGTTTTGCCTACACCGGCACCACCGAACAGACCGACTTTACCGCCTTTGGCGAACGGGCAAACCAGGTCGATAACCTTGATGCCGGTTTCCAGCAGGTCGTTGCCGCCTGCTTGCTCAGCGAACGAAGGTGCTGCGCGGTGAATGCCCCAGCGCTCTTCGGTGTCGATTGGACCGGCTTCGTCGATCGGGTTACCCAGAACGTCCATGATCCGGCCCAGAGTCGCTTTACCGACCGGTACGGAGATGGCTGCGCCGGAATCGGTAACTTCCAGACCGCGCTTCAAGCCCTCGGTGGAACCCATCGCAATGGTACGAACCACGCCGTCGCCCAGCTGTTGCTGAACTTCCAGAGTGGTTTCGGCCGCGCTGACTACTTTCAGCGCGTTGTAGATGCTCGGTACGCTGTCGCGTGGAAATTCCACGTCGATAACGGCGCCGATGATTTGAACGATACGTCCGCTACTCATAGCTGGATCCTCTGAATATTTGAACCGTTAAACCGCGGCAGCGCCGCCGACGATTTCCGAGATCTCTTGGGTGATCGCAGCCTGACGCGCCTTGTTGTAGATCAGCTGCAAATCGCTGATCAAATCACCGGCGTTGTCGGTAGCGTTCTTCATCGCGATCATCCGCGCAGCTTGTTCAGCTGCGTTGTTCTCGACCACCGCCTGGTACACCTGCGACTCCACGTAGCGCACCATCAAGCCGTCAAGCAGCTCTTTGGCGTCTGGTTCGTAGAGGTAGTCCCAGTGGTGCTTGAGTTCTTGATCCGGGGTTGCCACCAGTGGAATCAACTGCTCCACGGTAGGCTGTTGTGTCATGGTGTTGATGAACTTGTTGGATACCACGGACAGGCGATCGATACGGCCCTCCAGGTAGGCATCCAGCATCACCTTGACGCTGCCGATCAAATCATTGATCGACGGCTCTTCACCCAGGTGGCTGATAGCTGCAACGACGTTACCGCCGAAGTTGCGGAAAAAGGCCGCACCCTTGCTACCGACTACACACAGATCAATCTCGACGCCGTTTTCGCGGTTTACCGCCATGTCCTTGACCAGGGCCTTGAACAGGTTGGTGTTCAAGCCGCCGCACAAACCACGGTCACTGCTCACGACGACATAACCGACGCGCTTTACTTCACGGTCGATCATGAACGGGTGGCGGTATTCCGGGTTGGCGTTGGCCAGATGCCCAATTACCTGGCGGATACGCTCCGCATAAGGACGGCTGGCTGCCATGCGCATTTGTGCCTTGCGCATTTTGCTCACCGCCACTTTTTCCATGGCGCTGGTAATTTTTTGCGTGCTTTTGATGCTCGCAATCTTACTGCGAATCTCTTTTGCGCCTGCCATGTAACACCTATCAGGTTAGCAAGCGGGAGCCTTGCGGCTCCCGCTGCGGCTTACCAGGTTTGGGTGGCCTTGAACTTCTCGATACCGGCTTTCATGCCAGCGTCGATTTCGTCATTGAAGTCACCTTTAACGTTGATCTTGGCCATCAAATCGGCGTGATCGCGGTTGAAGAAAGCAATCAGCGCTTGTTCGAAGCTGCCGATCTTGGCGATTTCAATGTCAGTCAGGAACCCACGCTCAGCGGCATACAGCGACAGCGCCATGTCAGCGATCGACATTGGTGCGTATTGCTTCTGCTTCATCAGCTCGGTAACGCGCTGACCATGCTCAAGTTGCTTACGGGTCGCTTCGTCCAGGTCAGAAGCGAACTGGGCGAATGCCGCCAGTTCACGGTACTGAGCCAGAGCGGTACGGATACCACCGGACAGCTTCTTGATGATCTTGGTCTGAGCGGCACCACCCACACGGGATACCGAAACACCGGCGTTCACTGCAGGGCGGATGCCCGAGTTGAACATGGCCGATTCCAGAAAGATCTGACCGTCGGTGATGGAAATCACGTTGGTCGGAACGAACGCGGAAACGTCGCCAGCCTGGGTTTCGATGATTGGCAGTGCGGTCAGGGAACCGGTTTTGCCGGTCACTGCGCCGTTGGTGAACTTCTCTACGTATTCTTCCGAAACGCGGGATGCGCGCTCCAGCAGACGGGAGTGGAGATAGAACACGTCGCCTGGGTAAGCTTCACGGCCTGGTGGACGGCGCAGCAGCAGGGAAATCTGGCGGTAAGCCACTGCTTGCTTGGACAGATCGTCATAAACGATCAGCGCGTCTTCACCGCGGTCGCGGAAGAATTCACCCATGGTGCAACCGGAGTACGGTGCCAGGAATTGCAGCGCAGGAGATTCCGAAGCACTGGCAGCCACGATGATCGTGTTGGCCAGGGCGCCGTTTTCTTCCAGCTTGCGAACCACGTTGGCGATGGTCGATTGCTTCTGACCGATCGCTACATAGACGCAGAAAATGCCGCTGTCTTTCTGGTTGATGATCGCGTCGATCGCCAGAGCGGTTTTACCGATCTGACGGTCACCGATGATCAGCTCACGCTGGCCACGGCCGACAGGGATCATGGCATCGACAGCCTTGTAGCCAGTCTGTACAGGCTGGTCTACCGACTTACGCCAGATCACGCCCGGTGCAACTTTCTCGACCGCGTCGGTCAAGGTGTTGCCCAGTGGACCTTTGCCGTCAACAGGGTTACCCAGTGCATCGACTACGCGACCCAGCAGTTCCTTACCCACCGGAACTTCGAGGATGCGGCCGGTGCACTTGGCGCTCATGCCTTCAGCCAGACTGGTGTATGCGCCCAGTACAACGGCACCTACGGAGTCTTGCTCCAGGTTGAGGGCCATACCGTAGACGCCGCCCGGAAACTCGATCATCTCGCCGTACATGACGTCGGCCAGACCGTGAATCCGCACGATGCCGTCAGATACGCTGACGACAGTGCCTTCGTTACGGGCTTGGGAGGTCACATCGAGCTTGTCGATGCGGCCCTTGATAATTTCACTTATTTCGGAAGGATTGAGTTGCTGCATTGCTCTGCTGCCCCTTCAAACTCAAGATTTCAATGCTTCGGCAAGTTTCGCGATTTTGCCGCGAATCGAGCCATCGATAACCAGGTCGCCGGCGCGGATAACGACACCCCCTATAAGGGCAGCATCCTCCGCAACTTGCAGGCGCACTTCCCGGTTGAGTCGTGCACTGAGAACCTTGGCGAGTTTGTCTTGCTGTTCTTGGTTCAATGCGAAAGCACTGGTCACTTCAACGTCTACCGACTTCTCTTGTTCGGCCTTGTACAGGTCGAACAGAGCGGCGATCTCCGGCAGAAGCGGGAGACGGTCGTTTTCGGCAACGACATTGATGAAGTTCTGTGCCTTGGCATCAAACTTGTCGCCGCACACGTCAATGAACGTGGCGGCCTTTTCTGCGCTCGTCAGTCGCGGGGCCTTGAGCACGCGCTGCATGGTGTCATCTTGTGACACCGCTGCAGCCAGGCCGAGCATGGCTGACCAATTGGCCAGTTGCTGGTGGGCCTGAGCGTGCTCGAAGGCCGCCTTAGCGTAAGGTCGGGCCAACGTGGTCAGTTCTGCCATGATCGCCCTCGCTTAGATTTCAGCAGCCAGTTGGTTAACCAGCTCTGCGTGCGCGTTTTGATCGATTGTGGCACCCAGGATCTTCTCGGCGCCGCCGACAGCCAGCAAGCCCACTTGGGCGCGCAGCTTGTCTTTGACACTGTTCAGTTCCTGTTCGATCTCGGCTTGAGCCTGAACCTTCACACGGTCAGCGTCGATACGGGCTTTTTCAACAGCCTCTTCAACGATCTGGTTACCGCGTTTCTTGGCTTGCTCGATGATTTCAGCTGCCTGAGCTTTCGCTTCGCGCAGTTGCTGACCCGCTTTCTCTTGGGCCAACTCCAGGTCGCGAGCTGCACGGCTGGCAGCGTCCAGACCATCAGCGATCTTCTTTTGACGTTCGTGCAGAGCAGCGATGACCGGAGGCCATACGAACTTCATGCAGAACAGTACAAAAATCAGGAACGCAACGGACTGGCCAATCAGGGTCGCATTAATGTTCACGCCAACACCTCGCAGTTACGTTGTCCATCACACCAAATTACTCGGAAGAATCCGGGTAATTAGCCAGCGATCTGACCAACGAACGGGTTCGCAAAGGTGAAGAACAGAGCGATACCAACACCGATCATGGTTACGGCGTCGAGCAGACCGGCAACGATGAACATTTTAACTTGCAGCATTGGAACCATTTCTGGCTGACGCGCTGCGCCTTCCAGGAACTTGCCGCCCAGCAGGCCGAAACCAATTGCGGTACCCAGTGCGCCCAGGCCGATCAACAGTGCAACAGCGATAGCGGTTAGACCAACTACAGTTTCCATCTTTCCTCCCGACTTTTACGTCGTATGGTTTAGGTTTTTTAGATTAAAGCGGTAAAACAAATCGTTTCAGAGGCCCGGTTAAGAGCCCCCTCCCGTTTGACCGGGAGGGACATCAGATCAGCCGAGGCTGCTCTTAATGGTTTTCTTCGTGCGCCATCGACAGGTAGACGATGGTCAGCATCATGAAGATGAACGCCTGCAGGGTGATGATCAGGATGTGGAACACAGCCCACGCCCACTGCAGAACAACGCCCAGGCCACTCAGCCAGAGCAGGCCGCTGCCGAACATCACAGCGATCAGAATGAACACCAGCTCGCCGGCATACATGTTGCCGAACAGACGCAGGGCCAGAGAGATCGGCTTGGCGATCAGGGTCACGAATTCCAGCAGGAAGTTCACCGGGATCAGCAGGGCCTGAACGAAGATGTTCTTGCTGCCGAACGGGTGCAGGGTCAGTTCGCCGATGAAGCCGCCGATGCCCTTGACCTTGATGCTATAGAAAATGATCAGTGCGAAAACCGAGAACGCCATGCCCAGGGTCGCGTTCGGGTCGGTGGTCGACACGGCACGGAACGGGATGTGGTGGTCGCCGGTGATCAGGATGGCCAGCTGAGGAATCCAGTCGACCGGTACCAGGTCGACGGCGTTCATCAGGAACACCCAGACGAAGATGGTCAGTGCCAGCGGTGCGATCACCGGGCTACGGCCATGGAAGCTGTCTTTCACGCTGCCATCGACGAATTCGACCAATACTTCAACGAAGTTCTGCAAAGCACCTGGCTGACCCGATGTTGCTTTCTTTGCCGCCATGCGGAAAAGGAAAACGAAGATCAGACCCAGCGCGACCGACCAGCCGAGGGTATCGACGTGGAAAGCCCAGAAGCCCATTTCCTTGGCTTCTGCTGCGGTATGGGCAAAGCCCCAGCCGCCGTTAGGTAGCTGACCGAAGGTCAGGTTCTGCAAGTGGTGCTGGATATAGCCCGAAGCGGTTGTTTCTGCCATGGTTGCCTCAAACGCCCTAAGGTCTCGAAAGTCTTGTTCTCATCAGCAGGGGAGCGAACCAGCTGACCGACTGAGTCAGCACGAAAGCGCCGAATACTGCGATCGGCGCCAATGGCTTCACACCTGCAAACACCAGTGCAAACAGCACTGCCGTCAAAATCAGTTTGCCTGCCTCGCCGGCATAAAATGACCGGACGATGGACTGGGCTGCTCGGGCGCCGGAAAACCGAAATGCCTTGTGAGCGAAATAAACATTGGGCAGCAAGGCTATCAGGCCTCCGCAAAGTCCCGAGTATCCGGCAACGACTCCGTGCCATTGCCAGAGCGCCAAAGCGGCAATGAGCAAAATGACAAATTGAGCCATCAACACCGGAAAAACCGCCAGGCGATGGAACGGCAGGCGGTTTGGCTTGCGGGTTTCCATCACGTTTGCTCTCCAATGGTCGGCTGCCAGAATTCAATAACTTGGCATAATTTGTGCCGACAAAATGCGCGCAGAGTATAGGGGCGGTTCTGCCCCTATTCAACTGTCAGGTAGTGATTTCCGACTGCGCGCTACATGAGGAAATGTTTCAGCGGATGTGTGCGAGCACACCTTGAAGCTCATCGAGGGAGTTGTAACCGATCACCAGCTGACCTTTTCCCTTCTTGCCGTGGCGAATCTGCACCGCAGAGCCTAGGCGCTCGGCCAGACGCTGTTCGAGCCGGGCGATATCCGGGTCGGGTTTGGCCGCTTCCACAGGCTCCGGTTTGCCACTCAACCACTGACGAACCAGTGCCTCGGTTTGGCGCACAGTCAGGCCGCGTGCGACAACATGTCGCGCCCCTTCCACCTGCTGATTGTCCGGCAGACCGAGCAAAGCACGGGCATGACCCATTTCCAGGTCACCGTGGGACAGCATGGTCTTGATGACTTCAGGCAGTGCAATAAGTCGCAACAGGTTAGCCACAGTCACGCGGGACTTACCCACAGCCTCGGCCACCTGCTGTTGAGTGAGCTGGAATTCCTGCTGCAGACGCTGCAAGGCGACGGCTTCCTCAATCGGGTTCAGGTCTTCACGCTGGATGTTCTCGATCAGCGCAATGGCGATCGCGGTCTCATCCGGCACATCACGAACCATCGCCGGGATAGTTTCCTGGCCGGCCTGCTGGCTGGCGCGCCAGCGGCGTTCGCCGGCGATGATTTCGAAACGGCCACCGCCAATCGGGCGCACCACGATCGGCTGCATCACGCCTTGCGCCTTGATCGACTGCGCCAGCTCTTCCAGCGCCTGCGGGTCCATGTCGCGGCGTGGCTGGTATTTGCCACGCTGCAGCAGGTCCAGCGGCAGATGTTGCAGTTCACGGGTATCGGCCTGCGCCGCCTGTTCTTCCAGCGCGCTGACGGTCGGACCACTCAGCAGTGCATCCAGTCCACGTCCGAGACCTCGTTTCTTGACGGCCATGGGGATTCCTTAAGTTGGCTGGGCAGCGGCGATGCGTGAATTTTTGCGCTGACGGCGAACCATCTCGCCCGCCAGGGCCAAATAGGCCAGCGCGCCGCGCGATTGCTTGTCGTAGGCCAGTGCCGGCATACCGTAGCTCGGTGCTTCGGCCAGGCGGATGTTGCGCGGGATCACCGTGTCGTACAGCTGCTCGCCAAAGTGTTCCTTGAGCTGCGCCGAAACATCGTTCATCAGGCTCAGCCGCGGGTCGTACATGGTGCGCAGCAGACCTTCGACCTTGAGGTTGGGGTTCAGCAGTTCGGCGATGCGCTTGATGTTATCCACAAGGTCGCTCAAGCCTTCGAGCGCAAAGTATTCGCACTGCATGGGGATAATCACCCCGTCAGCGGCGACCAGTGCGTTCAATGTGAGCATCGACAGCGACGGCGGGCAGTCGATCAAAATGTAATCGTAGTTTTCACGGATCGGCGCCAGCGCGCTGCGCAGACGGCTTTCCTTCATCTGCATTTCCAGCAGAACCACTTCTGCCGCGGTCAGGTCGCGGTTGGCCGGCAGCAGTTGATAACCGCCGTGCTCGGAGTATTGCATGGCCTGGGCCAGATCGCATTCGCCGATCAGCAGGTCGTAGACCGAGTTTTCCAGGCCATGTTTATCCACACCGCTACCCATGGTGGCGTTGCCCTGTGGATCGAGATCGATCAACAGCACCCGGCGCTTGGTCGCGACCAGGGATGCTGCGAGGTTGATGCAGGTGGTGGTCTTGCCCACACCACCCTTCTGGTTCGCTATCGCGAATACCTTAGCCATTCTTGCTTGTGTTCCCAATCATGCCGTGCGGCGCAGTATCAGCAGATGGCGTTGGCCTTGGCAACCGGGTACGGCCAGGGCGTGTTCGCTATCGAGTTTGAAGTCTGCCGGCAATGCTACCAGCTCATCGGCCGGATGAACGCCCTTCATTGCCAGCCAGCGCGTGTCGGCATCGCCGAGGTGGCGAGTCCAGTTGGTGAAGTTCTCCATACTGCTGAAAGCCCGGGAAATGATCCCGTTGAATGGCTGGGCAGGCTGGAAGGCTTCGACGCGACTGTGGATAACTTGCAGGTTATCCAGTTTGAGTTCGAGTTTGACCTGAGTCAGAAAGCGGGTTTTTTTGCCGTTGCTGTCCAGACAGGTGACTTGCGAGTCCGGATACAGGATCGCCAACGGGATCCCCGGCATGCCGCCGCCACTGCCGACGTCGAGCCAACGGCCGTTTTCGATGAAAGACATCACGCTCAAGCTATCGAGCAGATGCCGCGAAACCATTTCATCAGGATCGCGCACTGCAGTCAGGTTGTAGGCCTGGTTCCATTTGATCAACAGGGCCAGGTAACCCAGCAGCAATTCGTGCTGGGCTACGCTGAGATTGACACCGAGCTCGCGGGCTCCTGTGGATAACTCTTCGGCGTGTTGCGAAGTGACCTTAGAACTCAAGCGCTTTGCTCCAACTGACGGCCCGCGCCGCGTTTTTTCAAATGAATCATCAACAGCGAAATCGCTGCCGGGGTCACGCCCGGGATCCGCGAAGCCTGGCCGAGCGTCTCCGGACGCGTCGCACCGAGCTTGCTCTGAATCTCCTTGGAGAGACCGGAAATGTTGGTGTAATCGATATCCACAGGCAATTTCGTGTCTTCACTGGCGCGCAGACGGGCGATTTCGTCCTGTTGACGGTCGATGTAACCGGCGTATTTGGTCTTGATTTCAACCTGTTCGGCGACCTGTGGATCTTCGGCGCCCTGCCCGGTCACTTCGACCAGACCAGCGTAGTCGATTTCCGGACGGCTCAAGAGGTTGAGCAAGTTGTATTCGTGAGTCAGCGGCGTGCCGAATTTTTCCGCAATCGCATCGCCCTGCTGGGTGCCCGGGCGAACCCAGGTGCTCTTCAGGCGCTGCTCTTCCAGTTCGATGCTTTCGCGTTTCTTGCAGAAGGCCGCCCAACGCGCGTCATCGACCAGACCCAGTTCACGACCTTTTTCGGTCAGACGCAGGTCGGCGTTGTCCTCGCGCAGAATCAGGCGGTACTCGGCACGGGAAGTGAACATGCGGTACGGCTCTTGGGTACCGAGGGTGATCAGGTCGTCGACCAGCACGCCGATGTACGCCTCATCGCGACGCGGACACCAGGCTTCTTTGCCCTTCGCGCGCAGCGCAGCGTTGGCCCCGGCGAGCAAACCTTGCGCACCGGCTTCTTCGTAACCAGTGGTGCCGTTGATCTGGCCAGCAAAGAACAGGCCGCCGATAACTTTGGTTTCCAGGCTGTATTTCAGGTCACGCGGGTCGAAGTAGTCGTACTCGATCGCATAACCCGGACGCACGATGTGCGCGTTTTCCATGCCGCGGATCGATTGCACGATCTGCAATTGCACGTCGAACGGCAAGCTTGTGGATATCCCGTTCGGGTACAGCTCATGGGTGGTCAGGCCTTCCGGCTCGATGAACACCTGATGGCTTTCCTTGTCGGCAAAGCGATGAATCTTGTCTTCGATCGACGGGCAGTAGCGCGGACCGATGCCCTCGATTTCGCCGGCAGCGGAATACATCGGCGAACGATCGAGGTTCGCCGCGATGATTTCGTGGGTGCGCGCGTTGGTATGGGTAATCCAGCAACTGACCTGGCGCGGATGCTGTTCTTTTTTGCCCATGAACGACATGACGGGGATCGGCGTATCGCCCGGTTGCTCGGTCATGACCGAGAAATCCACAGATTTGCCATCGATGCGCGGTGGCGTACCGGTTTTCAGGCGACCGACACGCAGCGGCAGTTCACGCAGACGATGTGCCAGGGCGATCGATGGCGGGTCACCGGCACGACCGCCGGAGAAATTCTGCAAACCGATGTGGATAAGTCCACCGAGGAACGTACCAGTGGTCAACACCACGGAATCGGCGAAGAACCGCAGACCCATTTGCGTGACAACACCGCGAACCTGGTCCTGCTCGACGATCAGGTCGTCAGCGGCCTGTTGAAATATCCACAGGTTCGGTTGGTTTTCCAGAATTTCGCGGACAGCGGCCTTGTACAAAATACGGTCGGCTTGCGCACGAGTCGCTCGTACGGCCGGACCTTTGCGGCTGTTCAATACGCGAAACTGGATGCCGCCCAGATCGGTAGCCATGGCCATCGCGCCGCCGAGGGCGTCGATTTCCTTGACCAGATGGCTTTTGCCAATGCCACCGATGGCCGGGTTGCAGCTCATGGCACCGAGGGTTTCCACGTTATGCGTCAGCAACAGGGTTTTTGCCCCCATACGTGCTGAGGCCAGTGCTGCCTCGGTACCGGCATGACCGCCGCCGATGACGATCACTTCAAAACGGGAAGGGAAATCCACCACGCACCTCGTGCCTGCTTAAGTAGGTATTCAGGAATAGTTTGAGATCAGGTTTCTGGACCTGGTCGACAAGTATAGGGACTTCGCCCTTCCTAAAGAACCCTTTGCACAAAATTTAACCAGCTGTGGAGAACTCGAGGTTAAAAGAATAAAAAAGAGAGAAATTTATAAAACCTTTGTTTTAATGCTTATTCTTACTGACCGACCTTTCTGTGGATAGATTGCTACAGGCCTTATTATTCAATGTGTACAGGGTTTCAAAACCCTGTTATCAGGTCCTCGGGAGGCCCTTGGATAACCGGTTTAAGCCTGTGGATGAATGGGGTGGTTATCCACAGAGGCAGTTATATCCAGTTTTCACGCCCTGTTATCAACTGACCTCATTGGCAGTTATTCACAGGGCTTAATCCACAGAAATCAGCTGAATGATTGGTTGGCGGGCAAGGGAAATCCGCCCAGGGCGAGAGAGTCTGCCCGGCACTGGAGAAAGGAATTGAGAAATGAGGAGTGCAGACAGGCCGCGAACGGGCCTGTCTGTGAACAGCAGAAGGGTTATTTACCGATGCAGAAGCTGGAGAAGATCCGGCCAAGCAGGTCATCGGAGCTGAATGCCCCGGTTATTTCTCCCAGGGAGTGCTGGGCCTGACGTAAATCTTCGGCCAGCAGCTCACCGGCACCGGCCAACGTCAGCTGTGCGCGACCATGTTCCAGCGCTGCACTGGCATGGCGCAGAGCCTCCAGATGACGGCGACGGGCACTGAAGCTGCTTTCCGAGGTTTGCTCATAGCCCATGCAGGCCTTGAGGTGTTCGCGCAGCAACTCCAGACCATCGCCGGCGGATTTGGCGCTAAGGCTTATGGTCACGTGGCCATCGTCGCTGACTTCCAGGGCAATCGCTTCACCCGTCAGGTCAGCCTTGTTGCGAATCAAGGTGACTTTGGCCGGATCCGGACGGGTTTCGAGGAATTCCGGCCAAAGGGCAAACGGGTCTGCAGCTTCCGGCGCGGTGGCATCGACTACCAGCAGCACCCGATCCGCTTCAGTGATCGCTTTCAACGCACGCTCGACGCCGATCTTTTCCACCTGATCATCGGTATCACGCAGACCTGCCGTATCGACAACATGCAGCGGCATGCCGTCGATGTGGATATGTTCGCGCAGGATATCGCGGGTGGTGCCGGCAATTTCGGTCACGATCGCGGCTTCGCGGCCGGCCAGGGCATTCAACAGACTGGACTTGCCGGCATTCGGACGACCGGCGATCACCACCGTCATGCCATCACGCAACAACGCGCCCTGCCCGGCTTCACGCAGCACGGTGGACAACTCTTCTCGCACCTTGTCGAGCATGCTCAGCACGTGGCCATCGGCGAGGAAGTCGATTTCCTCTTCCGGGAAGTCGATGGCGGCTTCGACGTAGATGCGCAGGCCGATCAGTTGTTCGGTGAGGTTATGCACACGCTGGGAAAACGCCCCCTGCAGGGAGCGCAAGGCATTGCGTGCAGCCTGTGCAGAACTGGCTTCGATCAGGTCGGCAATGGCCTCGGCCTGAGCCAGGTCCAGTTTGTCGTTGAGGAACGCGCGCTCGCTGAATTCACCCGGACGGGCCAAACGGCAACCCAGTTCCAGGCAACGCTTGAGCAACATGTCGAGAACGATCGGGCCACCGTGTCCCTGCAGTTCCAGCACGTCTTCGCCGGTGAACGAGTTGGGGCCCGGGAAATATAGCGCCAGACCTTCGTCCAGCACCTGCCGGTCATCACTGAAAAACGGCCCGTAATGCGCGTAACGCGGTTTCAGTTCGCGGCCGCTGATGGCTTTGGCCGCAACACTGGCCAACGGCCCGGAAATACGGACGATGCCGACACCGCCGCGACCTTGAGCGGTGGCGACAGCAGCGATGGTTTCACGAGGTACGCTCATAAACCGGAATCCAGACAAAAGTGGCAGATAGCAAAACGCCCCACTAGGGGGCGTTTTGAGTGGTGTTATCCACAGAGTAAGTTACGCCTCGGCTTTTTTCGTCGCCGCTTCGATCTTACGCGTGATGTACCACTGTTGGGCAATCGACAGGCAGTTGTTCACAACCCAGTACAGCACCAAACCAGCAGGGAACCACAGGAAGAAGAAGGTGAAGATGATTGGCATCATTTTCATGACCTTCGCCTGCATCGGATCCGGTGGAGTCGGGTTCAGACGCTGCTGGATGAACATGGTCGCGCCCATGATGATCGGCAGGATGAAGAACGGATCCTTGATCGACAGGTCAGTGATCCACAGCATGAATGGCGCTTGGCGCATTTCCACGCTTTCCAGCAGAACCCAGTACAGCGAAAGGAAAACCGGCATCTGCACGAGGATCGGCAAGCAGCCGCCCAGCGGATTGATCTTCTCTTTCTTGTACAGCTCCATCATGGCTTGCGACATTTTCTGCCGGTCATCGCCATGTTGCTCTTTCAGTGCAGCCAGTTTCGGTGCTACGGCACGCATGCGCGCCATGGATTTGTAGCTGGCAGCCGACAGCGGGAAGAAGATGCCCTTGATCAGCATGGTCAGGAAGATAATCGACCAGCCCCAGTTACCCACGATCGCGTGGATGTGTTGCAGCAACCAGAAGATCGGCTGAGCGATGAACCACAGAATGCCGTAGTCGACTGTCAGTTCCAGACCTGGGGATAACTGTTTCAGTACGGCCTGGCTTTTCGGCCCGGCGTAAAGAATGGCGCTGGTTTCAACTTTGGCACCCGGTGCAGCGGTCAGCGAAGGACCGGTGTAACCGATGATGTAGTTGCCTTTGCTGTCCTTACGCGTCTGAACAATGTTGTTTTCGCCCTTCGGCGCAACCCATGCAGTCACGAAGTAGTGTTGCAGCCAGGCTACCCAGCCACCGGTGACGGTTTCCTTGAGCTGACCTTTGTCCATGTCTTTCATGGACACTTTCTTGTACGGCTCGGAACTTGTCCACAGGGCGGCGCCCAGGTAAGTCGCGGTGCCGGTGGCAGTGGTCGACGAAGGGTCGGCACTGGCGTCGCGCTTCAGTTGGGCGAACATCGAACCCGACCAAGGCTGAGCGCTCTGGTTATCCACAAGGTAGGTCACGGTAACGTCATACAGGCCGCGTTTCAGGGTGAAACGCTTGATGTAGTTGACGCCGTCCTTGCTGAACTTCAGGTCGACGACCAATTGGTCCTGACCGTCAGTCAGTTGATAACTTTTCTTCTCCGAGGCGTAAACCGGACGACCGGCCGGGCTTGCGTCCGGACCGTTGGTGCCGATCAGGCCGCTTTGTGCCAGATAAGTACGTTCGCCGCCGTTGTCGAACAGCTGGAACGGTACATCAGGACGATCCTGACGACGTGGATACAGTGGCAAAGTCAGTTGAGCAACGTCACCGCCCTGGGGATCGATCGCCAGATCGAGCACGTCGGTTTTGACCTGGATCAGATCCTTGCTGGCAGCGACCGGGGTTTCCACAGGTGCGCTGGTGTCGCTTGCGGCACGCGGAATATCGTCACTGGCGGAAGCGTTATTGCCAGGAACGGTGTCCGGCAAACCGGATGCAGTCGTACTGGAAGCAACATTCTGAGTCGGCAGGGCAGCCTGGCCATAGTCCTGGTTCCATTTAAGAACCATAACGTAGGACACGATTGCCAGGGCGACGATCAGGATCGTGCGTTTGATATCCATGATTACTCGGCCATCGAAGAAGAACGGGAGGTAGGGATAGGTGGAACCGGGTCATAACCACCGGGATTCCACGGATGACAGCGACCTAAACGACGAAAGGCCAGCCAGCCACCGCGCAGAAGGCCATGATTTTCGATGGCTTCATACGCGTAGCAAGAACAACTGGGGTAGAAACGACAGTGACTGGCCATCAAAGGACTAATGGCGTAGCGATAAAACTGGATCGGAACGAGTGCCAGTTTACGCATCTGGACTGTCTACCCCTACAGTTTCGGTTTTGACTGCTGGAACTGGCTTGTTACGGGCCAGACGCTTCCAGAGTTTGCCGAAATGCTGAATCAATTCGGGGTTTTCTACATCGCCCAAACCTTTGCGCGCGACGATAACGATATCCCAGCCGACCAGAGAATCCTGGTGCAGACGGAACGATTCGCGCATCAGACGTTTGAGGCGATTGCGCTCAACGGAGAGCTTTACGCTCTTTTTCCCGATAACCAGCCCGAGACGGGGGTGATCAAGATCGTTGTTGCGCGCAAGGAGCAGGAGATTTTTCCCCGGAACCTTGCCGGTAGGGGAGTCAAAGACTGCCTTGAAATGCCGGGGGGTAAGCAGACGCTTTTCCCGACTGAAGTCCTGACTCACCTCCAGTACCGGATTATCAAACTGCCAGACGCGCACGACCTTTGGCGCGACGACGCGACAGGACAGCGCGACCGTTCTTGGTAGCCATGCGAGCACGGAAACCGTGGGTACGAGCGCGTTTGATAGTGCTTGGTTGGAAAGTACGTTTCATGTCGTGTTACCTGGTTCGTCCACAACGGGCCGGAATGGCCCCCGTTTTAAGAGACCGGGGATTCTAGAGAAAGCAAGCCCGCAGGTCAATTTCCAACCAACGTTTCCTTATAAATAGATCTCTGGAGCTTGCGGAAGCGAAATCCTGTTTGCCAGACATAAAAATAAAGAAGGGAATTATTTAAAGCTTTTCTGTAAAGCTTGTAAAAGCTAGGGCAGCCGTCTTCTGTGGATAACCACCTTCAGCCCTTGTAGAGCGTGATGTACAGAGAATGACAACTACAGTGGAAAACCGTGTTCAGCCTGTGCTGCGCTGTCGGATAACCTGTGTGTGGAATGGCCTGTTATCCACAGGCTGGTTATCCACCGAGTTCCACCCCCAGTTGTCCAGTGCCCTCAGAGGCGGTTATCCACAGAGCTTATGCACACACCGTTGGTCGCCTTTTTACCGGTTAACGCATTGATTAATCATGGTCACCACACAACCTGCATGTGGATAAGTGGACGGCTCGCCGCTACAATGACCGCTTGTTTTTGCCTCACCGGCTTTCAACTTAGGGGATATCCGTGTCAGTGGAACTTTGGCAGCAGTGCGTGGAGCTTTTGCGCGAGGAGCTGCCTGCCCAACAATTCAACACCTGGATCCGTCCACTACAGGTCGAAGCCGAAGGCGACGAGTTGCGCGTCTACGCACCGAACCGTTTTGTGCTGGACTGGGTCAACGAAAAGTACCTCGGTCGCGTCCTTGAACTGCTGGATGAGCACGGCAACGGCATGGCGCCAGCGCTTTCCTTATTAATAGGCAGCAAACGCAGCTCGGCACCGCGTGCCGCGCCGAACGCGCCGTTGGCCGCTGCGCAGGTGTCCCAGGCTCAGGCCAATACCGTGCCGGCCAGTGCGCCAGCACCCGCTCCAAGTGCAGCTCCGGCCAAGCGCTCGACGCAGAAAACCGAGGAAGTCAGTGAAGAGCCGTCCCGCGACAGCTTTGACCCGATGGCCGGTGCGGCCTCGCAACAGGCCCCGGTTCGCGCCGAACAGCGCACCGTTCAGGTCGAAGGCGCGCTCAAGCACACCAGTTACCTGAACCGCACCTTCACCTTCGAGAATTTCGTCGAAGGCAAGTCCAACCAGCTCGCCCGCGCGGCAGCCTGGCAGGTGGCGGACAATCCCAAGCACGGTTACAACCCGCTGTTCCTTTATGGCGGCGTCGGCCTGGGTAAAACTCACTTGATGCACGCAGTGGGTAACCATTTATTAAAGAAGAACCCGAATGCCAAGGTTGTGTACCTGCATTCCGAGCGCTTCGTGGCCGACATGGTCAAGGCGCTGCAACTGAACGCGATCAACGAGTTCAAGCGTTTCTACCGTTCGGTGGACGCTCTGCTGATCGACGATATTCAGTTCTTCGCCCGTAAAGAGCGTTCCCAGGAAGAGTTTTTCCACACCTTCAACGCCCTGCTTGAAGGTGGCCAGCAGGTCATTCTTACCAGTGACCGCTACCCGAAAGAAATCGAAGGCCTTGAAGAGCGCCTCAAATCCCGCTTCGGTTGGGGCCTGACGGTTGCCGTCGAGCCGCCGGAGCTGGAAACCCGTGTGGCGATCTTGATGAAGAAGGCCGACCAGGCCAAAGTCGAGTTGCCTCACGATGCGGCGTTCTTCATCGCCCAACGAATTCGTTCCAACGTCCGTGAGCTGGAAGGCGCGCTGAAACGCGTGATCGCCCACTCGCACTTCATGGGCCGCGACATCACCATCGAGTTGATCCGCGAATCCCTGAAAGACTTGTTGGCACTGCAGGACAAACTGGTCTCTGTGGATAACATTCAGCGCACTGTCGCCGAGTACTACAAGATCAAGATTTCCGACCTGCTGTCCAAGCGCCGTTCGCGCTCGGTGGCACGTCCGCGTCAGGTGGCCATGGCGCTGTCCAAGGAGCTGACCAACCACAGCCTGCCGGAAATCGGCGATGTGTTTGGTGGTCGCGACCACACGACGGTGTTGCACGCCTGCCGCAAGATCAACGAACTTAAGGAATCCGACGCGGACATCCGCGAGGACTACAAGAACCTGCTGCGTACACTGACCACTTGATGAACTCCAGCGCAGCTTATTAAGGCAAGGGACTAGACCATGCATTTCACCATTCAACGCGAAGCCCTGTTGAAACCCCTGCAACTGGTCGCAGGCGTTGTCGAGCGCCGACAGACCTTGCCGGTACTGTCCAACGTGCTGTTGGTCGTCGATGGCCAGCAACTGTCGCTGACCGGTACCGATCTGGAAGTCGAGCTGGTCGGTCGCGTGCAACTCGAAGAGCCGGCTGAAACCGGCTCCATCACCGTGCCTGCGCGCAAGCTGATGGACATCTGCAAGAGCCTGCCCAACGACGCGCTGATCGACATCAAGGTCGACGAGCAGAAGCTGGTCGTGAAGGCCGGCCGTAGCCGTTTCACCCTGTCGACCCTGCCCGCCAATGATTTCCCGACGGTTGAAGAAGGCCCGGGTTCGCTGACCTGCAGCCTGGAGCAGAGCAAACTGCGTCGCCTGATCGAACGCACCAGCTTCGCCATGGCCCAGCAGGATGTGCGCTACTACCTCAACGGTATGCTGCTGGAAGTCTCGGCCGGTGTGATCCGCGCCGTGGCAACCGACGGTCACCGTCTGGCCATGTGCTCGATGCAGGCCGATATCGGTCAGCCGGATCGTCACCAGGTGATCGTGCCACGCAAAGGCATTCTGGAACTGGCGCGTCTGCTCACCGAGCCGGATGGCAACGTCAGCATCGTTCTGGGTCAGCACCACATCCGCGCCACCACCGGCGAATTCACCTTCACCTCGAAGTTGGTCGACGGCAAGTTCCCGGATTACGAGCGCGTTCTGCCGAAGGGTGGCGACAAGCTGGTACTCGGCGATCGTCAGGCCCTGCGTGAAGCGTTCAGCCGTACCGCGATTCTGTCCAACGAGAAGTACCGCGGCATCCGTCTGCAACTGGCCAATGGTCAGTTGAAGATCCAGGCCAACAACCCGGAGCAGGAAGAAGCGGAAGAAGAAGTGGGCGTTGAATACAACGGCGGTTCGCTGGAAATCGGCTTCAACGTGAGCTACCTGCTCGACGTGCTGGGCGTGATGACCACCGAACAGGTTCGCCTGATCCTGTCCGACTCCAACAGCAGTGCGCTGGTGCAAGAGTCCGACAATGACGACTCGGCTTATGTTGTCATGCCGATGCGTCTGTAATCAGCTGATTCTGGATGTCCTTAAGTCGTGTTTCGGTCACCGCGGTGCGTAATCTGCACCCGGTGACCTTCTCCCCCTCCCCCCGCATCAACATTCTTTACGGCGCCAACGGCAGCGGCAAAACCAGTGTTCTGGAAGCCATTCATCTGCTGGGGCTTGCCCGTTCGTTTCGTAGCACGCGGCTGTTGCCGGTCATCCAGTACGAGCAACTCGCCTGCACCGTGTTCGGTCAGGTCGAATTGGCCGAGGGTGGTCACAGTGCGTTGGGGATATCTCGCGACCGTCAGGGCGAGTTCCAGATCCGCATCGACGGGCAGAACGCTCGCAGTGCCGCGCAACTGGCCGAGATCCTGCCATTGCAACTGATCAACCCCGACAGCTTCCGCCTGCTCGAAGGTGCGCCGAAGATTCGCCGGCAGTTTCTCGATTGGGGCGTGTTCCACGTCGAACCGCGTTTCATGGCGACCTGGCAGCGTTTGCAGAAGGCCTTGCGCCAGAGAAACTCCTGGCTGCGGCATGGTACACTTGACGCCGTTTCGCAAGCGGTTTGGGACAGGGAACTGTGCCAGGCCAGCGCTGAAATCGATGAATACCGCCGCGCTTACATCAAAGCCTTGAAACCAGTCTTTGAACAAACCTTGAGCGAACTGGTTGAGCTTGAAGGTTTGACGCTCAGCTATTACCGAGGCTGGGACAAGGACCGGGAATTGAGTGCCGTACTGGCTGGCTCCGTGCAACGGGACCAGCAAATGGGTCATACCCAGGCCGGACCGCAACGCGCTGACTTGCGCCTTAGATTGGGCGCACACAATGCCGCGGACATCTTGTCCCGGGGTCAGCAGAAGCTGGTGGTTTGTGCCTTGCGAATTGCCCAGGGGCATCTGGTGAGCCAGGCCCGACGCGGCCAGTGTATTTATCTGGTGGATGACTTGCCGTCCGAGCTGGACGAGAGCCACCGTCGCGCGCTGTGCCGCTTGCTGGAAGACTTACGCTGCCAGGTTTTCATCACCTGTGTAGATCACGAATTATTGAGGGAAGGCTGGCAGACGGAAACGCCAGTCGCTCTGTTCCACGTGGAACAGGGCCGTATCACCCAGACCCACGACCATCGGGAGTGAAGGCATTGAGCGAAGAAAATACGTACGACTCAACGAGCATTAAAGTGCTGAAAGGCCTGGATGCCGTACGCAAACGTCCCGGTATGTACATTGGTGACACCGACGATGGCAGCGGTCTGCACCACATGGTGTTCGAGGTGGTCGACAACTCGATCGACGAAGCCCTCGCCGGCCACTGCGACGACATCAGCATCATCATCCACCCGGATGAGTCCATTACCGTCAAAGACAACGGCCGTGGCATCCCGGTAGACGTGCACAAAGAGGAAGGCGTTTCCGCCGCCGAGGTCATCATGACCGTCCTCCACGCTGGCGGTAAGTTCGACGATAACTCCTACAAGGTATCCGGCGGTCTGCACGGTGTAGGTGTGTCGGTCGTGAACGCCCTGTCCGAAGAGCTGGTACTGACCGTACGCCGCAGCGGCAAGATCTGGGAACAGACCTACGTCCACGGCGTGCCTCAGGCTCCTATGGCGATCGTTGGCGACAGTGAAACCACAGGTACCCAGATCCACTTCAAGGCTTCCAGCGAAACCTTCAAGAATATTCACTTCAGCTGGGACATCCTGGCCAAGCGCATTCGTGAACTGTCCTTCCTCAACTCCGGTGTCGGCATCGTCCTCAAGGACGAGCGCAGCGGCAAGGAAGAGCTGTTCAAGTACGAAGGCGGCCTGCGTGCGTTCGTTGAATACCTGAACACCAACAAGACTGCGGTCAACCAGGTGTTCCACTTCAACATCCAGCGTGAAGACGGCATCGGCGTGGAAATCGCCCTGCAATGGAACGACAGCTTCAACGAGAACCTGTTGTGCTTCACCAACAACATTCCGCAGCGCGACGGCGGTACTCACCTGGTGGGTTTCCGTTCCGCACTGACGCGTAACCTGAACAACTATATCGAGCAGGAAGGTCTGGCGAAGAAGCACAAAGTCGCCACCACCGGTGACGATGCCCGCGAAGGTCTGACCGCGATCATCTCGGTGAAAGTGCCGGATCCGAAGTTCAGCTCGCAGACCAAAGACAAACTGGTGTCTTCCGAAGTGAAGACCGCGGTCGAGCAGGAGATGGGCAAGTACTTCTCCGACTTCCTGCTGGAAAACCCGAACGAAGCCAAGCTGGTCGTCGGCAAGATGATCGACGCGGCGCGTGCCCGTGAAGCGGCACGCAAGGCCCGTGAGATGACCCGCCGCAAAGGCGCGTTGGACATCGCCGGCCTGCCGGGCAAGCTCGCTGACTGCCAGGAAAAAGATCCTGCGCTGTCCGAACTGTACCTCGTGGAAGGTGACTCCGCGGGCGGCTCTGCCAAGCAGGGACGTAACCGCAAGACTCAGGCGATCCTGCCGCTGAAGGGCAAGATCCTCAACGTCGAGAAAGCACGCTTCGACAAGATGATCTCGTCCCAGGAAGTGGGCACGCTGATCACTGCACTCGGCTGCGGTATCGGTCGCGAAGAGTACAACATCGACAAGCTGCGCTATCACAACATCATCATCATGACCGATGCTGACGTCGACGGTTCGCACATCCGTACCCTGCTGCTGACCTTCTTCTTCCGTCAGTTGCCGGAACTGATCGAGCGCGGCTACATCTACATCGCCCAGCCGCCGCTGTACAAGGTCAAGAAAGGCAAGCAAGAGCAATACATCAAAGACGACGACGCCATGGAAGAGTACATGACGCAGTCGGCTCTGGAAGATGCGAGCCTGCACCTGAACGAAGAGGCTCCGGGCATTTCCGGTGAAGCGCTCGAGCGTCTGGTGAACGACTTCCGCATGGTGATGAAGACCCTCAAGCGTCTGTCGCGCCTGTACCCGCAGGAACTGACCGAACACTTCATCTACCTGCCGGCCGTGAGCCTGGAAATGCTCGGCGACCACGCCAAGATGCAGGACTGGCTGGCTCAGTACGAAGTGCGTCTGCGCACCGTCGAGAAGTCGGGTCTGGTCTACAAGGCCAGCCTGCGTGAAGATCGTGAACGTGGCGTGTGGCTGCCAGAGGTCGAGCTGATCTCCCACGGCCTGTCGAACTACGTCACCTTCAACCGCGACTTCTTCGGCAGCAACGACTACAAGACCGTCGTCACCCTCGGCGCTCAACTGAGCACCCTGCTCGACGAAGGCGCGTACATCCAGCGTGGCGAGCGCAAGAAAGCGGTCACCGAGTTCAAGGAAGCCCTCGACTGGCTGATGGCCGAAAGCACCAAGCGCCACACCATCCAGCGCTACAAAGGTCTGGGCGAAATGAACCCGGATCAGCTGTGGGAAACCACCATGGACCCAAGCGTGCGCCGCATGCTGAAAGTCACCATCGAAGACGCCATTGGCGCAGACCAGATCTTCAACACCCTGATGGGTGATGCGGTCGAACCTCGCCGTGACTTCATCGAGAGCAATGCGCTGGCGGTTTCGAACCTGGATTTCTGATCCTGGTCGGCGGCAAATAAAAAGGCCAACGCTCATGCGTTGGCCTTTTTATTGGCAGATCAAAAGATCGCAGCCTACGGCAGCTCCAGATGGATTACCGGTAGGAGCTGCCGCAGGCCGCGATCTTTTGATTTTTACTCGGATGCAACCGTCACACTCTCCAACCGATACCCATACCCATAAATCGTCAGCAACTGCCAACCCCGATCCGCCGTCAGCCCCAGCTTGTTGCGCAGGCGATAGATGTGCGTATCCAGCGGCCGTGACGACGCCACTTCTTCGTGGGGCCAGAAGCGTTCGTACAGGTACTCCCGCGACAATGGCCGACCCAAGTTACTGAACAGGCAGCGCGCCAAGCGGTATTCACGCTCCGTCATGACCACTGCCTTGCCCTCGCGGGTGACGCTCAGTTCGGCGTCGTCGAAGGTCAGGTCATTGAAACTCAGGACTTCAGCAGCGCTGCTACGTTGCTGGCTGTGCCGGCGCAGTACGGCGGCGACTCGGGCTTTCAGCTCGTTGGGGCGGAACGGTTTGCTGACGTAATCGTCGGCACCGGCGTTCAGCGCCTGGACGATATCGCTCTCGCCGTCGCGGCTGGTCAGCATGATTGCGGCGGGCGGCGCCTCCATGTGTTCGCGGGTCCAGCGCAGGAGTGCCAGGCCGGACAGGTCGGGCAGTTGCCAGTCGAGGATCAGCAGGTCGAAGGTGTCCCGGCGCAATTGGCGCAACAGGTCCTCGCTCCGTTCAAAGCTGTGCAACGACCAAGGCTGGTCTCCCTCCGCAGCCATCTGCTGCAGGGTTTGCTCGACCCGACGCAGTTCGGCGGGTTCATCGTCCAGTATCGCAACGCGCATACGCGTGGGTTCCTTGTTGCTTGAGCAGTGGCCGGCAACCCTGAAGGCTCGGCCTGTGCGGTAAAAGTAAGCAGTCCACCATCGGTCGACGTCCGCTATGATTCTTCGGATCTACATCCTCAGACCTGTGGCCCATGAAACCATTCACTGTCCCCTGCCCTGTTTGTCATGAATAGCCCGCGTCGGCGTGAAAGCCGCGAGCCAAGTCAGGTCCAGCGTCTGTTTCGACGGCTGGTGCGTGAGTGGTTGTGGATAAGTCTAGTGCTGTTGCCGCTGACTGCCTTGTTGTCGTATCGCGCGCAGATCAATCTGCACGACGTGGTACCGATGTGGAGCGCGTTGCTTTCGGTAGGGCTGGTAGCCTGCGTACTCGGATTGCTGCTGTGGCGCCCGCGCTGGGCGATCTGGGTGACATCGTGCGGTGTGGCTTGTGTGCTGCTGGCTAGCGCCGGGCTGGCGGAAGTTCGACACTGGTGGTCACCGACTCCAGCGGCGCTGGGCATGTTGTTCGGCTACCTGATCTGGAACTGGCGGCGCCTGAGTGTGGTGCTGACGTATTTTGGCTGGGAGCTGGCCCGACTGGACCGCGAGCCGAAAGTATTTCCCGAGCGGCGCCGTGCGCAATTCACCAGCGCTGATCAGCTGCAGGGCCAGATCATGGCACTGGAGCAAGCCATGAGCCGCACCCGCGATACCCGGCGTTTCATTGCCGACGGTCTGGAATACCTGCCGGTGGCGACGCTGATCAGCGATCCCAAGGGGCAGATTCTGCTGGGAAACCGCAAGGCCCGGGTATTGTTCGATGACCCGCTGGTCGGTGACTATGTTCTCGAGCAACTGGCCCGCCTCGGTTATCCGGAATTGTCCACAGAACCACGCCCGGCGCTGTCGGACCTGACGCTGCTGGAGTTTCGCGATCACAAGGAACGCAGTTTGCGTCTGGAACGGGCGGCTTTGCTGCCGGTGGATGGCGATACTCCCATCGGCTGGCTGCTGAGCCTCACCGATCTGAGCGCCGAACGCGCCGCAGAAGAACAGCGTGGGGTCTTGCTGCGGTTCCTTTCCCACGATCTGCGCGCCCCGCATTCGGCGATTTTGGCCCTGCTCGATGTACATCGCCATCAAGCCGGCGCGGATTCACCGCTGTTCGAGCAGATCGAGCGCCAGGTACGCCGGGCGCTCGATCTGACTGACGGTTTTGTTCTGCTGGCGCGAGCCGAGTCCGAGGCTTATCAGTTCCAGCCCAGTCTGTTCGCGATGCTGGTGCTGGACGTACTGGATCAGGCGCTGCCCATTGCTCAGCAGAAAAGCATCAAACTGCTGCACACGATGGACGAACAATCCCAGGAGCGTCTGATCAACGCTGACCAGGGCCTGCTGACCCGCGCCTTGTTCAACCTGCTGGAGAACGCCATCAAGTACAGCCCGGTCGGTACCACGATCAAGTTGAACGTCAGTTGCCAGGGTGAGTGGCTATGCTGTGAATTGACCGATCAGGGCAAAGGCATTGCCGCCGAGGAGCTGCCGGATCTGTTCACCCAGTACCGGCGCTTTTCGTCGGCGCAGGGGATTGATGGCGTCGGGTTGGGGCTGTCGATGGTCAAGGCAGTAGTCGACCATCATGGCGGTAACATCGAGTGCCACAGTATCGTCGATCAAGGCACCACGTTCCGGCTGCAGTTACCGCTTATCTGCGAGTGAACAGGCACAAAAAAACCGGCTATATCAGCCGGTTTTTTTACTTCCGAAAAAAACTTATGCACCTTTTACGATGTTTTATGAGCTTGAGAAATATATAAGTAAATCAATTGGTTACTTTCAATATTCAGGCTTTTTCAACAAAACCGTACACAGGTTATCCACAAAATCTCAGACAGCCACCTGATCATTCGCGGCAGGCGCCTGCGGTGCTGGTGGCAGCGAACCCATTTCGCGCTGGGTCTGTTCGTTCCAGGCCTGTACCCGGTCGTTCAGCTCGGCGATGGCGCGCGGACCAGTGCCTTCGGCATACATCGGCTCGCCGATGACCACGGTGATCACACCCGACGTCTTGCCCCAGCCGATTTTCGGCCAGAACTTGCCGGCATTGTGTGCAATCGGCAGCACCGGAAGCGCCGCATTTACCGCCAACGCGCTGCCACTGCGCGAGAACTTGCCGACAGTGCCGTAGGGAACCCGGGTGCCTTCAGGGAAGATCAAGACCCAGACGTTGTCCTTGAGCAGTTCATCGCCCTTGGCCGCGACTTGTTTGAGCGCCGCTTTCGGGTTGTCGCGGTCAATCGCGATCGGCCGCAGCATGGCCATGGCCCAACCGAAGAACGGTACGTAGAGCAATTCACGCTTGAGCACCTGGCTCAAGGGCGAGAAATAAGCAGAGAGAAAGAACGTCTCCCAAGTGCTCTGGTGGTTCGACTGAATCACGCAGGGCCGGTCCGGCACGTTTTCCGCGCCTTTGATCTCGTAACGAATGCCGAGAAACACCTTGGTCAACCACAAGGCACAACGGCACCAGTACACGTTGATGAAGCGATAGCGCGCCTTGAACGGCAGAAAGGGCGCGATAAAAAAGCTCAGGCTGCACCACAGCAAGGCAGTGGTGCCCAGCAGCAGGTAAAAGAGAAAAATTCTGATGGCCTGCAGTATCGACATGGCGACGTTTACCGTTACGGGCAATGCCCGACTGTTCAAGCGCACTCCCGATCAATCCCTGGTCAGGAACTTCAGAAGCACTCTAGTTGTGGATAAGTTCTGCGGCAATCGCCGCCAGATCGTCAAAAATCAGGGTGCCGACCGGAAGGGTCTTGCCCAGAGTTTTTTCGCCTTTCCCGGTCTTTACCAAAACGGGCTGTGAATCGACGGCTTTGGCGGCCTCCAGGTCACCAAGGCTGTCGCCGACGAACCAGACATTCGTCAGCGCCACGTTGTAATGCGCCGCGATGGTTTGCAACATCCCCGGCTTCGGCTTGCGGCAATCGCAACCCTCGTCCGGACCATGCGGGCAGTACACGATCAGCCCGACTTCACCGCCCTGCTCTGCCACGAGCGTGCGCAGGCGCGTGTGCATGGCGTCGAGGGTGGCAAGGTCGTAATAGCCGCGAGCAATGCCCGACTGGTTGGTGGCGACCGCCACCGTCCAGCCGGCCTTGCTCAACTGCGCAATCGCCTCGATCGAGCCGGGCAGTGGAATCCACTCCTCCACCGACTTGATGTAAGCGTCGGAGTCGTAATTGATCACTCCGTCCCGATCGAGAATCAGCAGTTTCAACAGCAATCCCTCAACCCAGCAGCGAAATGTCGGCAACCCCGAGGAACAGACCACGCAGACGCGCGAGCAGCGCGTAGCGGTTGGCCCGGACCTTGGCGTCTTCGGCATTGACCATCACCGCGTCGAAGAACGCATCCACCGGCTCACGCAATGCCGCCAGACGCGCCAGCGATTCGTTGTACTGACGCGCTGCGGCCATTGGCTGCACCGCCTGATCCGCTTGCTGAATCGCCGAGTACAGCGAGAACTCGTTGGCGTTGTCGAAGTACTTGGCCTCGACCACGGTCGGCACCGAGCCTTCAACCTTGCTCAACAGGTTCGATACACGCTTGTTGACCGCCGCCAGCGCTGCCGCTTCCGGCAGTTTGCGGAAGGCCTGAACCGCTTGCACACGCTGGTCGAAGTCCAGCGCCGAACCCGGCTTCAGGGCACGTACCGACAGGTAAGTGGCGACATCGACGCCCTCGTCTTCGTAACGCGCACGCAGACGGTCGAAGATGAATTCCAGCACCGCGTCGTTCAGACCGGCAGCCTTGACCTTGGTACCGAAAGCAGCCACAGCGAAAGCCACGGCGTCGTTCAGGTCCAGATCCAGTTGTTTCTCGATCAGGATGCGCAGCACGCCGAGGGCCGCACGGCGCAGGGCATACGGGTCTTTGCTGCCGGTCGGCAGCATGCCGATACCGAAGATGCCGACCAGGGTGTCGAGCTTGTCGGCGATCGCGACAGCGGCACCGGTCAAGGTCGCCGGCAGTTCAGCACCGGCACCGCGTGGCATGTACTGCTCGTTCAGCGCCAGCGCGACGTCTTCCGGCTCGCCGTCATTGAGCGCGTAGTAGTAACCGGCGACACCTTGCATCTCCGGGAACTCGCCGACCATTTCGGTGGCCAGGTCGCACTTCGACAGCAGGCCGGCACGGGCCGCCCAGGAAGCGTTGCCGCCAATCCGCGCGGCGATGTAGGCCGCGAGTTTCGAAACGCGCTCGGCCTTGTCGTAGACGCTGCCGAGTTTTTCCTGGAACACCACGTTCTTCAGGCGATCATTGAAGGCTTCGAGCTTTTGCTTCTTGTCTTGCTTGAAGAAGAACTCGGCGTCGGTCAGGCGTGGGCGAACCACTTTCTCGTTACCGGCGATGATCTGCTGTGGATCTTTGCTTTCGATGTTGGCGACGGTGATGAACCGTGGCAGCAACTTGCCGTCGGCATCCAGCAGGCAGAAGTACTTCTGGTTGTCCTGCATGGTGGTGATCAGCGCTTCCTGCGGCACGTCGAGGAAGCGTTCCTCGAACGAGCACACCAGCGGCACCGGCCATTCGACCAGCGCGGTCACTTCATCGAGCAGCGCCGGCGGCACGATCGCGGTGCCTTCCTGACGGGTCGCCAGTTCTTCGGTGCGCTTGCTGATGATCTCGCGACGCTCGTTGGCATCGGCCAGCACGTAGGCGGCACGCAGGTCGGCCAGGTAGCTCGACGGCGAACCGATGCGCACGCTTTCCGGGTGGTGGAAACGGTGACCACGGGAGTCGCGGCCAGCCTTCTGCGCGAGGATGGTGCAGTCGATGACCTGGTCACCGAGCAGCATCACCAGCCACTGGGTCGGACGCACGAACTCTTCCTTGCGCGCACCCCAACGCATGCGTTTCGGGATCGGCAGGTCGTTCAGCGAATCTTCGACGATGGTCGGCAGCAGGCTTGCGGTTGGCTTGCCGGCGATGTTCTGGCTGTAACGCAGTTTCGGGCCGCTCTGGTCGATTTCGCTCAGCTCGACGCCGCACTTCTTGGCAAAGCCCAGGGCTGCCTGAGTCGGGTTGCCTTCAGCGTCGAAGGCGGCCTGACGTGGCGGGCCATCCAGGTTGATGCTGCGATCCGGTTGCTGGGTCGCCAGCGCCGTGATCAGCACCGCCAGACGGCGCGGCGCGGCATAGACCGTTTTGCTTTCGTAGCTCAGGCCGGCAGCTTGCAGGCCCTTGTCGATACCGGCGAGGAACGCTTCAGCCAGGGTGTTAAGGGCTTTTGGCGGCAGTTCTTCGGTGCCCAGTTCAACCAGAAAATCTTGCGCACTCATTGTGCAGCCTCCAGCTTGGCCAATACTTCGTCACGCAGGTCCGGGGTTGCCATCGGGAAGCCCAGCTTGGCGCGGGCCAGCAGATAGGCTTGCGCAACGGAACGCGCCAGGGTGCGTACGCGCAGGATGTATTGCTGACGCGCGGTCACCGAGATCGCCCGGCGCGCGTCCAGCAGGTTGAAGGTGTGCGAGGCCTTCAGGACCATTTCATAGCTTGGCAACGGCAGCGGCTGGTCGAGCTCGATCAGGCGCTTGGCTTCGCTTTCATAGAAATCGAACAGTTCGAACAGTTTGTCGACGTTGGCGTGTTCGAAGTTGTAGGTGGACTGCTCCACTTCGTTCTGGTGGAACACGTCGCCGTAGGTCACCTTGCCGAACGGACCGTCAGCCCAGACCAGGTCGTAGACCGAGTCCACGCCCTGCAGGTACATGGCCAGACGCTCCAGACCGTAAGTGATCTCGCCGGTCACCGGGTAGCACTCGATGCCGCCGGCCTGCTGGAAATAAGTGAACTGAGTCACTTCCATGCCGTTGAGCCAGACTTCCCAGCCCAGACCCCAGGCGCCGAGGGTTGGCGATTCCCAGTTGTCTTCGACGAAGCGGATGTCGTGGACCAGCGGGTCCAGGCCGACATGCTTGAGCGAGCCCAGGTACAGTTCCTGGAAGTTGTCCGGGTTCGGCTTCAGCACGACCTGGAACTGATAGTAGTGCTGCAGACGGTTCGGGTTTTCCCCGTAGCGGCCGTCAGTCGGACGGCGGCTTGGCTGCACGTACGCGGCGTTCCAGGTTTCCGGGCCGATGGCGCGCAGGAAGGTCGCGGTGTGGAAAGTGCCGGCGCCTACTTCCATATCGTAGGGCTGAAGTACCACACAACCTTGCTCGGCCCAGTATTGCTGGAGCGCGAGGATCAAGTCTTGGAAGGTACGCACGGCTGGCGTAGGCTGGCTCACGAAATTCACCTGTTTCTTGGGCTGCGATTTAAAGAGCGGGAGTATACCCGATTCAGTCGCACCTCCACCCCCTGGAGCCTTATGCCACGCTGCTTTTGGTGTACCGAAGATCCGCTGTACATGGCTTATCACGATCAGGAGTGGGGCACGCCGCTACGCGATGCGCAGGGTTTGTTCGAGTTGCTTTTGCTCGAAGGGTTCCAGGCCGGGCTGTCGTGGATCACCGTGCTGCGCAAACGCGAGCGCTACCGCGAGGTGTTGTACGGCTTCGACGTGCAGCGCGTGGCGCAGATGAGCGACGCCGAAATCGATGAACTGATGCTCGATCCGGGGATCATCCGCAACCGCCTCAAACTCAATGCCGCCCGACGCAATGCCCAGGCCTGGCTGGCGCTGGAGGACCCGGAGGCCTTCCTCTGGTCGTTCGTCGGCGGCCGACCAATCATCAATCATTTCAAGGATCGCAGCGAAGTCCCGGCGATCACCCCCGAAGCGCTGGCGATGAGCAAAGCCCTGAAAAAGGCCGGCTTCACCTTCGTTGGCCCAACCATTTGCTACGCACTGATGCAGGCTTCGGGCATGGTCATGGATCACACTCAGGACTGTGACCGCTACGCGCAGCTGGTCAACGGCGGTTAGAATGGCCGCCTCGCGCACAGCACAAAATCAGGAGTGACCTGTGGAAAAGTTTAAAGGCGCCTTGCTGGTAGGCGCTCTGCGGCTGTTTGCCCTGCTGCCATGGCGGGCCGTGCAGGCCGTGGGTTCGGCGATCGGCTGGATCATGTGGAAAACCCCCAACCGTTCCCGCGACGTGGTGCGGATCAACCTCGCCAAATGTTTTCCACAGATGGACCCGGCCGAACGTGAGCGCCTGGTCGGCCAGAGCCTGAAAGACATCGGTAAATCCCTCACCGAAAGCGCCTGCGCCTGGATCTGGCCGGCCCAGCGTTCCATCGATCTGGTGCGCGAAGTCGAAGGCCTCGACATCCTCAAGGAGGCGCTGGCCTCGGGCAAAGGCGTGGTCGGCATCACCAGCCACCTGGGCAACTGGGAAGTGCTGAACCACTTCTATTGCAGCCAGTGCAAACCGATCATTTTCTACCGCCCGCCAAAGCTCAAGGCTGTGGATGAATTACTGCGCAAGCAACGCGTGCAGCTGGGCAACAAGGTCGCTGCCTCCACCAAGGAAGGCATCCTCAGCGTCATCAAGGAAGTGCGCAAAGGTGGTGCAGTGGGCATTCCCGCTGACCCGGAACCGGCCGAATCCGCAGGGATCTTCGTGCCGTTCTTCGCCACCCAGGCATTGACCAGCAAATTCGTGCCGAACATGCTCGCGGGCGGCAAAGCGGTCGGCGTGTTCCTGCATGCCCTGCGCCTGCCGGACGGCTCTGGCTACAAAGTGATCCTCGAAGCGGCACCCGAGGCCATGTACAGCACCGATACCGAGGAATCCTGCGCAGCGATGAGCAAAGTCGTTGAACGCTACGTTGCCGCGTATCCAAGCCAATACATGTGGAGCATGAAGCGCTTCAAGAAACGCCCACCGGGCGAAGCGCGCTGGTACTGAGCAAGTTGGCACACTCTGTGGATAACCTGTAGGAACGCCGAAGGCTGTGATCTTTTGATCTTGCTTGAGGTTATCCACAACCCGTTCATTCAAGGGCGCATAAAGATGTCCGAACAACGCAAATCCTTCCGCATCAAGATCACCCACGACAGCTTCGGCGAATGCCTGGGGCAGACGCGCAATCTGTCGGCCACCGGCGTGTATGTGCAGCATCCGCGTCTGGCGTCATTGCCCAAGGGTGCGGTGGTTTATGGCCAGGTGCAGGATTTACCCACAGGCGCGCCGCGGGTGCGAATGGAAGTGGTGACGGTGGATGCCGAGGGCATCGGCCTGCGTTATCTCTAACTTATTGCGCCTGGCGGTCGAGCTTCTTCAGAAACACCGTCATTTCCTTCTCGGCCTGCTTGTCGCCATGGGCGCGGGCGGCTTCCAGACCTTGTTCCCACGCCTGCCGCGCGGCCGCGTGATCGCCGAGTGCGAGTTGCGCTTTGCCCAATAGCTTCCACGCCGCCGAGTACTTCGGGTCGAAACCGACACAGCGCTGGAAATGCTCGGCGGCTTTGGCGTTCTCCCCCAGATCCAGATAACCCTTGCCCAGGCCAAAGCGCAGCAATGAGTTATCCACACCCTTGGCGAGCATTTTTTCCAGGGATTCGAGCATGGGCGGAGTCCTTTTCTGTGGAGTGTCAGGTGTTGATCGGTGTCAGTTACACCGCTTTCGCGAGCAAGCCCGCTCCCACAGGGGAATGCATTCCAAATGTGGGAGCGGGCTTGCTCGCGAAGAGGCCATTACAACCGACGATATTTCTGGATCAGAAGAAGCTCAGACCCACATGAAACAGCTTCTCCACATCGCGAATATGCTTTTTATCCACAAGGAACAGAATCACATGGTCGCCGGTTTCGATCACCGTGTCGTCGTGGGCGATGATCACTTCTTCGTTGCGGATGATCGCGCCAATCGTGCTGCCCGGTGGCAGGCCGATTTTCTCGATCGGCCGGCCGATGACCTTGCTCGACTTCGCATCGCCGTGGGCAATCGCCTCGATGGCCTCCGCCGCGCCCCGGCGCAATGAGTGCACGCTGACGATATCGCCACGGCGTACGTGGGCCAGCAAGGTGCCGATGGTCGCCAGTTGCGGGCTGATGGCGATGTCGATGTCGCCGCCCTGGATCAGATCGACGTAAGCCGGGTTGTTGATGATCGTCATCACCTTCTTCGCCCCCAGCCGTTTGGCCAACAGCGACGACATGATGTTGGCTTCGTCATCGTTGGTCAGCGCGAGGAAGATGTCGGCGTCGGCGATGTTCTCTTCCAGCAGCAGATCACGGTCCGAGGCGCTGCCCTGCAGCACCACGGTGCTGTCGAGGGTGTCGGAGAGATAGCGGCAGCGCGCCGGGTTCATCTCGATAATCTTCACCTGATAACGGCTTTCGATGGCCTCGGCCAGGCGCTCGCCGATCTGCCCGCCACCGGCAATCACGATGCGCTTGTAGGTTTCGTCGAGACGGCGCATTTCGCTCATCACCGCGCGAATATTCTCACGGGCGGCGATGAAGAAGACTTCGTCATCGGCCTCGATCACCGTATCGCCCTGCGGCAGGATCGGCCGGTCGCGGCGGAAAATCGCCGCGACACGCGTCTCGACATTCGGCATGTGCTCGCGCAACTGGCGCAATTGCTGACCCACCAGCGGCCCGCCGTAATAGGCGCGCACCGCCACCAGTTGCGCCTGGCCTTCGGCGAAGTCGATCACTTGCAGCGCACCCGGATGCTGGATCAGACGCTTGATGTAGTTGGTCACCACCTGCTCGGGGCTGATCAGTACGTCGACCGGAATCGCTTCGTTCTGGAACAGCTGTTCTTCGCGATTGAGGTAGGACGCTTCGCGCACCCGGGCGATCTTGGTCGGGGTGTGGAACAAGGTGTGCGCGACCTGGCAGGCGACCATGTTGGTCTCGTCACTGTTGGTCACCGCCACCAGCATGTCGGCGTCGTCGGCGCCGGCCTGACGCAGCACCGATGGTAGCGAGCCGCGGCCCTGAATGGTGCGGATGTCGAGACGGTCGCCGAGGTCGCGCAGGCGTTCGCCGTCGGTGTCGACCACGGTGATGTCGTTGGCTTCGCTCGCCAGGTGTTCAGCCAGCGAACCGCCGACCTGCCCCGCACCGAGGATGATGATTTTCATCCAGTCACTCCATTGAATCCGTTTAGCCGCGCGCGGCAGCGATCTTGATCAGCTTGGCGTAGTAGAACCCGTCATGCCCGCCCTGCTGGGCCAGCAATTGGCGACCATGGGGCTGTTTGATCCCGGCCGTGGTGGCCAGGTCGAGTTCGCGGGCACCGGGCGTGCGCTCAAGGAACGCGGCAATGACTTCGGTGTTCTCGGTCGGCAAGGTCGAGCAAGTGGCGTAGAGCAGGATGCCGCCGACTTCGAGGGTTTTCCACAGGGCGTCGAGCAGCTCGCCTTGCAGTTGCGCGAGGGCAACGATGTCGTCCGGCTGACGGGTCAGCTTGATGTCCGGGTGGCGGCGGATCACGCCGGTTGCCGAACATGGCGCGTCGAGCAGGATGCGCTGGAACGGTTTGCCGTCCCACCACGCGGCGGTATCGCGGCCGTCGGCAGCGATCAGTTCGGCGCTCAGCCCCAGCCGCTCAAGGTTTTCCTTTACGCGCACCAGACGCTTGGCTTCCAGATCCACCGCCACCACGCCGGCCAGCGCCGGTTCGGCTTCGAGGATATGACAGGTCTTGCCGCCCGGCGCGCAACACGCATCGAGCACGCGCTGACCCGGCGCCAGATCGAGCAGATCGGCGGCCAGTTGCGCCGCTTCGTCCTGCACGCTGATCCAGCCTTCGGCAAAACCCGGCAGGCTGCGCACGTCGGCGGCGGCTTCAAGGACGATGCCGTCGCGGCTGTAAACACACGGCGTGGCAGCGATGCCGGCGTCGCTGAGCAAGCCAAGGTAGGCATCGCGGCCGTGATGCCGGCGGTTGACCCGCAGGATCATCGGCGGGTGCGCGTTATTCGCCGCGCAGATCGCTTCCCATTGCTCCGGCCAGAAGGCCTTCAGGGATTTTTGCAGCCAGCGCGGGTGGGCGGTACGCACCACCGGATCGCGCTCCAGCTCGGCGAAAATCGTCTCGCTTTCGCGCTGGGCATTACGCAGCACGGCGTTGAGCAGACCCTTGGCCCACGGCTTTTTCAGCTTGTCGGCGCAACCGACGGTTTCGCCGATGGCCGCGTGCGGCGGCACGCGGGTGTAGAGCAGTTGATAGAGACCGACCAGCAGCAATGCCTCGACATCGGCGTCGGCAGCCTTGAACGGTTTCTGCAAAAGTTTTTCCGCCAGCGCCGACAGCCGCGGCTGCCAGCGTGCGGTGCCGAACGCCAGATCCTGGGTGAAACCGCGATCACGGTCTTCGACCTTGTCCAGTTGCGTCGGCAGGGAGCTGTTCAACGAAGCTTTGCCGCTGAGCACGGCGGCGAGTGCCTTGGCGGCGGCCAGACGCGGGTTCATTGCGCGTCCACCACGGCGCCGAGCACGGTGCCAACGGCAAATTTCTCGCGACGGCTGTTGAACAGGTCGCTGAAGTTCAGCGCCTTGCCGCCGGGCAGTTGCAGACGGGTCAGGCACAGCGCCTGTTCACCGCAGGCGACGATCAGGCCGTCCTTGCTGGCGCTGAGGATTTCACCCGGCGCGCCTTTGCCGTCAGCCAGTGTCGCGGCCAATACCTTCAGCGCTTCACCGCTGAGGGTGCTGTGGGTAATCGGCCATGGGTTGAAGGCACGCACCAGGCGCTCCAGCTCAACCGCCGGACGGCGCCAGTCGAGGCGCGCTTCGTCCTTGTTCAGTTTGTGGGCGTAGGTGGCGAGCTCGTCGTTCTGCACTTCGCCTTCGAGGGTTCCAGCGGCCAGGCCGGCAATTGCCTGAACCACGGCGGGCGGGCCCATTTCGGCGAGGCGGTCGTGCAGCGTGCCACCGGTGTCATCGGCGCTGATCGGGGTCACGACCTTGAGCAGCATCGGCCCGGTGTCGAGGCCGGCTTCCATGCGCATCACGGTCACGCCGCTTTCGGCATCACCGTGTTCCACGGCGCGCTGGATCGGCGCCGCACCGCGCCAGCGTGGCAGCAGGGAGGCGTGGCTGTTGATGCAGCCCAGACGCGGAATATCCAGCACCGCTTGCGGCAGGATCAGGCCGTAGGCGACCACCACCAGCAAGTCCGGTTTCAGCGCGGCCAGCTCGGCTTGAGCATCGGCGTTGCGCAGGGTCGGCGGCTGCAACACCTGGATATTATTTTCCAGGGCCAACTGTTTGACCGGGCTCGGCATCAGTTTTTGCCCGCGACCGGCCGGACGATCCGGTTGGGTGTAGACCGCAACGATCTCGTAAGGGCTGTTCAGCAGGGCCTTGAGGTGTTCGGCGGCAAATTCCGGGGTACCGGCAAAAACGATGCGCAGTGGCTCAGTCATGAAGGGAATCTCATAAAAAGAAAAAGGCTTGCCGGAGCAAGCCTTTGAAGAGGGGCATCAAGCGTTCTGGCGGTGCAGCTTTTCCAGTTTCTTCTTGATCCGGTCGCGTTTGAGCGTGGACAGGTAATCGACGAACAACTTGCCGTTGAGGTGGTCGCATTCGTGCTGGATGCACACCGCGAGCAGGCCTTCGGCGATCAGTTCGTAAGGCTGGCCGTCGCGGTCCAGCGCTTTGATTTTGACCTTCTGCGGGCGGTCGACGTTTTCGTAGAAACCCGGCACCGACAGGCAGCCTTCCTGGTACTGATCCAT
The DNA here is from genome assembly GCF_017947305.1 of Pseudomonas sp. MWU347. Lineage (NCBI taxonomy): Bacteria > Pseudomonadati > Pseudomonadota > Gammaproteobacteria > Pseudomonadales > Pseudomonadaceae > Pseudomonas > Pseudomonas sp. MWU347. Next base: position 716,542 of record NZ_JAFGZB010000001.1, read on the forward strand.
CTCGTCAGTCAGCGATTCGAACTCGGGGTTGATGAACACCCGGGGTTCGGTGCGGTCTTCGGAAAGGTCCATCACGACGATACGTTTGTGCACGTTGACCTGGGTCGCGGCGAGGCCGATGCCCGGCGCTTCATACATTGTTTCAAACATGTCATCGACCAACTGACGCACTTCGTCGTCCACTACTGCCACAGGCTTGGCGATAGTACGCAGACGCGGGTCCGGAAATTCGAGGATGTTTAAAATGGCCATAGGCTGATTGCTGCACGTATTGAGTAAAGTCGGGTCGATGGCCTGGCAGGTCCGAAGATGCAGGCTACCGTTGTGAAGCGTAGCTAATGCAATTTGCAGTAGCGAGCCACGGGGGCTCTGACGGTTCACGCGAACGCACATGATAAAGGGATTCGCTGCATGAGGAAAACACTACTCGCCCTGCTGCTTCTGGCTTCGGCCGCGGCTGCGCAAGGGCAAGTGCAACTCAGGGATGGTTTTCCACAGCAATACACGGTGGTTTCGGGAGACACCCTCTGGGACATTTCCGGCAAATACCTGCGCGAGCCCTGGCAATGGCCACAGCTGTGGCGGGCCAATCCGCAGATCGAAAACCCCAACCTGATCTACCCGGGCGACACGCTGACGCTCAGTTACGTCAACGGCCAGCCGCAGCTGACCCTCAATCGCGGCGAGTCACGGGGCACCATCAAGCTGTCGCCACGCATCCGCACCAGCCCGGTGGCCGAGGCGATTCCGAGCATTCCGCTGAAATCAATCAACAGTTTCCTGCTGAGCAACCGCATCGTCGACAAGGTCGAGGACTTCGACAAGGCGCCGTATATCGTCGCCGGCGATGCCGAGCGCGTGTTGAGTGGCACTGGCGACCGGATCTTCGCCCGGGGCCACTTCGATCCGAATCAACCGGTGTACGGCATCTTCCGCCAGGGCAAGGTCTACACCGACCCGCAGACCAAGGAGTTCCTCGGGATCAACGCCGACGATATCGGTGGCGGTGAAATCGTCGCCACCGAAGGCGACGTCGCCACCCTCGCCCTGCAACGCACCACCCAGGAAGTACGTCTGGGCGATCGTCTGTTCAGCGGCGAAGAGCGCTCGATCAATTCGACTTTCATGCCCAGCGCCCCGAGCACCAACATCAACGGCCTGATCATCGACGTGCCGCGCGGCGTCACGCAGATCGGCGTGATGGACGTGGTCACCCTGAACAAAGGCAAGCGCGACGGTCTGGCCGAAGGCAATGTGCTGGTGGTGATGAAAACCGGGGAAACCGTGCGCGACCGGATCACCGGCCAGCCGCTGAAAATTCCCGATGAACGGGCCGGTCTGCTGATGGTGTTCCGTACCTACGACAAGCTCAGTTACGGCCTCGTACTCAACGCATCGCGCTCGCTGGCGGTGCTCGACAAGGTGCGAAATCCTTAGCTGGCTTCACAAGTTACCAACAGAGTTATCCACAGCCTGTTCCGAATGGTTCGGGACTTATAACGATCAAGGATGATCCACGATGCTGTCTGCCTGTACGCCGGTTTCCCCTGCGGAACTGGAAGCGCGTTTGCGCCTGCACCGCTTGCCGGAAATCGGTCCGAAACGTTTTGCCAAACTGCTTGAAGCCTTCGGCTCGGCGTCAAAAGCCCTGAGCGCGCCGGCCAGTGCCTGGCGAGCGCTGGGTCTGCCAGCGGCGTCGGCCGAGGCCCGGCGCAGCCCGCAAGTGCGCGACGGCGCCAGCCATGCATTGCGCTGGCTAGAGCGGCCCGGCCAGCATCTATTGATGTTGGACCAAGCGGATTATCCGGCGCTGCTGGCGCAGATCCCTGACCCGCCACCGCTGTTGTTCGTCGCCGGTGATCCGCTGATTCTGGAAAAACCGCAACTGGCGATGGTCGGCAGTCGCAGCGCGTCGCGCCCGGGAATGGATACCGCCGCCGCGTTTTCCCGCAGCCTCGCCGGGGCCGGTTTTGTCATCACCAGTGGCTTGGCGCTGGGTATCGATGCGGCTGCGCATCAAGCGGCTCTGGACGTCGGCGGGCAAACCGTCGGTGTACTCGGCACCGGCCTGGAAAAGTTTTATCCACAGCGCAATCGTCGACTGGCCGACGCGATGATTGCGTCGGGCAGCGCAGTGGTTTCTGAGTTTCCACTGGACGCCGGGCCAACGGCGAGCAACTTCCCCAGGCGCAACCGGATCATCAGCGGTTTGTCCCTCGGTGTGCTGGTGGTCGAGGCGAGTGTCGCCAGCGGTTCGCTGATCACTGCCCGGCTGGCGGCGGAACAGGGCCGCGAGGTGTATGCGATTCCCGGCTCGATCCATCACCCCGGTGCGCGCGGCTGCCATCAGTTGATCCGCGACGGCGCGGTGCTGGTGGAAACCATCGAACACATTCTCGAAGCTCTGCGCGGCTGGCAGCATTTGCCGTTATCCACAGACCCGCCGGATTCCGCGCATCCCTTGCTTGATCTGCTGCACGCCGCGCCGCACACCAGCGAAGCCTTGGTCGAAAGCAGCGGCTGGGCGTTGCCCAAAGTCCTCGCGGCGCTCACCGAGCTGGAAATGGACGGCCGCGCAGTGTGTGAAAACGGTCGCTGGCTGGCGAGGACACGCTAGGTTTTACAGGGAAGATCGGTAAACTGCGCAAAACCTGTTTTCGGAGAGTTTTTTCATGGTCAACAGTTGGCGTGTGCAACAAGCCGCACGAGAAATTCGCGCCGGGGCGGTGATTGCCTATCCAACCGAAGCCGTCTGGGGGCTGGGTTGCGACCCGTGGAACGAAGAGGCAGTGGATCGGCTGTTGGCGATCAAGAACCGTTCGGTGGACAAGGGCCTGATCCTGGTCGCCGACAACATCCGCCAGTTCGACTTCCTGTTCGAAGACTTCCCGCAAGAGTGGATCGACCGCATGGCCAGCACCTGGCCGGGGCCGAACACTTGGCTGGTGCCGCATCAGAACCTGTTGCCGGAATGGGTGACGGGCGTGCATGACACGGTGGCGCTGCGGGTCAGCGATCACCCGCAGGTGCGGGATCTGTGCTCGATGGTCGGGCCGCTGATTTCCACCTCAGCCAATCCGCAGGGGCGGCCGGCGGCGCGCACGCGGTTGCGCGTCGAGCAGTATTTCCGTGGGCAGATCGACCTGATCCTTGGCGGGCAACTGGGCGGGCGCAAGAACCCCAGCGTGATTCGCGATCTGGCAACCGGCAAGGTCATTCGTCCCGACTGATCCTGCGTCGAAAACCTTTACCGTGAGTCTTCCTCGCCTTGATGGCGAGGAAGACTACGCGTGCCTGCGATTTATCCTGCAATGACGCCAGTTTCTCTGTCGGAAAAGTCGCCAAGTCCCCAGATTCATTGGCTTTTCCCACTTGATTATCAGACTTTCTGGCGTGGCGGAATCGGCAAAAGCAACCATCCTTTCCCTGCACTCGAAACACTTCGATAAGTTAAGGTCTGCGGAGAAAGAATGGACACTACCAATTTGCAACTCACGGATTACCTGCAGGCGCTTCAGGTGACGTTGAAGAGTCACCATGAGGGTTGTCGCATCGTGATGCTTGAGGCTGGGGCGGATACTCAGGAGTTCGACCGGTTTATCGATCGGCAATTTCGGCTTCGGTTGCAGCATTACATGCTGACTTCACGGGCGCGGATGCTCGAAACCAGACTGGCGATAAAGTCGCGCAGTACCCATTTCCTGCTGTATCGGCACGATCAACTGTTGGCGGTATTGAGAGCGACTCCGGCACCGTTCGAGTGGGTATCGCTGGCGCAGCAACACGTTTCTCCCACGGTGGCGCTGTCGCGCCATGTCGAATTCAGTCGATTGATGTCGTACACGCCCAATCAGTTGCCCATCGCGGTCAACGGTCTGCTGGCGGCCGCTACCGAGTGGGCCATTAAATGCGGTTATAACGGGGTAACCGCGTTGTGCAGATCGCAACAACTGCGCTTCTACCAGCGTTTCGGCCTGATGCCGATCGCCTCCAATGCCCTGCATATCGACCAGCGCGCACGCGGCGATTACTGGGTGCTGTCAGCCGAGTGGCGGCAAATTCTCGCGGCGGTCCAACCGCCTGATCCGGCGGTTGGCCACGTGGTGCAAAAACCGTTGGAGTGTCATCTGTCGAGGTGTTGAACGCGTTCGAACTGACTTGCCAGCCGTGGGTTTGCAACCCTGACTGGCAAGACGCCGAAGGTTTGTCAGGGCAGCAGGATGGTCGAACCGGTGGTGCGCCGTGCCGACAATTCGGTCTGCGCCTTCGCCGCATCAGCCAGTGGATAGCGCTGGCTGATGCTCACCTTGAGCTTGCCGCTGATGATCATCTCGAACAACTCGTCGGCCATGCGCTGCAGGTTCTCGGCGTTGTTGGCGTAGGTCGCCAGGGTCGGGCGGGTCACGTACAGCGAGCCCTTGGCCGAAAGAATCCCCAGATTCACCCCGTCCACCGCACCGGAGGCGTTGCCGAAACTCACCACCAGCCCACGCGGCGACACACTGTCGAGCGAGGTCAGCCAGGTGTCTTTGCCGACGCCGTCGTACACCACCGGGACTTTCTTGCCATCGGTCAGCTCCAGCACCCGCTGTGCCACGTTTTCGTGGCTGTAATCGATGGTTGCCCAGGCACCGTTGGCCTTGGCCAGTTCGGCTTTTTCCTTCGAGCTGACCGTACCGATCAGCTTCACGCCCAGTGCCTTGGCCCATTGGCAGGCCAATGAACCGACACCCCCGGCAGCGGCGTGGAACAGAATGGTTTCGCCACCCTTGAGTTCATAGGTCTGGCGCAGCAGGTACTGCACGGTGAGGCCCTTGAGCATGACCCCGGCTGCGGTCTCGAAGCTGATTTCGTCCGGCAGCTTCACCAGATTGGCTTCGGGCAGGGTGTGCAACTGGCTGTAGGCACCCAGCGGGCCGCTGCCATATGCCACGCGATCACCGACCTTGAACCGGGTGACGTCGCTGCCCACCGCATCGACGATGCCGGCGCCTTCAGCGCCGAGGCCGGACGGCAAGGCTGGCGGGGCATACAGACCGCTGCGGAAATAGGTATCGATGAAGTTCAGGCCGATCGCCTTGTTCGCCACCCGCACCTGATTCGGGCCGGGCGCGGCGGGTTCGTAGTCAACAAACTCGAGCACTTCGGGACCGCCGTGGGCGCGGAACTGGATACGCTTTGCCATCTGCCTGCTCTCCTTGGGTCGTCTGTAAGCCCCCTATCCAACTCCCCTGCTTGATCTTCGTCAACTGCGGCGCGCAGGTTTGCGGTGTTATGCTACGCGCCCATTTGCGCCGCCCCCTGCCTGCGGGGCGCCCGCGTAGTTATGCCCGATTCAAGGTGAAGCCATGACGACCCGCACCGACGCCGTAAAGGCCTATCTGCTCGATTTGCAAGACCGCATCTGTGCCGCGCTGGAAACCGAGGACGGCGGCACGCGCTTCGTCGAAGACGCCTGGAACCGGCCTGCCGGTGGTGGCGGCCGTACCCGCGTGATCGAAAACGGTACGGTGATCGAAAAGGGCGGCGTCAACTTTTCCCACGTGTTCGGCAGCGGCCTGCCACCGTCGGCCAGCGCCCATCGCCCGGAACTGGCCGGTCGCGGTTTCGAAGCCCTCGGCGTGTCGCTGGTGATTCACCCGCACAACCCGCATGTGCCGACGTCCCACGCCAACGTGCGCTTTTTCATCGCCGAGAAGGAAGGTGAAGAGCCGGTCTGGTGGTTCGGCGGCGGCTTCGACCTGACCCCGTATTACGGCAACGAAGAAGACTGCATCCACTGGCACCGCGTCGCCGAGCAGGCCTGCGCGCCGTTCGGGCCGGACGTCTATCCGCGTTACAAGGCCTGGTGCGACACCTATTTCCACATCAAGCATCGCCATGAACCGCGTGGCATCGGCGGCCTGTTTTTCGACGACCTGAACGAGTGGGATTTCGACACCAGTTTCGCCTTCATGCGCGCCATCGGTGATGCCTACATCGACGCTTACCTGCCCATCGTACAGCGCCGCAAGAACGATGCGTTCACCGCACAGCAGCGTGAATTCCAGGAATTCCGCCGTGGCCGCTACGTCGAGTTCAACCTGGTCTACGACCGAGGCACCCTGTTCGGCCTGCAATCGGGCGGGCGTACCGAGTCGATCCTCATGTCGTTGCCGCCGCAAGTGCGCTGGGCCTATGACTTCAAGGCCGAACCCGGCAGTGAAGAAGCGCGCCTGACCGACTACTTCCTGCAAGACCGCGACTGGCTGGCCGAGGCCTGAGGACTGCTGATGGATCGTTACGTCGTTTTCGGTAACCCGATCGGCCACAGCAAGTCGCCGATGATTCACAAACTGTTCGCCGAGCAGACCGGTCAGCGCCTCGACTACAGCACCCTGCTGGCGCCGCTTGACGACTTCAGTGCCTGCGCCATGGCGTTCTTCCAGGACGGTCGCGGCGCCAACGTCACGGTGCCGTTCAAGGAAGAGGCCTATCGCCTGGCGAACAGCCTGACCGCTCGCGCGCAGCGCGCTGGTGCAGTGAACACCTTGAGCAAACTGGTCGACGGTTCGCTGCTCGGCGACAACACCGACGGCGCCGGTCTGGTGCGCGACCTGACGGTGAATGCCGGTTTCAGCCTGACCGGCAAACGCATCCTGTTGCTCGGCGCTGGCGGCGCGGTGCGTGGCGCGCTGGAGCCGTTGCTGGCGGAGAAGCCGGCATCGGTGATCATCGCCAATCGTACGGTGGATAAAGCCGAGCTGCTGGCCGAGCTGTTCTGTGATCTGGGGCCGGTGTCGGCTAGTGGTTTCGACTGGTTGCAGGAGCCGGTGGACGTGATCATCAACGCCACTTCCGCCAGCCTCACCGGCGACGTGCCGCCGATTGCCGCGAGCCTGATCGAGCCGGGCCAGACCCTGTGCTACGACATGATGTACGGCAAAGAGCCGACTGCGTTCTGCCGTTGGGCCAGCGAGCATGGCGCGGCAGTGTCGATGGATGGTCTGGGAATGCTGGCTGAACAGGCGGCCGAGGCGTTTTTCCTGTGGCGCGGGGTGCGTCCGGATACGGCGCCGGTACTGGCCGAACTACGCCGCCAGTTGGCCCTTTAAAAGCTTCGCGAGCAAGCCCGCTCCCACATTGGAATGCGATCAAATGTGGGAGCGGGCTTGCTCGCGAATGGCCGCACCGCCGATCCTGGATCAATCCTCAAACCGGATCGGACACTTTTCCGGCCCTTCGAGCTTCCGCAACTCCTCCACCACCTGCGGCCGCGCCCGGCGCAGGGTCAGGCTGCGATCCTGACGCAGCAGGCGCCGCGCCTCCTGATGCAGCATCTCCACCCCCGAATAATCGATGAAGTTGATCTGCTGCGCCTCGATCACCACCCGCGTACCGTGCAGCCGTTGCAGGCGCACTTGCAGGTAATGGCTGGCGCCGAAGAAGATCGAGCCGCCGACTCGCAGTACGTCCTCCTCACCCTCGCGGGAATGCTGCACTCGCGGTTGCGAGGTGCGCTTGAGGTAGAAGAACAGCGACGCCAGCACCCCGGCATAGATCGCCGTCTGCAGTTCCAGTAGCAGCGTGGCGAGGCAGGTCAGCGCCATGACCACGAACTCGGCACGGCTGACCCGCAGCAACGAACGAATCCCGCGATGATCCACCAGCCCCCAGGCGATCAGTAGAATGCTCCCGGCCATCGCCGGAATCGGAATGTGTGAAATCAGCCCGGCGCCGAAAATCGCGAACAGCGCGACCCAGATCGCCGAAAACACCCCGGCCAGCGGCGAACAGGCACCCGCCTCGTAACTCAGGCCTGAGCGGGTGAACGAACCGGCGGAGAGCGATCCGGAAAAGAACGCCCCGACAATATTCGACAAGCCCTGTGCGCGGACTTCCTGGTTGGCATCAAGCAACTGCTGCGAACGTGCAGCAATCGAACGGGCAATCGACAGGCTGGTGACCAGACCGAGCATGCCCACCGCCACCGCGCTCGGCAGCAAGCGCAGCACCAGATCGAGATCCAGCGGCAGCGCACTGAACGGTGGCAGGCGTCCGACAAAGGCGCTGACCAGATGCACGTGGCCGAACATCGCCGGCCATAACCACACCACTGCGCTGCCCAGCACCAGCGTTATCAACAGAGTCGGCCAGCGCGGCAGCAGTTGTCTGAGGACAAAACCGACCAGCACCGTGGCCACACCCAACACCAGTGATGGTTTATCCACAGCCCGCAGGTGTTGCAGCAGGTCCATCAGACTGGCCAGCGCCGTGGCTTTCGCCGGCAGGTCCAGCCCCAGCAGATTGGGCAACTGGCCGATGGCAATCACCACCGCCGCGCCGAGGGTGAAGCCGAGCACCACCGAGTGCGAGACGAAATTCACCAGTGCACCGAAGCGCAGCAGGCCGAGCAGCCACTGGAAAATCCCCGCCAGAAAGCTCAGCAGCAGGATCAGCGTGATGTAGTCCTGTGATGCGGGTACGGCCAAGGGACTGACGCTGGCATACAGCACAATCGAAATCGCTGCAGTCGGGCCGCAGATCAGATGCCACGACGAACCCCACAGACAGGCAATCAGCACCGGGATGATCGCGGCGTAAAGACCATACTCCGGCGGCAGGCCGGCGATCAGCGCGTACGCGATCGACTGCGGCAACGCGAGAATCGCACCGCTCAGGCCAACGACCAGATCCCGGCCGACGCTGGCGCGGGTTTGCCGGGGCAGCCAGGTCAGGAAGGGAAAGAGTGAATGGCGACTGGGCAGGGCCATGGGTCCTCGCGGGCGGGTTTTGTTCAAGGTTATCAGGGTGCCAGGGTAAAGGCCCTCACCCTAACCCTCTCCCGGAGGGAGAGGGGACTGATCGAGGTGAAAGAGGGAAGTACGCCGACCTGAGATATCCAGTCGAACTCAGGTTCTGAACAACATAAAGATCGGCTCCCTTCCCCCTCGCCCCCTCTGGGGGAGAGGGCTGGGGTGAGGGGGCAAAAATCTCAAGCCGAGCAAAATTCAAAGCCACCCCACGGTCAAAGCTTTGCCTTTACAGCCGCCAAAGCATCCTTGCCATCCACGGTCTTCACCCCCTCCAGCCACTTGTCCAGCACCGCCGGATTGGCCTTGATCCATGCCTTCACCGCATCGGCATTGCTGACTTTCTTGTTCACCACCTCAGCCATGATGCTGTTCTCCATGTCCTGGGTGAACGTCAGGTTGGTCAGCAACTTGCCCACATTCGGGCAGGCCTCGGCGTAGCCTTTGCGCGTCAGGGTGTAGACGCTGCCGGTGTCGCCGAAATACTTCTCGCCGCCCTTGAGGTAATGCATCTTCAGCTGCACGTTCATCGGGTGCGGGGTCCAGCCGAGGAAGGTGACGAATTTCTGCTTCTTCACTGCCCGCGACACTTCGGCGAGCATCGCCTGTTCGCTGGATTCGATCAGCTTCCACTGGCCGAGGTCGAAGTCGTTCTTCTTGATGATTTCCTGCAGCGAGATGTTCGCTGGCGCACCGGAGCCGATGCCGTAGATTTTCTTGTCGAACTTGTCGGCGTATTTGTTCAGGTCGGCAAAGTCATGCACACCGGCATCCCACACATAATCCGGGACGGCCAGAGTGAACTCGGTGCCGTCGAGATTCTTCGCCAGTTGCGTGACGTCACCGGTGGCGACGAACTTGTCGTAGAAGCCCTGCTGCGCCGGCATCCAGTTGCCGAGGAACACATCCACCTGACCGTCCTTCAAACCGCCGAAGGTGATCGGCACCGCGAGGGTGTCGACCTTGGCTTTGTAGCCCATGCCGTCCAGCAGAAACCCCGTGATGGCGTTGGTCGCGGCAATGTCGCTCCAGCCCGGGTCGGCCATTTTCACCGTTTCGCAGCTTTGCTCGGCGAATGCCGAGGCGCTGCCCAGAGCCAGCAGGCCAATCGTCAGTGCTGTGGATAACTTGCGCATGGACTTCCCCTTACATTATTGATTTTGGCAGGGTTGTGGATAACGGGCCTTGCGTTCCAGATCGTCGAGGTCGATGTGGTTGCGCATGTATTGCTGACTGGCATCCACCAGCGGCTGGTGATCCCAGCTCTTCAGCTTGCCGATGGTCAGGGCATCGGCGACAAAACGCCGGCGACGCTGGCTGGCGAGCACCTCGCGGTGAATCGCCGGGATGTCCCACTTGGCCCGCGCTTCGGCGAGAAAATCGTCGAACAGCTGGCGATGTTGCGGCGACTGGCTGAGTTCTTCGAGTTCACGCGGATCGTTGTGCACATCGAAGAGTAGGCACGGGTCGCTCTCACTGTAGATAAATTTGTAGGCGCCGCGACGGATCATCATCAGCGGGCTGACCGTACCCTCTGCCATGTACTCGCCGAACACTTCGTCGTGCCCGCCCTGCCCTTGCAGGTGCGTCAGCAGCGAGCGGCCGTCCAGCGGCAAGTTCGGCTCCAGGCTGCCGCCGGCCAGTTCAACGAAGGTCGGCAACAGGTCGGCGGTGGACACTGCCGCGCTAACCCGGCCAGCAGCGAACTGCCCCGGCGCACTGATCAGCAGCGGCACCCGTGCAGCCATCTCGAACCAGTGCATTTTGTACCAGAGGCCTTTCTCGCCGAGCATGTCGCCGTGGTCGCCGGAGAACACGATGATGGTGTCATCGATCAGCCCGGTATCTTCGAGGGTTTGCAGAAGTTTGCCGACGTTGGCGTCGATATAACTGCAAGCGCCGAAGTACGCCCGCCGTGCATCGCGAATCTTATCCACAGGCAATGGCTTGTCCCACAGGTCGTAGACCTTGAGCAGGCGCTGCGAGTGCGGATCGAGGGAGTGCTGCTCCGGAGTTGTCGGCAACGGGATGTCACCGTCGTCGTACAAATCCCAGAACGCCTTGGGAATCGTGTACGGGTCGTGTGGGTGGGTCATCGACACGGTCAGGCAGAACGGCTGATCGCCGTCCTCACGAATGTGGTCAAACAGGTATTGCCGGGCCTTGAACACCACCTCTTCATCGAAGTCGAGCTGGTTGGTGCGCACGCACGGCCCGGCCTGCAGCACCGAGGACATGTTGTGATACCAGCTCGGGCGCACGTCCGGCTCGTCCCAGTTCACCGCCCAGCCGTAGTCGGCCGGGTAGATGTCGCTGGTCAGGCGCTCTTCATAACCGTGCAACTGATCCGGGCCGCAGAAATGCATCTTGCCCGACAGCGCGGTGCGGTAACCGAGGCGACGCAGGTAGTGGGCGTAGGTCGGAATATCGGCAGGGAAATCGGCGGCGTTGTCGTAGGCGCCGATCTTGCTCGGTAACTGGCCGCTGACCAGAGTGAAACGCGACGGCGCGCACAGCGGACTGTTGCAGTAAGCGGCATCGAACACCACGCCTTGGGCGGCGAGGCGCGAAAGATTCGGCAGTTTGATTGGCGACAGGCCGTAGATCGGCAACATTGGCGCGGCCATTTGATCGGCCATGATGAAAAGAATGTTCTTGCGCTTCATGTGATCGCGGCATTCCATAGTGAATATTTATGCGACATTGCTGCGATCGAGCATGGAGTCCATGCCCCGTCCGGTAAAGCCTGCGCCGGACAATGACTAGGATAAGCACAGCTTATGTATGACGCCCTCGGCAATCTGTCCCTCGACCTGTTGCGCGCATTCGAAGCGGCGGCGCGTCATCACAGTTTTACTGCGGCGGCGGTTGAGCTGGGCACCACGCAGCCAGCGATCAGCCAGCAGATCAAGCGTCTGGAAGAACAGCTGGGAGTACGACTGTTTGACCGGATCTATCGCGGTATTGAACTGACCGAGGGCGGCGCGATCCTGTTCGAGCAGGTTCAGCTCGGTTTGCAGAATATCGACGCAGGATTGAGTGCTATCAGTACGCAGCAACAACACGAGGTATTGCAGGTCGCCACCGATTTCGCCTTCGCCGCCTACTGGCTGATGCCACGCCTGTACCGCTTCCACGAAGCCAACCCGAACGTCGATGTCAGCCTGGTCACCAGCGAGCGCAGCCACAACATGCTGCGCACCGACATCGATGTCGCGATCTTGTTTGGCGACGGGCGTTTCAAGCAAGGCGAAAGCCATTGGCTGTTCAGCGAGGAAGTGTTTCCGGTGTGCAGTCCGCAATTGCTCAAGGAGCGTGCCCTGCCCTTGCCTGCCCAGGCGTTGCTGGAGTTGCCGCTGCTGCACCTGCGCGGTGAAAACAGCAGCAACTGGTTTGACTGGAGCGGGCTGTTTCGCGAACTGGGCATCAGTACCCCGCCAGCACCGGGCCAATTGCGCTTCGACAACTACACGCTGTTGATTCAAGCGGCGATTGGCGGCCAAGGCGTGGCCATCGGCTGGCGCCACCTTGTGGATAACTTGCTGAGCCAAGGCTTGCTGTGTCGGCCGATCGCCGAGACCACGTTGTCGCGCCTCGGTTATTACGTGGTGCTGCCGCAACGCAAACGCCGGGGCGCGTTGATTCAGCAGTTTGTCGACTGGTTAATGGCCGAGCAGGCCAGCAGCGCCGAATCGCTCGCCGGGGTAGCGTTACCGTCGATTGCGGTTTGAAGGCTCAGCCAGTTGCGGCGACAAAATTCACATGCTGCCCCACATGCAGATTCAACCGCAGCTCATCGGCAATCCCCACCGCGACCCGGTTCAGTCGTTCCAATGGCTCCGCCAGCCCCGGCTCCAGATTGCCGCCCACCTGACTGAAATGCTCAATGGTCAGCCCCGCCACCCCGTGCGGCGCATTCACCAGCGTCCACTGCAATGGGCTGCTTTGCAGGGCTTCACGGATTTCTTCGGCGGCGTGGCGTTGCAACCCGTCGTCCAGCTCCACCTCATCGAGTACGGCAAAATTCCCCACCAGAAACAGCCGTGGCACGTTGGCCATTTGCAGGCCGTCGACTAGCGCATCGACCGCTAAAACCTGTTCCACCGGGCCGAGCACCACGGACCTTTCCACCTGGTCGCTGTTGAACGGCAGACCCGGTGCGTCCAACAAGCAGATCACTGCCGAGCTGCCCGCTACGCTTTGCTTGACCCGCTCGGCATCGAACAGATCGCCGCTTTTGGTGCGCAGGCCAGGACGTGGTGCGAGTACGTTCAAATCGTCGAGAATCGCGATGACTTCGTGCTGCCGTCGCAGCAATTCAGCCATCAACGCACCGCCCAGGCTGGCCATGGCACCATAGAGCACCACTTTCACCGTCGGGGTTTCGGCATTTTTCATGGCTGATTCCTTTTTGTTGTCCCTCGTATGGCGTGTGACACGCAGCCTGCGCCGAGGGTTCGAACCGATTCAGAGGCTTTCAGATGCACGCAATCAATGGCTATCACGCCCACGTCTATTTCGACGCTCACTCAATTGATCAGGCGCGCGCTTTGTGTGAACAGGCGGCGCAGTTGTTTCCTCTGAAGATGGGGCGCGTCCATGAGCGCCCGGTCGGCCCGCATCCAGACTGGAGCTGCCAGTTGGCTTTCGGCCCGGAGCTGATCGGTGAGGTGTTGCCGTGGCTGGCGCTCAATCGCAAGGGGCTGGTGGTGTTTTTGCACCCCGACACTGGCGATGATTTGCTCGATCACACCGAGCACGCGATTTGGATGGGCGCGATGCGGCCGCTGGATCTGTCTATTTTCTGATCAAAGCGTTTCTTCGGGCTCGCCCGGCAGATGCTCGTCCAGATGCAGCCAGGGCAATTGGCTGTCCGTCCAGATGTGCCGCTCGGCCGGCGCCCGCTCCGGGTGATCCAGCGTGGCGATGGTCACATCGATGCTCTCGGGACTGAGCAATGTCACCAGCGCCAGCTGCGCGCCACAACGCGGACAGAAATACCGCGCGCAACTGCCCGACGAGTCATAGCGCGAAGGCGTCCCCGCCAGCCAATGAAAGCTGGCTGCCGGAACCGTGATCCAGGTGGTGACGATTCCACCGCTGACCTTGCGGCAGATCGAGCAGTGGCAGTGGGCAATGTCCTGCAATGGCCCGCTGAACTGATAGCGGATGTGTCCGCAGTGGCAGCCACCGCTGTGCACTTCTTCCATGTCCCTGCCCTCCCGTCCCCGAAATGATTGACTCTAGCCGCATCCGACAGCCGGTTGGCCATTCGCCTGAAGCTTTCGTCAGCGAAAGGTAGCTGAAAGGTTGCCCGATTAGGATCGCCGCCACTACCGGCAACAGACCGGTTGGCCAACGCGTGTGATCGCTCGCATGTCAGGCCCAATTAACAACAACAATGGTGATTCTGATGTCCTCTGTAGCCCGCCTTCTCGCTGAAACTCCGCCCGTACGTCTCGTGCTTCCCGTTCTGCGCTGATCCCTTCCGATCCGCTCACTCAATTAGCCGCGCTACGCCTGGAGTAATCCCATGCTGACTTTCCTTGGCTTCGCCATGGTCATCACGTTCATGTTCCTGATCATGACCAAGCGCCTGTCTGCGCTGATCGCCCTGATCATCATCCCGATCCTGTTCGCCCTGTTCGGTGGTTTCGCGCCGAAGATCGGCCCGATGATGCTCGAAGGCATTACCAAGCTTGCGCCGACCGGCGTGATGCTGATGTTCGCCATTCTGTACTTCGCTCTGATGATCGACTCCGGCCTGTTCGACCCGGCCGTGCGCAAGATCCTCAAACTGGTCAAGGGCGACCCGTTGAAAGTTTCGGTCGGTACCGCCGTGCTGGCGCTCGTCGTTTCCCTCGATGGTGACGGCGCGACCACTTACATGATCTGCGTGGCCGCCATGCTGCCGCTGTACAGCCGCATCGGCATGAGCCCGCGGATCATGGCCGGTCTGATCATCCTCGCCGGTGGCGTGATGAACATGACCCCGTGGGGCGGCCCGACCGCGCGTGCCGCCAGTGCGCTGCATGTCGACCCGTCGGACATCTTCGTACCAATGATCCCGGCGATGGCTGCCGGTGTGGTGGCGATCCTGATCATTGCCTACTTCTACGGCAAACGTGAGCGTGCGCGTCTGGGCGAGCTGCACCTGATCGGCGACGAGATTGATCACAGTGAAATCAGCGTCTCGCAGTTCCCCGATGCCCGCCGTCCGAAGCTGATCTGGTTCAACGGCCTGCTGACCCTGGCGCTGATGTGCACCCTGATCGCCGGCCTGCTGCCGCTGCCGGTGCTGTTCATGGTGGCGTTCAGTATCGCGATGATCGTCAACTACCCATGCCTGCAAATGCAGAAGGACCGCGTTGCGGCCCATGCCGGCAGCGTGCTGTCGGTGGTCAGTCTGATTTTCGCTGCGGGTATCTTCACCGGTATCCTGTCCGGAACCGGCATGGTCGACGCCATGTCGAAAAGTCTGCTGGCAGTGATTCCGGACTTCCTCGGCCCGTACCTGGCGGTGATCACGGCGCTGGTGAGCATGCCGTTCACGTTCTTCATGTCGAACGACGCGTTCTACTACGGCGTGTTGCCGGTGCTCTCCGAAGCGGCCAGCCATTACGGCATCACCGCAGTGGAAATGGCCCGTGCCTCGATCGTCGGTCAGCCCGTCCACTTGCTCAGCCCGCTGGTACCGTCGACGTACCTGCTGGTGGCGCTGGCCGGTATCGAATTCGGTGATCACCAGCGTTTCACCCTGAAGTGGGCAGTGCTGGTCTGCCTGTGCATACTGGTGGCCGCCTTGCTGCTGGGGACGTTCCCGCTGTTCAGCACGTTGTAACGGCATTCACTCACCATGACGCCAGCTGCTTGCTGGCGTCATGGTTTAACACTCGCTCAAAGGAATACACATGGATTGGCTGACCAACCCCGAAATCTGGGTTGCCTTCTTTACCCTGACCGCCCTGGAAATCGTTCTGGGCATCGATAACATCATCATGATTTCGATCCTGGTCAGCCGCATGCCCAAGCACATGCAGCAGCGCACGCGGATTTTCGGCCTGGGCCTGGCGATGATCACGCGGATCTTGTTGCTGCTGTCGATCACCTGGGTCATGCGCCTCACCGCCGACCTGTTCGTGGTGTTCGGCCAGGGCATTTCCGGTCGCGACCTGATCCTGTTCTTCGGTGGCCTGTTCCTGCTGTGGAAGAGCTCGCAGGAGATGTACCACGCGCTGGAAGGCGAAGACGAAACAGGCGACGAGCCTTCGGGCAAGGGCGGCAACTTCCTTTACACGATCATTCAGATCGCGATCATCGACATCGTGTTCTCGCTGGACTCGGTAATCACTGCCGTCGGCATGGTCTCCCATGTGCCGGTGATGGTCGCGGCAATCGTCGTCGCCGTGCTGGTGATGATGGCGGCCTCGGGCAAGATCAGCGAGTTCATCGACAAGCACCCGTCGCTGAAGATGCTGGCGCTGTCGTTCCTGCTGGTGGTCGGTACCGTACTGATCGCCGAGTCGTTCGACGTGCATGTGCCGAAAGGCTACGTCTACTTCGCCATGGCGTTCTCGCTGGCGGTGGAAGCGATCAACATCAAACTGCGCGGCGCGATGGCCCGGAAGAAACAGCAGCAGGATCCGGTGAAACTGCGCAAGGATGTTCCGGGGCAATAACCCGGTAGTCCTGAATCACGCAACACCCCTGTGGGAGCGAGCCTGCTCGCGAAGACGGAGTGTCAGTCGACAACAATGTTGGCTGATCCACCGCTTTCGCGAGCAGGCTCGCTCCCACAGTTGTTCAGGGGTACTGAAGAATCCGGGGCAGCCGTAATACCTGTAGGAGTGAGCCTGCTCGCGATAGCGGTCCGTCAGTCAGCAACGATGTTGAAGCTGGTCGCCCTATCGCGAGCAGGCTCACTCCTACAGGGGACCGCGTTGATTTCAGATGAGGTGAATAAACCCGTTTTCATGACACTTTTGTTTCAATCCGCACTTTAGCTGTGCAATGCTGGCGCCCAGTCCGTTAGCCAACTACAGCTTAAGTATCAAAAACGTAGAAACCGCGCGGTACCGTCAACTTGCCCCTTTGGGGCTCTGCAACTACAGGGGGTCTGCATGCTCACCCTGCTCAATTTGCTGTCTGCCGTGGCCCTGCTGATCTGGGGCACGCACATCGTCCGAACCGGCATCCTGCGGGTGTACGGCACCAATCTGCGCCATGTGATCGGCCAGAACATGTCCAAACGCTGGCTCGCGTTCGTCGCCGGCATCGTCGTGACTGCGATGGTGCAGAGCAGCAACGCCACGGCCATGCTCGTCACCTCCTTCGTTGGTCAGGGCTTGATGGCGCTGACCCCGGCGCTGGCGACCATGCTTGGCGCCGACGTCGGTACGGCGCTGATGGCGCGGGTGCTGACCTTTGACCTGTCGTGGCTGTCGCCGCTGCTGATTTTCCTCGGGGTGATTTTCTTTCTGTCGCGCAAACAGACGCGGCTCGGGCAGATGGGCCGGGTCAGCATCGGTCTGGGGCTGATCATTCTCGCGCTGCAACTGATCGTGGAGGCCGCCGCACCGATTACCCACGCCCAAGGGGTGAAGGTGATCTTTGCTTCGCTGACCGGCGACATCCTCCTCGACGCCCTGGTTGGTGCGTTGTTCGCGATGATTTCCTATTCCAGCCTCGCCGCCGTGCTGCTGACCGCGACGCTGGCCGGTGCCAGCGTGATCAGCCTGCCGGTGGCGATCGGTCTGGTGATCGGCGCCAACATCGGCAGCGGCGTGCTGGCGTTCATGAGCACCAGCATGCAGAACGCGGCCGGGCGGCAAGTGGCGCTGGGCAGCCTGCTGTACAAACTGATCGGTCTGCTGCTGATCATCCCGGTGCTCGATCCGCTGGTGCACTGGATGGACGGCCTGGATTTCAGTCCGCAGGAAATGGTCATTGGTTTCCACTTGCTCTACAACACCGCGCGCTGCCTGATTCTGCTGCCCAGCGTCGCGCCGATGGCACGCCTCTGCGCCTGGTTGCTGCCGGAGCGCCCGGAGGTCAACGGCACCGCCAAGCCGCGGCATCTCGATGCGACGGCGCTGGTCACCCCGAGCCTGGCGCTGGCCAACGCGGCCCGCGAGACCCTGCGCATGGGCGACCTGATCGACAACATGCTCGACGCGATGCTCGATGTGCTGCGCGGCAAGCAGACCGCCATTACCCAGGAAATGCGCCGACTGACCGATGACGTCGAAGCGCTGTACAGCGCGATCAAGCTGTATCTGGCGCAAATGCCCCGCGAGGATCTCGGCGAACAGGACAGTCGGCGCTGGGCAGAGACCATCGAATTGGCGATCAACCTGAAACTGGCCAGCGACCTGATCGAACGCATGCTGCGCAAGGTGCAGCAGCAGAAGACCTCCCAGCGTCGGTCGTTTTCCGAAGAGGGCCTGGAGGATCTGGCCGGGCTGCATCAGCAACTGATCGCCAACCTGCGCCTGGGCCTGTCAGTGTTCCTCAGCGGCGACAAGGAAAGCGCCCGTCAGCTGTTGCGCGAGAAACGTCGCTTTCGCGCACAGGAACGGCGTCTGGCCCATGCCCATGTCAGCCGTTTGCAACGTAAGATCGTGCAGAGTCTGGAAACCAGTTCGCTGCATCTTGAGCTGATTGCGGATATGAAACGCTTGAATTCGCTGTTTTGCAGCAGTGCTTATGTGGTGCTGGAAACGGCCGATACCGGGGCGCTGGAAGCGGATGATATTGCCGACATTACGCATTCGCCTTGAACGTCTGGGGCTGGGGTCAGTCAGTAACATTGATTCAGCCTTAAGACCTTCGCGAGCAAGCTCGCTCCCACATTTGAAATGCATTCCCCTGTGGGAGCGAGCTTGCTCGCGAATGCCGGCCTGAATAGCGACACGGATCTCCAAATCAGCCGTATGGAAGCCTGTTATGCGTTGCCTGTTGTTCGCCTGTCTGTTGCTCGGTTCCCTGCCCGCCTTCGCCGTTGATCGCTTTCAGGTCGAAGGCTACGCGCTGCCCAACGGTTTGCAGCTGTTGCTCAAGCCCGGCACCGAGCGCGGGCATGTGGCGATTCGTCTGGTGGTGGGCGTCGGTCTCGACGATTTCGACTGCGATGAAAAAGAGCTGCCGCACCTGCTTGAGCACCTGCTGTTCAGCGGCGTCGATGCCACCGGCGAAGGCGGCCTCGAGGAGCGCATGCAGGCGCTGGGCGGTGAGTGGAACGCGTTCACCAGCAACGCCGACACCACGTTCGTCATCGAAGCCCCGGCAAAGAATCAGCGCAAGGTCCTCGACCTGTTGCTCGACCTTTTGACCCAGACCCGCATCGACGACAACGCGATCAACGCTGCCAAGCGCGTAGTCGAGCGCGAGGACGGCGGCCATTACACGCGCCTGCAACGCTTTCTCGACCGCCAGGATCTGGGCCACACCGCGAGCAATCAACTGGCGGTGGAATTGGGCCTGAAATGCCCGCAGCGGGCCGAGGTCGGTCACCTGACCCAGAAGCAACTGGAGAAGGTGCGCAAGACCTGGTACGCGCCGAACAACATGACCCTGATCGTCGTCGGTGAACTCGACAAACTGCTGCCGGCCTATCTGGAACGCACCTGGGGCGCGCTCGAAGCGGTGGAGCCGGCGGAGCACCGTGAGCTGCCGGACATCCGCACCAGCGCCGCCCATGAACGCACCCTCACCCGTGGCTTCATCGGCGACAGCGCCAAGTTGCACTGGCTGGTGCCGGAGCCGATGCTCGACGATCAGTACGACGAGACCTTCGACATCCTCAAGGACTACCTCGACTGGGCGCTGTACCGGCAGATTCGCCTGAATCACGGCTTGTCCTACGGGCCGTGGGCCGAGCGTGAAGTGTTTGGCGGGGTCGGCTTCATGAGCCTCAACGCTGACGTGGATCGCGATGACCTCGCCGAAGCCCAACAGGTGCTGGAAGACCTCAAGGCCGATCTGCTGAAAAACGGCCTCGACCCGGACACTTTCGCCCGGATCAAACAAGCCGCCATCGCCCATCAGGCCTGGGCGGTACAGGGCAACAGTGCCATGGCGGATTACTACTGGAGCGCGCTGGGCGATTACGAGGACGGGCGCTTTGCCAACCCGGCCCGCGAGCTGCAAGGCGTGACCCTGGAAACGGCAAACAAGGCCATGCGCGAGTTGCTGTTGCAACCGGGATATCTGCGGATCGAGAAGCCGTTGCTTAGTGATGATCAAGTGTTGTGGCTGATTGCCGGTGGTCTGGGCGTGGTGTTGCTGGTGCTGATTGGCTGGCGCTTGCACCGTCGTAAGCCAGCCAAACACTGAACCTGTGGGAGCGGGCTTGCTCGCGAATGCGGTGTGTCATTCAGCAATGATGTCGACTGACACGGCCCCTTCGCGAGCAAGCCCGCTCCCACAGGGATCTGTGGTGATTTTACTGACCGGGAGCCTCGCCACGTCGCCCGGCGGACGGTACTCTGTCGAGGTTTTTTCCTACTCAGTCGTGAACCGCCAACATGCAGAAAATCCCCCTCCTGATCCAGCGCATTCTCGAGCTGATGAAGCGCTATCCCGGGGTGATTGCGCTTGGCGGTTTCATCTCCGGGGTCGGCAGTTTCATTCTGGTCGATCGCCAGCAGGGACTGGCGAGCTGGATCACCATCATCATGCTGCTGAGCTGGATCTGGCTGATGCTGGAGAACACCCTGACCGGGCTGTTCACGCGCATCTTCAAGCGGGAGATCCCCCAGCCGCTGCTGCGTTACGCGACGCAGATGATCCATCAGGAAAGCCTGTTTTTCGTCCTGCCGTTCTTCTTCATCACCACCACCTGGAACAGCGGTCAACTGATCTTCACCGGGCTGCTGTGCATCGCCGCGCTGATCTCGATTGTCGATCCGCTCTATTACAAATGGCTGGCGCCACGGCGCTGGGCTTTTCTCGCATTGCACACCCTGACCCTGTTCGCCGCCCTGCTCACTGCGCTGCCGGTGATCATGCACCTGACCACCGCGCAAAGTTTCAAATGGGCACTGGGCACGGCGGTGGTGTTGTCATTCCCGAGCCTGGCGTCGATCTTCCCGATCCGCACGGTGCGCAACGCGCTGGCCATTCTGTGCATTACCGTCGGCATAGGCGCGGTCGGCTGGACCCTGCGCTCGTGGGTGCCGCCGGCGACGCTGTGGATGACCGACGTGGCGATCAGCACTCAGTTGCAGGATCGCACCCCGGGCGACAGCCTCGAACAGGTCAGCGCCGAGCAGATCCGCAACGGCGGTCTCTACGCCTACACCGCAATCAACGCGCCGCGCGGGCTGGATGAGCGGATCTACCACGTGTGGCAGTTCGACGGCAAAGAGGTCGACCGCATCGCTCTCGATATCCACGGCGGGCGCAAGGAAGGTTACCGGGCGTGGACGCACAAGCAGAACTTCCCCGGCAACCCGGCGGGCAAGTGGCAGGTGCGGGTGCTGACTGAAGACGGTCAGGTGATCGGCGTACTGCGTTTCGAAGTGACCGACAGCACAGCGATCAAAGAAAAGTAATCCGGTTCGTGCTATTACGTTAGTTCGCTTAATAGCCGGACAAGCACGGAGCTTATGATCAGCAGCTCAATGAGCGGTAATGCCCAACTGGACACGTCAATCAGCCCTGCCCGCCTGCGGGTTTCCGGGGACTGGACGCTTGCCCATTACGCCGACCTCAAGCACCTGACCGAAAAACTGACCGGCCAGTACGACGCCAATACCGTGGTCGACCTCAACAGCCTCGGTGCGCTCGACACTGCGGGCGCTTCGTTGCTGGTGGAACTGCTCGGTTCCGAGCGTCTGGGCAAATCCGCCGAACACCCCGACTGCACGATTTCCCAGGCTGACCGCGCGCTGCTGCAGACTGTGTATCGCTCGCTGACTGATTTCTGTGTGCCGGTCAAAGAGCCGGAAGTCAGTGTCAGCGTGCAACTGCTGACCCGCATCGGGCGCGCGGTGGAAACGGTCTGGCAGGACACCCTGCAAGTGCTGGGCTTCATCGGCCTGATCCTCGAAACCATCGCCCGCAATCTGCTGCGCCCCAAGCGTTGGCGCATCACCCCCGTCGTCGCCCACATCGAACAGACCGGTCTCGACGCTGCGCCGATCGTGGCGCTGCTGACTTTTCTTGTCGGCGCGGTGGTGGCGTTTCTCGGCGCCACGGTGCTGGCCAGTTTCGGCGCGACGATCTTTACCGTGGATCTGGTGGGCTTCTCTTTCCTGCGTGAGTTCGGCGTGTTGCTCACGGCGATCCTGATGGCCGGGCGCACTGCCAGTGCTTTCACCGCGCAGATCGGTTCGATGAAGGCCAACGAGGAGATCGACGCGATCCGCACCCTCGGCCTCGACCCGATGGAGCTGCTGGTGGTGCCGCGCGTGCTGGCGATGCTGGTGGCGCTGCCGATGCTGACGTTTCTGGCGATGCTCTGCGGGATCATCGGCGGTGGCGTGGTGTGCGCGGTGTCGCTGGGGATTTCGCCGGCGATGTTTCTCTCGCTGCTGCAGAGCGACATCGGTATTCAGCACTTTCTGGTCGGCCTGGTGAAAGCGCCGATCTTTGCCTTCCTGATCGCCACGATCGGTTGCCTGGAAGGCTTCAAGGTCAGCGGCAGCGCCGAATCGGTCGGTGCGCACACCACGTCAGCCGTGGTGCAGTCGATTTTCGTGGTGATCGTGCTCGATGCGGTGGCTGCGCTGTTCTTCATGGAGATGGGCTGGTGAGTCGTCTACCCCGCGCGCCCTCGGAGGCGGTGATCGAAGTCCGTGGCCTGTGCAATCGCTTTGGCAGCCAGAGCGTGCACGAGAATCTCGATCTGGATTTGTACAAAGGTGAAATCCTCGCCGTGGTCGGCGGCTCCGGCAGCGGTAAATCGGTACTGTTGCGCAGCATTGTCGGTCTGCGCCGGCCCAGCGAAGGCAACGTGAAGGTGTTCGGGCAAAACCTGCCGAGCCTGTCCGAGCATGAGCGTTCGCTGGTCGAGCGGCGCTTTGGTGTGTTGTTCCAGAAAGGCGCGCTGTTCTCCTCGCTGACGGTGACCGAAAACGTCGCCCTGCCGCTGATCGAACACGCCGGCCTGAGCCGCAACGACGCCGAGCATCTGGCGGCGGTGAAGCTGGCGCTGGCCGGGCTGCCGTTGTCGGCGGCGGACAAATACCCGGCTTCGCTGTCCGGCGGGATGATCAAGCGCGCTGCGCTGGCCCGGGCCCTTGCGCTGGATCCGGACATCCTGTTTCTCGACGAACCCACCGCCGGCCTCGATCCGATTGGCGCGGCGCAGTTCGATCAACTGATCCTGACCCTGCGCGATGCGCTGGGCCTGAGCGTGTTTCTGGTGACCCACGACCTCGACACGCTCTACACCATCACCGACCGGGTGGCGGTGCTGGCGCAGAAGAAAGTGCTGGTGGCCGGCCCTATCGATGTGGTTTCGGAAACCGACGACGCGTGGATTCACGAATACTTCCACGGCCCACGTGGCCGCTCGGCGCTGGACGCCGCCAAATTGCTCAACGAGGTCTGACATGGAAACCCGAGCCCATCATGTGTTGATCGGCCTGTTCTCAGTGATTGTCGTGGCAGGCGCCCTGCTCTTCGGCCTGTGGCTGGCCAAGTCCAGCGTCGACAGCGAGTTCAAGGATTATGAAGTGGTCTTCAACGAGGCGGTCAGCGGCCTGTCCAAGGGCAGCCCCGTGCAGTACAGCGGGATCAAGGTCGGTGACGTGGTCAACCTGCGTCTCGACCCGAAAGACCCACGTCGGGTGCTGGCGCGGATTCGTCTGGGCGGTGACACCCCGGTCAAGGAAGACACCCAGGCCAAATTGGCACTGGCCGGGATTACCGGGACTTCGATCATCCAGCTCAGCGGCGGCACCCCGGAGAGCCCGAAGCTGCGTGGGCATGACGGCGAGCTGCCAACCATCGTCGCGGCGCCCTCGCCTATTTCCCGGCTGCTCAACGACAGCAACGACCTGATGACTGGCATCACCGCGCTGCTGAGCAACGCTAACCAGATGTTTTCCCCGGAGAACGTCGAGCGCGTCAGCAACACCTTGGCGCATCTGGAGCAGACCACCGGTTCGATCAACGATCAGCGCGGCGACCTGCGCCAGGCCATGCAGCAACTGGCGAGTGTCGGCAAGCAGGCCGGCAGCATGCTCGAGCAAACTTCGGCGCTGATGCGCAACGCCAACGGCCTGCTCAACGATCAGGGCAAGCAGGCGCTGGGCAGTGCCGAGCAGGCGATGAAGTCGCTGGAACAGAGCAGCGCCACCATCAACGGCCTGCTGAGCAAGAACCAGAACTCGCTCGACAACGGAATGCAGGGCCTCAATGGCTTGGCGCCGGCGATCCGCGAACTGCGCGAAACCCTGACTTCGCTGCGTGGCATTTCGCAACGTCTTGAGGCCAACCCCAGCGGCTACTTGCTGGGCAGTGACAAGAACAAGGAATTCACCCCATGAAGCTGATTCACTTTGCTCTCCTCGCCAGCCTCGCTTTGACCAGTGCCTGCTCGATCCTGCCCAAGGCCGAACCTTCGGACGTCTATCGCCTGCCTGCCGCGCAAGCGCCCGCCTCGGTCAGCTCAGCAGCGACCCAGCACTGGTCGCTGCGCCTGAACAAGTTGCAGGCCAGCGAAGCGCTGAACCGGCCGAACATCGCGGTGATCCCACAGGGCGACGTGATCAGCAGCTACAAGGCCTCGCGCTGGAGCGATCCGGCGCCGGTGCTGGTGCGTAATCGGCTGCTGGATGGTTTTGCCCGGGATGGTCGGGTGACGCTGCTCAGCACCGATGACAGCAACTTCGCTGCGGATCTGGAACTGGGCGGCAGCTTGCAGGCGTTTCAGACTGAGTATCAGGGCAATCAGGCCAGCGTCGTGGTGCGGGTCGATGCGTTGCTGGTGCGCGGCTATGACCAGAAGATCCTCGCCAGTCGCCGCTTCGAAGAGCGTCAGCCGTTGAATGATGTACAGGTGCCGGCGGTGGTCGCGGGGTTTGGACTGGCCAGTGATCGGCTGACGGCCAAGGTTGTCGCGTGGGCTGTTCAGCAAGGCCAGCAATTCACCCAACAACCCAGACCTTAAACCTTATACATAACCCCTGTGGGAGCGGGCTTGCTCGCGAAGGCGGTGTGTCAGTCAATATACAGGTCGACTGACCCGCCGCTTTCGCGAGCAAGCCCGCTCCCACAATGGGGATTCGTGGTTAACCGAAGAACCAGTAGCAGACGCCGATGGCGCCGAGTACGCCGGCCAATTCAGCCAGCAGCGCGCATCCAACGGCGTGCCTTGCGCGCTGAATCCCCACCGCACCGAAATACACTGCCAGCACATAGAACGTGGTCTCGGTACTGCCCTGAATCGTCGCCGCCACCAGTGACGGGAAGCTGTCGACGCCGGAGGTCTTCATGGTCTCGATCAGCATCGCCCGTGCGGCGCTGCCGGAAAACGGTTTGACCATCGCCGTCGGCAACGCATCGACAAAACGCGTATCCCACCCGGCCCACTGCACCAGATGCCGAATGCCATCCAGACCAAAGTCCAGCGCGCCCGAGGCACGCAGCACGCCAATCGCGCAGAGCATCGCCACCAGATACGGCAGCAGGTTCTTGGCGACGTCGAAGCCCTCCTTCGCGCCCTCGACGAACGCTTCGTAAACCTTGACCTTGCGTAACGCGCCGATCACCAGGAACAGCATGATCAGGCCGAACAGCGTCAGGTTGCCAAGGATCGACGACAGCCCGGCCAGTGCCGTGGCCGACATCGTCGCCAGCAGCGCCATGAAGCCGCCGAGGATCAGTGCGCCGGGAATCAGATAGGCCAGCACCACCGGGTCCCAGATGCGCAGGCGCTGCATGAACGCCACCGAAAGGAAGCCGACGATGGTCGAGCAACTGGTCGCCAACAGGATCGGCAGAAACACCAGGGTCGGATCTGGTGCGCCTTGCTGGGCGCGGTACATGAAGATTGTCACCGGCAACAGGGTCAGCGACGAGGCGTTGAGCACCAGGAACAGGATCTGCGCGTTGCTGGCGATGGTCGCGCTGGGGTTGAGCTCCTGCAGCGCCTTCATCGCCTTGAGGCCGATCGGCGTGGCGGCGTTGTCCAGGCCCAGGCCGTTGGCGGCGAAGTTCAGGGTAATCAGACCGAGCGCCGGGTGCCCGGCCGGGACTTCCGGCATCAGCCGCAGAAACAGCGGCCCGAGCACCTTGGCCAGCCATTCGACGATCCCGGCCTTCTCGGCGATGCGCAGAAAGCCCAGCCACAGGGTCAGCGTGCCGAACAGCAGCACCATGACCTCGACCGAGAGTTTGGCCATGGCGAAAATGCTTTCCACCATCGCCGCGAAAATCCCGGCGTTGCCACCGACCAGCCACTGCACCAGCGCAGATATTGCTGCCACGACGAAGAAGCCAAGCCACAGGCCATTAAGCATCAGTCAAATCCCCCGGAAGATGCGGCGAATGATAGCGGGGTCGCCAGAAACGACAAACCCCGGATTGCTCCGGGGTTTGTTGGTAAGGCTTGCATCAGTCACTGTGGGAGCGAGCTTGCTCGCGAAGGCGGTGTGTCAATCAACATAATTTTTGGATGTGCCGGCCTCTTCGCGAGCAAGCTCGCTCCCACAGGGGTTTGCATTACGGCTTGGAGATTTCGCCAGCCGGCAGTTTTTCCTTGCTGCGCCAGTGCGGCAGGGAGTTCCAGTAGCGCTCGCCCTTGGCGTCGTCGTACATGCCTTCCCAACGCGCGATAACCAGCACTGCCAGGGCGTTGCCGATCACGTTCAGTGCGGTACGCGCCATGTCCATGATGCGGTCGACACCGGCGATGAACGCCAGGCCTTCCAGCGGGATACCGACACTGCCCAGCGTCGCCAGCAGCACCACGAAGGACACGCCCGGTACGCCGGCGATGCCTTTGGAGGTGACCATCAGGGTCAGCACCAGCAGCAGTTGCTGGCTGATCGACAGATCGATGCCGTACAGCTGGGCAATGAAGATCGCGGCGATCGACTGGTACAGGGTCGAACCGTCGAGGTTGAACGAATAGCCGGTCGGTACCACGAAGCTGCAAATGGCTTTCGGTGCGCCGTAGGCTTCCATCTTCTCGATCACCCGTGGCAGAACGGTTTCCGAAGAGGCGGTGGAGTAAGCCAGAACCAGCTCATCCTTGAAGATGCGCATCAGCTTGATCACCGAGAAGCCGAACAGCTTGGCGATCAGGCCCAGCACCACGAAGGCGAAGAAGGCGATGGCGACGTAAACCAGGATCACCAGTTTGGCCAGCGGCAGCAGCGAGGCGAAACCGAAGTTGGCCACGGTCACCGCGATCAGGGCGAACACGCCGATCGGCGCGTAGTTCATGATCATGTGGGTGACTTTGAACATGCTTTCCGAGACGCCCTGGAACATCTTCACCAGCGGCTCGCGCAGGTCCGACTGCAGGCTCGACAGACCGAGACCGAACAGCACGGAGAAGAAGATGATCGGCAGCATTTCGCCACGGGCCATGGCCGCGAAGATGTTCGACGGGATCAGGTTGAGGATGGTCTCGATGAACGCGTGTTCATGCTGCACTTCGGCGGCGGTCGCCTGGTACTTGGAGATATCCACCGTGCCCAGGGTGCTCATGTCGATGCCGGCGCCCGGGTGGAACAGGTTGGCCAGCAGCAGGCCGACGATGATCGCGATGGTGGTGACGATTTCGAAGTAGATGATGGTCTTCAGACCGATACGCCCGAGTTTCTTGGCGTCGCCCACGCCGGCGATGCCGACGATCAGGGAGGAGATGACGATCGGGATCACGATCATCTTGATCAGACGGATAAAGATATCGCCTGCCGGTTGCAGGACGTTGCTGATCCACCAGGCTTTTTCGGCACTGAAGTGGTTGAGCAACGCACCAATTGCAATCCCTAAAACCAGACCGATGAGGATCTGCCAGGCGAGGCTGAGTTTTGCCTTCTTCATTATCTTTACCCTTACTTGCGTTTGACTCAGGCACATGCAGGAACTGGAACGCTCTGTCAGCGGAAAAGTCTGTGCATCTGCCTCCGTATAAGGTGCCCCGAAGCGCGTATTTACGGCTCTTCGGCAGGCGAAAAAAGGCGCAACTATTCCGATGCAAGGTTGCGCCGTCTAATGCCGTAAACGCCTACCCTATGCCGAATCGGCATGAGCTTTTTTAATTGAAACTGGCGTCCCAACCGGTTCGATTACGACATTTCAGCCGGCATAAGTGCCGTGAACCGGCCATTGCAGCGTAGATTGGTTATTTTTTAAACGAGAAATTTCGACGGAAATCTTAAGAAAAAGCCTACGTTTGCAGACTAGATGTCCCACTGTTTAAAGGGACTCTTTCTCGATATACGGTCGCCAGGAAACACCGCGTAATGTTTTCGCGCGCAGTGTGAGGCATAAAAAGATGAGCAGGACGCTCTGGATCAATGTTTTTGCATCGGATGAAGCTCAGCGCAAGTCCGTCGAACCACTGAGGGTCGGCGAACCTGCGTCGCAGCTTTTACCCTGACCCGGCCCTCGCGCAGGCACTCCCTGTACCCGTAGGTCACTCCGACCCTGCAACAGTCAGAACGTCCCGGCCCCTTGGTCATGCGCCAGCCTTCCTCGGGTAGGCGCAATAAAGGGCAGCGGGGCGCTGCCCTCATGTTCGAATCAATACCACTTCGGGTCTTTCTTCAGCGTTTCCATCAACAGGTTCTGCATACCCTCATCCGGTTTGCCGAGGAAGCGGTAGGTGGCATGTCGCGTTGGCGACTTGTCGGCCGGCAGTCCTTCGGGAACATCGACGAGCATGGCGTACGCGTCTTTCTTGTCGAAGCTGAAAGCCACGATCAAGCGATGGTTGAGGCACTTGTCTGCGGATTCACAGAGCGGGCCGACCAGGTACTTGTCGCCGTCTTCAGTCACGGCATTCATCTGCTGGTCTGGCGTGCCGGACAGGTTCATCACCCATTCCGGCAGGCGTTCTTCGTGCTTCACAACGCCTTGCCAGGTTTCGCGGTATTGCGGGTCGGAGCTGAGCAGCTCGTTGACCCGCGCCTGGCCATCATTGGCCGCCATCGCCATGGCACTACCGCCCATAAGCAGGGCGGCTGCCAGTGTCTTCAAAGCAATCATCGTTAACCTCGGCCGCGACGGCCAAAGAAGAAGGAAGCGATGAACATCACCAGGAACACGACAAAGAGAATCTTGGCGATACCCGTGGCGGTGCCCGCGATACCACCGAAGCCCAGTACGGCGGCGATGATGGCAATGATCAAGAATGTAATTGCCCAGCTCAACATGGTGATTCTCCTTACTTGTCTATTTAGGGATATTGCGTGTTCCGGCGCGATGCGCCTGAATTCTTCGGTTCGTCAGAAAACCCAGCGCTCTTCACGTGGCAGTTGATTCAGCGGCTGTGGCTGATCGACATCCATCATGCGCATCGAGGCGCTTTCGGCCTGACTGCTGCTGACGGCGCTGAAGTGCGTCTGCGTGCTGTGTTGAATCGAGATCAGCGGCTCAGGCTTCTGGCTGTTTTCCCAGCTCAGGTATTGCTGGCAGGCAATCAGGGTGATCAACAGTGCAAGTACGCCAAACAGGCCTTGCTGGATATGCAGTGGCGAGATACGCACTTGGGCGGCACGTTGGCGAGTCATCCTGGGTTCCTCACTCTTATTCGGTTAGGGCAGTGGAATCTGCCCGGGCTGAATGAGTTATTGCAGGCTGCATGCCAGTTTTTTATTTGAAAAATATTCAATAAAATCAATGGTTTACGAGTGGGTGGAATTCAGCGACGGACGCATCCTGCACGATGGGTCATCTACGGTCGTGCGAAATGCATGATTATTTCGTAGGAGATTTCATTCTTATGGAATTGAGAGCACGTCCCGGATGTCAGAAAAGTACGCAGGGAACCCTCTGTAAATCGGTGATTGTTTAAAAACTCAACAAAATCAACGGATTGGACGTCAAGGCAGGAGAGAGCTACCCTCCCATGGCTCGCATCGTTCAGAATCAACCATGCAACTTGCCCGATTTTTCCGGGACTAACCCAAGATCAATCACTATGGAGCGTAGGAAAAATGGAATCTGCCACTGAGCATCAAGGCCGCATTCTGCTGGTGGACGACGAGTCCGCCATCCTGCGAACCTTTCGTTACTGCCTCGAAGACGAAGGTTATACGGTGGCCACCGCCAACAGCGCGGCTCAGGCTGATGCACTGTTGCAACGCCAGGTATTCGACCTGTGCTTCCTTGATTTGCGTCTGGGTGAAGACAACGGTCTCGATGTACTGGCGCAGATGCGCGTTCAGGCGCCATGGATGCGGGTGGTGATCGTCACCGCGCATTCGGCGGTCGATACCGCGGTGGACGCGATCCAGGCGGGCGCCGCCGACTATCTGGTCAAACCGTGCAGCCCCGACCAGTTGCGTCTGGCCACCGCCAAGCAGCTGGAAGTGCGCCAGCTCTCGGCGCGTCTGGAAGCCCTCGAAGGCGAGATCCGCAAACCCAAGGACGGCCTCGACTCTCACAGCCCGGCGATGAAAGTCGTGCTGGAAACTGCGCGGCAGGTTGCCGGTACCGACGCCAACATCCTTATCCTCGGCGAATCCGGCACGGGTAAAGGGGAACTGGCCCGGGCCATCCACGGCTGGAGCAAGCGCGAGAAGAAATCCTGCGTGACCATCAACTGCCCGTCCTTGACCGCAGAGTTGATGGAAAGCGAGCTGTTCGGTCACAGTCGCGGTGCGTTTACCGGCGCCAGCGAAAGTACGCTTGGTCGAGTCAATCAGGCGGACGGTGGCACGCTGTTTCTCGACGAGATCGGCGATTTTCCGCTGACTTTGCAACCCAAGTTGCTGCGTTTTATTCAGGACAAGGAATACGAGCGGGTAGGGGACCCAGTGACTCGCCGCGCCGATGTGCGGATTCTCGCCGCGACCAACCTCAACCTTGAAGACATGGTGCGCGACGGGCGCTTCCGTGAAGACCTGTTGTATCGCCTCAACGTGATCACCCTGCATCTGCCGCCATTGCGCGAACGTGCCGAGGACATCCTGACCCTGGCCGACCGCTTCCTCGCGCGCTTCGTCAAAGAGTACGCGCGTCCGGCCCGGGGCTTCAGTGACGAGGCGCGGGAGGCGCTGCTGGGTTATCGCTGGCCGGGCAATATCCGCGAGCTGCGCAACGTAGTGGAGCGGGCGAGCATCATCTGCCCGCAGGAACGCGTGGAAATCAGCCACCTCGGCATGGCCGAGCAGCCGGCGAACAACGCACCTCGAGTCGGCGCCGCGCTGAGCCTCGATGAACTGGAAAAAGCCCACATCGGCGCGGTGCTGGCGACGGCAGGCACGCTGGATCAGGCGGCGAAAACCCTGGGCATCGACGCGTCGACCCTGTATCGCAAGCGCAAGCAGTACAACCTGTGAGCGCCCGACGATGAAGCTGGCGATGAAGTTGCGCACTCGCTTGTTCCTGAGCATTTCTGCGCTGATCACGGTCGCCTTGCTCGGGCTGTTGCTCGGGCTGGTCAGCGTGATGCAGATGGCCGGTACTCAGGAAGCAACGATCCGCAGCAACTTCGTGACCCTCGACCTGGGGCTCAAGTTGCGTCAGACCCTCGGCGACCAGTTGGTGCTGATGCTGGCCGAAAAACCCGATCCCGCCGCGTTCGAAGCGTCAAAGCAGCATTACCTGCAATTGCTGGATGAAGGCATTTCGCAGGAGGCCGACGGCGATGGCCGCCAGTACGGGTTTACCCAGGCCAAGGCCGACTATCTGAGTTTTCTCCAGGCGTTCGAGCTGTCGCGTAATCCGGGCAATGTGCTCAGCGGCAACAGCGACCTCAGAGAACGCTTCAACATCTTGCGCAACGGTTTGATTGCCGAGCACAAGCATGCGCTGGACAACATCAACGCCGTGCAGCATGACGCCCGGGAAAGGGCGCTGCTGGTCTCCGGCCTGCTAGGGTTGGTGGGACTGGCGGTGCTGATCATCGGCTTTGTCACCGCGCATGCGATTGCCCGGCGTTTCGGCGCACCGATCGAGGCGCTGGCGCAAGCGGCGGACAACATCGGCCAAGGCAATTTCGAGGTGACGCTGCCGATTTCCTCGGCGATGGAAATGAACCAGCTGACCAAGCGCTTCGGGCTGATGGCCGAGGCGCTGCGCGAGCATCAGGCGACCAACGTCGACGAGCTGCTGGCCGGTCAGCAACGCTTGCAAGCGGTGCTTGACGGTATCGACGATGGCTTGCTGATGATTGACCGCGAAGGGCATCTGGAGCACCTCAATCCAGTGGCCCAGCGCCAGTTGGGCTGGGACAGTGATCGACTCGGTCAGGGCTTGGGCACAGCGCTGGAGCGCCCGGAACTCGACGCACAACTGCAACTGGTGTTGCGCGGCGGCACCCTTGAGCGTGCTCCGGAAGATTTGAGCATCGAGGTCGATGGCGAATCACGTCTGCTGACTTACAGCCTGACGCCGGTCAGCCACACCCAGGGGCATATTCTTGGCGCGGTGATGGTGCTGCATGACGTCACCGAGCAGCGCGCCTTCGAGCGCGTACGCAGCGAGTTTGTGCTGCGTGCTTCCCATGAGCTGCGCACGCCGGTCACCGGCATGCACATGGCGTTCGGGCTGTTTCGCGAGCGGGCGAAGTTTCCCCCGGAGTCACGCGAGGCGGACCTGCTCGACACGGTCAACGAAGAGATGCAGCGCCTGATGCAGTTGATCAACGACTTGCTCAATTTCTCGCGTTATCAGAACGGTTTACAGAAACTCACCCTGGCGCCGTGCTCCATCGAAGATTTGCTGACGCAGGCGCAATCGCGCTTCGCGGCTGCGGCGGCGGCCAAAGGCATTGCGTTGAACGTCGAAGTGCAGGGGCCGTTGCCGCGCCTGCAAGCCGATCAGGCGCAACTGGACCGGGTACTGGATAACTTGATCGATAACGCCCTGCGCCATACCGCCCGCGACGGGCAGATTCGCTTGCAGGCGCGTCGGCATGGCGAGCGGGTCATCATCAGCGTCGAGGACAACGGCGAAGGCATTGCCTACGGGCAGCAGGGGCGGATTTTTGAACCGTTCGTGCAGGTCGGGCGCAAAAAGGGCGGCGCCGGCCTTGGCCTGGCGCTGTGCAAGGAAATCGTCCAGTTGCATGGCGGGCGCATGGGCGTCTATTCGCGGCCGGGACAGGGCACGCAGTTCTACATGGCGCTGGCGGTCTAGGCTTCGTCATCCAGCCGGCGTCCGGCGAGGCGCCGTCCACGGGTGATCAGTTCAATGAACTGCACCGCACTCAAGGCCTGGGCGAAAAGCCAGCCCTGACCGAACTTGACCCCCTCGCTGCTGAGAAACACGGCTTGCGCTTCGTGCTCGATGCCCTCGGCAATCACCTTCAGATCCAGTGCCTGCGCCATGTGAATGATGTGCGGAGCAACGCCACTGCTCGCCGCGTCATGACCGAGTGCGTCGATGAAGGCCTTGTCGATTTTCAGGCAATCCACCGGCAGCGTCTGCAGATAGGCGAGGCTGCAATAACCGGTACCGAAATCGTCGATCAACACTTGATGGCCGACATCGCGCAAGGCTTGCAGGTTCTCCCGCGCCACCACCACATCGATCAGCCCGCGCTCGGTGACTTCGAAGGCAATCTGCCGCGCCGCAACCCGGTGCAGGGTCAACAGCCTGGCCATGACTTGACCGATGCGCGGCACCATCACGTCGCACGCCGCAAGGTTGACCGAGATGTACAGTTGCGGATTCGCGCGTAGCACCGGCCCCAATTGCTCCAGCAGCCGCTGCAGGACGAAATCGGTCATCTGCCGTATCTGCCCGGTGTTTTCTGCCAATGGAATGAACAGGTCGGGGCTGGTCAGGGTGCCGTCCGGGCGGCGCCAGCGCAGCAGGGCTTCGGCGCCCACGCAATTGCGGCTGTCGAGGTCGAAGATTGGTTGATACAGCACTTGTAGCTCGCCACGCCGAATCGCACCCTGCAGCTCGGCGTCCAGTGACTGGCGCTGACGCACCAGTAGAAACACGAAGAAACCGGCAAACGCCCCCAGCAGCAGGCAGGCCGGCACCATCCACCACCAGACGGTCGGGATGTGCATGCCACTGCGCGGGGTGATCAGCACCAATTGGTATTCCGGATTGTTGGTTGGCATGCGATAGATCAGCCGTGACTGGGTGACTTGCAGGGCCTCGCGGCTCTTCGGTGGCCAGACTTCGCTCGGTGGCCAGGTCTGGGCTGTGCCGAGCACCGGAATCGCTCGCCTTCCATGATCGAGTACCACCAGCAGGCTGCTGTCCGGTGGCAGGTCGACCATGTCGGTCAAATGCCCGCGCGATGTCGCCACGCGGAAGTTGCCGCGCCCGAGCATCAGCGCCGCGCGGTTTTCATCGGGTTCGGTGGTGGTGTTGAGCCAGTAGCTGTAAGTCGGGCCCTTGATGTCCGGCGCGCGGACGACCGACAGTCCCTCCTGCCGGGGGCGGTTGGAGCAGATCCGCGAGCCGTCCATGTAGGCCGCTTCATACACGAAGCGATAGTTGAACGTGACCTGTTGCAGGGTGGCGATCATTTCCTCATCGCAACTGCGCAACGGCTGCGCCTGGAGGTCGTCGAGACTTTCGCGCAATTGCCCGAACAGCTGCTCAAGGCGGGCCAGAAAACGCTCGCCCTGGGCGTTCATCTCCTGACTCTCGTTCTGCTCGATCTGGCGCATGGCGACGAACATTCCGCCGGCGATCAGCAGGCTTGCACTGAGGACAGCCGCGATCATCGCCAAAAACCACGGGCGATAAAACCAGCTACGCAGCGTCGCTCGGGTAGCAACCATCATGGAATATCCGAAGAATTACCAATGAGTTATAGCTGCTGATTGCGATTTCGCCCTGACCGTCGGGCGGGCGTCATTATTTTGTCTGGTTGAGTACCAGCAACAACGCGGCTGTTTGCGCGTCCGGCATACCGTCGAAACGTGAAGGGCGGAAATGCATCTGGAAGGCGGCGAGTACATGACGGGTCGCGACATCCAGCTCGCCGGTTTGCGGGGTGTCGTAACCGACGCGCGCCAGTTGTTCCTGGAACCAGCTGATGCTCGGCAATTCGGCGTTGAACAGCACCTGCTGCCGTGCCACCGCTTGTTCATTAGGCCATACGCCCAGGCCTTCGGCGGCCAGGCGTTTCCATGGGAACAGTGGGCCGGGGTCGAGTTTGCGCAGGGGCGCGATGTCGCTGTGACCGATGATATGGCGCGGGCTGATGCCTTGGCGCTTGCTGATGTCCTTGAGCAGGACGATCAGCGACTGAATCTGCGCTTCGCTATAAGGGAACCACAGGCGCCCGGTCGGCGTGTCCTTGAAGCCCGGATTGACGATCTCGATACCGATCGAGCTGGAGTTGAGCCAGGTGCGGCCCTGCCATTGGCTTTCCCCGGCGTGCCAGGCGCGCTGGTTTTCATCCATCAGTTTGTAGATGGTGCCGCCCTTGTCGTCGCCGATCAGGTAGTGGCTGCTGACTTCGCCGTGGGTCAGCAGTTGCAGCGAACGCGAGAGCGACGCCGAGGTGTAATGCACGATCACGAACTGCACGCGGCTGTCGTGATTGGCCGAAGGATGGCTGGTGTCGTAACGCGGGCCGCTGGCACAACCGGCCAGAATGAGCAGCGACGCGAGAAGGGTAAAAAATTTCATGGCAAGAGGCAGTACACGCAAGACAGTAATGCAACAGTGTAACGTACTGCCTCGGGTCTCGACGGCCGGCGGGCTGAATTAAACAAAATGGAACAATTGCTCAGCCCAGCTCGACCCGGTTGCGTCCGCCATTTTTCGCCCGGTAAAGCGCCTGATCGGCTCTTTTGAGCACCAGATCGCTGTGTTCTCCCGTTTTGAACGACGCCAGGCCCATGGAAATGGTGATGGTCACCCGTTCGCCCTTGAAGTGAAACGGGCAGGCTTCGATCGCCGCGCGCAGGGTCTCCAGTAGTTTGGCACCCACCGCAGGCGTGGTCGCCGGCAGCAGCAGAACGAATTCCTCACCGCCAAAACGGGCAATGAAATCCGCAGCGCGCAGGCGTTTGCGCAGCACTGTGGCGATGATCTTCAGCACCTTGTCGCCGGCCAGATGGCCGTAGTTGTCGTTGATGCGCTTGAAATGATCGAGGTCGAGCATCGCCAGGCTCAAGGTGTTGCCGTGTTGCTGCCACTGCTTGATCTCGTGTTCCAGGCGCTCGCTCCAGGCGGCACGGTTGGGCAGGCCGGTCAGCGGATCGATCAGGGCTTTCTGCCGCTGTTCTTCCAGGTGTTCGCGAAAGCCCAGGGCTTCCTGCTCCATGTGCGCCACACGCTCGGCCAGACCCTTGAGGCGTGCCGCCACTTCCTGCTCGCGGGCATCGCGTTGTTTCTGGTGCTGATCCATGGTGCCGAGCAGGCCTTCCAGATGGTTCTCCAGCACTTGCTTGAGGTCATCCAGATCGGCCGCTTCCTGCATGCTGGTCTGCAAACCATCGACCTGCTCGCGGATCTGCGTGTCCATCGCCCGCGCCGCCGAGCTGTTGTCGGCGTGGCCTTCGCTGGCGGCCTGCAGGTTGCTCTGGAACGCTTCGAGGCGCTCGTTGAGTTGCTGCAGATAGGCTTCGAATTCGTGCTGGCCGCTGTCGGTGATCGCCAGCATCAAGGTCGCCAGATCGTCGAGAATCGGCAGCAGTTCGTACCAGTTCAGGCCATTTTTCAACCGGTCGCGCATCGCCTCAGCCTGCGGGCGATGGCGCTCGGGCAGGGTCAGGTCGTCGAGCAGCCCGATCAGCGTGTCTTCGATGTGTTTGGCCACTGAACTGTAAGACGGCTCCGGGGAATCGGGCAGGGCGTACAGAATGTCCTGCTCGGGTTGCTCCGGATCAATGGCGGCCAAAGCCTGGGCAATCGGTTCGGGCAGGGGCAGACTATCGAGGAGCAACGGTGCCGGGATGTCGCCCGGGTGGATCAACTCGTCGGGGTTGAACGCGGCAGCAGGTGCTGGCGCCGTGATCGGGGTGGTCGGCCGTTCGGCTTCAGGTTCGGCCGCTGGCAGTGCAGGTGCAGCAACGGGTTCGCTGATCGGCTCGGCAGCAATGACCGGAGGCACGAACGCGAACACAGGTGATTCGGCCGCGGGCTGCACTGCTGGCGTTTGCTTAAGCTCGGCCTCTGGTGGTTGCGCGATGGCCGCTACGGTGACGGGTGCTGCCGGAATCGGCTCGACCGCTGCGGTTGGCGCGGGTACCGGCTCAGGCGCAGGTTCAGCGTTGGCCGGCGTCGGCGTCGGCGTCTGAGGCTGATCCGAAGACTCTGGCACCCCTTCACTGTCACGGCTGCCAAACAGGCGCTGCAAAAAGCCCGGGCGGTCGGGCTCGGGCGGTGTTTCCAGCTGGCTCAACGCCTTGCCCTGCAAGCCACTGAGTTCGCTCAGCAGCAGCGGCATTTCCCGCGCCTGGCCGACCCGGCTGTCGAGTTGCTTGGCGAATTTCTTCAGCGGCTGGGCGACTTCCCGGGGCAGCGGCAGCGCTTGTAGCTGGGTGACCAGCGCGGTAAGCGCGGTGCTGACCTGATCGATTCGGGTTTCGCGACGTTGCTCGGAATCGAGCACGGCTTTTTCCAGGCGCGGCAGCAGGGCGGCGAGGCCGGCGTCCATGTCGTCGGTGCGCACCACGTCGCGCATCTCTTTCATGCACTGATCAACGACCTTGTCGGTGCCTTCAGCGGCCAGCGTGCTGCGCACCAGACCGCGGCGCAGCAAGTCGAGCCGGGCGGCCCAGCGACGTTCGAGCTTGTCCTGTTGTTCGATGCTTTTGAGGTACTTCTCTTTCCAGCGCTGGGCGTCGTCGCTCATTCAGGGGTTCCGCGAGGGGCAGGACTCAACGCGGGCAATGCATCGGCCGTGAGCGAACCCGGCAGACGAATCTCTACCGCGACCGGCAGGTGATCGGAAATGGGTTGGGCCAGCACTTCGACCTTTTCCAGGGTCAGGGTCGGGCTGAGCAAAATATGATCAAGGCATCGCTGTGGCCGCCAACTGGGAAAGGTGGCTTGCATCTGCGGGGCCAGCAGGCCGAGATCGCGTAACGGTGACTGTTGTAGCAGATCACTGGCATGGGTGTTCATGTCGCCCATCAATATCTGGTGCTTGTAGCCACTGATCAGGTCACGAATATAGGCCAGTTGCAGGCTGCGCACCCGTGCGCCGAGCGCCAGATGCATCATCACCACCACCAGCGCCTCCGGACCTTCACCGAAGCGCAGCAGGATCGCGCCGCGACCTTTCGGGCCGGGCAGCGGATGATCTTCGATCGCCCACGGTTTCAGGCGACTGAGCACGCCGTTGCTGTGCTGGGCCAGTCGGCCGAGGTTGCGATTGAGTTGTTGATACCAGTAGGGGAAGGCGCCGAGGTGGGCCAGGTGTTCGACTTGATTGACGTAGCCTGAGCGCAGACTGCCGCCATCGGCTTCCTGCAGGGCGACCAGATCGAAGTCGCCAAGCAGGTCACCGATCTTCTGCAGATTGCCTGAGCGCCCGGTGTGCGGTAGCAGGTGCTGCCAGCTGCGGGTCAGATAATGCCGATAGCGCTCGGTGCTGATGCCGACCTGGATATTGAAACTGAGCAAGCGCAGACGATGGTCTGCGGGCAGGCCCGTGGACTCCAGGTGATGCTCGTTGACCTGCGGATCATGCAGGCCAACGCTGCGTTCGGTGCCCCAGCGGCGCATGGCGGTTACCGCGCTTAGTTGGCGGCTGCCTTGTTGGCCGCTCGCTCTTTGGCGACCAGTTGATCAGCCAGTTTCAGGGCTTGCTCGGCACCACCGGCAGAGCCGATGTCGAAGCGGTACTTGCCGTTGACGATCATGGTTGGCACGCCAGTGATTTCATACTTCTTGGCCAGCTCACGCGCTTTGACGATCTGACCTTTGATCGCGAACGAGTCAAAGGTGGCGAGGAACTTGTCCTTGTCCACGCCTTGTGTGGCGAGGAAGTCAGCCATGTCGTTCTTGTCGGTCAGCTTCTTGTGTTGTTTCTGGATTGCTTCGAAAACCGCAGCGTGAACCTTGTGCTCGACGCCCATTGCTTCCAGGGTCAGGAACATTTGGCCGTGAGCGTCCCACGGGCCGCCGAACATGGCAGGAATGCGTACGAAGTTGACGTCGGACGGCAGTTTTTCAACCCAGGGATTGATCACCGGCTCAAACGCGTAGCAGTGCGGGCAGCCATACCAGAACAGCTCGACCACTTCGATCTTGCCAGGCTCTGCCACCGGTACCGGGTTGGCCAGCTCGACATAAGGGGCGGCCGGTGCTTCGGCGGCCTGGGCGGTCACGCCGAACAGGCTGGCAGCGACGAGAGCGGCGCTGATGATCAGATTACGCATGCTTTACTCCTGGACAATTTTGGTCGCCTCGCGCGACCTGTTTTCAGACAGATCCTGGCGGGCATGAGTTCTGTAGTGTAACGGCAGCGGCCACAAAAAAGGGCGGCCAAAGCCACCCTTTTTATACTTGCTGCGACGGATTAATCGAGCGTTAACGTTGCAGGAGATGTCCATCAGCGTTAACGCTCGATTCAGGGCGGTTAGTGCAGGCCCTGGATGTAGCTGGAGACTGCGGCAATGTCTTCGTCGCTCAAGCGCTTGGCGATGGTCTGCATCGTCATGGTGTCGCCGTCGTTGTTGCGGCCGCCTTCTTCCTTACGGAAATCGGTCAGTTGCTTGGCGATGTATTGAGCGTGTTGACCACCCAGATGCGGGAAGCCAGCGGCGGCGTTGCCGGCGCCATTCGGCGAGTGGCAACCGGTGCAGGCTGGCAGCCCCTTGGCCAGATTACCGCCGCGGAACAAAGCTTCACCGCGAGCGACGATCTTCGGATCGGCTGCGCCGACGCTGCCTTTCTGGCTGGCGAAGTAGGCTGCGATGTCAGCCAGATCCTGGTCGCTCAGGTTGGTCAGCAGGCCGGTCATTTCCAGAACGGTGCGCTTGCCCGACTTGATGTCGTGCAGTTGCTTGGTCAGGTAGCGTTCACCCTGACCGGCCAGTTTCGGGAAGTTTGGCGCC
Source organism: Pseudomonas sp. MWU347 (assembly GCF_017947305.1). Lineage (NCBI taxonomy): Bacteria > Pseudomonadati > Pseudomonadota > Gammaproteobacteria > Pseudomonadales > Pseudomonadaceae > Pseudomonas > Pseudomonas sp. MWU347. The sequence goes on from NZ_JAFGZB010000001.1 coordinate 756,452, forward strand.
ATGCTGTTCCCGTCAGGGCCATGGCAGGCTCCGCAGACGGCAGCTTTCGCCTGGCCGGCGGCGGCATCACCGGCAGCATGGGCGAAGCCTGAAATTCCCACGGTCAACAGCAGACTCACGATCAATTTGTTCATCAGCTAATCCAACTACGGCTAAGGGTTAAGAGTTATGGACCGGGTTTACTCTCGCTCATCCAAAGGATGATGGCCTGGTAATCCTCGGCACTGCAGTCCATGCACAAACCACGCGGCGGCATCGCCTTGAAACCCTGGGTCACGTGTTGCACCAGCGTCTCCATACCTTTCGCCAACCTCGGCGTCCAAGCTGCCTGATCGCCTCTTTCGGGCGCCATGGGTAGTTGGCCGGAATGACAGGCACCACAAACACGGTTGTACACGGCTTCCGGTTCCTGTGTAGCCTGTGCGCCGCAAAGCGGTATCAGGACTCCGGCAGCCAGCAGCCATTTCGTCATAAAACGACCTTTTCAGGGTTGAGAGCGTTCTGCGTTCTGATGCGCAATCAAGGTCTTTGGCTCTCGTGAACTTCATCCTTCGCTGGGACAAAGCACACACAAAATCTGCGGCATTATATACTGGCGTCACTGAAACGGAAGCGACACCGCGTTCCGCGCCCAATCCCGGCGCCGCCCACATCGGAAATCCCATGCAACTCAAGAATCCCATCCTCGGCCTGTGCCAACAGTCCACGTTCATGCTCAGTGCCGCCAAAGTCGATCAATGCCCTGACGACGAAGGCTTCGAAGTGGCGTTCGCCGGTCGTTCCAACGCCGGTAAATCCAGCGCACTGAACACCCTGACTCACGCCAGTCTGGCGCGCACCTCGAAAACCCCGGGTCGCACACAGCTGTTGAACTTCTTCAAGCTAGACGATGAACGGCGTCTGGTCGACCTGCCGGGCTACGGTTATGCAAAAGTACCGATCCCGCTCAAGCAACACTGGCAGCGTCACCTTGAGGCGTACCTCGGTGGCCGGGAGAGTTTGAAGGGTTTGATTCTGATGATGGACATCCGTCATCCAATGACCGACTTCGACCTGCTGATGCTCGACTGGGCCGTTGCGGCCGGCATGCCGATGCATATTCTGCTGACCAAGGCCGACAAGCTGACGTACGGCGCCGCCAAGAACACGCTGCTGAAGGTGCAGGCGGAAATCCGCAAGGGCTGGGGCGATCTGGTGACAATCCAGCTGTTCTCGGCGCCAAAACGCATGGGCCTGGAAGAGGCCTACACTGTGTTGGCAGGCTGGATGGAACTGGCTGACAAGGGCGCCGAAGCGGCGACCGAGGCAGAATAAGGGAATATCAAAACTGTCTGTGGTGCTGCCAGGCAAGGCAAAAGTGCAACAAAAAAGCGGAGTTTAGGGGACCTAAATGAGCATTTTTTGTTGCGCTTTTAACGCAGCATGGCTGCGTCACAGGCAGTTTTGAGGCAAAAAAAGCCCCGGACTTCATATGGGGAGGGAGAAGTTCCGGGGTTCAAGTTCCGAACCGCTAGGGCGGGGTTCAGATATCTGCCAACACTTAACACAACATAGGAGCATCGAAGGGCTTCACCAGCCATTCAGTATCTCTGAGTAGTGAGTTGTCAGATTAGTTCAGATTTTTTTCAAAAAGCTTTGGAATAACCGCAAGCGCGATTCGAAATAAGCGCTTTTCGGCCGTTTGCCGCGACAGTGTGTCGCGGCAAACGCCCGACCTAGACGCCTCAGTGCGCCTCATCCCAGTTGTTGCCGACGCCGACTTCCACCAGCAACGGCACGTCCAGTTTCGCCGCTTCGCTCATGTGCAGGCGGATTTCCTGACTCACCTGATCGACCAGATCCTCGCGAACCTCCAGTACCAGTTCGTCGTGCACCTGCAGGATGACTTTGGCGTCCAGCCCCGAAGACGCCAGCCAGTTATCCACCGCCACCATCGCTTTCTTGATGATGTCGGCGGCGGTGCCTTGCATCGGCGCGTTGATCGCCGTGCGTTCGGCGGCAGCGCGTTCCTGCGGCTTGTTGGAGTTGATTTCCGGCAGATATAGGCGACGACCGAAGAAGGTCTCGACGTAACCCTGATCCGCTGCCTGCTTGCGGGTGCGCTCCATGTATTCGCGCACACCCGGGTAGCGGGCGAAGTAGGTGTCGATGTAAGCCTTGGCGGTCTTGGTGTCGACGCCGATGTCCTTGCCGAGCTTCTGCGCGCCCATGCCGTAGATCAGGCCGAAGTTGATCGCCTTGGCGCCACGGCGCTGGTCGGACGTCACTTCGCTCAGCTCGACCTTGAATACTTCAGCGGCGGTTGCGGTGTGCACGTCCAGATTGTTGCGGAAGGCATTCATCAGGCCTTCGTCCTTGGACAAGTGGGCCATGATCCGCAGTTCGATCTGCGAATAGTCCGCTGCCAGCAGTTTGTAGCCTTTGGGCGCGACGAACGCCTGACGGATACGCCGGCCTTCAGCGGTACGCACCGGAATGTTCTGCAGGTTCGGATCGCTGGAGGACAAGCGCCCGGTCGATGCCACGGCCTGGTGGTACGAGGTGTGGATACGCCCGGTGCGCGGGTTGATCTGCTCCGGCAGGCGATCGGTGTAGGTGCTTTTCAGTTTGCTCATGGAACGGTGTTCCATCAGCACTTTTGGCAAGCGGTGATCGTCCTCGGCCAGTTTCGCCAGCACTTCCTCGGCGGTCGATGGCTGGCCCTTGGCGGTTTTCTTCAGCACCGGCAGGCCGAGCTTTTCGTAAAGAATCACACCCAGTTGCTTCGGTGAGCCGAGGTTGAACTCTTCGCCGGCGATCTCGAACGCTTCGCGCTCCAGCGCGACCATCTTGTTGCCCAACTCGATGCTCTGGATGCCGAGCAACTCGGCGTCGACGAACGCGCCCTGACGCTCGATGCGCGCCAGCACTGGCACCAGCGGAATCTCGATGTCGGTCAGCACGTTGGCCAGACTCGGGATGGCGCTGAGTTTTTCAAACAGGGTCTGGTGCAGGCGCAGGGTGATGTCGGCGTCTTCGGCGGCGTACGGGCCGGCCTGTTCCAGAGCGATCTGGTCGAAGGTCAGCTGCTTGGCGCCCTTGCCGGCGATGTCCTGAAAGCTCACGGTGGTGTGATCCAGGTACTTCTGCGCGAGGCTGTCCATGTCGTGGCGGGTGGCGGTGGAGTTGAGCACGTAGGACTCAAGCATGGTATCGAAGGCGATCCCGCGCACGTTGATGCCCTGGCTCTGATCGCCGCCGATGGCGCAGTTGGCCAGAATATTCATGTCGAACTTGGCGTGCTGACCGACCTTGAGCTTGTTCGGGTCTTCCAGAATCGGCTTGAGTGCGCGCAGCACGGTGTCGCGATCCAGCTGCTCGGGCACGCCGATGTAGGAGTGGGTCAGCGGAATGTACGCCGCTTCGTTGGCCTGCACCGCGAACGACAGGCCGACCAGTTGCGCCTGTTGCGCGTCGATGCCGGTGGTTTCGGTGTCGAAGGCGAACAGTTTGGCGTTATTCAGTTTCTCCAGCCAGACGTCGAAACGCGCCTGATCGAGGATGGTTTCATACGCTGCTTCGGTCGGAGCGGCAGGGGCTTCTTCTGCGCGGGGGCTGAACAGATCGCCAGCCGGCGCAGGTTCCGCGGCAGCGCTCAGTTCCTGGCGCTTGGCGTCGCGATCCAGATCATTGATCCAGCTTTTGAATTCCAGCAGGGTGTACAGCTCGTAGAGCTTGGCCGGGTCTTCCGCGCCCATCTGCAGGTCATCGAGGCCGATGTCCAGCGGCACGTCGACTTTGATGGTCGCCAGTTGGTAGGAGAGGAAGGCCATCTCCTTGTGTTCTTCAAGCTTGGCCGGCAGGGTCTTGGCCCCACGAATCGGCAGGGTCGGGACGATGTCGAGATTCGCGTACAACTCGGTCAGGCCGCCGTTGACGCCGACCAGCAGGCCGGAGGCGGTCTTTGGACCGATGCCGGGAACCCCCGGAATGTTGTCGGAAGAATCGCCCATCAGCGCCAGATAATCGATGATCTGCTCGGGTGCGACGCCGAATTTCTCCTTCACGCCCTCCACATCCATCGAGCTACCGGACATGGTGTTGACCAAGGTAATGTGGCCATCGACCAGTTGCGCCATGTCCTTGTCGCCGGTGGAGATGATCACCGGACGATCCGCCGCCGCGCTGCTGCGTGCCAGGGTGCCGATCACGTCGTCAGCCTCGACGCCTTCCACGCACAGCAGCGGGAAGCCGAGGGCGATCACGCTCTGGTGCAGCGGCTCGATCTGCACGCGCATGTCGTCGGGCATGCTCGGGCGGTTGGCCTTGTATTCGGCGTACATCTCATCGCGAAACGTCCCGCCCTTGGCATCGAAGACCACGGCGAACGGGCTGTCCGGGTACTGCTTGCGCAGACTCTTGAGCATGTTCAGCACACCTTTGACCGCGCCGGTCGGCAGGCCTTTGGAGGTGGTCAGCGGTGGCAGGGCGTGGAAAGCGCGGTACAGGTAAGACGAACCGTCCACCAGGACGAGGGGGGCTTGGCTCATGAGCAGAATCAACCTTTTCGGCGGGCCCGGCGCTAGAATAGCGGGACCGTTGACGACAAAGGGACAAGGTTATCATGCGTACGTTAAATCGCTTGCTGCTGGTCGGTTTGATTGCGGCCTCACCATTGGCCGCGATGGCGGCGGATGATGCGCCGTCAAAGGAGCCGGAAGTTACCATTAACACGCACACCGAAGGCGACAAGGTCATTCAGGAATACAGCCGCAGTGGCTTCGTGTATGCGATCAAGGTCACGCCGAAGGGCGGCAAACCGTATTTTCTGGTGCGCGCCGATGGTTCGGACGTGAACTACATCCGTTCCGACCAGCCGGATATGCTGATTCCGTCGTGGGAAATCTTTACCTGGAAGTAAGATTCCCGACTTTTAATCGGCGCCGCTTGATCGCGGCGCCCGAACTGAGCAGTTTTTAACCATGTCTGTGTTCACCCCCCTGGCTCGGCCCGAGCTGGAAACCTTTCTCGCCCCTTACGGGCTCGGCCGTCTGCTTGATTTCCAGGGGATCGCCGCCGGCAGCGAAAACACCAATTTCTTTATCAGCCTGGAGCAGGGCGAATTCGTCCTGACCCTGGTCGAGCGCGGCCCGGTGCAGGAAATGCCGTTCTTCATCGACCTGCTCGACGTGCTGCACGAGGCTGATCTGCCGGTGCCCTACGCGCTGCGTACCACTGACGGCGTGGCCCTGCGTGAACTGAAGGGTAAACCGGCATTGCTCCAGCCGCGCCTGTCCGGCAAGCACATCAAAGTTGCCAACGCCCAGCATTGCGCGCAGGTCGGCGAGTTGCAGGCGCATCTGCACCTGGCGACCCAGGGCGAGCGCATGATCAAGCGCAAGACCGATCGTGGCCTGGACTGGATGCTGGAGGAGGGCACGGAGTTTCTTTCGCATCTGGCGGACGAGCCGCGTGCGCTGCTGCACAAGGCGCTGGAGGAAATCACGGCGCAGAAAGACAGAATCCTCGCGCTGCCACGGGCGAACATTCACGCAGACCTGTTCCGCGATAACGCGATGTTCGAAGGCACGCACCTGACCGGGTTGATTGACTTCTACAACGCCTGCTCGGGACCGATGCTCTATGACGTGGCGATTGCTTTGAACGACTGGTGTTCGGATGAGGATGGCTTGATTGACGGGCCGCGTGCCCGCGCATTCCTCGGTGCCTATGCGGCGCTGCGTCCGTTCACGGCCGCTGAAGCGGAGCTGTGGCCGACCCTGCTGCGCGTGGCATGTGTGCGGTTCTGGCTGTCGCGGTTGATCGCCGCCGAGCAGTTTGCCGGGCAGGACGTGCTGATTCACGATCCGCGGGAGTTCGAGCAGCGCTTGGCGCAGCGGCAGCAGGTCAACACCCCTCTACCGTTCGCGCTTTAAATTGTGGCGAGCGAGCTTGCTCGCGCTGGGTTGCGAAGCGGCCCCAAAATTCTGGCAGTCAGCCATATTTTGTGAGTGCTGCGCACTCAAGCGGGAGCAAGCTCCCTCGCCACGGGTCTTGTGGGGTTACAACGATTCCAGGCACCCGGCCAAATCGTTGCCCAGCTTCTCCAGCACCTGCTCATACCCCTGAGCTGTCGCCGGTGTATAGCCGCCCAACGCATCCAGCTCCGCCAGTTTCACCGGCAGGCCCGCCACCAGGGTTTCCGCCAGACGTGGACGCAGCGGCGGTTCGCTGAACACACAGGTCTTGCCGACTTCCTGCAGGCGTTTGCGCATTGCCGCCACATGCTGCGCGCCGGGCTGCACTTCCGCTGCCACACTGAATACCCCGGTGTGCTTCAGGCCGTAAGCGTCTTCGAAGTAATCGAACGCTTCGTGGAACACGAAGTACGGTTTGCCCTCGACATCAGCCATGCGCTTCTTCAAGCGTGCATCCAGTGCGTCGAGGCGCTCATCGAAAGCCTTGGCGTTGCTCTGATAGCGTTCGGCGTTGGCCGGATCGGCTGCGCTGAGGTCGGCAGCCATTTTCTCGGCAATGACCCGAGCATTGACCGGCGATAGCCACAAATGCGCGTCCAGGGTGCCCGGGCGGTGATCGTGATCATGCTCGTCGGCATCTTCGGCGTGGGAGTGGCTGTCTTCGGCAAAGCGGCGCAACTTCATGCCCGGCAGGTCCTGCACGGCGACGCTCGGCAGCGTACGACCGTTCAGCACGCGCGGCAGGAAGCCTTCCATGTCCGGGCCGATCCAGTACAGCAGATCCACCGATTGCACCTTGCGCACGTCGGACGGGCGCAGCGCGTAGTTGTGCGGCGACGCGCCCGGCGGCAGCAGCACTTCCGGAATGGCGATCCCGTCCTGCACCGCCGCGGCAATCAACTGCAGCGGTTTGATGCTGGTGAGAACCCTGACCTCGGCCTGAGCCGAACCGATCAGCAGAAAACTGGCGATAAACGCCACAAAAACAGAAAAAAGTCGGGACACGATGACCACTCAAGGAGGCGAGAACGGGTAACATAATAACGTCTCTATCAAAACGCGTCGCCGCCCATGCCTATTACACCGATTGCCAGCCGTCCCCACGACCACTCTCATTGCGTGCACAGCGCACTGACCGAGGCCGATACCTTGTGCGCCCAGAAAGGCCTGCGCCTGACTGCGTTGCGCCGGCGGGTGCTGGAGCTGGTGTGGCAGAGCCACAAGCCGCTGGGCGCCTACGACATTCTGGCGGTGCTCAGCGAGCAGGACGGCCGCCGCGCCGCGCCGCCGACCGTGTACCGTGCGCTGGATTTCCTTCTGGAAAACGGCCTGGTGCACCGCATCTCCTCGCTCAACGCTTTCGTCGGTTGTGTGCATCCCGAGCATGCGCATCAGGGCCAGTTTCTGATCTGCCGCGAGTGCCACGCCGCGATCGAGCTGGAACAGAAAGCCATCAGCGACGCGATCATCCACAGCGCCAGGGATGTCGGGTTCATCGTCGAAGCACAGACCGTCGAAGTGGTCGGCCTGTGCTCCGGTTGCCAGGGGGCCTGATGAGCAACCCGTTGATCCGTCTTGAGCAGGTTGCCGTCACTTTTGCCGGGCAGACCGTGCTGGACAACATCGAGCTGAGCGTCGAACCGGGGCAGATCGTCACCCTGATCGGCCCCAACGGCGCCGGCAAGACCACACTGGTGCGCGCCGTGCTTGGCCTGCTGAAGCCTGACAGCGGCAGTGTCTGGCGCAAGCCGAAACTGCGCGTTGGCTACATGCCGCAAAAGCTGCACGTCGATCCGACCTTGCCGCTGTCGGTACTGCGCTTCCTGCGCCTGGTGCCCGGCGTAGACCGTCCTCGTGCATTGGCGGCGCTCAAGGAAGTCGGCGCCGAACATGTCATCGACAGCCCGGTGCAAAGTGTTTCCGGCGGTGAAATGCAGCGCGTGCTGCTGGCCCGAGCGCTGCTGCGCGAGCCGGAGCTGTTGGTGCTGGATGAGCCGGTGCAGGGCGTCGATGTCGCCGGGCAGGCCGAGCTGTACAGCCTGATCACCCGCCTGCGTGACCGTCACGGTTGCGGCGTGCTGATGGTGTCCCACGATTTGCATCTGGTGATGAGCACCACTGATCAGGTGGTTTGTCTGAATCGCCACGTCTGCTGCTCCGGGCACCCCGAGCAGGTCAGCGGCGATCCGGCGTTTGTCGAGCTGTTCGGCAAGAATGCGCCGAGCCTGGCGATCTATCACCACCATCACGACCACGCCCACGACCTGCACGGTTCGGTGGTCAAGGCGCCCGGTGCGGGCCACACCCACGTTCACGGAGACCACTGCAAGCATGGCTGATTTTCTGTTGTATGCCCTGCTTGCAGGTCTGGCGCTGGCGCTGGTCGCCGGGCCATTGGGTTCGTTCGTGGTCTGGCGGCGCATGGCCTACTTCGGCGACACCCTGTCCCACGCTGCGCTGCTCGGCGTGGCCCTGGGCTTTCTGCTGGATGTCAGTCCGACGGTGGCGGTGACCGTCGGCTGCCTGCTGCTGGCGGTGCTGCTGGTGACCTTGCAACAGCGTCAGCCGCTGGCCTCCGACACGCTGTTGGGAATTCTCGCACCGAGCACGCTCTCTCTCGGGCTGGTGGTACTAAGCTTCATGCATGAAGTGCGGATCGACCTGATGGCCTATCTGTTCGGCGACCTGCTGGCGATCAGCCCGACTGACCTGGCGTGGATCCTCGGCGGCAGCGCGGCGGTACTGGTGTTGCTGGTGACGCTGTGGCGGCCGCTGCTGGCGATCACCGTGCATGAGGAATTGGCCAAGGTCGAAGGCCTGCCGGTGGCGGGCCTGCGCATGGCGCTGATGCTGTTGATTGCGGTGGTGATCGCGGTGGCGATGAAAATCGTCGGTGTGTTGCTGATTACTTCGCTGCTGATCATTCCGGCGGCTGCGGCACAACGTCACGCCCGCTCGCCGGAGCAGATGGCCGTGGGCGCGAGCCTGCTGGGCATGCTCGCCGTGTGTGGCGGGCTGGCGTTGTCATGGTTCAAGGACACCCCGGCGGGGCCGTCGATCGTTGTGACGGCGGCCGCACTGTTTCTGCTGAGTTTTGTTCTGCCCCGTCGAGGGGTGTAGACTTGCTCGCTTTTTGCGCAATTAGAGAGTCGCAGGAATGAAGCCGTTCGCCTCCCGTTATCTGCTCCTTGTCGCATTTTCCGTGCTGCTGGGCGCCTGCCAAAGCACGCCGCCGGTGGCCGAAGCCCCCGACGCGCGGGCCACGGCCATCGCACAGCTGGAGCAAAGCCTGGCCAGCAGCGAACTGGCCACCGCCGAAGACCAACTGGCCGCCTTGCAGGCACAAACCCCCAACGATCAGTCCCTGGAGCAATACCAGCGCCAGTTGGCTGAGGCCTACCTGCGCCGCAGCCAGATCGTATTGCAAAAGGGTGATGTGAACGCCGCAGCCACTGCGCTGAGCCGTGCCCGTGCCCTGATGCCGAAAGCCCCGGCGCTGACCGGTGGCGTCAATGGTGCCATCACCGAAGCGCGCAAAGCCGAGCTGGAGAAAGCCGAAGCGGCGCTGCTGGCGGCTGAAGCCAAGCCGAAAGCCAAGGTCATCGATCCGACTGCCGAAAGCACCACGGTGGCGCTGAACATTAACGATAGCCGCAAGCTTCGCCGGCAACTCGACGCGATCGCCGCCGATGTGGTGAATTATGAGTGTGCCGTGAGCATTCAGGCGCCGCGCACCCAGGATTACCCTTGGCTGGCGACTCTGCTGAGCAAGCGGGTGAAGAAACTGAATCCGGATTTCGAGTTGCGCATCGAGAAGCAGATTCTGCGCACGGTGCCGGCGCAGATGGTCTTGAGCCCGCGTAAACCTTAAAAGCTTCGCGAGCAAGCCCGCTCCCACAGGTACAGCGTGAACCCTGTGGGAGCGGGCTTGCTCGCGAAAGCGTCCTCTCTGCCAGCCAAGAACTTAAGCTGGAATGGCCTTGGCCTTAGGCTCCCGCGCCCAGACCCGATGCTGCCCGATCGCCGCGAAGAACGGCTTGGTCAACCCCGGCACATCCTTGCCCTGCAGCAGTCCTGCATCCGCTTCCAGCTTCAGTAGATCCTGCAACTGCTTGGCCTCGCCGTGCAGCGCAATCGCCTTGAGGTGCTTGTAGGCTTCCAGCAGGTAATGCAGCGCCACGCCGTCGCCACTCAACGCCTTGATCGACGCCGCACCACCCGGCACGAACACCGCATCGAAGATCACTGAAGGCATACCTTCCATGGATGCGTCCACCGGCAGGGCTTTGCCGTCGGCAGTCTTCACCGGTGCCGAAGTCGGGCCGAGCAGCTTGGCGTGCGCACCTTCTGCTTCCAAGGCCTTTTTCATCGCATCAATCGCTGCACCATCGACGCCGTTAGCGGCAAGAATCGCCACTTTGCGGGTTTTGATGTCCTCTGGCAGCAGATTCGCCTGACTCAGCGCTGGCGAATGATCGAACGAGGTTTTACGCACCTCGACCGTGCCTTTGCTTGGCGCTGGCAATCCGAGGTTGGCCGCCACACGTTTGGCCAATTCCAGGTCGATGTTGGCGAGAATCTCGTTCACCTGCCGTGCACGGATGAACTCGCGTTCGACCTTGCCCAGCTCGAAGCTGTAGGCGGCAATGATGTGTTCCTTCTCGTGCTCACTCATGCTGTTGAAGAACAGCCGCGCCTGGGAGAAATGATCGCTGAACGACTCGCTACGCTGGCGGATTTTGTTCGCATCGATGCGTTCCGGGTAGCTCTCGAAGCCGCCGTCTTTAGCCGCCGGCGGGGTTTCCTTCGGCCAGCCGCCATCAATCGAGTTCGGCTCGTAGGACGCGCGCCCCTTGTCGATTACTGTGCGGTGCTGCGCGTCGCGCTGGCCGTTGTGGAATGGCGCGACCGGGCGGTTGATCGGCAGCTCATGAAAGTTCGGCCCACCGAGTCGGCTGATTTGCGTGTCGGTGTAGGAAAACAGCCGGCCTTGCAGCAGAGGATCGTTGGAAAAGTCGATCCCCGGCACGATGTGGCCCGGGCAGAATGCGACCTGCTCGGTCTCGGCGAAGAAGTTGTCCGGATTGCGGTTGAGGGTCATCTTGCCCAGCGGGGTGATCGGCACGATTTCTTCGGGGATCAGCTTGGTCGGGTCGAGGATGTCGAAATCGAAGTCGTGTTCGTTTTCCTCCTCGATGATCTGTACGCCCAGCTCCCATTCCGGGTAGTCGCCCATCTCGATGGCTTCCCAGAGATCGCGACGGTGGTAGTCGGTGTCTTTACCGGCGAGCTTCTGCGCCTCGTCCCACACCAGCGAACAGGTGCCGGCGGTAGGGCGCCAGTGGAATTTGACGAAGCGCGATTTGCCCTCGGCGTTGACCAGGCGGAAGGTGTGTACGCCAAAGCCCTGCATGCTGCGCAGGCTTTTCGGGATTGCCCGGTCGGACATCGCCCAGATCACCATGTGCGCCGATTCCGGCACCAGCGAGACGAAGTCCCAGAAGGTGTCGTGGGCCGAGCCGCCAGTGGGGATTTCGTTGTGCGGCTCGGGTTTCACCGCATGGACGAAGTCGGGAAATTTGATCGCGTCCTGAATGAAGAACACTGGCATGTTGTTGCCGACCAGATCGAAGTTGCCTTCGTCGGTGAAGAACTTCACCGCGAAACCGCGCACGTCGCGCACGGTGTCACCGGAACCGCGCGGCCCCTGCACGGTGGAAAAACGCACGAACACCGGAGTCTTTTTCCCCGGATCCTGCAGGAAGCCGGCCTTGGTCAGTGTCGAATGGTTCTCGTAGGCCTGAAAGAAACCATGCGCGCCAGTGCCGCGCGCGTGAACAATGCGCTCCGGAATGCGTTCGTGGTCAAAGTGCGTGATTTTCTCACGCATGATGAAGTCTTCCAGCAACGACGGTCCGCGCGGGCCGGCCTTGAGTGTGTTCTGGTTATCGGCGACCTTTACCCCTTGGTTGGTGCGCAGGGCCTGGCCGGTAGCGTCGGAGCGAAATTTCTCCAGGCTGTCGAGTTTGGCGTTGGTGTTGGCGCGATCCTTGGTATCGGTTCCGGCCAGCTGGCTTTTGTCGGTCGTAGGTTTCTTGCTGCTCATCAGACGTAAACTCCTCGGTTGACCCCGTTTCAACGGGGACTCTTGAGCGTTTCCGGGCACGGTTACCCAGGGTTTCAAGTCGCTTAACTAGTGACCAATGAGCGGGAACGGGCGTTCCTTTTTTATGACCTTTGATCTTGTTATTGCCAAATCGAAGGTTAATTGCGAAATAAATGCTAAGAACCTCTATACGGACAGGCTAAAATGCGCGCCCGGCTAACCGCTGATCCTTTTCTAACGCGCCCCACAAGGTTCGCTACGTGATCGAGTTTCAAAACGTCCACAAAACTTACCGCGTCGCCGGTAAGGACATCCCCGCCCTGCACCCGACCAGTCTTTCGATTGAAAACGGTCAGGTCTTCGGCCTGATTGGCCATTCCGGTGCGGGCAAAAGTACCCTGCTGCGTCTGATCAATCGCCTGGAAGATTCCAGCGGCGGCAAGATCATCGTCGACGGCGAAGAAGTCACCGCGCTGGACGCCAACGGCCTGCGCCGTTTCCGCCAGCAGGTCGGGATGATCTTCCAGCACTTCAACCTGCTCGCCTCCAAGACCGTGGCCGACAACGTTGCGCTGCCGCTGACCCTGGCCGGCGAACTGTCGAGCAGTGAAATCAATCAACGCGTCGCCGAGTTGCTGGCGCGGGTCGGTCTGTCTGATCACGCCAAAAAGTACCCGGCACAATTGTCCGGCGGCCAGAAACAGCGCGTCGGCATCGCCCGCGCCCTGGCGACCAAGCCGAAAATTCTGCTGTGCGACGAGGCCACCAGCGCCCTCGACCCGCAGACCACTGCTTCGGTTCTGCAACTGCTGGCCGAGATCAATCGTGAACTGAAGCTGACCATCGTCCTGATCACCCACGAGATGGACGTGATCCGTCGCGTCTGCGATCAGGTGGCGGTGATGGACGCCGGGGTGATCGTCGAGCAAGGTTCGGTGGCCGATGTGTTCCTGCATCCGCAGCACCCGACCACCAAGCGTTTCGTCCAGGAAAGCGAGCAGATTGACGAAAACGAGCAGCGTGATGACTTCGCTCACGTGCCGGGTCGCATCGTCCGTCTGACCTTCCAAGGCGAAGCGACTTACGCGCCGTTGCTCGGTACCGTTGCCCGGGAAACCGGGGTCGACTACAGCATCCTCGCCGGTCGCATCGACCGCATCAAAGACATTCCTTACGGGCAATTGACCCTCGCCGTCACCGGTGGCGACATGGAAGCGGCTTTCGCTCGTTTCACCGCCGCTGACGTTCACATGGAGGTGCTGCGTTAATGGAAATGTACGACGCTGCAATCAAGAACTACGACGCCGCAGTAGAAGCCATCAAGCTGTTCTTCCAGAACATCGACTGGCTGGAAATCGGCTTGGCCACCAACGACACCATGCTGATGCTCGGTGGTTCGCTGTTGTTCACCGTTCTGCTCGGCTTGCCGCTGGGCGTGCTGCTGTTTCTCTGCAGCCCGCGCCAACTGCTGGAAAACCGGGTGGTCTACGCGATCATGTCGTTGGCGGTAAACATCCTGCGTTCGTTGCCGTTCATCATTCTGCTGATCGTGATGATTCCGTTCACCGTGCTGATCACCGGCACTTCGCTGGGCGTGGCCGGTGCGATTCCGCCGTTGGTGGTGGGTGCGACGCCGTTCTTCGCGCGTCTGGTGGAAACCGCGCTGCGTGAAGTCGATCGCGGCATCATCGAAGCCACCCAGTCGATGGGCGCGACCACCCGGCAGATCATCATGAACGCCTTGCTGCCGGAGGCCCGTCCGGGCATCTTCGCAGCGATTACGGTGACCGCGATTACTCTGGTGTCCTACACGGCAATGGCCGGTGTGGTCGGTGCCGGTGGTCTGGGTGACCTGGCGATCCGTTTCGGTTACCAGCGTTTCCAGACTGACGTGATGATCGTCACCGTGGTGTTGCTGCTGATACTGGTACAAGTGCTGCAAATGGTCGGCGACCGTCTGGTCGTGCATTTCTCGCGCAAATAACCGGTTTTTGTAATCAAGAGATGAGCCGGCCATTCGCTGGCAGGCGCCAGACGGGCGCTTCATAAGGAGTTAGCTGAATGAAAAAACTGATCGCTGCTTTCGCTGCCGTAGCCGCTTTTTCGGCCCACGCCGAAACCCTGACTGTCGCCGCCACCCCGGTGCCGCACGCGGAAATCCTCGAATTCGTGAAGCCGGCCCTGGCCAAAGAAGGCGTGGAGCTGAAGGTCAAGGTCTTCACCGACTACATTCAGCCGAACGTGCAGGTGGCTGAAAAGCGCCTGGACGCCAACTTCTTCCAGCACCAGCCATACCTCGATGAGTTCAACAAGGCCAAGGGCACCAGCCTGGTGGCGGTGACCGGCGTGCATCTGGAGCCGCTGGGCGCCTACTCGAACAAGATCAAGGATCTGAAGGATCTGCCAAGCGGCGCCAACGTGGTGATCCCGAACGACGCCACCAACGGCGGCCGTGCACTGTTGCTGCTGGCCAAGGCCGGCCTGATCACCCTGAAGGATCCGACCAACATTCTGTCGACCCCGAAAGACATCGCGCAGAACCCGAAAGACCTGAAAATCCGTGAGCTGGAAGCCGCGACCATCCCGCGCGTGCTGACCCAGGTCGATCTGGCGCTGATCAACACCAACTACGCGCTGGAAGCCAAACTCGACCCGTCCAAGGATGCGCTGGTGATCGAAGGCAACGACTCGCCGTACGTCAACATCCTGGTGTCCCGTGCGGACAACAAGGACAGCGCCGCGATGCAGAAACTGGCGGCTGCGCTGCACAGCCCGGAAGTGAAGCAATTCATTACCGAGAAGTACAAAGGCTCGGTATTGCCGGCGTTCTGATTTAGATTGCTGCAAAAAAAAGGGGGCGCCATGAGCGCCCCCTTTTTTTTGCCTGAAACACCGTCCTTGTGGGAGCGGGCTTGCTCGCGAATGCGGTGTGTCAGCCAACATTTCTTTATCTGACCCACTGCATTCGCGAGCAAGCCCGCTCCCACAATGGTTCAGTGGTGTTGCTACTTGCGGTTGAGCATTACTGGCAGCTGCGCAACCAGTTTGGCGTTGTTCAACGGCGCACGAATAAACCCGCGCTGCGTCCCATCCGGCCCGATCACCGCCAGATTGCCGCTATGGTCGACGGTGTAATTCGGTTTGCTGGTATCGGCCGGAATGAACGGAATACTCACCGCATTCGCGACCTTCTGCAGTTCTTCGATCGACTTCGGAGTCAGGCCCACGAACTGTGGATCGAAGTAGCCCAGGTACTGCTTCAACTGCTGCGGGTTATCGCGGTTCGGGTCGACGCTGACCAGCACGATCTGCAACTTATCCACAGCATCCTTGGGCAACTCGCTCTTGATCTGGCGCAGTTGGGCGAGGGTGGTCGGGCAGATGTCCGGGCAGAAGGTGTAGCCGAAGAACAGCAGGCTCCACTTGCCTTTCAACTCGTCGATGGCGACCGGTTGGCCGTCCTGATTGGTCATGGTCACGCCCGGCAGGGTGCGGCTCTGCGGCAGCAGGATGATGCCCGCGTCGATCAGCGCGGTGGGGTCGCCCTGGCCCTTGCCACTCAGGACTTTGTTGACGGTCAGTCCCAGGATCAGCGCGATCACGGCGACGAGGATGAAGACGGTTTTCTGGGTTCGAGTCATAGGTTCAACAGTAAGTAGTGGTCTACGAGCAGGGCGATGAACAACAGGAACAAGTAATAAATAGAGTACTTGAAGGTGTTGATCGCCGCGTGCGGCCGAGTGCCACGGTACAGCACCACGGCCCATTGCAGAAACCTTGCGCCCAGCGCGAGGGCGCAGATGAGGTAGAGCACGCCGCTCATGTGGATCACATACGGCAGCAGACTCACCGCGAGCAGGGCGAAGGTGTACAGCAGAATATGCACTTTGGTGTAGTGCTCGCCGTGGGTTACCGGCAGCATCGGGATGTCGGCCTTGGCGTATTCCTCCTTGCGATGGATCGCCAGCGCCCAGAAGTGCGGCGGGGTCCAGGCGAAGATGATCAGCACCAGCAGCAACGGTTCGGCGCTGACATGGCCGGTGGCGGCGGTCCAGCCGAGCAGCGGAGGGGCGGCGCCGGCAAGACCGCCGATGACGATGTTCTGTGGCGTCGCGCGTTTGAGGAAGCCGGTGTAGATCACCGCGTAGCCGAGTAACGAAGCGAGGGTCAGCCATGCGGTCAGCGCATTGGTGAATGTCAGCAGCATCGCCTGCCCGAGCAGCGCCAGCACCAGCGCAAAGGTCAGCGCCGCTGCCGGCGAAACCCGGCCCTCGGCCAATGGCCGTTTGTGGGTGCGCGCCATCACCGCGTCGATACGCCGATCCACCACATGATTGACCGCCGCCGCGCCGCCGGCACACAACGCAATCCCCAGATTGCCGAACACCAGCACCGTCCACGGCACCCCGGCGCGGGTCGCGAGGAACATGCCGACCAGCGAGGTGATCAGCATCAGCACCACCACTTTCGGCTTGGTCAGCTCCAGATAGTCACGCCACAGTGCTTGCGCGGGGCGTTCGCCGATCAGAAGCGCCATGGCGTTTCTCCTTTTATCGTGATGGGCGCCGCCGAATGTTTACGCGGGCTCAGACGCCAGCGCGCCAACATCGGCTGTTTGACCCGGACCAGACTGGTGCGCGCGTGATAATTGACCAGCACCATGCTCAGCAGTAGCGCGGCGCCACCGGCGTTGTGGGCCACGGCCACCGGCAGCGGCAGATGGAACAGCACGTTGCTGATGCCGAGGGTGATCTGTGCGCCGAGGGCAATGACGACTAGCCCGGCCAAACGCGTCATGCCGACAGCCCTGAGTTGCCAGGCCAGACCGAGCAGGACGATCGTCACCAGCAGCGCACCGATGCGGTGGGTCAGGTGAATCGCTGTGCGTGCATCGCTGTCGAGTTGGCCGCCGAGATAATTGGGGCCGATGTGCTGGGTCAGGTGAAAGCCGTTGGCAAAGTCCGCCGGTGGCAGCCATTGACCGTGACAGGTCGGGAAGTCGATGCAGGCCACCGCCGCGTAGTTGGAACTGACCCAACCACCCAGTGCGATCTGGCCGATCACCAGCAACAGCCCCGCCGTCGCCCAATACTGCAAACGCTTGGGCACGGTCAGTGCCGGCAGCACGCCGGACAATCTTAAGGTCAGCAAAAACAACAGACTCAACGTCGCAAAACCGCCGAGCAAATGCCCGGTGACCACCTGCGGCCAGAGCTTGAGCGTCACCGTCCACATGCCGAACGCCGCTTGGGCGAACACCACCGCCAGCAGAAACAGCGGCAGTTTCAGCGGCTGGCCCGGATGACCACGATTGACCCAGGCACGCCCGGCGAGAATCGCAATCAGCAGGCCGAGAGTGCCGGCGAAGTAGCGGTGGATCATCTCGTTCCAGCCCTTGTGCGCCACCACCGGCGAGTCGGGGTAATGCAGTTCGGCATGGGCCAGTTGGGCTTCGCTTTTCGGCACGCTGATAAACCCGTAGCAGCCAGGCCAGTCCGGACAGCCGAGGCCGGCATGGGTCAGGCGGGTGTAGGCGCCGAGCAGCACGACGATCAGTGCCAGCAGGGTGGCAAACAGCGCGAGGCGAAATCCAGGTTTGGCCATGACGATGCCCTTATCCGATGTTCGACAGTTTCAGCAGGTGGCGCAGGTCGTTGAGCAGATCCTTGCCCTTCACACTCGGGTCGTAGCGCAGCACCAGGTTGCCGTGGGGGTCGATGATCCACAGGTGCGGCGTGGCCTTGTCGCCGGTGGCCTTGCTCAACGCTGCGCTGTCCAGCGGGTAGCGTTGCAGCTGCGGGTATTCGCGGCTCAGCTTGGCTTCGTAGTCGGCGCTCAGCGGTTGGGCAGCGGCGAGGGCGTGGCTGGCGCGCCCGGCATCGCGGCCGAGGCCGATCTGGATCTGCCGGGCGAGGTACACCAGTTGCTGACAGTCCACCGCGCAATCCTTCGGCGCGGTCACCAGCATCTGCCAGCGCTGTTCATCGGCCTGCACGCCGAGGTCGGCGCGGGTCTGGCCGTTGCCGAGCAGTTCGCCGTGATAGCTGCGACCTTCCGGCACCCAGAACTGCAATTTGTACATGCCGGTGGCGAGGATCATCGGGCCGACCACGCCGAGCACAATCAGCAACAGCTGGATCCGCCCGCGGCGGCGGGTAGCCGGGGTTTTTGCCTCAGACATGCTGGGTGGATTCATGGCCGTTCCCATGGGTTTTCTCCTTTGCGTTGTGCAAGCCCAAATAGATGTAGAGACCGAGCAGGGCGGTGGCCATGGCGAACCACTGCACGGCGTAACCGAGGTGTTTTTCCGGACCCATGGCCACGACCGGCCAGTCGGCCTCGTAGCTGGCAGGGCCGGGTTCGGCACGAAGTTCGTAGGCGAAGCCGTCGCGTTCGAGGGTTTTCCACAACCTGGTCGGCTCGACGGCGGTGATCGTTTGCGGCCAGGTGCTGCTGGCCGGGTCGGCGTGCAACTGAAAGGTCGCGCCGGGGGCTACGTAGACCCAGGCATCCAGATTGACCGCGTCGGTGGGGGTAGCGAATTGCGGCGTCACCCGGCGATCCGGCCATGGCAGCCAGCCGCGATTGACCAGCAGCCACTGGCCGGTGGCCCGATCCTGAAACGGTTGCAGCAGCTCGATACCGACCTTGCCGTTGCGCTGGCGGTTGTCGAGCAGCAGGCTGTGGGCGCCATCGAACTGGCCGTACAGATGCACACGGCGAAAGGCCGGGTCGGCGCTGTGCAGCAATTCGCTGCTGGCCATCGGCTCGGCGGCGCGGCGCTCGGCGTAAGTGGCGAGCAGGGCGGTTTTCTCCGCCCCCCGGCCCAGTTGCCAGAAACCCAGCGATACCAGCAGCGGCAACAGCAACGCCACCACCACGGTCGGTATCACGCCCGGCCGGAAGCGCTTCATGGCCGCGCCACAAAGTCAGTCGTCGCGATCGCTATACTCAACTGCATCGCCTGTCCCCCGGAGTCTTCCCATGCTCAAAGCAGCCATCGTCCTGCTGCTGATTGCCACGGTGATCAGCCTGTTCAGCGGCCTGTTTTTCCTGGTCAAGGACGACAGCAGTTCCAATCGCCTGGTGATCGCCTTGAGTGTTCGGGTGGCACTGGCCGCTGCCACCGTCGGCTTGATCGCCTGGGGCTTCTACAGCGGCCAACTGGTGTCGCACGCGCCTTGGTAATGCAGATCCTCAGAGTACGTAAACGAAGATAAAGAGGCCGATCCACACCACATCGACGAAGTGCCAGTACCAGCTCGCCGCTTCGAAACCGAACTGATGCTCGGCATCGAAATGCCCCTTCATGATGCGCATCAGCATCACGAACAGAATGATCGTGCCGATGGTCACGTGGGCACCGTGGAAACCGGTGAGCATGAAGAACGTCGCACCATAGATGCCCGAACCCAGGGTCAGGCCCAGTTCGTGATAGGCGTGCATGTACTCCTCGGCCTGCAACGCGAGGAAGCCGCAGCCCAGCAGCACGGTGATCGCCAGCCAGATTTTCAGCGCACCGCGATGGCCTTTTTTCAAGGCGTGGTGGGCGATGGTGATGGTCACGCTGGAGCTGACCAGCAGGATCGTGTTGATCAGCGGCAGGCCCCACGGGCTGATGACTTCCTTGGGTGGCGGGAACAGTTTCGGATCCGGCGTGTGCAGCAGCGGCCAGGTGAACTGGAAGTTCGGCCAGAGCATGTGCGCGATGCCTTTCGGGCCTTCGCCGCCCAGCGCCGGCCCGGAAATGTGCCGCACGTAAAACAGCGCACCGAAGAAGGCGGCGAAGAACATCACCTCGGAGAAGATGAACCAGCTCATGCCCCAGCGGAACGAGCGATCGAGCTGCGGGCTGTACAGCCCGGCACGACTTTCCTTGATCACTGCCCCGAACCAGCCGAACAGCATGTACGCCAGCAACAGCCCGCCGACGAAAAAGATGTACGGGCCGTGGGATTCCGGGCGCGCTGCCTTCAGATCGTTGAACCAGGTCGCCAGGCCGTACACGGTGATGACCATGCCGAAGGTGGCGATGATCGGCCATTTACTCTGGGCCGGAACGTAATAGTGCTCATGAGTTGCCATTTATTGTTCTCCTTATCGGGCACGCTTAACCGCCAGTGTTTGCAGCCACCGGAGGATGTCGGGCGGTGATATCGAACAGCGTGTAGGACAGCGTCAGGTGCTTCACGTCCTTGGGCATGTCGCGGTCAACGATGAAACGCACCGGCATCTCGATCTGCTGACCCGGCTGCAGCACCTGCTGGGTAAAGCAAAAGCATTCGGTCTTGTGGAAATACGCCGCCGCTTCGCTGGGTGCGATACTCGGCACGGCCTGGGCGCTCATCGGTTTGTCGGTGGGGTTGCGGGCGACGAAGATCATCTCGTTTACGCCGCCAGGATGGGTCACCAGTTCCTCACCCTTGGGGTAGAACTCCCACGGCATGTCGGCGTTGTTCATCGACAGAAACTGCACGCGCACTTGCCGCGAGTTATCCACCACCTGCTCACCCTCGTACTGCCCTGCGGTTTTGCCATTGATGCCGAAGGCCTTGCACATCACGTCGTAGATCGGCACCAGAGCAAAGCCGAAGACAAACATCGCCACCACCACGCCGAGCAGGCGGGTGACCAGTTTTTTCAGCGAGATCGAGTCAGCCATTATTGTCAGCCTCCACTGAGATCCCCTGTGGGAGCGGGCTTGCTCGCGAATGCAATTCATCATTCAACCCATGAGTGGAATGATCTGACGCATTCGGGAGCAAGCCCCCTCCCACAAAGGCAAGGCGTTTCATTTCACTTCCGGCGGCGTAGTAAAGGTGTGATACGGCGCCGGCGACGGCACGCTCCACTCCAGGCCTTCGGCGCCATCCCACGGTTTGGCCGGGGCCGGCGCGCCACCGCGAATGGTCTTGATCACGATGAACAGAAAGAAGATCTGCGTGGCGCCGAACATGAACGCGCCGATCGAGGAGACCATGTTGAAGTCGGCGAACTGCAGGTTGTAGTCCGGAATCCGTCGCGGCATCCCCGCCAATCCCACGAAGTGCATCGGGAAGAAGGTCAGGTTCATGCCGACGAACGACAGCCAGAAGTGCAGCTTGCCGAGGGTTTCGTCGTACATGTGCCCGGTCCACTTCGGCAGCCAGTAATAGGCCGAAGCGAAGATCCCGAAGATCGCCCCCGGCACCAGTACGTAGTGGAAATGCGCGACCACGAAGTAGGTGTCCTGGTACTGGAAGTCCGCCGGGGCTATGGCCAGCATCAGCCCGGAAAAACCGCCGATGGAAAACAGGATCACAAACGCTACGGCGAACAGCATCGGCGTCTCGAAAGTCAGCGAGCCTTGCCACATGGTGCTGGCCCAGTTGAACACCTTCACCCCGGTCGGCACGGCGATGAGCATGGTCGCATACATGAAGAACAACTCGCCCACCAGTGGGATGCCGACCACGAACATGTGGTGCGCCCAGACGATGAACGACAGGAACGCGATGCTCGCCGTGGCGTAGACCATCGAGGTGTAGCCGAACAGCGGCTTGCGCGAGAAGGTCGGGATGATCTGGCTGACGGCGCCGAAGGCCGGCAGGATCATGATGTACACCTCGGGGTGGCCGAAGAACCAGAATACGTGCTGGAACAGCACCGGGTCACCGCCACCGGCGGCACTGAAGAAACTGGTGCCGAAGTGGATGTCCATCAGCATCATCGTCACGCACCCGGCCAGCACCGGCATCACCGCGATCAGCAGGAACGCGGTGATCAGCCAGGTCCAGACGAACAGCGGCATTTTCATCAGGGTCATGCCGGGGGCGCGCAGGTTGAGGATGGTGGCGATCACGTTGATCGCGCCCATGATCGAACTGATCCCCATCAAGTGGATAGCGAAAATGAAGTAGGTGACGCTTTCCGGCGCGTAGGTGGTGGACAGCGGGGCGTAGAACGTCCAGCCGAAGTTCGGCCCGCCACCGGCGGTGAACAGGGTCGAGACCAGCAGCAGGAACGCCGCCGGCAGCAGCCAGAAGCTGAAGTTGTTCATCCGTGGCAGGGCCATGTCCGGCGCGCCGATCATCAACGGGATCATCCAGTTGGCGAGGCCGACGAACGCCGGCATCACCGCGCCGAAGACCATCACCAGGCCGTGCATGGTGGTCATCTGGTTGAAGAACGCCGGTTCGACGATCTGCAGCCCGGGCTGGAACAGCTCGGCGCGAATCACCATGGCGAACGTGCCGCCGAGCAGGAACATGCAGAACGCGAACCACAGATACAGAGTGCCGATGTCCTTGTGGTTGGTGGTCAGCACCCAGCGCATCAGGCCTTTGGCGGGGCCGTGGGCGTGGTCGGCATGACCGTGGTCATCGATTACAGCGCTCATGGCCGGTCTCCTTTACGTGAGTGGACGGGGCGGGCCGGGGCGCATTGCCCCGACCGATTCACGAAGTACGCGATAGACCGGCTCATTTGCTTTCCGCCTGTTTGAGCTCCAGCACTTCTTTTGGCGTGACCATGTCGCCCTTGTTGTTGCCCCAGGCGTTACGTTCGTAGGTCACGACCGCTGCAATATCGACTTCCGACAACTGCTTGCCGAACGCTGCCATGGCGGTGCCGGGTTTGCCGAAGTACACGCGGTGCAGGTGGTCGGCTTTGGGCCCGGTGGCAATCGGCGAGCCCTTGAGCGCCGGGAACATCGGCGGCAGGCCCTGGCCTTCGGCCTGGTGACAGGCCACGCAGGTGGTGTGATAGATCTTGTCGCCGCGCTCTTTAAGCTCGTCCAGCGTCCATTCCTTGCTGGTCAGCTCCTTGAGCTGCGCGGCTTCGGCTTTGCGGTCGGCAAGCCACTTGTCGTAATCGGGCTTCTCTTTGACGTCGACCACGATCGGCATGAAGCCGTGATCCTTGCCGCACAATTCGGCGCACTGCCCGCGGTAGATGCCGGGCTTGTCGATGCGGGTCCAGGCTTCGTTGACGAACCCGGGGATCGCATCGCGCTTGACCGCAAAGGCCGGCACCCACCACGAGTGGATCACGTCGGCGGAAGTCACGAGGAAGCGCACCTTGGCGCCGACCGGCAGCACCAGCGGCTTGTCGACTTCGAGCAGGTAGTGCTCGCCCTTGGCTTCCTTGTTGTGGATCTGTTCGGCGGGGGTGGCCAGGTTGCTGAAGAACTCGACATCCTGACCGAGGTATTTGTAGTGCCACTTCCACTGATAGCCGGTGATCTGGATATCGATATCCGGCTCACTGGTGTCGTACATGCGGATCAGGGTAGCGGTCGCCGGAACCGCCATCGCCACCAGGATCAGCAGCGGCACGACAGTCCAGAGAATCTCGACGGTGGTACTTTCGTGGAATTTTGCGGCGACCTGCCCGGTCGAGCGACGATGCACGATCATCGACCAGAACATGGCGCCGAAGACGATGATCCCGATCACCACACAGATCCAGAAAATGGTCATGTGCAGGTCGAATACTGCGTGACTGATTTCAGTCGCTCCAGGCGCCATATTCACAGTCCAGGCCGCTTGAGCCGGGCTGAAAATCGACCACAACAGGAGGCCCATCCAGACGTGTGGATGTCGCATCATTGCGGGTTCCCCTTATCGTTCTTGTTATCCCGTAGGCGCAACGCCTTCGGCAAGGGAGCGGCTGCATCAGACTACGAACTTGAATCGCCGGGCCTTGCTGCGTGGGCAGTCGGGCGTCATCAGCTAACTCCATTCAATGGCGAGTATAGACAGCCACCGGGAATTGCAATGTCGACGCGTAAATGATCTGAAACAGCCGGGGCTTGCGCTCAAGGGTACGAATGGAGAAGGATGCAGACGAGTGGTGGCGAACCGATATAACGCTGCTGCATCAAGGATGAAATAATTATGACAAATGCGTCTTAGCATTTTTCGTAAGCCAGCTAAGTTATGTCTTCCCTATTTCATTGCCTTGTTCCCTGGAGTTTTCATGAACACCGCCGCATTGCGCGAGCAGATCCAAAAAGCCCGACAGACCGAAAACGAAACCGGACGGCTCAAGCGTCAGCTGGAAGCCAAGTTGCCTCATCTGCATTCGGCCATTCAGTTGCCGGACGCTAACCGCGAAGACGCGTTGACGAGTTTTGTCACCGCCTATATCGATGAAGTACCAGACATGCTGGACGCAGCCAATGAAGTTGCCAGGGAAGCGGGAATCGAGTCGCAGATCAAACCGGTGCTGAAAATCGCCGAGCAGTATTTCCTCCAGCCGCCGGTCGGCCTGGACAGCCTGCTGGATGAAGCCTATCTGGCGCACCGCTTTGTCGAAGAGGTCAACGACCTGTACATCAAACACCTCGGCCAGCCACTGATCCCCTTGGACATGACGGTCGCCAACCTGATTGCTCACCAATTGCTCGGTGAGGAATTTGCCAATCAACTGGACGAAGTGGTGCATCACGCCATCGACAAGATGCTCGACGACGATAGTTTTGCCCTGGAATCGGTAGAGGCCTACCGCGACAAACTGAGCAGCCCGGATACCGGTGCCGCGTGGAAGCGCTGGCCGTGCATGGGCCGTCGCTTGGGGGTGGGCCTGGAGCTGGATCAGCCAGCCGCCTGATTCAAAGCCCGGTACAAATCCCAATTGTGGGAGGGGGCTTGCTCCCGAAGGCGATGGGTCAGTCAATATCAATATCGACTGATCCATCGCCTTCGGGAGCAAGCCCCCTCCCACAGGGGTTCTTTGCAAGCGGGGGATTTAACCAGCCGCACCGATCCCGGTATTGGTCCGAATCCGTCCCTCAAGCCGTCGCTTCAACCCGCGCGACTCGATCACCAGCTTCGACCCCTTGGCCGCATTCGCCCGGCCCCACTCTTCCAGCAATTCCAGACATGAATGGTCGATGTAGCTCAGGTTATTGAGCGGCACATGCACTGTCGTGCCCTGCGGAATACTGCCCAGCACCTGGGTCAGCGCCGGCACCTTGAGGAACGTCGCCGCGCCCACCAGACGCAATTCCATCTCACCGTCCTGCGGCAGATCGATCAGGCTGATCTTCAATCGCGAAGCCTTGAACGCCAGTTTCAACATCGTCAAACCGAAACCGATCAACACACCGGTCAGCAGGTCGGTGAAGATGATCGCCAGCGCCGTGGCGGCATAGGTGAACATCGGCATCCGCCCGTAACGGCCCAGACCACGAAAGGCCTTGAGGTCCACCAGTTTGAACCCGGTGTACACCAATACGCCTGCCAGGCTCGCCACCGGAATGCTTTGCAGCACGCTCGACAGCAACAGCACGAACGCCAGTAGCCACAGACCATGGAAGATCGTCGAGTAACGGGTGGTTGCACCGGCCTGGACGTTGGCCGAGCTGCGCACGATCACCCCGGTCATCGGCAGCGCACCGAGCAGACCGCAGAGCATGTTGCCGACACCTTGCGCCGACAGCTCACGGTCGAAGTCCGAGCGCACACCGCTGTGCATGCGGTCTACAGCCGCTGCAGACAACAGGGTTTCGGCGCTGGCAATGAACGCCACGGCAAAAGCCGCAATCAGCAGGGTTGGATCAGCGAGGCTGAGCAAGTCCGCCGGTTTCAGCCAGTCGATGGCTTCGGCCAGATTCTCCGGCACCTCGACCCGTTTAACCTGCAACGCCAGCAACAGGCTGGCGCCGGTCGCCAGGCCAACACCGAGCAGCGCACCGGGAATGAAGCGCAGCGAATGCGGGCGAAACTTCTCCCACAGCCACATCACCGCAATGGTCGCCAACCCGAGCAAGCCGGCCTGCCAGCCGAACGACGGCAAGGCCTGCGCCACCGCTCCGGGGAACGCCGTCAGGTTATCCAGCCCGGACGGTTGCGGCTTGGCATCGAGCATCACATGCACTTGCGAGAGCACGATCAACACGCCGATCCCGGCGAGCATGCCGTAGACCACCGCTGGCGCCGTGACCCGAAACCAGCACCCGAGCTTCAGGCGCCCGGCCACCAGTTGCAGGAAACCCGCTAGCAACAGAATCGGCCCGAGCATCTCGATCCCGTGCTGGCGCACCAGCTCGAACACCAACACCGCCAGACCGGCCGCCGGCCCGCTGACCTGCAATGGCGAGCCTGCCAGCCAACCCACCACCAGACCGCCGATGATCCCGGTGATCAGACCTTTGGCCGGCGGCAACCCGGAAGCGATCGCAATGCCCATGCACAACGGCAGCGCGACCAGAAACACAACCACCGAAGCCAGCAGCTCCCGTGGCAACACCGCTTTCAATTGAGCAGCACGCATGGTGACTCTCCCGAAGTTTTCTTCAGGCATGGCTTCGCCGAACCGCTGAAACAGCGGCCGGCATCAAACCACACAGATTTTTAGGAGGATTTAGAAGCGCGCTTTGGGCGTCGCCACCGGAATCGGATGGCTGCCGTCGAGCGGCAGGAAGCGTCCCTGATCCGCGTCGTAAGCCTTGATTTCGCTGGTTTCGATGTTGTAGACCCAGCCATGGATGAACAGTTGACCGTTCGCCATGCGTGAGGCTACCGAAGGATGGGTACGCAAGTGCTGCAGTTGGGCGATGACGTTCTCCTCGGTGAGGATCGGCATGCTTTCTTTTTCGTCGGTGCAGTTACAGTTTTCGTGCACCATGGTTTTTGCCACTTCGGCGTGGCGCAACCAGGCTTTGACCGTCGGCATTTTTTCCAGGCTGTCCGGATTGAGCACTGCGCGCATGGCACCGCAATCGGAGTGGCCGCAGATGATGATGTGTTGCACGCCCAGCGCCAGTACCGCGTATTCGATGGCAGTGGAAACGCCACCGTTCATCTGGCCGTAAGGCGGCACGACGTTGCCGACGTTACGGGTCACGAACAGATCGCCTGGCGAACTCTGGGTGATCAGCTCGGGCACGATGCGCGAGTCGGCGCAGGTGATGAACATCGCCCGTGGCGATTGCGCCGTGGCGAGTTTCTTGAAGAGTTCTTCCTGCTGCGGGAAGACCTCATGATGAAAATGCAAAAAGCCGTCAACGATCGTTCGCAGCGCTGCATCGGCGGATTCCGCCCCAGGGACGGCTTGCGCCGACGCAGCCAACGGCTGTTTATCCTTGTCACTCATGATTCATCCTCTTTGGCGGATTCGGGGAGTCGTTCCCGTGTATTCCGGTATGAAGCCAGTGGCTGTTTAAAACATCCGGGCCATCCCGACCCGTCAGTCACTCGATGAACAAGGTAGCTGCCGAAACTTAACTCAAACTGAATCAAGCGCTCTAGAACGTGTGTTCCAGGTCACAAAAAACGTGACTGGCGTGTTTCGACGCAAGGATTCCAACCCTCAACCCTCAACCCTCAACCATAAGCCAATTGTCGCTAAATCAACGACATGTGGCGACCCGGCGGACAGAAGGCTGCGCGATCAAGCTGAAGAATTTTTTATCTATGTCATTTGATAATGAGGAGGAAGTTAGTATTAGTTGGCTTGAGTCTCATGTTAGTTGTTCTGTTTGTAGTCGAGTTTATTATTTTGAAATGACTAAGTTGTTGTGGTTCAATCGTTTTATTCCTATAGTTTTTTGGCGGGCATGATTAGTGTGTCCGTCTAATTAATTATTCAGGGATTGAAAAAATGACAACTCAAACTACTTTTGTTACTACCATGAATGCATTGCGCGAATTTCATAAAGCAAGTTGCGATCATACGCCTGGGGCGCGCCGCCAAGTTCTGGCCAAACCGGTTTATCCAACCGTTTCTGCGCTCACTTCGCTGACCCCGGAAGAAGCCGCGGCGGTTGAAGGCTTGAAAGAAGATTCGCAAAGAAACGGTGCCGTTAACACCAATGAAATTCAGAATCAGATCACCGCGGACACCGAGCGGTTCAAGGAAAGCGGTGGTGGTGACGCTGCCAGCGAGGAGTTCAGGAAGCGTATGGAGGAGAAGCGTGCAGCGCAGAAAGAATCTTCCAACAAAATGATCGATGATATGTTCGATAAGGCAATTGGCATTGGTGAAAAGTATCCAGCGACTCAGGGGGCAATCCTTTCTGTGTCGGACCAGATCATGGCGTTTTTCAGCAAGTTATACAACGAGATCTATTTCTGGGTCAGCAATATTGTTGAACAGTTTGTCGAATGGGTGAAAAACGCTTGGGAAAACATCAAGAATACCGCCCGACGCATCGTCGACTGGATCGGTAACTGGTTCAAGTAAATAGCTTCTCCGAATCCGGTAGATCTAATTAATCGCTTGATGGAGCCAGACTCCCTCAGGCGATTTTTTATTGTTTGCGATCTGCCTACAGCAGAGCCATTTGTGCCCCTGGCGGACAGAAGGCCGTGCAGTCGAGGTTATAGCCCTCACGATGGTTTAAACCGAGACGTTTAATGGCTTTGGCGAAACGTTGCGCCAGCAGGTCGGCGAACGGCCCCTCGCCGCGCATCCGCGCACCGAACCGGCTGTCGTAGAGCTCACCGCCTCGGCTCTGGCGGATCAGGCTCAGGACATGGGCCGCACGCTGTGGATAGTGCGCCTGCAGCCATTCCTCGAACAGCGGCGCCACTTCCAGCGGCAAGCGCAGCATCATATAGGCGGCACTTTGTGCACCGGCGGCATGTGCCTCGGTCAGCAGGCTTTCGATTTCGCTGTCGTTGATCATAGGGATCATCGGCGAACACAGCACCCCCACCGGAATGCCTGCTTCGCGCATCACCCGGATCGCCCGCAGCCGTGCTTTCGGTGCAGCGGCACGGGGTTCGAGGATGCGTTTGAGTTCATCGTCCAGCGTGGTCAGGCTGATCATCACCGTCACCAGCCGTTGCTGCGCCAGCTCGGTGAGCAGGTCGAGGTCGCGCAAAATCAGCGAACCTTTGGTGACAATGGTTACCGGGTGCCGGTAGCGCAGCAGCACTTCAAGAGTCTGCCGGGTGATCCTGTGCTCGCGCTCGATGGGCTGATACGGATCGGTGTTGGAGCCAAGATTGATCGGCGCGCATTGGTAACCGCGTTTGCTCAACTGTTCCTCAAGCACCTGGGCGGCGTTGGTCTTGGCGATTAGCCGAGTTTCGAAATCCAGCCCCGGCGACATGTCCCAATAGGCGTGGCTTGGTCGCGCATAGCAATAGATGCAACCGTGCTCGCAGCCGCGATAAGGATTGATCGACCGATCAAAGGGCAGGTCCGGCGAGGTGTTGCGGGTGATGATGGTTTTCGCGGTCTCGATCATCACCTCGGTGTTCTGCGTTTCGGGCACTTCCTGATACCAGCCGTCATCCTCGGCCACCGAACGGTTCGGCGCAAAGCGGTTGTGCGGGTTGGTCGCGGTGCCGCGGCCGCGCGGTGGCAATGGAGTAGACATGAAAACGCCCCGATACTGTGTGCATATACAGTATCGGGGCGTTGCTCATCTGGCTAGTGCCGTCGGGCGACTGGTCAGTTGTGTTGCGTGACCTGACCGAGGTCATCGCCGGAGGTGTGCTTCATATCCTCCTTGCGTAGTTCGGCAACGTCAGTGGCTTTCACCGGCGCCCCTTTGTTGCCCCAGCTGCCACGGATGAAACTCACCACATCCGCCACTTCCTGATCCGACAACCGCCAGGCGAATCCCGGCATGGTGAAGGTCGACGGTGCAGTGTGTGTCGCCGGCAGGGTGCCGCCCTTGAGCACGATGTGGATCAGCGATGTCGGATCCTCCGATTGCAGCACCGGATTGCCCGCCAGCGCTGGGAACACCCGGGTGTAGCCGTGGCCGTCGGTACGGTGGCAGGCCGCGCAGTTGTCGATGTACACCGCTGCGCCACGCTGGCTGTCGTCGCCGTTCCACAGGGCTTTGGCCGCTTTCTCATCGTACTGGTGCGGCTGATCGTTCGGATCAGTTGCGGGCAGCGACTTGAGGTAGCGGGCGATCGCAGTGAGGTCGGCATCGGTCATGTATTGCATGCTGTGGGTGACCACATCGCTCATGCCGCCGAACACTGCGCTTCGGTCGCTGCGGCCGGTCTTGAGGAATTGCACCAGTTGCTCTTCGCTCCAGCTGCCCAGGCCATCCTTGTGGTCACCGCGCAGACTTTTGGCGATCCAGCCTTCCAGCGGCGCACTGCCGGCGAGGAAGTTGTTGCCGTCCGCCGCGCTCAGGGATTTTTCCTGCATGGTCAGCGCCCGTGGCGTATGGCAGGCGCCGCAATGGCCGAGGCCTTCGACCAGATAGGCGCCACGATCGATCACCGGATCATCCGAGGTGGCCTTGTAGTCCTCGACCTTCGGCGCAAACAGCCAGCGCCAGCCCATCAACGGCCAGCGCATGCTCAGCGGCCATGGAATGTCGCTGGCCTTGTTCTCCTGCGCCACTGGTTCGACGCCGTGCATGAAGTAGGCGTACAGCGCCTGCATGTCGGTTTCGCTGACACGGGCGTAGGACGGATACGGCATCGCCGGGTACAAGGTACTGCCGTTTTTCGCCACGCCATGGCGCACGGCTTTGTCGAAGTCCTCAAAGCTGTAATCGCCGACACCGGTTTGGTGCGGGGTGATGTTGGTCGAGTAGATCGTGCCGATCGGCGTTTCCATCGGCAGGCCGCCGGCGAACGGCTTGCCGCCCTTGGCGGTGTGGCAGGCCACGCAGTCACCCGCGCGGGCGAGATATTCGCCTTGTTTGATCAACGCCTGATCAACGTCGGCGGCGTGTACAGCAGCACTGCCAAGTAGGGCCAGGGTGGCGATAACGAGATTTTTCATGGTCATCGCTCCTTAAGCCTGAACCAGCGGGCCGGGGTTTTTCAGGTACTGCTCGCGGATCGCCTTGGCCGACCAGTAGGTCAACGCCGCCACCAGCCCGGTCGGGTTGTAACCCAAGCCTTGCGGGAATGCCGACGCACCTGGCACGAACACGTTGTGCACGTCCCAGCTCTGCAGATAACGGTTCAGGGCACTCTTCTTCGGATCGGTGCCCATGATTGCGCCACCGTTGAGGTGGGTGGTCTGGTAGGCCGCAGTGTTGAAATGATCACCGACCTGCTTGCCGATCACCGCGATGGCTTTCGGGCCCATGGCTTGAGCGACCTTGCCCATTTTCTCGACCATGAAGCGGTTCATCTTGATGTCGTTTTCCTGCCAGTCGAAGGTCATGCGCAGCAGCGGCAAGCCGTAGGCATCGCGGTACACCGGATCCAGATCGAGGTAGTTGCCACGGTAGGACTGATGCGCGCCGTGGGCATCCATCGACACCTGGTGGGTGTAGTAATCGGCGGTCGCGCGTTTCCACTGGCTGCCCCAGGCCGGAGTGCCGGGCGGGTTTGAGGTGCCGGCAATCGGGCGGCTGCCCGCCTGGTTGACCCACATTGGCGAGCCGCCGACGAAGCCGTGCGGGCCGTGATCGAAGTTGTCGGCGTTGAAGTCATCCAGCGCCACACCGTTGCCGCCGGCACCGATGAAGTTGTTGGTGTGGGTGTCCTTGTCGAAGAACGCCTTGATGGTCGCCATGTTCTGGTAGGCGAAGTTGCGCCCGACCACGCCTTCGCCGCTGATTGGGTCGTACGGTTTGCCGATGCCCGAGAGCAGCATCAGGCGCACGTTGTGCAGCTGGAAGGCGCCGAGGATCACCAGATCCGCCGGCTGCTCGATCTCGCGGCCCTGGCCGTCGATGTACGTCACGCCGGTGGCCTTGGACTTGGTGCTGTCGAGGTTGACCCGCAGCACATGCGAGTTGGGCCGCAGCTCGAAATTCGGCAGTGGCTTGAGCGCCGGCAGAATGTTCACGTTCGGAGAGGCCTTGGAGTACATGTAGCAAACGTAACCGCTGCAGAACCCGCAGAAGTTGCACGGGCCCATCTGTGCGCCGTAGGGATTGGTGTACGGGCCTGAGGTATTCGCGGAGGGCAGGTTGTAGGGTTTGTAACCGACCTCTGTCGCCGCTTTGCCGAACAGCTGTGCGGAAACCGTATTCTTCTGCGCTTCCAGCGGGAACGGATTGGAGCGATCCGGTGCGTAAGGGTTACCGCCCTTGCCCTGACCGACCAGTTGGCCCTTCACGGTCCAGGCCTGGCCGGAGGTGCCGAAGACCTTCTCGGCGAAATCGAAGAACGGCTCCAGCTCTTCATAGCTGACGCCGAAGTCCTGGATGGTCATGTCCTTGGGGATGAAACTTTTGCCGTAACGCTCTTCGTAGTGGCTGCGCATGCGTAGCTCGATCGGATCGACGCGAAAGTGCACGCCCGACCAGTGCAAACCGGCGCCGCCGACGCCATTGCCCGGCAGAAATGCACCCAACTGGCGATTCGGCAGGGCGATGTCGTTGACGCTGTGGCGGATGGTGACGGTTTCTTTCGAGATGTCCTGAAAGAGTTTTTTCCGCACGCTGTAGGTGAGTTCGTCGATCACCTGTGGATAGTTGCCGTCGGGGTAGGTGTCCTGCATCGGCCCGCGCTCCAGCGTCAGCACGTTGAGCCCGGCTTCGGTCAGCTCCTTGGCCATGATCGCGCCAGTCCAGCCGAAACCGACGATCACTGCGTCGACCTTCTTCATTACGGTTGCCATGCTCAAGCCCTCTCGCCGCGAATCGAAACTGCCGGGAAGGGGTATTGCTCGTTGCGTTCCACCCAATCCATGAAATCGGCGCGGGCGCCGGGGAAGCCGATCATGGTCCAGCCGACCATGCCTTTATTGCCGCCGTGGATCGGGTCGCAGAAGAATCCTTCCTTGGTGTTTTGCAGCAGCAGGCTGAAGAAAATCTTCGCTGGAACCGCATCGAACTGTGGTTTGCCGGCTTCGAGCTGCTTGAGCAAATCTTCTCGGGTAGCGCTGTCTTGCTCAGCAAATGTTTTACCGTTGAGGGATTTTGCCCACTGATCCGTGGCAGCGATGCCCAGGCGATAGATCTCTTTTGGCACCAGTTTGCTCTGCCAGCCCATCTCCGGCGCGGCGTCGGCGTTGAACGGGCCTTGCATGTACCACAGGGCACCGGCGGCATACGGGGTGTTCATCTGGCGGTCGATGTATTCCGGCACGCCGGCTTCCAGAGCCCCCGGGCCTTGCTCGTCATTGGGGATGAGGTGTGCCACGGCGGCGTTGATGAAGGCCCATTCCTCGGCGGTGAAATAGCTCGGCTGATAAGCGCTGGCGTCAGCTTTGGCCGGTGTGGCTGCGGGCGTCGACGGGGCCGCTTCAGGCGCCGCTTGCAACACGCTGCTGCCCAGACCGCTACCGGCGAGGGTGACCACGGGAATCAGGGTCAGGGATTTGCGCAAGAACTCACGCCGCGGGTTGTCTCGATCTGCGTCAGACATGGGGGTGCACCTCATCAGGCATTGATGGTTGTCCGCCGTTTCTGCGAACGGCGTGAGCATTTTTTCGTCGCGGCGTGGCCCGGTGGTTGACCGGGAAAAGGGGGACGCCTGCAACATCGTGTGACAAATGGTAGCAGGCTATGCATCGGGTTGAACCGATTCAGCGGAAAAAGCTGCGGTTTTTTACCTGAGTGCTCAATGAAATCGCACGGATTCACGATTCTTTGACAAGTGCCTCACAGGGCTTTGACCGTCAGACGTGGAAGCTGCGAGGCCTTTCATTGATGAATTCCGATACGGTCAGCCCAGCATGTCTCGAGTGCGCCTTTTCCCTGCTTTGTGTTTGTCGCTTGTTGCCTTGTTGCACTTGATGCCGGCCCAGGCTGACGCCGCTGCAACATCGCGTCCCCCTGAATGGGCGCAACCGGTTGAAGTGCAGTACAACCTGTTCCAGATGTCGCCAACCCTCTACCGCAGCGCCTTGCCGGATGGCGGCGCAGTGCCGTTGCTGAAGAACCTGAAAGTGGCGACGGTGATCAACTTCCTGCCGGAAGCTGACAGCAGCTGGCTGTCCGAGCCGGGCATCAATCAAGTGCAACTGCCTTATCGCACCAACCATGTCGATGACGCCGATGTGCTCAAGACGCTGCGCGCGATTCAGGCTGCCGAAGCCAATGGACCGGTGCTGATGCATTGCAAACATGGCTCCGACCGCACCGGCCTGATGGCGGCGATGTACCGGATTGTGGTGCAGGGCTGGAGCAAGGAAGACGCGCTGAATGAAATGACGCAGGGTGGTTTTGGTGAAAGCGGCCATTTCAAGGATGGCGTGCGTTATGTGATGCAAGCCGATGTCGACAAACTGCGCACCGCGCTGGCCAACGGCGACTGCAGCACCAGTGCCTTTGCCACCTGCTCGATGAAGAGCTGGTTCCAGTCGGTCAACCTCAAGTAAGCCGCACCCTCCACGGCATTGCACCGTGGAGGGTCATGCGTCGGCTCAGTCTTCGGACTTTTTCTTCAGCTTCGGATTCGGAAAGAACTGCACGGCCTGGACGGTCTTGTCCGGCGCCGGCTTGAGCGCGCTGGTATTGACCCGCGTGCCCAGTTCCTTGGGAACCGACAGCCCTTGCTCGTTCAGCGTATCCGAGTAACCGCAGGCCACGCACTCACGGTGCGGCACGCTGTCCTCGTTCCACATCATCAGTTTGTCCGGCTCGCTGCACGCCGGGCAGACAGCCCCGGCGATAAAGCGCTTCTTGGTAATCACAGGTGCCTCACTCATGCTGCTGCGTCCTCACTCAGGCCGCTATGGCGCAAGAGTGCGTCAATCGATGGCTCACGGCCACGGAAGTCGACGAACAGCACCATCGGTGCCTGCGAGCCGCCACGCGCGAGAATCGCTTCGCGGAAGGCGCGCCCGGTCTCGGCGTTGAGCACGCCGTCTTCTTCGAACCTGGAGAAGGCATCGGCTGACAGCACTTCCGCCCACTTGTAGCTGTAGTAACCCGCGGCGTAACCGCCGGCGAAGATGTGCGCGAAGCTGTTGGGGAAGCGGTTGTACGCCGGTGGACGCATCACCGACACCTCGTCGCGCACGCCTTCCAGCACTTGCGCCACGCTGCGGCCATCACCGTGGGTGGCGTGCAGCTCGAAGTCGAACAGCGAGAACTCCAACTGCCGCACCATCATCAGCCCGGACTGGAAGTTTTTCGCCGCGAGCATTTTCTCCAGCAGGTCCTGTGGCAGCGGCTCGCCGGTTTCGTAATGACCGGAGATCAGCGCCAGGCCTTCCGGCTCCCAGCACCAGTTTTCCATGAACTGGCTTGGCAGCTCGACCGCATCCCACGCCACGCCGTTGATCCCCGAGACACCTGCGTGATCAACGCGGGTCAGCAGGTGATGCAGGCCGTGACCGAATTCGTGGAACAGGGTGGTCACTTCATCGTGGGTCAGCAGCGCAGGCTTGCCGCTGTCTGCCGGGGTGAAGTTGCACACCAGGTTGGCCACCGGGCTTTGCAGCACGCCGTCAGCGGTACGGCGGCGGTCGCGGGCGCCGTCCATCCACGCACCGCCACGCTTGTTGGCGCGGGCGTAGAGATCGAAGAAGAAGCGGCCGACGTGCTGGCCGTTTTCCTTGATTTCGAACAGGCGCACGTCCGGGTGCCAGGTGTCGAAGCCTTTCAGTTCGGCGATTTCGATGCCGTACAGACGCTGGACGATAGCGAACAGACCGCCGAGGACTTTATCGATCGGGAAGTACGCACGCAGGGTTTCCTGAGCGACGCTGTAGCGTTGCTCGCGGAGTTTTTCCCCGTAGAAACCGCTGTCCCAGCTTTGCAGATCGGCGCAGCCCTGTTCGGCGGCGTAGGCGCGCAGCTGCTGCAGGTCCTGCGCAGCGAACGGCTTGCTGCGCTTGGCCAAGTCGCGCAGGAAGCTCAGCACCTGATCACTGGACTCGGCCATTTTCGTGGCCAGGCTCAGCTCGGAGAAACTGGCGAAGCCCAAGAGTTTTGCCAGCTCCTGACGCAGGTCGAGGATCTCTTCCATCACCGGGCCGTTGTCATTCTGCCCGGCGTTCGGGCCTTGGTCCGACGCACGGGTGCAGTAGGCGGCATAGACTTCTTCACGCAGCGCGCGATCCTGGGCATAGGTCATCACCGCGTAGTAGCTCGGGAATTCCAGGGTGATCAGCCAGCCATCGAGACCTTTGGCCTGCGCGGCGGCAGCCATTTGCGCCTTGGCCGAATCAGTCAGGCCGGCGAGGGCAGCCTCCTCAGTGACGTGCTTGGTCCAGGCTTGTGTGGCGTCGAGCAGTTGGTTGGAGAAGCGGCTGCCCAGCTCGGACAGCTTGCTCTGCACTTCGGCGTAGCGCTTCTGTTCGGCTTCCGGCAGGTCGATACCCGACAGACGGAAATCACGCAGGGCGTGTTCCAGAATGGTTTTTTGCGCCACGTCGAAACCGGCGGCTTCCGGGCTGTTGGCCAGAGCTTCATAGGCCTGGAACAGTTCGCGGTTCTGGCCCATCTCGGTGGAGTAGGCGCTCAGGGCCGGCAGGCACGACTCGTAGGCTTCGCGCAGTTCGGCGCTGTTGCACACGGCATTGAGGTGGCTGACCGGACTCCAGGCAGCGCCGAGGCGATCGTTGAGTTCGTCCATCGCCAGCACCAGGCCGGCCCACGTCGGATTCTGGCCTTGGGTCTTGAGGATTTCGGCGATGGCGGCGCGGTTGTCGGCCAGGATCGTTTCGATGGCTGGCAGCACGTGTTCGGCACGGATCGTGGAGAACGGCGGCAGGTCGTAGGACTGCAGAAGAGGGTTGTTCACGCTCACGGTTGGCACCTTGGCTGGAAGAAACATGCGCCCATCTTAATTACAATCGACACTCACCGCAGCTATCGGCGACAGAGAGAGAACTTATCGTGCCCGTTCGCAAGTACCAGAATCACACCCCGCAACTCGGCAAGGGCGCGTTTGTCGACGCCTCCGCGGTGGTGATCGGCGACGTCGAAATCGGCGAAGACAGCTCCGTGTGGCCGCTGACCGTGATCCGTGGCGACATGCACCGCATCCGTATCGGCGCGCGCACCAGCGTGCAGGACGGCTGCGTGCTGCACATCACCCACGCCGGCCCGTTCAACCCGGATGGTTTCCCGATGTTGATCGGCGATGACGTGACCATCGCCCACAAGGTCATGCTGCATGGCTGCAGCGTTGGCAGCCGTGTGCTGATCGGTATGGGCAGCATCGTCATGGACGGCGCGGTGGTCGAGGACGATGTGATCATCGGCGCCGGCAGCCTGGTACCGCCGGGCAAGCGCCTGGAAAGCGGCTTCCTGTACGTGGGCAGCCCGGTGAAACAAGTCCGCTCGTTGACCGACAAGGAGCGTGCCTTCTTCACCTACAGCGCGGCGAACTACGTGAAGCTCAAGGACCTGCATCTGGCCGAAGGCTACGATCAGCTCTGAATCGACCTATACCTGCTCAGGATTTCTCATGCACTACCAGACCGTACTGTTCGACCTCGATGGCACCCTGACCGACCCGCGTGAAGGCATCACCCGTTCCATCCAGTTTGCCTTAAGCAAACTCGGCATCGACGAGCCGGACCTGAGCAAACTCGAACACTTCATCGGCCCGCCGCTGTTGCAGGCGTTCATGCAGTTCTATGGCTTCGACGAGGCCAAGGCCTGGGAGGCGGTGAATTTCTATCGTGAGCGCTTCAAGGTCACCGGCCTGTACGAGAACCGTGTGTTCGACGGCGTCACGCTGTTGCTCGAGACCCTGAGCGGCCAGGGGCGGCAGCTGTACATCGCGACCTCCAAACCTTGGGAATTTGCCCGGGAAATCGCCCGGCATTTCGACTTCGCTAAACACTTCAAGGTGATCTACGGCAGTGAGCTGGATGGGACGCGGACCAACAAGGTCGAGCTGATTGCGCACCTGATCGCCGAAGAAGGGCTGGATCCGGCCAATACGCTGATGATCGGCGACCGCAAGCATGATCTGATCGGCGCGCGCAGCAACGGCGTGGACGCGGCGGCAGTGGGCTATGGGTTTGGCAGTTTTGAAGAGTTGAGTGCCGAAGCGCCGGCTTATCACTTTGAGACTTTGGCTGAGTTGCATCAGGCGTTTTTGCGGCGCTGATCAGTCAGTCTTCGCGAGCAAGCCCGCTCCCACAGGAGGCATGCATGTCACCTGTGGGAGCGGGCTTGCTCGCGAAGAGGCCAGTACAGACCGCGAAAAATCAGGCTTCTGCCAATGCTTTGAGTGCTGCCTTACGCTCGATAACCGGCAAATCTCCCAGCTTCTCAACCTCAACATAAAACCGCACCCAATCCCCCCCAACCTGCCTGAACAACGCTGCAAACGCCGGCACCCACTGGTCATACAGCCCGAACGGCAACAATCGCGCATTGTTCAACGGCATATTCACCCACGCGTCGTAACGCTTGTCCCCGGCCCACCGGCGGTCGCGCATCAATCGATATTCGCGGCGAAACTGCTCGAACGTCGCCGCTTTGCGTTCGCGCATCTGCTCGGCTGGCAGCGGCTGAGCGTAGAGCTTTTCCAGGCGCGAGCGCGTTTCCAGCACCAGTTCGATGAACTGATCGCGCTGCTTGAGCCTGGCATCGGTGTCCGGCGGCAGGCCACGAAACGCCCGCCACTGGCGGGTGCCTTCCTGCTCGACAAACGTGGCAAACGACTCATTGAACTCGGTGTCGTCCTTCACATAGAAACGCTGATGCGCCAGTTCATGAAAGATCAGCGTGGCCAGGCGTTCGTCACCCCAGCCCATCATCGAATTGAGGATCGGGTCATTGAACCAGCCGAGGGTTGAATAGGCCTCGACACCGCCAATCGCCACGTCCATGCCTTGCAGGCGCTGAATCGCCGCTTCGCCGCGCGCGGCGCTCTGGCTGTAGTAGCCGCGATAGGCCACGCAACCGGCGATCGGGAAGCAATGGTTCTGCGGGGTCAGGGAAAACTCCGGGGTGGCGAATACGTTCCACACCACATACGGCCGGCCGATGTCGGCGTACAGCCGATAGCTCTGGTTGTCCGGCAGGTGCAGCTGTTCGCTGGCGAAGTCCCGGGCCTTTTGCGACTGGGTCAGGTGCGTGCGCAGGGTTGCATCGCGGCTTGGGTCGGCAATCACCTTGGCCACCGGCTCACGCGCTCGCAACAACTGCAACTGACCGCTGGCCAACTGGCTGTAATAGCTGACGCTGGAACAACCGTTGAGCAACAAAAACATCACCCCCGGAAACAAAATCCGAAAAACGCGATCAAGTAACCCATGGCTTGGAAGCGGCCTGCTCAAAATAAAAATCCTTTGGAAAGTCTGCCCGCAAGACTATCCCGCCATTTGGAGCTTCGCTATGCGCATGTTGTTGCTGACAGGAGGCCTGCTGACGCTGGCCGGTTGTGCCGGATTCGGAATGCCCGATCCTGACCCCTCGCAAGCCTGGATTGATCTCGATGCCCGGCAACAGGACACGGCGTTGCAAGCGCTGAAAGTCGATGACAAGGCAACTGTCGACAAACGTTATTTCGAAGTGCAGCCCGGCAGCCATGAGTTGAAGGTGCGTTATCAGTTTCCGGTCGAAGCCACCAACATCGGCCCCGACGCCGAACCGCTGTGGCGCGATTGTCAGTTGAAGGTGAAATTCAAGGACTTCAACGCCGGTCAGCGCTATCAGTTGCAAGCCGGCAGCATCGGTTTTCGGCCATGGGCCAGGCTTTATGATGAACAGCGCAAAGTCGTAGGGCAGGGCACACCCGCAGGCTGCCAGAAAACCTGATCGGGATTATGCTGGATGTCCAAATCACGGGACATTGATCATGCACAGGTTGACGTTGTTGCTCGCTGCAAGTCTGCTTGCTGGCTGCCAGAGCCCGATGCCGGCAGCCGATCCGGGCAAGGCCTGGGTCGACTTTTCGATGCCGACACCCGGCGGTAAGGTGCTGATGGCTGAACGGCTGGACAACGTGCGCCTGCGGGACGGGCGCTTTTTCCAGGTCGCGCCGGGCAGTCATGAGCTGACGGTGCGCTTCGATTTCGAGATCTTCGGTGGCAGCCAGGGCTTGGACACCGACCCGCAGGAGCGCCTGTGTTACATGACCGTGCGCTACGATCATTTCGAAGCCGGGCAACGTTACCGACTTGAAGCCCGGTCGCTGGCGTTCACGCCGAGTGCTCGGTTGATCAATCGCCAAGGGCAGATAGTTGCCGAAGAGCGCCAGATCAACTGCGTGCCTTGAGCGGACTGTCAGATGTCGTTCCTCTGGTAGACGATCGCTTTTGTGCCGTTTTCGCAGGTGCCGACAACCATCGCCACGTCGTGCTTGTCGGCCTCTTCCTTGCTGACAATTTCCAGTGTGTAGGACGGCACTGCATTCGCCTGGATCTTTACTTCGATCTCTTTCTTCAATTCTTCGCAGTCTTTCGGTGCGGAGAGAACCGTTGTGGCCAGTGCACTGCAAAGAATCGCCAAGCCAATACGTTTCATAGATGAAGCTCCCTGATGCAGCGCGCACGGGCGTGCGCTGAAGCTGCTGTCACTTATTCGACCATATTTTTGCGGGGCAGGTTCTGACTTCGCTCACATCTTCAGGAATTGTGGTGATTGTTGGATTGCCATCGCGAGCAGGCTCACTCCTACAGGGGATCCCGATTGTTCACACTTGATGTGTCCGCTGGAGATCGAATGTAGGAGTGAGCCTGCTCGCGATGGCGCCAGTGCAGTTAATGCCTGATCAGCTGACCAGCGAAGCCTCAAGGGTAATCTTCGCATTCAGTACCTTGGACACCGGGCACCCTTCCTTGGCCTTGTTGCTCAGTTCCTCGAACTGCGCCTGAGTAGCGCCCGGGATTTTCGCCTTGAGGATCAACTTGATCGCGGTGATGGCAAAGCCACCCTCGACCTGATCCAAGGTGACTTCAGCCTGGGTGTCGATGCTCTCGGCCTTCAGGCCCGCATCACCGAGAATCATCGAGAACGCCATGGAAAAACAGCCGGCATGCGCGGCGCCGATCAGTTCTTCCGGGTTGGTGCCCTTGCCGCCTTCGAAGCGGGCCTTGAAGCCGTACGGCGCTTCTCTGAGGACGCCAGTCTCGGTAGAGATCGAGCCGATGCCGGTTTTCAGATCGCCTGCCCAATGTGCGGATGCTTTCTTCACGATAGCCATGTCTGCCTCCTCAAGATCTGGCGCGGAACGCCGCGCCGTCGTGGTTTTTACTTGCAAGGCTTCTGAGGATAGACGTCGGGACAAAGTTCAGCCCGGCTGAATCGTTGACTTTTTTAGTAGGAAATTTCATCGCGGCTATTGAAACTCGGGTATATGCCCTCATTGCATAAAACACGCTTATGGATTGGGCAGGTTTTCGTTCGCAAAAAAAACCTGCCTCCTCATTCGGAGACGCAGGTTTATGAAGCAACTGTCCGACGTAAAGTTTTCCACCCTCGATCTGGTGCCGGTGCGCGAGAACGGTAGCCCGGCGCAATCGCTGCGCAACTCGCTGGACCTGGCGCAGCACGTCGAGAAATTCGGCTACACCCGCTTCTGGGTGGCCGAGCACCACAACATGGACGGTATCGCCAGTTCTGCCACCTCGGTGTTGCTGGGATACCTGGCCGGCGGTACCTCGACGATTCGTGTCGGCTCCGGCGGGGTGATGCTGCCGAACCACGCGCCGCTGGTGATCGCCGAGCAGTTCGGCACTCTCGAAAGCCTGTATCCGGGACGCATCGATCTGGGTCTGGGCCGCGCGCCCGGCTCCGACCAGATGACCGCCCGCGCTCTGCGCCGCGAACGCTCCGGCAGTGCCGATGATTTCCCGGAAGACGTTGCCGAGCTGGCGCGTTTCCTCGGCCCGCGCACCCCGGACCAACGGGTGATCGCCATGCCCGGCACCGGCACCAACGTGCCGATCTGGTTACTCGGTTCCAGCCTGTTCAGCGCGCAGCTGGCCGGTGAGCGCGGGTTGCCCTACGCCTTCGCCTCGCACTTCGCCCCGCGCTTCATGCATGAGGCGATTCGCGTCTACCGCAACCACTTCAAGCCGTCGGCAGTGCTCGACAAGCCGTACGTGATGCTCGGTGTGCCGCTGGTGGCGGCCGATACCGATGAGCAGGCCGACTACCTGGCGACCTCGGTGTACCAGCGAATTCTCGCGCTGATGCGTGGACAGAGTCTGGTGCAGCGTCCGCCGGTGAAAACCATGGACGGCCTGTGGCTGCCCCATGAGCGCGAGGCGGTGGGAGATTTCCTCGGCCTGGCGATGGTCGGCAGCCCGCAGAAGATCCGCGCGAAGCTGGAGGTGCTGGTCGAGCAGACCCAGGCCGATGAGCTGATTTTCACCTGCGATCTGTATGAGCATGCCGATCGCCTGCATTCCTATGAGTTGCTGGCCCAAGTCATGAAGGGCTGACTCTGGAATACGGCTTCTGTGGGAGCGGGCTTGCTCGCGAAGACGGAGTGTCAGACACCCTGGATGTCGGCTGACATAACGCTTTCGCGAGCAAGCCCGCTCCCACATTGGGAACCAGTGGCCCACAAAAAAGCCGACGCCTTCGCGTCGGCTTTTGCATTTCAATCGCGATCACCCGCGTTTGTAGACGATTTCCTTGGTGCCGCCTTCACAGGTGCCCACAACTTTTCCGCCATTGGCTCCCTTGTCGACAACCTCCAGCGAATACCCGGAAACGCCCTTGGCATCCAGCTTCGCCGCGATCTCGCTTTTCAACTCTTCACAAGGCTTGCCAGCAGCCAACGCGCCACCCGCAAGGCTCAACAAACCTACTGCCAATATGAACTTCTTCATCGGTCGCACTCCCTGGTCGGATTAAAAGAGGCGGGCACCGGCTGTGCCGATGCACTCACCTTGTAGCGCTTTGCCATTCCTATGGCACTCGGCCAGCGCGCAAGTTCAGAAGCGTAGCCCAAACTCAGCTGCTGGCAATCCGGAAGCCGACTTTGAGTGTGACCTGGAAATGCGCAGCCTTGCCGTCCTTGATGTGGCCACGGGTCTCGACCACTTCAAACCATTCCAGATGTTTGATGCTCTTGTTCGCTTCAGCCAGCGCATTGTTGATGGCGTCTTCGATGCTGGTGGTGGACGAGCCGACCAGCTCGACTTTCTTGTACGTGTGATGGTCACTCATGGCGATCTCCTGGATGTGTGGATTTGAGACTAGCAGTGAATCTGCACTGTTGATTTCGGCGG
Source organism: Pseudomonas sp. MWU347 (assembly GCF_017947305.1). NCBI lineage: Bacteria > Pseudomonadati > Pseudomonadota > Gammaproteobacteria > Pseudomonadales > Pseudomonadaceae > Pseudomonas > Pseudomonas sp. MWU347. The sequence continues at coordinate 799,478 of NZ_JAFGZB010000001.1, forward strand.
CTCAATGCAAGCGAAGTTCAGATTTTCTGCACTTTCTCAAACCGCTGAAGTCCCAACCAACACACGCCACTCATCACCAATGCAGGAGAGCCACCATGGCCAACACCTCTTTACGTAAAGCCTCGTTGCAAAGCATGGAAGCCGAGATCGAGAGTCTGCTCAAATCGTTGGAAAGCCTGAAGGACGACGCGTCCGACGAGTCGCGCAAGACCCTCAAGGCGCTCAAGAGCAACGCTGAAAGCGCGCTGAAACATTCGCGCAGCCTGCTCAGCGATGCCTATGAAGAAGTCAAAGTGAAAACCCGCGAGACCGGCATCGCCACCCGCGATTACGCTCAGGAACACCCTTGGACCACCGCCGGTGTGGCGGTCGGTGCAATCGGTCTGCTGGCTGCTTATTTGCTGTTCAAGCGCGGCGAGTGATCCGTCTGGCGCAGCTCATTCTTGAGCCATTGCGCCAGTTGCCGGGCGCGTCCGTCTGCGGCGCGCTTGGGTAGCCACAACGCCAGTTGCGCCGGGGTTTCGCAAAAGCCCCACGGCGCAACCAGGCGACCGGCCTTCAAGTCCTCGGCCACCAGCGGCTCTGGCGCAATTGCCACTCCGAGTCCGGCCACTGCGGCTTCCAGCAGATAATACAAATGCTCAAAACCTTGCCCCCACTTCAACGCCTTGGCGTCGAGGTGATTTTGCTGTGCCCAACTCGGCCAGGCTTGCGGGCGCGATGTGGTGTGCAGCAGCGGCTCGCTGAGCAAGGCTGACGCCGGCGCCGCTTGCAGGCGTTGGTAGCCGCTGAACAGCGGGCTCATCACCGGGCCGATGCGTTCTGCGGCCAGTTCGTAGACCTGCATGTCTGCCGGCCATGGCGGCTCGGCGAACAACAGCAAGGCATCGAGTCCGGGGCGCCGCGGGTCGAGATCGCCTTCACCCGCCGACAGATGCAGACGCAAGTCCGGCAAGTCCGCGTTGAGTCGTCCCAGGCGTGGAATAAACCAGCGCGCCAACAGACTGCCGGAGCAGCCGAGTACGAACGGCGCATCAGCGGTGCTCTGCGTCAGCTCGGCACACACACTGCGCAACCGATCAAAGGCCTCACCGCTGGCATCTCGCAGACGAACGCCGGCATCTGTGAGTTTCAAGCCGCGACCATCCTTGACGAACAGGCTCACGCCCAGATGCTCCTCGAGCACTTTGAGCTGACGGCTGACTGCACCATGAGTGACGTGCAGCTGTTCGGCCGCCTGACTAACGCTGTTAAGCCGGGCGGTGGCTTCGAACGCGCGCAAGGCGTTCAGCGGGGGAAGGTCGTGGCTCATGGTATCTGTGAGTTTTCCTGACAGGTTGTGGCGATCTTATCGGTTTTCAGCCTGGAAGGTCAGGGGTAGAGTGGACGCCATTGTCTTCTTACCCGAATTCACCTGGAGCACATCATGACCCAGACTTCGAACACCTCCAACCTGCGCAGCGGCCCTGACGATAACGGCCTGTTCGGTGCGTTCGGCGGCCGCTACGTGGCGGAAACCCTGATGCCGTTGATCCTCGATCTGTCCCGCGAATACGAGGCGGCCAAGGAAGATCCGGCGTTCAAGGAAGAGCTGGCCTACTTCCAGCGTGACTATGTCGGTCGTCCGAGCCCGCTGTACTTCGCCGAGCGTCTGACCGAGTTCTGCGGCGGCGCGAAGATCTACCTCAAACGCGAAGAGCTGAACCACACCGGCGCGCACAAGATCAACAACTGCATCGGCCAGATCCTGCTGGCGCGGCGCATGGGCAAGAAACGCATCATCGCCGAGACCGGTGCCGGCATGCACGGCGTGGCAACGGCCACCGTGGCCGCACGTTTCGGTCTGGACTGCGTGATCTACATGGGCACCACTGACATCGAGCGTCAGCAGGCCAACGTGTTCCGCATGAAGCTGCTGGGCGCCGAAGTGATTCCGGTGGTGGCCGGCACCGGCACCCTGAAAGACGCGATGAACGAAGCGCTGCGTGACTGGGTGACCAACGTCGACAGCACCTTCTACCTGATCGGCACCGTGGCCGGCCCGCACCCGTATCCCGCCATGGTGCGCGACTTCCAGGCAGTGATCGGCAAGGAAACCCGCGAGCAGTTGCAAGCTCAGGAAGGTCGTCTGCCGGACAGCCTGGTGGCGTGCATCGGCGGCGGTTCCAACGCCATGGGCCTGTTTCACCCGTTCCTCGATGATCAAAGCGTCGAAATCATCGGGGTTGAAGCGGCCGGTTACGGCATCGAAACCGGCAAGCACGCGGCCAGCCTCAACGGTGGCGTACCGGGTGTGCTGCACGGTAACCGCACCTTCCTGCTGCAGGACGACGATGGCCAGATCATTGACGCCCACTCGATTTCCGCCGGTCTCGACTATCCCGGCATCGGCCCTGAGCACGCCTGGTTGCATGACATCGGCCGCGTCCAGTACACCTCGGTGACTGACGACGAAGCCCTCGCCGCGTTCCACCAGTGCTGCCGCCTCGAAGGCATCATCCCGGCACTGGAAAGCGCGCATGCGCTGGCTGAAGTGTTCAAACGCGCACCGAAACTGCCGAAGGATCACCTGATGGTGGTCAACCTCTCCGGCCGTGGCGACAAAGACATGCAGACCGTCATGCACCATATGGAACAGTCGAAGCAGGAGAAACACTGATGAGCCGCCTGCAAACCCGTTTTGCCGACCTCAAGCAACAGAATCGCGCCGCGCTGGTGACTTTCGTCACTGCCGGTGATCCGGACTACGACACTTCGCTGGCGATCCTCAAAGGTTTGCCCGGCGCTGGCGCCGACGTGATCGAGCTGGGCATGCCGTTCACCGACCCGATGGCCGACGGCCCGGCGATTCAACTGGCGAACATCCGTGCCTTGGGCGCCAAGCAGAATCTGGCGAAAACCCTGCAAATGGTTCGCGAGTTTCGCGAAGGCAACAGCGACACGCCGCTGGTGCTGATGGGCTATTTCAACCCGATCCACATGTATGGCGTTGAACGTTTCATCGCTGACGCCAAAGACGCGGGCGTCGACGGCCTGATCGTGGTCGACATGCCGCCAGAGCACAACAATGAACTGTGCGACCCGGCACAGGCTGCGGGTCTGGACTTCATCCGCCTGACCACCCCGACCACTGATGATGCGCGTCTGCCGAAAGTGCTCAATGGCAGCTCGGGCTTCGTTTACTACGTGTCGGTGGCCGGTGTGACCGGTGCCGGTGCGGCGACTCTGGAACACGTCGAAGAGGCGGTCACCCGTTTGCGTCGCCACACTGACCTGCCGATCAGCATCGGTTTCGGTATCCGTACTCCGGAGCAGGCGGCGTCCATCGCTCGTTTGGCGGACGGGGTGGTGGTGGGTTCGGCACTGATCGATCACATCGCCAATGCGACCACGCCGGCCCAGGCTGTCGATGGCGTGCTGGGTCTGTGCAAGGCGCTGTCCGAGGGCGTGCGTCAGGCCCGCGTCAGCTGAAGGTAAAGTTCCTGATACAGAGGAATTAGCGCCTCACATCACGGCCTAATTGAGCAAGACCGAGGGATTCAGAACCACGTTCTGAATCCCTTTTTGCTGTTGGTGCAGTGAGGAAGACTTGATGAAAATGCCGAAACGTCTGATTGCCGGATTGGGCGTGCTGATGCTCAGCGCGACGCCGCTGCTGGCCAGCGCCGATCCACGCGATGATCATGACCACGGCGGCCCGCAGCAGGGCCACTACGATAACCGTGGTGACGATCACCGTGGCCCGCAGAACGACCACCGAGGCGGCCCGCCACGCGACTTCGGCCCGGTACGCCAGACCATTCGCGACAATCACGGCTACTTCGTGCGCGGCGCACCGCCGCCACCGGGCATCCATCTGGAACGCGGCCGGCCGTTGCCGCGCGGGTATTACGGCGAGCGACTTGACGGTCGGGCGCTGAGTCGTCTGCCAGTGTATCCGGGTTATGAGTGGCGCCGGGCCGGGGGTGACATTGTCCTGATCGCGGTGGGTACCGGGATCGTTTACGAAATTCTGGATGGTGTTTTGTACTGATTTGGCACGAGCATCTGTGGCGAGGGAGCTTGCTCCCGCTGGGGCGCGGAGCGGCCCTGAAAATTCGGCATTCAACCGATTTACGACTGCTGCGCAGCCGAGCGGGAGCAAGCTCCCTCGCCACAAGATTCAGTTCCAGTCTTCTGTCTCAGGGTAGCTCCAGTCCGCCAGATGCCTTGTGCAGTCTGCGCAGATGCTCGCCGATCTGCTTCACGTTGGCTTCGCTGGCGGCAATTTCGGCCGCTCGCTTGGGTTCCAGCAACTTGCGCACTTCCTTGTCCAGATCGCCGCTCAGCGCCAGCAGTTGTTTCTGGCGTTGGGCGCTTTCGTCCTGCAGGCGCTTGAACTCGCTTGGTTGCGGCAGCCCGTAGCCACGGCTGTCGAGCAGTTCTGCCGGACGACTGAGGAAGCCGCTGTTGGCGAGAATTTCCTGCAGGGTGGCGTTGGCCTTGTCCATGCCGCCGTTTTCCAGCTCCCGGGCGCCGAGGTAGCGCTGCTTGACCTCGTCCTGGGCCAGCAGCAACTGGCGGCGATAGCTCGCCTGTTCCAGCAGGAGCAATGCAGCGCTGGTGCGCAGGTCTGCACGTTCGAACCACTGGCGACGTTCTTCGGCAGACAGCGATAGCCAATCTTCGACGCTGGTTTGCTTGATCGGCAGCTGCTTTTTCAACACATCGAACATCGCCTGATAGCGATCGCGGAACGAATCGAAGCGATAGCCCAGGCGCAGGGCTTCCTTGGGATTGTCGAGCACGCTGGTGTCGGCCAGCCCCCGGCCTTTGAGCACTTCGAGCAAGCCGTTGGGCATGATGCTGTCGAGGCCGACGAGTTGCTTGTTGTTGCTGCCGCTGCGCAGCAATTTCAGGCCTTCCACCGCGCAGTTGTTCGACAGGAAGAAGTAGTTGCCGTCATAACTCCAGTGCATTTCGGCAGCGTGTTCGACCACGCCTTCGATCTCGTCGCGTGACAGATTCAATGGCACCGAGGCGAGGCTGCGCAATTCAGTCTTGGTGTATTCGTCGATGACCTGCGCAAGCGGCAGGACGAACAGGCGTGATGGATATTTGCCGACCAGTCCGTCCCAGCTCGACAGCTGCACGTCGCCGACAAAGGCGCGGTAGGACAGCACCAGATGCTGGTCGAGGTCGAGCCGGCAATCCGGGCCCCGTGGTCGACCCGGCGCGCAGATCACCAGCCGCAGCATGCTGTGGCCCCAGCGGCTGACCCAGTTCTGGTTGGCTTCAGCCAGCAGATAATCGACGGCATACACCCGCTCCGGGTCGACCTGGCCCAAGGGCTGTTTGGCGAAGTCGTTGCCGGCGTTGAGAAAGGCGAAGGTATTGCTGCAGGTGTCCTTGGCCGGTGGTGCCCAGCCGAAGCGCGCCTTGTAGTAGCGATAGAGCGCCGGACGGCGGCAGGCGTAGCTCGGGTCGAGGAGGAAATACTCCATGTTGACCGCGACAAACTCTTTCGGGCTGGAGATCTCGTACAGGTCCGGGCTGCGGGCCACCTGACGATTGTGTTGTTCACGCTCGCCGCGGCGCCCGACGTACTGTTGCCAGCCGGCGAGATCGAGCAGACGTGGATCATCGCTGAGGGTGAAGCGGCGCTCGGTCTGGCCTCGGCACTCGTCGGGAATGCCGACCAGGCCGGCGCTGTTGCTGCGGCGAGTGCAGCGCTGAATCAGCGTGCGCTCGGCGGCGGGCCACAGGCGCGCGCGGTCATAAATGTGGGTGAGTTCATGCAGCACCGTTGCCAGCAGTTCCTGGCGCACAGTGCCATGGGGGCGATTGGTTTTCTCTGTGGCCGCGCTGCCGTCGGTGAGACCGGCGAGCAGTTTGCGGTTCAGGTCTAGCTCGGCAACCAGGGTCGCCTGGCCGTAGGCGTTACCGGGCATGTCGTCGGTCCAGCCGACATCGATGCGCCGGTCCAGTTGTTCGACGAAGCTGGGCGGCAACTTGTGCATGGCTTCATCGAGCAGCGCCTGGCTGGCCTGCTGCTGAGCGGGGCTCAGGCCGTCGGTCTTGAGCCGCAATTGCAGGCTGGCGTGGGCGCTGTTGCCAAGCAGCAACAGTGCCCCGGCCAGCAGCCAGGCGCCGAGTGACTTCACAGGGCGAGGATGGCTTCGGCGAGCACCTGATCACTGGCGTCGCGAGCTTCCGGCACGCGCGTGCGCAAGGTGTTGAGGGCGGCTTCCAGGTGCGCACCGCGGATATCGCCGTTGGTGGCAACGAAGCTGGCCGCATCGTCGTGGGCTTCGCGGATGATTTTCGAATCGCGAATCGACGTCGTGGTATCGGAGGTGAAATCGATGGTGCGCTGGGAGGCACGAACGATGATGTTACTGGTGGCTACCAGGGTGTGTGCCTGGGCCACGTCGGCCAACAAAAACAGGCCAAGGGCGGCAGCAATCAGCGGGCTACGCATGGAACGACTCCGGAGGGCAATGTTAACGAGGGATCATGATTACTATTGGACGAGAATTGCCTGTGCCAGTTCAAGGTCGCTGACATGAAGTTTTGGTCGGGATTTGCGCAAGTAATGCAGGGCGGATTCGAGCTGCGCGCCGCGCAATTGACCGTCACTGGCGACAAACGCCGCCGCGTCATCGTGAGCGGCGATGATCAGTTTACGGTCGAATGGTGCGGAAGACACCATTCCGGTCGCCCAAACGCTGACCACGGTGTTTTGTGTGGAGACATCAAAGGCATCGACCGAGGTCGCCCAGAAGGCACTGACCAATACGCAAGGGAAAAACAGTCTGAATAAACGCATGAGACTCGGTAACGGTTAACGAGCTTCAAGGCTAGCGCAAATGCCCGGGCCAGAGCCAGCGGCGAAACATCGGGACACGACTGGCGTGCCCCGTCCGGCAATGGCGGATCAGATCGCGAGGATGGCTTGCGCCAGTTGGAAGTCGGTCGCGTTCAGTTGCGGTGCCTGATGACGGATCAGGTCCAGAGCACTTTCCAGTTTCACGCCACGGATCTGGCCTTCACTGGCGACGAAGCTGGCAGCGTCGTCACGGGCGGCGATCACGACTTTGTTGTCACGCAGCGAAGAGCTGACATCGGAGGTGGCGTCCGAGGAGGATTTCAGCGCGCCAACCACGGCATCGGTGGTCACAATGAAGCTGGAGGCACTGGCGTTGGCAGCCACGGCCAGCAAGGCGGCAGCGCTGAGCAGGCGAAGACGGGACATGGTGGATCTCCTGATAGTAAACCGTATTGAGAGGTGGCTTGTGTCTGATGAGTCAGACGCGGGTTACAGAAGATTCGCCACGTTCTGGCGTGGATATTAGGCCTGCGCGCGAGGTTCGGACAGTGGGCAGAATGCTAGCGCCAGAAGGGTTTCTCCAGTTCTCTGAGCCGATCGGCATGGCTGAGGCCCAGATCCGCTAGGTCGCGCTGGTCCAGTTGAGCCAGCAGGCGCCGCGTCCTGGCGCGCTCCAGTCCTTGCCACAGGGGTCGAAACAGGCGCCGCAGCAGGTGCGAGTGAGCGCGGGGTAGAGTCGATGCTGTCGAAACATCCTGTAAGCCTTTCATGGCGTTTTCCTTAAACCGAGGAGGGTTAAGGACATGCTGCGCCCGATGCAGTTTGGCGAGCAGATACACTCATGAAAAATTGTACTGGTTCAGATTTTGTTTATTGAGAACTGTACCTGTACTTTGATTATTCTGCTGTACGGGCATTTTCAAACCCTGAAACGACAAAACCCGTCGCGGTTTCCCGCGACGGGTCTTGTGTGTTCAATTCGGGTTGCTGGCGGTGGGTCTGACGACCAGAGCCAGCGACGCTACTTAGCGCCAGAACGGCTTGCTCAGCTCTTCGTAGCGTTGTGCTTCGCTGATACCGGCGTCAGCCAGCAGACGCGAATCCAGACGAGCCAGTTGGTGGCGGCTGGAGATGCGGCGCTGCCACAACATCAGGTTGGCGATAACGCGCAGAGGCAGGGAAGCCTGGTTTTTTGCAGCTTTGTCTTCGAAGAACAGTTCGGAACTGAGTGTACGTTCCATGGTTGACATCCTTCCGCTTGTGGCGGGATCAGGTAGTGGTTTAACTGGTGCCCATGATCCTCTCGTTTGCCTAGTCTCTCTAGATACAGTTCAACTGTATTGTGAGTGACCAGTTAACTGTTTATAGGGGGTGTACGGGTCGAAATTGAGCAAACTGTACCTGTCAGCACTAATTTGGTGCGTTTTTGCTCAATTCAAGGAAGGAGGTAGGCAAAATCTGTAGGAAACAACCGGTACAGCAGTACAGTTTTTGCCAGATGTGGCGGGTTAAAAAATCCGCTGACACAAACTGTGTTTGCATCAGCGGTTTGACTGTGTGATTACACCGCGAGCATGCGTCCGTTTTCTTCCAGGTTGATGTGCCAGCTCAGGGCTTCTCGCAGGATGTGTGGGGTATGGCCGCCGATGGCGCACGCTGCGGTGAAGTAGTCGTTCAGCGCCTGGCGATAGTCCGGGTGCACACAGTTGTCGATGATCACCCGGGCGCGCTCGCGCGGGGCCAGGCCGCGCAGGTCGGCCAGGCCGATTTCGGTCACCAGGATGTCGACGTCATGCTCGGTGTGGTCAACGTGGCTGACCATCGGCACCACGCTGGAAATTGCGCCGCCCTTGGCGATCGACTTGGTCACGAACACCGCGAGGTGTGCGTTGCGCGCGAAGTCGCCCGAGCCACCAATGCCGTTCATCATCCGCGTGCCGCAGACGTGGGTGGAGTTGACGTTGCCGTAGATGTCGAACTCCAGCGCAGTGTTGATGCCGATGATACCCAGACGACGCACTACTTCCGGGTGGTTGGAGATTTCCTGCGGGCGCAGCACCAGTTTGTCCTTGTACTTCTCCAGGTTGCCGAACACGTCGCTGTTGCGTCGCTCCGACAAAGTGATCGAGCTGCCCGACGCAAAGCTCAGCTTGCCGGCGTCGATCAGATCGAAGGTCGAGTCCTGCAGCACTTCGGAGTACATGGTCAGGTCTTCGAACGGCGAATCGATCAGACCGCACATCACCGCGTTGGCGATGTTGCCGATCCCGGCCTGCAACGGGCCGAGCCTGTTGGTCATGCGCCCGGCGTCGACTTCCTGCTTGAAGAAGGTGATCAGGTGCTCGGCGATGGCATTGGTGTCGACATCCGGGGTCGACACCGTGGACGGCGAATCCGCCTGCTGAGTGATGACGATGGCGACAATCTTTTCCGGCGGGATCGGGATCGCGGTGCTGCCGATGCGATCGTCGACTTTCACCAGCGGGATCGGCGTGCGCGTCGGGCGATAGGTCGGGATATAGATGTCATGCAGGCCTTCGAGGTTGGCGTTGTGCGCCAGGTTGATCTCGACAATCACCTGCTTGGCGAAAATCGCGAAGCTCGCCGAGTTGCCCACCGAGGTGGTCGGCACGATGTGGCCTTGCTCGGTGATGGCCACGGCTTCGATCACTGCGATGTCCGGCAGCTTCAGTTGCTGGTTGCGCAGTTGCTCGACGGTTTCCGACAGGTGCTGGTCGATGAACATCACTTCGCCGGCGTTGATCGCCTTGCGCAAGGTGCTGTCGACCTGGAACGGCATGCGCCGCGACAGCACGCCGGCCTCGGTCAGTCGCTTGTCGAGGTCGTTGCCCAGGCTGGCGCCGGTCATCAGGCTGATCTTCAGCGGCGTGACCTTGGCTCGCTCGGCCAGTGCGTGAGGGACGGCTTTGGCTTCGCCAGCGCGGGTGAAGCCGCTCATGCCGACGGTCATGCCGTCTTCAATCAGCGCGGCGGCGTCGGCGGCGCTCATCACTTTATCCAACAACGAAGGCAGGCGAATACGGTCACGATACATGGATTATTTTCTCGGGAAGCGAGTAGCAGGATGCGCAGTCTAGTGAATTTCGCGGGCGCCTGTCCCGCTACCAAGGTCGCAAACGAGGCGTCTATTTAGCGGGTTTGAAGTAAAACACCGTTACTGGATCTGCAACAACGTGGCAAATTGTCCGACGGTTTGCGCAAACAAAAACGCCCCGACAAGTCGGGGCGTCCGGTGCAACTGCGGAGGATTACTCGACCGCTTTGACCATGTCTTCGATGACTTTTTTCGCGTCGCCGAACACCATCATGGTCTTGTCCAGGTAGAACAGTTCGTTGTCCAGACCGGCATAACCGCTGGCCATCGAGCGCTTGTTGACGATGATGGTCTTGGCCTTGAACGCTTCGAGAATCGGCATGCCGGCAATCGGCGATTTCGGATCGTTCTTGGCGGCCGGGTTGACCACGTCGTTGGCGCCGAGTACCAGCACCACGTCGGCCTGGCCGAACTCGGAGTTGATGTCTTCCATCTCGAACACCTGGTCGTAAGGCACTTCGGCCTCGGCGAGCAGGACGTTCATGTGCCCTGGCATGCGACCGGCCACCGGGTGGATCGCGTACTTCACGGTCACGCCGCGATGGGTCAGTTTCTCGGTCAGCTCTTTCAATGCATGCTGCGCACGGGCCACCGCCAGGCCGTAACCCGGGACGATGATCACGGTGTCGGCGTTGGTCAGCAGGAACGTTGCGTCGTCGGCCGAACCGGATTTCACCGGACGGGCTTCTTTCGCACCGGCAGGTCCTGCGTCGGCCGTGTTGCCGAAACCGCCAAGCAGTACATTAAAGAAGGAACGGTTCATCGCCTTGCACATGATGTACGAGAGGATCGCACCGCTCGAACCCACCAGAGAGCCGGCAATGATCAGCATCGAGTTGTTCAGCGAGAAGCCGATACCTGCTGCCGCCCAACCCGAATAGCTGTTGAGCATCGACACCACCACCGGCATGTCGGCGCCGCCAATCGGGATGATGATCAGCACCCCCATCACGAACGCCAGAGCCAGCATCAGCGCGAACGCGGGGAGGTTGCCGGTGAGCATGAAGGTCACGCCCAGCACCAGTGTCGCCAGACCGAGTACCGCGTTCAGCTTGTGCTGACCGGCGAACTGTACCGGCGCGCCCTGGAACAGGCGGAACTTGTACTTGCCCGACAGCTTGCCGAAGGCGATCACCGAACCGGAGAAGGTGATTGCACCAATCGCCGCGCCGAGGAACAGCTCCAGACGGTTACCCGCCGGGATCGAGTCGCCCAGTTGCTTGACGATGCCCAGCGATTGCGGCTCGACCACCGCAGCAATGGCGATGAACACCGCCGCCAGACCGATCATGCTGTGCATGAACGCGACCAGCTCTGGCATCTTGGTCATTTCGACGCGCTTGGCCATGATCGAACCGGCGGTGCCGCCGATCAGCAGGCCGACGATCACGTAACCGATACCGGCAGTCGCCAGTTCCGCACCGAGCTTATAGATGAGGCCGATGGTGGTGAGGATGGCCAGCGCCATGCCGAGCATGCCGAACAGGTTGCCGCGCCGCGACGTGGTCGGGTGCGACAGGCCTTTAAGGGCCTGGATAAAGCAGATTGACGCGATCAGGTAGAGCGTCGTGACGAGATTCATGCTCATTACTTCGGCGCCTCTTCTTTTGCTTTCGGGGCTTTCTTCTTGAACATCTCAAGCATGCGGCGGGTGACCAGGAAGCCACCAAACACGTTGACCGCAGCCAGTGCCACGGCGAGGGTGCCCATGGTCTTGCCCAGCGGCGTGACGGTCAGCGCAGCAGCGAGCATGGCGCCGACGATCACGATTGCCGAAATGGCATTGGTCACCGCCATCAACGGCGTGTGCAGCGCAGGTGTAACGTTCCAGACCACGTGGTAACCGACATAAATCGCCAGCACGAAGATGATCAGGTTGTAGATACCGGGGGAGATAAGCTCTTCCATCGTCTGAATCCCTGCTTAGGCGTTTTTGCGGATGACTTGGCCGTCGCGGCACATCAGGCACGCGGCGACGATGTCGTCTTCGAGGTTGACGTCGAACTGGCCTTCTTTGGTGAACACCAGCTTGAGGAAGTCCAGCAGGTTGCGGGCGTACAGCGCCGAGGCGTCTGCAGCGACTTCACCGGCCAGGTTGGTCGGGCCGACGATGGTCACGCCGTTCTCGACCACGACCTGATCGGCGACGGTCAGCGGGCAGTTGCCGCCCTGCGCAGCCGCGAGGTCGATGACCACCGAGCCCGGCTTCATCTGCGCCACGGTGTCTGCGCTCAACAGTGTCGGCGCCTTGCGGCCCGGGATCAGTGCGGTGGTGATGACGATGTCGGCCTGCTTGGCGCGTTCGTGCACAGCCTGGGCCTGACGTTGCATCCAGCTCGCCGGCATCGGGCGAGCGTAACCGCCGACACCGACCGCGCATTCACGCTCTTCGTCAGTCTCGTAAGGCACATCGACGAACTTCGCGCCGAGGGATTCGATCTGTTCCTTCACCGCCGGACGCACGTCAGACGCTTCAATCACCGCACCCAGACGTTTCGCCGTGGCAATCGCCTGCAACCCGGCCACGCCCGCGCCGAGAATCAGCACGCGCGCCGCTTTCACGGTGCCCGCAGCGGTCATCAGCATCGGCATGAAGCGCGGATAGTAGTGCGCGGCCAACAACACAGCCTTGTAGCCGGCAATGTTCGCCTGCGACGACAGCACATCGAGACTCTGCGCCCGAGAGGTACGCGGCGCCGCCTCCAGGGCGAACGCAGTAATCCCGCACTCGGCCATTTTGGCGATGGTGTCGTTATTGAAGGGGTTGAGCATGCCCACCAGCACCGTGCCGCGCTTGATCAGCGCCAGTTCGGCGTCGCTGGGGGCGACCACTTTGAGAATCAGCTCGGCGCCGAACGCGTCGTTGGCACTGCCAATGGTTGCGCCCGCCGCTTCATAGGCACTGTCGACAACACTGGCTTTAACGCCGGCGCCGGTTTGCACAGTGACCTTATGGCCTTGGCTGATCAGCTTTTTAATGGTTTCCGGGGTTGCAGCAACCCGTGTTTCACCGGTCTGGGTTTCGAGAGGAACACCAATGTGCACGTCAAATCTCCTGCGTGATCTTATTGAGTAAACCCAGGCACTGCGGATGGTGCGACTGGGGCGGCCGATCAGCACGATCCCGCCAAATCAGGGCGGGGCGCGGCATTTTGCAGGCGAACTTTATGCCCTTCAAGGGATTATGACGGGTGACGGAAAATTAACTACAAGTCATCCCGTGACCGAATGTCGCAGATGGCCAGTTGAATCCCTTGCAGGCCGTGCCTTGCAAGGATTCTGGCTGAATTTGAAAATATTTCTCATCGGTGGCGTGAATAGGCCGTAATGAGTCGTGGATGGAGGCTCAAAGCCACGTCTTCAGGCGCTTGTGGGACGTCTGTACGACTTTCGGATACAGTCTGTGATTTTGCGACAAATACTTATATCTGTAGGGCTTTGATTTTCCTGACTACCGGGTTAGTAATCGCTGTAAGGCCTTATCCTTCTAGGCTGTAGCTGTTTGCCTGGTTGACCAGCCAATCGCGAAAAGCCTTGAGTGATGCCGATTCGACCTTTCGCTCCGGAATCATCAGGTAATACGCCTTAATGCTGGAGAGCGCATTCGGGTTGGCGACCACCAGGCGTTTCTCGGCCAGTTCGCGCTGAATCAGAAACGGTGGAATCAGCGCGATGCCCATGTCGTGCATGGCGGCCTGAGCCAGCATGGAGAATAGCTCGTAGCGCGGACCTGTCATGTCGCGTGGGATGTTCAGGTTCAGGGAGTTGAACCACTGCCGCCAGGCGTAGGGACGGGTGGTTTGCTGCAACAGAGGCAGCTCGGCAATCTCGTTGGGTGTCAGATGTTTCTTGCTGCCGAGGAGAGCGGGGCTGCATACCGGCATCGGATTTTCGCCCATCAGCCTGTGGGATTCGGTACCCGACCAATCGGCGTCGCCGAAGTAGATCGCTGCGTCGAAATCAGTGTCGGCAAACAGGAACGGGCGGGTGCGGTTGGTCAGGTTGACCGTTACTTCCGGGTGTTTGAGCTGGAAGTCCTTGAGTCGTGGCAGCAGCCATTGCGTGCCGAAGGTGGGCACCACCGCCAGTTCGATCACGTTGACGCCCTGCTGGCCCATGACCGAGAGCGTGTCGCGCTCGACGGCATCGAGTTGCGTGGCCACCCGACGGCTGTAGGACAGCCCCGCCTCCGTCAGCTTCACACCGCGTCGCGAACGTCGGAACAATTCCACACTGAGGAACTCCTCAAGGCTGGCGATCTGTCGGCAAATGGCGCCCTGGGTGAGGGAAAGTTCTTCGGCAGCCTTGGTAAAGCTTTCGTGGCGGGCGGCGGCTTCGAAGCTGATCAGGGCCGTGGTGCTGGGTATCTTCCTGCGCATGTACGTCAACCTCACTAATGCGCCGCATAAAAGGCATTCAGCGACGTTTCGGAGTGAGAAATTAGCACAACAGGATGCGAAATCCTCGTTTGCCGCGCTGGCGAACCGGGCCTAGGATCAATGCCACGTTAATTCACCGATTTGCGAGGACTCACTCATGGGCGGTAAAGCTAGCTTCAACTGGATCGATCCCCTGCTGCTGGATCAACAGCTCACCGAAGAGGAGCGCATGATCCGCGACACCGCCGCCCAATTCGCTCAGCAGAGCCTGGCGCCACGCGTGCTTGAAGCTTTCCGCCATGAGAAAACCGACCCGGCAATCTTCCGCGAAATGGGCGAAGTCGGTCTGCTCGGCGCGACCATCCCTGAACAATACGGTGGCAGCGGTCTGAACTACGTCAGCTACGGGCTGATTGCTCGCGAAGTCGAGCGTGTCGACTCTGGCTACCGTTCTATGATGAGTGTGCAGTCCTCATTGGTGATGGTGCCGATCAACGAATTCGGCACTGAAGCACAGAAACAGAAATATCTGCCGAAATTGGCTTCCGGCGAATGGATCGGCTGCTTCGGTCTGACCGAGCCAAACCACGGCTCCGACCCGGGCGCGATGATCACCCGAGCGCGCAAGGTTGACGGCGGCTACAGCCTGACCGGCGCCAAGATGTGGATCACCAACAGCCCGATCGCCGATGTGTTCGTGGTCTGGGCCAAGGACGATGCCGGCGACATCCGCGGCTTCGTACTGGAGAAAGGCTGGAAAGGCCTGAGCGCTCCGGCGATTCACGGCAAGGTCGGTCTGCGCGCATCGATCACCGGCGAAATCGTCATGGACAACGTATTTGTGCCGGAAGAGAACATCTTCCCGGACGTGCGCGGCCTGAAAGGCCCGTTCACCTGCCTTAACTCCGCACGCTATGGCATCTCCTGGGGTGCATTGGGAGCTGCCGAGTTCTGCTGGCACACCGCTCGCCAGTACACCCTTGATCGTCAACAGTTCGGGCGTCCATTGGCTGCCACCCAGCTTATTCAGAAGAAGCTGGCCGACATGCAGACCGAGATCACTCTGGCGCTGCAAGGCTGTCTGCGCCTGGGTCGCATGAAGGACGAAGGAACCGCTGCGGTCGAGATCACCTCGATCATGAAGCGCAACTCCTGTGGCAAGTCGCTGGATATCGCCCGCATGGCCCGTGACATGCTGGGTGGTAACGGTATCTCTGACGAGTTCGGTGTGGCCCGTCACCTGGTCAACCTGGAAGTGGTGAATACCTATGAAGGTACTCACGACGTTCACGCGCTGATCCTCGGTCGCGCGCAAACCGGTCTGCAGGCGTTCTATTAACAGGAGAGCGACCATGGGCGCGCTGTCGCATCTGCGAGTACTGGATTTATCGCGTGTGCTGGCCGGGCCGTGGGCCGGGCAGATTCTCGCCGACCTTGGCGCCGAGGTGATCAAGGTCGAGCGCCCGGGCAATGGTGATGACACACGTGCCTGGGGGCCGCCCTTCCTTAAAGACGCTTATGGGGAAAACACCAGCGAGGCGGCCTATTACCTGTCGGCCAACCGCAACAAGCAATCGGTAACGATCGACTTCACTCGGCCTGAAGGGCAGAACCTGGTACGGGAGCTGGCGGCGAAGTCGGACATTCTGATCGAGAACTTCAAGGTCGGTGGGCTGGCTGCCTATGGGCTGGACTACGAGTCGCTGAAGGCGATCAATCCGGACCTGATCTATTGCTCGATCACTGGCTTCGGTCAAACCGGGCCGTATGCCAAGCGTGCGGGTTATGACTTTATGATCCAGGGACTGGGCGGGCTGATGAGCCTGACCGGTCGCCCTGAAGGTGATGAAGGCGCCGGGCCGGTGAAGGTGGGAGTGGCGCTGACGGACATTCTTACGGGGCTGTATTCGACCGTGGCGATACTGGCGGCGCTGGCTCATCGTGATCACGACGGTGGCGGGCAACACATCGATATGGCTTTGCTGGATGTGCAGGTCGCATGTCTGGCGAATCAGGCGATGAACTATCTGACTACCGGCAATGCGCCGAAGCGTCTGGGTAATGCACACCCGAACATCGTGCCTTATCAGGACTTCCCGACGGCCGACGGTGATTTCATTCTTACCGTTGGCAATGACGGCCAGTTCCGCAAGTTTGCCGAGGTGGCGGGCCAGCCGCAGTGGGCGGACGATCCGCGATTCGCGACTAACAAGCTGCGGGTGGCTAACCGCGCGGTGTTGATTCCTCTGATCCGCCAGGCGACGGTATTCAAGACTACCGCCGAATGGGTGGCTCAGCTGGAGCAAGCGGGTGTGCCGTGTGGGCCGATCAATGATCTGTCCCAAGTGTTTGAGGATCCGCAGGTGAAGGCGCGTGGGTTGGCGATAGAGCTTCCGCACGCATTGGCGGGGATGGTCCCGCAGGTGGCGAGTCCGATCCGGCTGTCGCAGACGCCGGTCGAGTACCTTCGCGCGCCTCCTTTATTGGGCGAGCATACGTTGGAGGTTTTGCAGCGGGTGCTGGGTCTGGGCGCTGGCGCGGTAGAGGCACTCAAGGCTGATGGAGTGCTTTGAGTATCGCTTCTATATAGAAGAAGGCTGTTTCCTGCCTATATATAGATGGATTTGTGCGTTTTTTAACCGATCTGTAAGTTGTTGAAAGAAAACTGAAATTAACGGTTGACGGCAGATTCAGGAG